>JBKPOY010000059.1:0-13072 GCA_046733295.1 Actinomycetota bacterium | reverse complement strand
GCCGTCTCGGCCATCTCCGCCGCCGCAGGCTACGTCCTTCTCGATCCGGAAAGCGGTCGCACCGGCGCGCTCGTCCAAGCCTTCGCCGCCGGCGCCCTCCTGGCCATGCTCGCCGACACACTGCTGCCCGAGGCCTACGAGGTCGAGGGAGTGCTGACGGGCCCTCTCGTCGTGGCCGGATTCGCGATCTCGATCGCTCTCGACGGGATCTAGGCAGCGCGGAAAACCGCCCGGAGGGCGCGTCCGTATAGGGACGGTCCGAGGGTCTAAAGGAGGTCCATCGATGCCGTCACGCTGGTTTGCGGCGCTGCTCGTCTTCGCAGCGCTGCTCGTTCCCGCGGCCGCTGCAGCCGCGCCGGTCGGTCCGGCCGTTCCCGAGACGATCACGCTCCCGAGCAAGATCGTCCAGGGCGACTCTGCAACCGGAACGGTCTGCCTCGATCGCGTGCCCGACGCGCCGACCGAGGTTCTGCTCTTCACAGACAACTCGTTCGCCGGCACGGTCGAGCCGACGAGCGTCGTGATCGCGCCGCCCGATCAGTGCGCCACGTTCACGGTGCACACGAGTGTCACCGGATTCCCGCGCGAGCTGAACCTGTTCGTCACCGCCTTCGCGAACGACATGTCCGTGCAGCAAGTGCTGCCGATCATCCCGGTCGCCGGCTACGACCTCGTGGAGATCACCCGCGCCGACGTCAACCGCAACTTCACGAAGCTCACGGTTGTCGCGACGAGCGACGAGCCCGGTGCGGTGCTCACGGCGTCCGCGGCCGGCGTCGAGCTCGGCCAGCTCGAGCAGAAGGGCGATCGGTACGTCGGTCGCTTCGTCCTCGACGGTCAGCCGATCAACAACGTCGAAGTCAACAGCAGCCTCGGCGGTTGCGCGCAGCACGCGTTGCCGTTCGGTAGCGGCTCGACCCACTGCTGACGGCCGATTGGGGCGGGGGTGCGCATCGGCGCGCCCCCTATTTGGTCTCGTATTCGTCGTGGCGACGCCACCACTCGTACGGCTTGGTCTGCGGGTACCCGGCCGGTGAGTCCTCCCACTCCTCCTGGCGGCCGAGCGGCGTCAGGTCGAGGAACGTCCACACGCTGCCGAGCGCCTCGACGCCCCGCTGCGATGTGAAGTAGGTGCGAAAGACGCTTCGGCCGTCGCGCAGGAAAACGCTGAGCCCGAACGACTCGCCGTCCTGGTATTCGCCTGCCTGCGGCGTCTCCGGACCGACGCCGAAGTCGACGTTGAAGTCGTTCTCGAACGACGAGTACCAGGGGACCGTCCAGCCCATCCGCTTTCGGTACGCCTCGATCTTCGTGATCGGGGCGCGGGACACGAGCGCAAAGGACGTATCCCGGGCGTGCAGGTGGGCGAGGTGGCCGATCTGGTCGACGACCATCGAGCAGCCGTCGCAGCCCGCGTCCTGGTTCGGCCCGAACATGAAGTGGTAGAGGAGCAGCTGCGTGCGCCCCTCGAAGAGGTCGCCCAGGCTCGCCTTGGCGTGGGGCCCGTCGAAGACGTAGTCCTTGTCGATCCGGACCATCGGCAGCCTGCGACGCTTGGCCGCGAGCGCGTCACGCGCCTGCGTGGCTTCCTTTTCCTCGGCAAGGAGCGCGTCCCGCGCTGCCTGCCATTCCGTCTCGGAGACGACCGGGGGAAGGTTCATGGCGTCCTCTCAATCATTCGTATTCGTCGTGTCGGCGCGGCCAGCCCTCGGGGTCGTCGCCGCGCCCGTTCGGCGTGCGGTCGAGCAGCTGCCAGGTCGCGTTCAGGACATCGGTGCCGCGGTCGTAGCACGAGTAGGTGTGGTAGACGACCCCGTCATCGAGCGCGAAGGCGCTCAGGCCGTGTAGCTCGTCACGCCTGACATCGATCTCCCCGGCGTGCTTCGGAGTCCCGAAGTTGAAGCCGGCGCCCGTCCTGCGCCCCTCCTCGGTGAACACGGAGAAGTCGAGGTTGAAGTCGCTTCCGGCGGCCGAGACCCAGGGAAAGCTCCAGCCCATCCGGCGCCTGTAGGCCTGCAGGTTCTCGAGCGGCGCCCGCGAGACGGCGACGAACGTCACACCCCGCGGCGGTAGATGGACGACGGCGCCGTCGAGGCTGTCCGCCGTGTATGAGCAGCCCGGACAGCCCGCATCGGGCCAGCCTTCGACCGTCGGGCCGAACATGAAGTGGTAGACGATCAGCTGCGAGCGCCCGTCGAAGAGTCCGGCCAGGGTCTTCGTCCCCTCAACCGTTTCGAAGCTGTAGTCCTCCTCCACCGAGACCCACGGCAGCGCCTGCCGTTTCCGGGCGAGCTCGTCGCTGCGGCGGGTGAGCTCCTTCTCCTCCGCCAGCAGCGCGGTGCGGGCGGCCAGCCACTCCTCGCGTGTCCCGACGACCCTGCTCACTGTCCCATCTCCATCGAGGACGGCCCGCTCGGCTCGGTCAGTTGGGGAACGCTCGCCGGCGACACGGCGACCCAGAGTCCGAGGGCGACCAGGACGACCGCGAAGACGGGCGCGAGCCGCGGGCCGCGCGGCAGGACCTTCTCCGCGAAGATCGCGACGGCGACGACCGCCATCCAGAAGAGGCTCATCGCACCCAGCACGAACAGGACCGCCATCAGGGCTCCGGAACAGCCCAGGCAGTCGAGGCCGTGCGCGAGACCGCTCCGGAACGCGTTCCCGCCGTGCGGAGCGCTCCGGCAGCGGCGAAGGCTCCGCCGCTTCCACGGCGTCAGCTCGTAGAGCCCTGCGGCGACGATCACGCCGCCCGCGGCGTACGGGCCGCCCCGGTCCCATGCGAGCCAGTTCATGTCGAATGAGGTCACGAGCCGAAAGACGCCGTAGGCCAGCAGGCCGTAGCCCGTCCAGACCGCGAGGTACCCGGCCGTGAAGAGGAGCGTCGGCACGCGGCGGGCGAGTCGCGCGACGTGTCGCGCTGCCGGCACCGCCGAAGGCAGCATCATCGCGGCGGTCATCGTGACCCAGATTCCGAGGTACCACCCGAGCCCGCCGAGGTCGGTGCCGGGGCCTGTGTCCATCCCGCGCATCCGATCGACCGTGACCGCCCACGCGGCGACCGCGCCGGCGACGAGCAAGATCGTCGTTCGACTCCGAGCAATGAGGTGCTCCGTCATCCTGGCCTCCTTTCCCTAGTCATACCTCTAGGACGTGCTGAAGGGCGAAAACTCATCGCCGTGAGGCGGCAAGCGAAGTCCAGGGTGTTCCCCGGACGGTTCCGATGAGTTTCCGGCCTGCCGCCGGTCTCATTTCATGATCCCGGTAGCGTCCGATCCGAAGACGGATCGGCTCGCGCGGGGCGCTAAGTCGACGAGGAGGGAGAGGACATGCCTGAGCACAAGATCGGAACCCGCGAGGAATGGCAGGCGGCCCGGGACGAGCTCGCCAAGCTCGAGGCGGAGCAGGCGCAGCAAAACGAGGAGATCAAGAAGAAGCGACTCGATCTCCCCTGGGTCCCGGTCGAGAAGGACTACGAGTTCGACGCCGAGGACGGCAAGAAGACGCTCGCCGAGCTCTTCGACGGGCGCTCGCAGCTCCTCGCCTACAACATCATGTTCGGCCCCGACTACACGCGGGGCGCCTGCCCGGGCTGCACGAACCTGGGGGACGGGCTCGACGGCTCGCTCGTCCACCTGAACCACCGCGACGTGACGCTGCTCTGCTTCTCGCGGGCACCGATCGAGCGGCTGACCGAATACAAGCGGCGGATGGGCTGGCAGTTCCCCTACGTCTCCACCTACAACACCGACTTCGCCTTCGACTTCGGCCTTGCGATGACCGAGGAGCAGTCGCTGGAGACTCCCGAGGTCAAGGAGATGGTCGACAACCCGCCCGACTGGCTCGAGGAGTGGTCAGGGCAGGTCGGGGCTGAGCTGAAGGACGGGCTGCGGGAGAACCCGAGCTGGATCGCCTTCGCGCGCGAGAACGGGACCGTGTACCACACCTACACGGTGGCGGCCCCCGACCCGTTCGTCGCGCCGTACTACAGCTTCCTGCTCGACCGAGTGCCGAAAGGCCCACCGGCCGAGCCCCGCGCCTGGCGGAAGGACGAGTATCCGGACTGAGGGTAAGGAGGGCCCGTTATCGGGCCCTCCTCATCCTTAGGGCCGCAGCCGAGGTCACCGACGGCTGCCCTTTCCGCGTCGCCGCGTCTAACCACGAGCACCTACGGGGTCCGCTAAGCGGGCCTCCATGCCGGAGGACGGTGTGGCATCAGGATCCCGCGGCGCGCTGGCGCGCCGCGGGAGCACGGCCGCGTGAAGATCCGTACGAATCCGCAGACACGATCGGCGTTCACGCGGATGCCTCGTCTAGGGTCGCGTGACATCTTCGCCGGCCTTGAGCGGGAGGCGAAACCTGAGCGTCGAGCGCGTGCGCGTCCTTATGATCAGGCACCTCCCAACCTCTACGCAGGCCGAGGTGCGTTGCCCCGGGGTGAAGGCGGGCGTTTGCGGGATCGAACCGGGTAGCGATCTAAAGTGTCACTCGCGGGAGCGAGATGGGTCTCGACGAGGCGCTTTGCAGAGTCCTCAGCTCACCGCTTTCTTCACGAGTGCGCCGATCTTTGCCTCTTCGGCGGCGGTCAACTTCTTCAGCGCAAAGGAGGTCGGCCACATGGCGCCTTTGTCGAGGTTCGCCGCGTCGCTGAAGCCGAACGTCGCGTACCTCGAGTTGAACCTCTGGGCGCTTTGAAAGAAGCAGACGACCTTCCCGTCCTTGGCGTACGCGGGCATCCCGTACCAGGTCTTCGGCGAGAGGGCCGGCGCGCTCGCCTTGACGATCGCATGGAGCCGCTTGGCGATGGCGCGATCCGGCCCCGGCATCTCGGCGATCTTCGCGAGCACGGCGCTTTCCCCGTCCGCCTTGTCCGCGCGCTGGCCGCGGCGCGCTTCTGCCTTCAGCTCCTGGGCGCGCTCCTTCATCGCGGCTCGCTCCTCGGCCGTGAATCCTTTGGACGCCTTGCCTTTCTTTGCAGTCTTCCTCTCAGCCATTGCGAAACACCTCCTCCGGACGGTTCAGCACAACTCTTGGCAGCTCAGCTCACGCAGCGGCGTCGCCCGCTAGGCAGGGCGGATGTTCTGGTTGAGCCGGAAGAAGTTGTCCGGGTCGTACTTCCGCTTGAGGGCTTTCAGCCGGTCGTACTTGCTCGCTCCGTAGGCCTCGCGAATCCGGTCCTCTCCCTCCTCCATGAGGAAGTTGACGTAGACGTTCTGATGGTGGGGCTCGAGCGCGGTCCACAGTCCGCGTGCCCATTCGCGCTCCTCCTCGAATCCGTCGCGCGTCCGCGTTATGCCGATCACGTTCACGGTGTGGCCCGCGTCGCGCCCGCCGAATGCGGTCGCGTCCTCGCCCACTCGCGCCACGGCGCCGCCGAGGTGGTAGATCGAGAACACCGTCAGCGGAGACACGATCCGATGACCGTGATCGACCAGGATGTCGATCACCTCATCCGTGAGCTCGACGAGATTGCACGAGCGGATGTAGTACCACCAGCCGTGAGGAAAGCTGGGGTCGAGCATCCCTTGGTGTCTGGTGAAGAGCATCGGCGCACAGCCGTCTAGGAGCGGCGACCCGAATTCCCGCAGCGGTTGGACGACCCTCTCGCCTTCGTCGACCGGCCCCGCGTAGCAGGTGCCGACGACGACCACGTGCCTGCCGTGGAGCTCCTCCGGCATCGCGGGGACGGGCGGTACGCGCCGATGGGTGACGATCGTCGTCAGTTCGTCCGGCGCCTCCTTGACCCACTCCCGGTAGAAGCGAAGGACTCGCGGGGAGTCCTCCATCGCCCACATGACCGGGCCTGCAAGGACTGTCGGGCCGACCGGGTTGAGACGGAACTCGAAGTCCGTGACGATCCCGAAGTTCCCGCCTCCACCTCGCACGCCCCAGAAGAGGTCGGCATTGTCGTCCTCGCCGGCGGTGACGAACTCACCCTCGGCCGTGACCACGTCGACGCTTCGGAGTTGGTCGATTGTCAGGCCGTACTTACGTTCGAGCCACCCGATTCCGCCGCCCAGCGTCAGGCCCGCGAGCCCCGTGTGAGTGACGATCCCGGCCGGGACGGCAAGCCCGAAGGCCTGCGTCTCGCGGTCGAGCTCTCCTAGGAGGACACCCGCCTGGGCGCGAGCGGTGCCGGCTTCCGGATTCACACGAATGCCCTTCATCTGTCCGAGATCGATGACCATGCCGCCGTCGCACACGCCGAGCCCCGGGTAGCTGTGGCGTCCGCTTCGCACCGCGACGAGCTGCTTGTGCTCCCGGGCGAACCGAACCGCACGAATCACGTCGGCAACACCGGCGCAGCGCGCGATAAGTGCCGGGCGACGGTCGATCGAGGCGTTCCAGATCCGGCGCTGCTCGTCGTAGGTCTCATCGCTCGGGCGGATCAGGGGCCCGCCGAACGAGGTAGCGAGGTCACCGATCTCGCGGCTGTCCAGCTCTGCTGCATCTGGGATCGCACCCACGATTCGCCGGCCTCGAGTGTCTCACGGGATGCGGGCGCGTGCCTATCGCTGGTGGCCTAAAATTCGACGACAAACAAAGGAGCCGTACGGCGACGACATGAAGAAGAGCTCCGCGCAGGAGGCTGAGTCTCCGGCTCAGCAGATAGACGCAAGGATCAAAGAACTGGGCGACTGGCGGGGCGAGACCCTCTCCAGGGTTCGCTCGCTAATCAAACAGGCCGACCCTGAAGTGGTCGAGGAGTGGAAGTGGAGAAAGCCTTCTCATCCAGGGGTTCCGGTGTGGTCTCACCAAGGTCCGATCTGCACCGGCGAGACGTACAAGAGCGTCGTGAAACTCACGTTCTTCAAGGGGGCCTCGCTGAAGGACCCCTCGGGCCTGTTCAACGCAAGCCTCGAAGGCAACACCCGGCGCGCAATCGACTTCCACGAGGGCGACGAAATCGATGAGAAGGCTTTCGAGACCCTCATTCGAGCTGCCGTTAGCCTGAACGAATCGTCCCGCTAGGTCACCTGTCCCCGTGAGCGGGGCTTTTCCAGAGCAATCGTCACTCTTCCTCGTCGCCCGGGACGGTGTCGAGGAACGCCAGCACGCGCTCGGTGAGCAGCGCCGCAGCGGCGGCGTCGTACGCCGGGAGCGAGGAGTCGGCGAAGAGGTGCTCGTCGCCCGGGTAGAGGAACAGCTCGGCTCGGTCGGTCGAGTCGACGAGGGCGTGGGCGGCCTCGAGGTCCTCGGCGAAGAACGGGTCGCCCTCCTTGCCATGCACCTGCACCGGCACGCCGGCGGGCCACGCGTCGCCGAACTCCGAGACGGGGAGGCACGAGTACATGAGCAGGGCCCCGCGGGCGCCCGGCCGGGTCTGGGCCAGCTGCTGGGCGACTGAGACTCCGAAAGAAAAACCGGCGTAGACGGCCTCGGGAGGGATGACCTCGGCGGCGGCCACGCCGCGCTCAGCCAGGTCGCCGAATCCCGCTTCGCGGGCGAACGCCATGCCCTCCTCGATCGTGTCGAACGTGCGCCCGTCGAACAGGTCGGGCGTGTGGACGGTATGCCCCGCCTGCCGCAACTCGTCGCCGAACGCCCGCACTCCCTCGGTCAGCCCCTGGACGTGGTGGTACAGCACAACCTGGGCCATCTCCGCTCCTTCCTGAGTATTGATCCATTAAGTTGGAACATTCGGCAATGCTAGTCTATTCGGGGATGTCTGGCAACCCGTCTCCCCCGGACTACGACCTCGCCGACCGCATCGCGCTCACCAGGCCGTCGCAAGTCAAGGCCATCGGCCATCCCGTCCGCACCGCGATCCTGGGGCTGCTCCACGAACGGGCGGCGACGGTGACCGAGCTGGCGGTCGCGCTCCAGCGGCCGAAAAGCACCGTCGCCCACCACGTCAAGGTGCTCACCGACGCCGGCCTGCTGCGGGTGGTGAGGACCCGGCGGGTGCGTGCGATCGACGAGCGGTTCTACGGCCGCACGGCACGGATGTTCTACGTCGGGGTCGAGCGGAGCCCGGACGGCGATGACCTGCCTCGGGACTTCAACGACTTCGAGGTCGCCGCTCGGGAGTCCGCCACGGCGTACCGGGACGGGAAGCTGTGGGGCTTCATCCGCCGCGCCCGCATCTCGGAGGCGCAGGCGTCGGAGTTCTGGGAGCGGATGGCGGGGCTGGTGGCGGAGTTCGACCGGCTTCCGCGGTCGGGCGACACCGTCTATGGATTCGCGGTCGGTGTCTATCCCACCGACCATCCGACCCTACCGGGCAGCCGCGACTAGAGGCGCCGCGTCGCTGACGATCGGGGCGCGTGGCCGAGTTCGGCGACGACGAGGCGGTAGCCGACATCGAGTTCGGGCAGGGTCAACAGTGCGGCGTAGCGCCTGTGCCAGGAGCGGTCGGTGAGATCGCGCGCGAGGCGAGCGACACCGTCGGCCAAGACCCGAGCGTCGAGCAGGGCGAAGGTCGACATGTTCGCCCGTATGGCTTCGTCGAGATAGGCGTTCGGTCGGCGCCAGTAGGCGGCGGTGAAGCCGTCCGTGCAATCGGCGGGCACCGGCACGGGTTCGATCGTGACGCGGCCCAACACCTCGAACTCGACCAGCTGCGGATAGCGGGAGGTTGTCTCGCCGGCCAGGCCGGGGAAGTAGTCGTCGAGCCAACCGAAGGTCGCATCGGGGTCGTGCGTGAAAGAGACGGCTCGCCTCCGCGCGACTCGGCGGATCTCGGCGAATGCTGCTGGACGATCCGCCCAGTGATGGGCGGTCAGGACGGCGAGAGCCGAGTCGATGCTCTTGTCCGGAAGCGGTAGCGCCTCAGCTACGCCGCGGACTGCTGGCGGGAGCGACGGAGGCCGTTGCCGGATCATGAGCTCGGACGGCTCGACCGGGACGACCGGGAGATCGGTCGGTTCGTAGGAGCCCGAGCCGGCGCCGATGTTCACGACGGAAGTGGCGTCGCCGAGCGCCGCCCGAATCACCCGCGCGATCCTGGGATCGGGGCGACGTGTCTCGGCATACGCGCCGCCGATTCGGTCGTAGACAACGTTCTCGATGAAACCAGCCTAGTGCGCGACCGGCCAGACCCCGCGGCCGCACAGCGTCGTCCCGATCGTTCTACGATCGCCCGCGTGACCGACAACGAGGAGTTCTGGCGCGCGATCGTTACCGGCGACGCGGGCGTCATGCGACGCGAGCGCCGGCGACATCGGCGCATCCCCGGCGCGCCGCGCTGCAAGACGTGCCTGGTGCCGTTCGGCGGACCGGCGGCACCCGTGGTCCGCTTCGTCCTCAAGCGCCGTCCATCCGCGAAGAACCCGAACTACTGCGACGTGTGCGAGACGTTCGTGCGGACCCATCCCGGTGGCGCCGAGGTCGAGATCTCGATGCTGTTCGCCGACGTGCGCGGGTCGACGACGCTCGCGGAGCAGATGCGGCCGACGGAGTTCAGCAGGCTGATGAACCGGTTCTTCGACCGCGCGAACCGTGTCGTGATCGACAGCGATGGGCTCGTCGACAAGCTCGTCGGCGACGAGGTCGTCGCGCTCTATGTGCCCGCCGTCGGCCCTGACCACGCACGAAAGGCGGTCGAGGCCGCGGGTGACCTGGTGCGCGCAACGGCCGACCTCGTTCCGGTCGGTGCCGGCGTCCACACCGGCATCGCGTACGTCGGCTCCGTCGGCTCCGACTCGACCGTCGCCGATTTCACCGCACTCGGCGAGGCCGTCAACGTCACGGCGAGGCTGGCGTCGCTCGCGGACGCGGGTGAGGCGCTGATCAGCGAGGCGGCCCACACGGCTTCGGGCTCCGATCTCGGCGACCTCGACCGGCGCGAGCTCTCGCTGAAAGGCCGGGAAGCGCCGATCGCGGTGCGGGTCCTTCGGGCCTGATGCCGTGGTCGCGCCCGGCGTGACGCCTGCCGCAGAGTGGCGATGACCGAGCATGCAGTGGTGATCGCCGGAGGTGGTCCGACGGGGCTGATGCTGGCGGGGGAGTTGGCGTTGGCGGAGGTCGACGTTGCCGTTGTCGAGCGGCGGGCCAGCCAGGACCTCCCCGGCTCGCGCGCGGGCGGTCTGCACTCACGCACCATCGAGGTGCTCGACCAGCGTGGAATCGCCGATCGGTTCCTCGCGGAGGGGCAGAAGGCGCAGGTCGCGGCGTTCGCCGGGACCACCTTGGACATCAGCGACTTTCCCACCCGGCACAACTACGGGCTGGGGCTGTGGCAGAACCACATCGAGCGCATCCTGGCCGGGTGGGTCGGTGAGTTGGCGGTGCCGATCTATCGCCGGCGTGAAGTGACCGGTATCGCGCAGGACGACACCGGCATCGAGGTCGAGCTGTCCGGAAACCGGTCGCTACGGGCCGAATATGTCGTCGGGTGCGACGGAGGACGCAGCCTGATCCGTAAAGCAGCCGGCATCGAGTTCCCCGGGTGGGATCCGACAACGAGCTCTTTGATCGCCGAGGTCGAGCTGGCCGAGGAGCCGGAGTGGGGGATCCACACCGACGACATCGGCATCCATTCCTTCGGCAGGTTGGAGTACGAGATCCGCGACGGCGAGGTCGTCTACATGGACCGGGGCCCGGTGCGGGTCATGGTGACCGAGCAGCACGTCGGACCCATGACCGAACCCACCCTGCGCGATCTCAGCGAGGCGCTCATCGCGGTCTACGGGACCGACTACGGGGTTCACAGTCCCACCTGGATCTCCAGGTTCACCGACATGACGCGGCAGGCCGCGTCCTACCGCGACAGACGGGTCTTGCTGGCCGGCGACGCAGCCCACGTGCACAACCCGGTGGGTGGACAAGGCCTCAACACCGGCGTGCAGGATGCGGTGAACCTGGGATGGAAGCTCGCCCAGGTGGTCAAGGGGACGTCGCCACACAGCCTGCTGGACACGTACCACGCAGAGCGCCACCCGGTCGCTGCCCACGTGCTGCGCAACACGATGGCGCAAGTTTCGCTTCGCCGCCCGGACGATCGCACGAAGGCCTTGCGCGACACCATGGCCGAGCTGCTCGGCATGGACGAGCCTCGCCGACGATTCGCCGCGATGATGTCCGGTCTGGACATTCATTACGACCTCGGTGAGGGGCACCCGCTGCTCGGACGCCGCATGCCCGATCTCGACCTGGTCACCTCCGACGGCCCGCTGCGGGTCTTCACCCTGCTGCACGAAGCCCGGCCGGTTCTGCTCAACCTCGGCGAGCCCGGCGGCTTCGACATCGCTCCATGGGCAGACCGCGTTCAGCTAGTCGACGCCAAATACGCTGGTAAATGGGAGCTTCCGGCGCTCGGGGCGGTCACTGCTCCCACCGCCGTGTTGATTCGGCCCGACGGGTATGTGGCCTGGGTGGGAGACCGAACTCATCTGGGGCTCCCTGACGCGCTAACCACCTGGTTCGGACCGCCTAATGACGTGTAGCTCATTCAGACGGCGCTTTCGCAGTTGAAGGAGGAGGCCGCTTGGCCGAGCGGATGATCGAAGCGAATGGCGTCGAGCTCTGTACGGAGCCGTTCGGCGTCCCGGGCGATCCGCCGGTGCTGCTGGTGATGGGCGTCGGTGGGTCGATGCTCCGGTGGGAGGAGGGTTTTTGCCGCTTGCTTGCCGCGGGCGGCCGGTTCGTGATCCGCTACGACCACCGCGACACCGGACGCTCCGTCACCTACGAACCGGGACGCCCCCAGTACACCGGGGCCGACCTGGTGGCCGATGCCGTCGGCGTCCTCGATGCGTATGGGATCGCGGCCGCACACGCGGTCGGCGTCTCGGCCGGTGGGGCGTTCGCGCAGCTGCTCGCGCTCGGGTTTCCCGACCGCGTGCTCTCGCTCGTCCTCATCAGCACGTCTCCTGCAACTGCCGGGGAACGCAGCCTTCCCTCGGCGACAGAGCGCTTCAACGACTTCCTGGCCTCGACTGATGTGGACTGGTCGGATCGAGCGTCGGTGATCGACTATCTGGTCGCCTACGAGCGCATGCTCGCGGGAGGCGTGCGTCCCTTCGACGAGGTGGCCTGGCGCCAGCTCGTCGGCCGCGATGTCGAGCGCGCGCGTGACATCTCCGCCTCTGAGAACCACAGCATGATCCCGGAGGGCGACGTCCCGTCCGAGCCGATCTCGTCGATCGCGGTGCCAGCGCTTGTGATTCACGGAACCGCCGATCCGATGTTCCCACTCGCGCACGGACGGGCGCTGGCCGAGGAGATCCCCGGAGCGAGACTGGTGACACTCGAGGGAGCCGGGCACGGGGTCGATCGAGCCGACTGGGAGCCCATCGCACACGCAATCCTCGCGCACACGGGCGCCGCCGATTCTGGGGCGTGATGGCCGAGCTAGGGCGGACAACCCAACCGCTGCCCGGATCGTCTACGGCTTCCTCCGCAATCCACCCTCGTGGATGAGCTCGTCGTCGATTCGCTAGGGTCGGATGTCCGTCCACTGCGACCGAGAGGAGTTCTCGGCATGGCGTCCATTTCGGAGCGGGAGAGCAGGGAGATCGAGGCGGCAAACGCCTCCGGCACCACTCCGGTCGTCTTCATCCACGGCCTCTGGTTGCTGCCGAGCAGCTGGGCCAACTGGGCGGACTTCTTCAAGCAGGCGGGTTACGCGCCGCTGACGCCGGACTGGCCAGACGATCCGGAGACGGTTGAAAAGGCGCGGGCGAACCCGGACGTCCTCGCCAAGAAGACGCTGAAGCAGGTTGCGGACCACACGGCCGAGGTGATCGGCAAGCTCGACAAGAAGCCCGCCGTGATGGGGCACTCGACCGGCGGATTGCTCGCCCAGATGCTCGCCGGCCGTGGGCTCTCGGCTGCCACGGTCGCCATCGACCCGGGCGTGTTTCGCGGCGTCCTGCCGCTGCCCCGCTCCGTGCTCAAGGTGGTTGGACCCCTCCTGGTGAACCCCCGGAATCGAGGCCGCGCCATCACGCTCACCTTCGACCAGTTCAAATACGGCTGGACGAACGCCCTCGACGAGGACGAGGCGAAGCGCCTTTACGACACCTACCACGTGGCCGGGTCGGGGATCGCCCTGGCCCAGATGGCCAACGCCAACCTCAACCCCCGGACCGAGTCGAAGGTCGAGACGAAGAACCCCGATCGGGGCCCGCTG
>JBKPOY010000058.1:0-25774 GCA_046733295.1 Actinomycetota bacterium | reverse complement strand
CTGACCGCCGACCAGGAGGTCTACCTGGCGAAGCGGATCGAGCGCGGCGACATGTCGGCGAAGACGCAGATGATCGAGGCGAACCTCCGCCTCGTCGTCTCGATCGCGAAGTCCTACCTCGGCCGCGGGCTGTCGTTCCTGGACCTGATCCAGGAGGGCTCGCTGGGGCTGATCCGGGCGGTGGAGAAGTTCGACTACCGCAAGGGCTACAAGTTCTCGACCTATGCGACCTGGTGGATCCGCCAGGCCGTGACGCGGGCGATTGCGGACAAGGCGCGAACGATCCGCATCCCGGTTCACATGGTCGAGAAGCTGAACAAGGTCGTCCACATCGAGCGCCAGCTCGTGCAGCGGCTGGGGCGCGAGCCGCGGCCCGACGAGATCGCGGAGGAGCTCGAGATGACGACCGGGGAGGTGCGCGAGATCCTGCGCATGGCCCAGCATCCCGTCTCGCTCGAGAAGCCGATCGGGGAGGAGGAGGACTCGGAGCTCGGCGACTTCGTCGAGGACGATCAGGCCGAGTCACCCGACGAGCAGGCATCGTTGTCGCTGCGGCGCGAGGACATCGAGCTGGCCCTAGCCTCGCTGCCGGACCGCGAGCGCAAGGTGATCGAGCTTCGCTTTGGCCTCACCGGCGAGCAGCCGTGCACGCTCGAGGAGGTCGGCAGGGCCTTCGGCGTCACCCGCGAGCGGATCCGGCAGATCGAGAACAACACGCTGAAGAAGCTCGAGTCCCTGCCCGAGGCGCAGGGCCTCAAGGACTGCGTCTAGGTACCGCCCGCGCTGCCGGCCCTGTCGGCCGTGGCCGGCCGGGGCGTGGCTGTGCGTGGTTCGTCCGAGGTGCGCGACACTTCGGACCCGGTGTCCGACACCGCCGGACTGCGCTGCGGCCCCGCTTCCCGAGCGGGTTTGGGGAAAGTCCGTGACGTTTCCGTAACGGTGTCCGACGTCGGGCGAGGTCCGGAGCGGCCTCGTCCCTAGCGGGCCGGGCTGAAGACCGGCAGCTGGGCTTGCGCCGCGACCGGGCGACCGTCTTCCAGGTAGCCGGGGCGGTTGGTGTGGAACCGCAACGTCCACGGGCCGCGGCCTTCGACCGGGAGGACGACCGTGCGGTGGCTGTTCGGCAGCACCGCGACGGCGCGCTTCACGCCGGGCGCGGCGAGCTGGAGGACCGTCCGCTGGGTTCCCTGCGGGAGCGACAACCTGAGCCGGAGCGTCCCGCGGACGCGGGTGTCGCGCTCGGGCCAGAGCTTCACGTGGCCGCCCTGGGAGAGCCAGCCGTCCGTGTAGAGGCCGCCGACGAAGAAGGCCAGGCGCGGCGTTCCGACCGGCCGCCAGAGCTCGTAGTCGGCGCCGCGGGCGACCGGCTCGGCCCCGCGCAGGCGGGCACGGACGGCGTAGTTCGAGATCGCGAGCGGGGCGCGCAGCGTCTGCCCGCCGGAGACCAGACGGCCGTCGCCCGCGACGCTCACGCGCGGCGCGCCGAACGCGTCGAGCGGAGAGGCCTGGTCGAGGAAGACGACGTCGTCGAGCGACCGGTTCCAGAACAGCTGCTCGTGCGCCCGCGCGTGAGGTGTTCCGGGCGTCTGGACGAGCAGGACGTGCCGCAGGCCGGAGTGGTCGATCCAGCGCGCGTCGGAAGGCAGGAACGCGTAGCGGACGGACTTCGAGACATGGCGGTCGAACGAGATCGAGCCTGCGGAAGCAGCCGCGGCGAGAAGCAAAGACACGCCGAGAGCGATGACCGTGAACCGGGCCCGCCAGGCGATTGCGACCGCGAGGACCGAGAGGGCGGCCGCGACGATCGCGACGACAAGGGAGCCGTTGGCGACCCCGATCGCGTGCTCGAGCCGGAAGACCCCGAGCAGGAACGGCGAGTCCTGCTTGTTGTCCGCGACGCTGTAGGGCGCGAGCGGCACGCGCGCGGAGACCGCGAGCAGGATCACGGCCACGAGCGCCGTCACGAGCTTCGCGGGCCGTCCACGCGACAGGTAGAGCCCGAACCAGGGGAGGACGAGCGGCAGGAGGGCCATGAAGTACCGTTCCTGGAAGCGTGCGGAGCCGTTCGACGCGTACATCGACGTCTCCGCGAAGAGGATCAGCAGCAGGCCGACGGTGACTCCCGCGAAGGCGCCCTCCTCGCGCGAGCGCGGCCGCCGAAGCCCGTAGCCGAGGCCCAGGAGGGCACCCGGCACGAGCACCCAGCCGGCGCAGTAGACGAGCAGCATCGAGTCGGTGGCGATCCAGTGGACGATCGCCGCCGGCCGGATGTGCAGGTCGACGATGCCGTTGTAGTAGCCGAGCACCCGGTTCGGGCCGAGCGCCAGGAGCCCCAGCAGCGGCGCGCAGAAGATCGCCCAGGTCAGCCGGAACCGCCCCAGCGCCGAGCGGAACGACCCGCGCTCGACGGCAAGCGCCCCGGCGATGAAGACGAGCGGCAGCAGCGCGTACTGGATCCGGGTCAGCGTCGTCAGCACGGTCAGGCCGATGAACGCGACCTGGTTGAACTTCGTCGGCCGCGACAGCGCACAGACCGCCGCATACAGCGCGGTCAGCGCGAGCGGGTACGCGAGCGGATCGGCGAGCACGAACGAGACGAAGAAGAGATCGGGCGAGGCGACCGCGAGCGCCGCGGCGACGAGCGCCAGACCGGTGCCGAGGCCGAGGCGGCGCGTGAGCAGGTACACCGGCACGGCCGCCAGCGACATCGCGAGCGCGTTCTCGGCCTGCGTCAGCCGGTAGGCGAGCAGCGGGTCGTGGAAGAGCCAGAACGGCGCCGCGGCGAGCGGCTCGAGCATCGCCGGGAAATGCGCGGAGCCGCCGCGAATGAGCGGCTTTCCGTGCTCCGCCAGCGAGCGCGCGATGGCGCCGTAGATGTACTCGTCGGGGAAGTAGAGCGGGGTCGCGTGAGCGAGAGCGACAGCGAAGCGAACGACGAAGCTGACGCTGACCAGACCGGCGAGAACGAGCTTCGCGGGCACGGCCGAGATCCGCTCGAAGCCGAACGGCAGCCGCAGCTCTTCGGACCGCGGGACGGGGAAATCGATCGCCACGGAGAGCCCATCGGCACGCCGGGGCTATCCCTTGAAGGAGGGATGCCTAGGAGGGCCTAGGAGGGAGGAGCTTCGTCGCCGTCAGTGCGGTCGAACGGCACGAACAGACGGCAGTGGGGGCACTTGAAGCCCTCGTGCCGTGAGCCGCTGGAGAGGAGCCGTCCCTCGAACGGCTTCTTGCAGTGCGGGCAGACGATCTCGTGGACGTCGGCGGCCGGCTCGCTCACGCTCCGAACGTAGCAGAGGGCAGAACCCCTCCCGTCAGGGATCGACGCGCCTGCGGGCGCGACCCATACTGGGTCTTCGGTCTGCGGCCATGAGACTCGATCCGAACACCCATGCCTTCGTGATGGCGACGGCGTTTGTGACGTCGATCTGCTTCGCGATCGCCGCGATGCAGGTGATCGCCCTCGCGATCCATTTGTTCGTGCCGGGCGCCGGCTAGCAAAAGGGCCGCCCGCGGCGGCCCCTCGCTACCAGGCTTTCAGCTCAATGCGCGACCGCGTAGCGCAGGTGCGTGACGAAGGGCGAAGAGATCGTCTGCGTGAGCTGGAGCTTCGGCCCGGGCCCCGTCTCTCCGAACAGGCGGACGCCGCCGCCGAGCAGTACGGGCACGACGTGAAGCTGCAGCTCGTCGAGCAGTCCTGCCGCCAGGTACTGCTGCACTACCTCCGCGCCGCCCGCCAGCGAGACATCCCTGCCGCCCGCCGCCGCCTTTGCCTGCTGGAGCGCCGCCTCGATCCCGTCGGTGACGAACGTGAAGGACATGTCGCTCTTGACCGCCGGCTCGCGAGCGTGATGCGTGAGCACGAAGACCGGCACGTCGAACGGAGGATCGTCGCCCCACCAGCCGTCCGGTTGGGGATCGTCCTCCCACGGCCCCGCGCCGCCGCTGTACATCCGACGTCCCATCACGATCGCGCCGGTCGACGCGAGCGAATCGGCGACGACCTCGTCGTCGGCACCGCGCTCGCCGCCCGATTGGCCGTGTCGCTCGCGCCAGCTCGCGAGCCGGAATACCCACTCGTGCAGCTGGAGGCCGCCCTTGCCGAGGGGCTCCTCGAGCGTCTGGTTCGGCCCGGCCACGTAGCCGTCGAGCGACATCGAGATGTCGAGCTTGAGCCGTGGGGCCACTGCCCTAGTGCAACTGGTCGCCCGAAACGAGATGTTCCTGCCGGGCGACGGCGACCGCCTCGAGCCGCGTGTGGACGCCGAGTGCCTGCATGAGATGCCGGATGTGATTCCGTACCGTCTCGACGCTCAGGTGGAGCTCGTCGGCGATCTGGTTAGTCGAACGGCCGCGCGTCAGTAGGCGGAGAACCTCTGCCTGGCGCGGCGTCAGGTGTGGCGGCGGGGGCGTGTCGATGTGCTCCTCGATGTCCGCGATCTGGCCGAACATGCCAACGACCCGGTCTCCGCGCATGAGCTGCACCGAGCTCACATCGACGCTGACCCGCGAACCGTGCGCATCCATCAGCACGACCTCGGCGTCATTCACCTTCCCGGTACCGGCGAGATTTCGCGCGAAGTGCTCTCGCGCGCGCCTCGTCTCCTCGGGGGCGACGACCGAGGTGAACTGCCGGCCACGCACGTCGCCGACGAGGCGTCTCCCGGCCGAGTTGACCCAGCGGATGATTCCGTTCGCGTCGATCACGTAACTCGGGACGCTCACGGACTCCAGTGCGCCCTCGACGTCGGCGTCCATCTCTCGCAGCCCAGACACGAGTCCATTCTTCCTTATCCGACCTTTCGGTCAAGTTGATCCAAATGCGTCAGGCGACCGCGTACAGCCGTGGGTCACGATCGCACCGTGGCTCTCTCTCAACCCGATCCGGCGGTGCTCCGCAAGGCCCAGCGCGGTGACGAGCGGGCCTTCGCCCTGATCGTGCGCCAGTACGAGCTTCCGGTCTTCAACTACGTCCTCCGCTGTGTCCGCAACCACCACCTCGCGGAGGACATCACCCAGGAGATCTTCGTCCGCGTCTTCCAGAGCCTGCCGGGCTTCTCGTTCCGGTCGCGATTCACGACATGGCTGTTCAGCGTCGCGAAGAATCGAATGCTCGACGAGCTTCGGGCCATCGAGCGCCGGCCGCCGGCCGGCGACATCGAGGACGCGCCTCGCCTGCGAGTGGTGGACTCTCCCGCCGAGCAGCGCGCGCTGATCGAAGACCTCTGGGACGCGATCAGCGCGCTCGACGTCGATCTGCGCCTGCCGCTGTTGCTGCGCGACGTCGTCGGGCTCCGGTACGAGGAGATCGCCGAGTCGCTCGACATCACGCTGGCGACCGTCAAGTGGCGCATCTACAAGGCCCGCGAACGCGTCGCCTGCGAGCTTCGACCCGCGGCCGACGAGCTCGCGGCCCAGGCCTAAGTCCGAACCGCGGCGGCGCCCGCGTCAGCCCTTGCGCTCGACGATCAGGGTCAGCCCCTTCCGCCCGACGACTCGGACGAGGTCGCCCGGGTCGGCGCCGGAGGCGCAGCGTGCCTCCCAGATCTCCCCTCCGACCTGGACCTGGCCCTCCGGGTGGCACGGCGAGAGGACGCGCCCTTCGGCGCCGATCATCCTCTCCGCTCCAACCGCGACCTTCCGCCCGCGGACCGTGCGGTTCCAGAGGTAGATCTCGCCGAGCGCGAGGAGCAGGGCGACGGTGAATCCGACGACGTTCCACGGCCCCGGCAGCACGAGCAGGAGGACGATCGCGACGAGGAAGAGCACCGAGTCCTCACCTCCTCCGGAGTCGACAGCTGCGTCGCCGCAAGCGTTGCCGCGCCGCGGGTGAGCGGTCATCACCCGACTGACCGAATCACCCGGATGATTGGCTGCGAGGGTGATGACGAGTCACCCCTGAGACCCCGAGCATGCCGGTGATGCCCGACACGGCGGTCCCGGCGGCAAAGCCTCGCCCCGACGGCGCCGGTCCAATCTCCCGCAACCGGGCGATAGCCGTATGGGCGCTCGTGGTGCTCGCGACCCTTCTCCTGCTGATCTCGTCGCTCACGGTCTGGGTCAAGCGGCAGGCGCTCGACACGGATGCCTGGACCAACGCGTCCGGCCGGCTGCTCGCGAACGACGACATCCGAAGCGCCCTTTCCGTCTACCTGGTCAACACGCTCTACACCAACGTCGACGTCACGGCACGCGTCGAGAAGGCCCTGCCGCCGGAGCGCAGCGGGCTGGCCCCCGTGATCGCGGGGGCGCTCCGCGAGTTCTCGGAGCGGGCGGCGAACCAGTTGCTCTCGAGCCCGCGCGTCCAAGCCGCCTGGGAGCGGGTCAACCGACGGTCGCACGAGAACTTGATCGCCGTCCTGAACGGCGAAGACGTGCGCCGGTTCGAGACGGCGAACGGGACCGTTGTGCTGGACCTCAGTCCTTTAGTCCAGCGGCTGGCGGCACGGCTCGGCCTGACAGAGAGGCTGAAGCCCGATGCCGGGAAGATCACGATCCTCGAGTCGAACCAGCTCGATGCGGCCCAGACCGCGTTCAAGGTGATCAAGGCGCTAACGGTCTTCCTCGTCCTCGTCGTGCTCGCGTTGTACGCGCTGGCGATCTATCTGGCCGAAGGGCGGCGCCGCAAGATTCTCCGGGTCTCGGCCGCAAGCTTCGTCCTGGTCGGGCTCATCCTGCTGCTCGTCAGGCGCCTCGCCGGTGACTGGATCGTGGACTCGCTCGTCAAGGCGGACACGGTTCGGCCCGCAGGAAGCGCTGCGTGGGCGATCAGCACGGAGCTGCTCCTGGACATCGGAATTGCGTTGATCGCCTACGGCATCATCGGCCTCGTCGGCGCCTGGCTCGCGGGTCCCTCGGGCTGGGCGGTCGGGATCCGGCGTCGCCTGGCGCCGACGTTCCGCGATCAACCCGGTGTCGTCTTCGCGGTCGTGGGCTTCGTCTACCTGCTCGTCATCCTCTGGGGCCCGACCGGTGCGACCCGCCAGTTGCTCGGGATCATCATCCTCGGCGCGCTGGTCATGTTCGGCGTCGAGATCCTGCGGCGGCAGACGGTGGAGGAGTTCCCAGCCGCGCGAAATCCCTGAGCGCCAGAGCTATGTAGGGCCGCCTAGCCGAACGGCCGCTGGATCGCGGCCCGGCGACGGAGGCTGGTTGAGGACATCGCCTCCGTCGCCGGGCCGCGCAAAGGCCTCAGGCCATGTCTACCTGGCTCCAGCGTGCTGTCAGCGCGAAGAGCACCGTGATCTCCAACCCGATCACGACCAGCGACCAGAGCGGGTACTGCGTATTCCCGAGGAAGCCGAGTTGGGCGATCAGATTGAGGGCGACTATGACGATCGTGAACCACCGTGCCCAGCTGCTCTTGGCTGCCAGAGCGAGCCCGGCGATGAACAGCAGAATGCCCCAGAACAGCATCAGCCATCCCCACGTGGTGAGGTCGAACACGAGGACCTGGTTGCCGGAGACGACGTAGTACTCGTCCCGGACGATCGCGACGAGCCCTTCGAAGAAGGTGATCACCCCGATTATCGTCAGCATGATTGCTGCGAAGCCGATCCAGCCGGTCCAGGCGGTCGACATCTCACGTCGTGTTTCCATCACGCTTCGCTCCTTTCGGTTGCGCCCCGCTCCTCGATGGTTGCAGTCTGTTCGGACAACACCCCTATCGCCTTCCAGCCTCCTTTCGTTTCGCGCGGGAATCGTCCAGGGCGACCGGGTGAGCGGTCATCACCCGCGAGAGACGTTCATCCGGATGAGCCGCGAGTCAGCGGCGGAAGCCGCGCCCGGGCTCCGGATCGGCGAGCCCCTCGCGCGTGGCCCACAGCGCAGCCTGGGTGCGCGAAGTGAGCTGGAGCTTGGAGAGGATGTTCGAGACGTGCGTCCGCGCCGTGCGCTCGCTGATGCCGAGCTCGGCGGCGATCTCCTTGTTCGCTTCGCCCTTGGCGAGGAGCCGTAGGACGTCGCGCTCGCGGGAGGTGAGCCTGCCCGCATCGCCTGCCTGCGTGCCCGCCCGGATGCTCGCGGTGAGCCGATGTGCGACCGCCGGGTCGAGCTGAAGCTCGCCGCGGTGCGCGGCGCGCACGGCGACCGCGACTTCGTCGGCATCGGCGTCCTTCAACAGGAACCCCGACGCGCCGGCTCGGAGCGCCGCCTGCACTCGGGCCTCGTCGCCGAAGGAGGTCAGCGCGACGACCTCGACGTCGTCGTAGGCGCTTCGGATCCGTCGCGTGGTCTCGATCCCGTCGACCGGCTCCATCTGCAAATCCATCACGACGACGTGGGGGCGCTTGCCCACCGCGTCGAGCTCCTCCAGGGCCCGAAGCGCCTCAGGTCCCCCTTCGGCCTCGCCGATGACGTCGAGGTCCGGCTCGCCCTCCAGGAAGGCCAGAAGGCCGCGGCGAACGACGGCGTGGTCGTCGACCACGAGCACCCGGATCGCCTTGTTCGGCTCAGTTGTCATCGAGCTGTGTCTCCGTCTCGGCCGCAACCTCGATCCGGATCACGGTGCCTCGCCCGGGGTTGCTCGTGATCGTCAGCTCCCCGTCGATCTCGTCCGCGCGGCTCCGCATCGACTCCAGCCCGTAATGGCCGGGATGTCTTGCAGCGGGATCGAATCCACGGCCGTCGTCTGCTACGTCGAGGCTCACGTGGCCGTCGTTGAGGGCCACCGTCGCACGTGCGCTCGACGCCTGGGCATGCTTGACCACGTTCGCGAGCGCCTCGCGCCCGATTCCGTAGAGCTGGGTCTGCGTCGTCCGGCTGAGCGGGAGTCGGTCGTCGGGCCCCTCCACCTCGACCGCGAGGTCCGCCTCCCTGCCCAGGGCGGAGCCGTAGTTCTCGAGCGACGAGACCAGCCCCTCGCCGATGCTCTCGGGGCCCCACTCGAAGATGAAGATCCGCATCTCGCGCTGGGCACGCTTGATCAGCCCCGCGATTGCGCTGAGCGACTCCGCCAACCGCGGTGAATGTCGGCCGCCGTCGTCGGAGAGCGCCTTCTGAGCGGCTCTCGTGTGCAGCACCGTCGAGAAGAGCGCCTGGGAGACGGAGTCGTGCAGCTCACGGGCGATGCGGCGCCGCTCCTCGAGCGCGCCTTCGCTTTCGCGCCGCCTCGCCTCGGCGAGCTCGCGCAAGGATCTCTCCCGCTCGCTGACCAGTGCGCTCAGGAAGAGGGAGGTCAGCGCGCCGACGAGGATGTACAGCTGCGTGCTAAGTGTCCGGTTGTCGATCGGCTGCCTGAAGAACGCCCCGAGCTTGTGGGCGGTGATCCCGATCGTCAGGACGGCGTTGATGGCGACGGCGAGCGTGACGCCGGCCGGCCCGAAGCGAAAGGCCGCCCAGATGAGCGCGGGGAAGACCATGTACGTGAGCGGGGCGGCGCTCGTCAGGCCGAGCGTTGCGAGAACGCCCACCGACGCGATGAGCAGGCCACCCTCGACACACCACATGCGCCGCCACGCCGCGCGCGGATTCGGCACCCAGGTGAGGACGAGCGGGAGCACCACGATCGCGCCGCACGTGTCGCCGAGCCACCACGTGCGCCAGAACCTCGGCACGTCGGCGAGGTCGACGACGCCCCCCGCCAGCATCGATGCAGTGCCCACCGTCGCGCTGATGGCAGCGGCGATGCCGGCCGCCGAGATCACGCCGCCGACCTGGGCAACCCGATCCAGGGCTGCGTGCGGGCCGATCAGCCGCCGCAGGAGCCAGGCGCCGACGACGACCTCGGCCATGTTGCCGAGCTGCTGGCCGGCCAGGCTTCCGAACGGCAGCGCGACATGGTCGACAAGGAGCTGCCCGTTGACGAGCAGCTCCCCGACGAAGACGCCGGGCCACCAGCGCAGGCCCCAGAGATAGAGCGCCGCGATGCCGACGCCGACAGGCGGCCAGATCGCGGAGACGGAGGCGGTGTAGCGGAGGCTTTGCCCGAGTTTTGCGGCCCCGAAGTACGCAAGACCGAGCAGAAGCACGCCGGCCGCGTACCTCAGCGACGCCCAGCGGAGCGCCGGCTTGAAAGCTCGTCCGACCGGCGGGGAAGCCGAGGAGACCTGAACGTCGCTCATCTCCCGCGGGGACGTTAGCGGGAGAGCGGGCATCGTCCAAATGACGTAGGTCGCATGTCCTGGACTCCGCGGCCGTCCGCCCGATGCGCCACTCCCAGCCCGGCGTGATACTGCCCGCATGCGTCGCAGGACGCCTCCTAGCCGACCCTGATCGCGTGAACCCCCCGACCAGAGACCTGATCGAGGACTCGCCCGACCAGAGGCTCCAGTTGCTGCCGGCGGGCGAAGCCCCCGCCCAGCTGCTGCTCCGCTCCAAGATCCAGGCGCCGCGGGTCCCCTCGCGGCACGTGGCGCGGCCGCGCCTGCTCGAGCTTCTGGATTCGGGACGCGAGCAGGCACTGACACTCGTCTGCGCTCCCCCGGGTTACGGGAAGACCGCACTCCTGGCGGAATGGCAGCGCCAGGCGACTGATCGCTCCTTCGCCTGGCTCTCACTCGACGCCGAAGACTCAGACCCGGCGCGTCTTTGGGCGCATCTCATCTGGGCGATCGGCGAGACGTCGCCGGAGCTCGAGGGGCCGCTACCGATGCGCGTCGAGATCTACCCGCACAACCTCGTCGGCGGCGTGCTCCCCCTCCTCCTGGAGACGCTTGCGCGGCTGCCAAGAGAGCGGGTGATCGTCCTCGACGACTATCAGCTCGTAGACAGCGACCTCTGCGACGCGTCACTGGCCTTCTTCCTCGAGCACCTGCCGCAGAACGTTCAACTCGTCGTGGCGTCGCGGACCGCGCCGCGTCTCCCGCTCGGCCGGTTGCGAGCGCACGGAGAGCTTCTGGAGCTCGATGCCGAGGAGCTTCGGCTCCGCGGCACTGAAGCCGGGGAGCTCTCACGGGCCGTGATCGGCTCTACGCTGCCGCCGAACGATCTCGCCACGCTCCTGGAGCGCTGCGAGGGCTGGCCCGCCGGGATCCACCTCGCCTCGCTGCTGCTGAAGCATTCGTCGGACGGCCACGCAGTGATCGACTCGCTGGCGGGCGACAACCGCTACATCTTCGACTACCTCAAGAACGATCTGCTGGCCGGCCTCACCGCAGAGATGGAGACGTTCCTTCGACGGACGTCGATACTCTCGCGGCTGTCGACGCCGCTCTGTGACGCGGTTCTGGGCACGACCGATTCGCGCCGGCTCCTGACCGAGGCGGAGCAGGCGAACCTGTTCCTCGTCCCGCTGGACGACCGCCGCGAATGGTTCAGGTATCACCATCTCTTCGGCGACGTGCTTCGGCGTGAGTTGGAGGAGAACGAGCCGGAAGTCGTCCTCGAGCTGCACGCAAGGGCGTCGTCGTGGTTCGAGCAGCGAGGCGACATCGAAGAGGCGATCGCGCACGCGATCGAGGCCCGCGACGTCCTGCGTGCGAGCGACCTCGTCACCGAGCACGCCCGGGACATTGTCCGGAGCGGCCGGATCCTGACGGTCGAGCGCTGGCTCGACCAACTCGGCTGGCCGGAAGCCCAGGGCGACGCGCAGCTCGCGGTGACGAGGGCGTTCGTCCTCAGCTTGCTCAACGCCCCGACGGAGGTCGTCGAGGGATGGCTCACCGTTGCAGAGCGCGGAAACCGTGCGGGTCCGCTCTCGAACTCGATGCCGTCTCTCGAGTTCGGGATCGCGATCATTCGCGGCCTCTTCCTGCTCGGGGACGTGGCGCAGTCGGCGGAGTCCGCGCGTTGGGCGTTCGGCGAGGTCGACAAGGGCAACGAGTGGCGTCTCGAAGCGCTGCTGGCGCATGGACAGGCCCTCTACCTGACCGGCAAGGCGAGCGCGGCACGGGCCGTGCTGGAACAGGCGCTGCTCGAGATGAGATTCGACACGCGGCAGACGATGGCGAACGTCCTCGCCTACCTCGCCCTGATCGAGCTCGACCAGGGCGAGGTCGACCGGGGCGAGACGATGGCCAGGCGCTCGCTCGCCGGCCTCGAGGAACGTGGGCTCGACGACCTGCTGCCCGCGAGCACGGCGCATCTCGCTCTCGGGGTAGCGCTTGGAGCCGGCGGCGCCTTCGCCGAGGCCGAGGCCGAGATCGAGCGAGGGGCGACGCTCCGCGTGGGCCCTGGGCCGACGGTCTGGCACGCACACGCGCTCGTGCTCCTCGCGCGCGCGCGTCTTGCCAGAGGAGATTTGGACGGGGTGAAGGAAAGCCTCGACGAGGCCCGGACGGAGGTCGAGAGCCTGAAGGACGTGGGCATCGTGGCGTCGTTGCTCGGCGACACGGAGCGCAGGCTGCAGACCGGCGTCCGGCGCCCCGTCGTGGCCGGCGAAGGGCTGAGCGAGCGGGAGCGCGTCATTCTCCGGCTGCTGGCCGCCGGCCTCACGAAGCCGGAGATCGCGAGCGAGCTCTTCATCGCCTACAACACCGTCAAGACGCACACCCGGACGATCTACCGCAAACTCGATGCCTCGACGCGTGAAGAAGCGGTCGCGCGCGGGCGCGAGCTGAAGCTCATCTGAGATTCACCCGGATGAACCGCGACGGGGGGTGATGACGCGTCACCCGGCGCGGGCAGACGATCGCTCTCGAAGTGAGGCGACCAACGCGCCGGTGACCATTGGGTTCCTCGTGCTGCTGGTAGTGGACCTGGCCCTCGCGCTGGCCTGCCTCGGCGGCGCGCTCTTCCGCCGCCGCACGATCAGGGGCAGGCGGGGAGCGTTCAAGGGCAAGCTGCGCGTCGCCGAGGGTGAGCTCGGAGGCTTCTCCCCGAACTGGCAGAGCGGGTATGGGCACTGGGTCCGCGACATCCTCGTCTGGAATCCCGGGCCGCTGTTGCTCCGGATGCAGTTGATCGCCGTCGACGGGACCGACGCTTCGGGGATCCGGGCCGCGAACGGCGGGGTCAAGGGACTCGGAAGGCGTGCGGTGGTCGTACCGCTCCTGGTGGAGAACCGGAGGCGTTTCGAGCTCGCGACCGCGGGCGAGGATCACGATCTCGCGCTCGGGCCGTTCGCTCAGACGTCGGCCGTCGGCTCGCTCGTTCGGGCCCGGTCCGGGGTCGGCCACTGGGATCATGCGAACGAAAACTGATGCTTCTCGAGGTTCTTGCGGGTCGTCGTTGCGATGATCGTCCCGTGGGTGGGACTGTTCATCTTTTCCGTCGGGCGTCAGAGGCAGCTGGCGGAGCTCAGCTGAGCGGCATCAGGAACGGTCGGCGATGAGCGAAGCGGCCGTCGTCGCCGATCCCACGCCGCCCTCCCGCTTCCGGCGGATGACGCGGATCGTCCTCTACCTCCTCGGTGTCGCCGTCGCCCTGTGGATCCTCGATCTGCTGGGCATCGACATCTCCGGTTGGTTTTCGGACCTGTGGGATCAGATCAAGGCGGTCCCCGCCGGCTACACGATCGCAGCGCTGTTCTTCCAAACCGGTCAGACGGTTTTCGCGGGTCTCTCCTACTACGGCATCCTGCGAGCCGCGTACCCCGGCGAGGTTCTCTTGCCCCCGATCGTCACGGCCTACGCGGTCGGAGTGGCGATGAACGGGTTCCTGCCGGCGAACATCGGAACGTTCGTCACCCTGATCATGTTCGTGGCCATCATCCCCTCGGCCACGATCGGCGGTGCGACCGCGGCTTACCTCGTGCAGAAGATCTTCTTCACGCTCGCCGGCGCATTCGTCTATCTCTATCTGTTCCTCTCGGTGCCAGGCTCGTTCAATGTCAGCTTCGGCAACATCACATCGCATCCCGCCCTAACGATCGCGATCGTCCTCGGCGGCGCCTTCCTCGTCTTCCTGCTCGGTCGCATCTTCTGGCGCCAGGTCAAGAAGCTCTGGGCGCAGGCGAAGCAGGGAGGGGTGATCCTGTCGCAGCCGCGGCGCTACTTCACGCACGCGTTTCTCCCCTCGTTGCTCTCGTGGTGCTGCAAGCTGGTCGTGATCGGGATCTTCCTCGCAGCCTTCGCGATCCCGGTCACGTTCAAGTCGATCATGTGGGTCGTCGGCTCCGGCTCGCTCGCGAACGTCGCGTCCTTCACGCCGGGGGCGGTCGGGGTCACCCAGGCCACGAACGCCCTCGCCCTCGATACGTGCTGCAACGTCGCCCGCGACACCTCGGTGGCCTACTCCACGGCTCAGCAGCTCGTCACGACTGCCTGGAACGTCATTTTCGCGACCGTCCTCGTCCTCTGGGTGTTCGGCTGGACCGGCGGCAAGCAGCTCGTGGGCGGGGCGTACGGCGATGCCAAGGGCAGGGCGGCCGAGATGAAGGTCGAGCGGAAGCAGAAGCGGGAGGAAAAGCGGGAAGAAAGGGCGCGCCGGCGGCGGGAGCCCGAGACGGAATAGCCGTTGGAATGGGTCTACACGGAACTGGCGCTGGTGGCGCTGGCGGCGATGGTCTCGCCGACGACGCTGTCCTTTTCGATGCTGGCGCTCGTGCTCGGTGAGCGTCCGCTCCGAACCGGCCTCTGGTTCTATCTCGGCGCGCTGACCGCGACGCTCGCGATCGGAGTCGTAGCAGCCTTCGTCATCGGAGATCTCGCGACCTCCTCCGAGCCCTCCACGCCCAAGACGTGGGTCGCGGTCGTCGACGTCGTGGCGGCCGTGCTCTTGCTCCTGTACGGCCTGCATCTCGCCCGGCGCCCGCTGAACCCCGCGACGACGGAGGCGATGATCGAGCGCATGGAGAAGCTGGCCTCGTCACCTGCGATTGCGATCGTCGGCGCCGGCGCGGCGCTCGCGAATCCGGGCGGCTTCATCCCGCTCGCTCTGAAGGCGATCTCGGAGACGGACCCCAGTGCGGCGGCGTATATCGTCGCCTGGATCGCCTTCGCGCTCGTGTCCTTGCTGCCGCTCGCCGTCGCGCTTCTTTTGCTGGCCGTTGCCCGCGAGTGGACGATGCCGAAGCTTCGCCGAGCCCAAGAGGTGTTCCAGCGGCGTCTCAAGACGATCGCGGTCGCATTGATCGTCCTGCTCGCCGCCGCGCTCCTTCGAAACGGCATCTCGGGACTGACGGCATGAGCGACGGATCCGTGCCGGCCACCGCCGAATCCGCCTACGGCCGCCGTCCCGCGCGTGAGGACGTCCGGCCTCGGCTTCACGTGCTGCGGCTGCTCTTCTCGTGCGTTGTCGGCATCGTCGCCCTGCTCGTCGCGGCCGCGATCCTGCCGGGACTCTCGGTCTCCGGAGTCGAGGGGGCCCTCCTCGCCGTGGTGATCATCGCGCTGACCAACGCCGTGCTCGCACCCCTGCTGGCGGCGCTTCGGCTTCCGTACACCGTCGCGGTGGGCTTCGTACTCGTGCTCGTGGCGAATGCCGCGGCGCTGCTGATCGCCGATCGGGTCACCGCCGACGCCCTCGAGGTCGACGGGTTTCTCTCAGCCCTGCTGGGAGCGCTCCTCGTGGCGGCCGTGACGACGATCCTCGACGTCGTCTTCGGCGCCAACGACGACGACTCGTATTCGCTCCGGGTCGTTCACCGGATCGCGCGCCGGTCGCACGAGCGCGTCGCGACCGATGTGCCGGGGATCGTCTTCCTGGAGATCGACGGCCTCGCCAAGCCGGTTTTGCAGCGCGCGATGCGCGACGGCAACGCGCCCCAGATGGCCCGCTGGCTCGCGGAGGACACCCACCACCTCGCCGAGTGGGAGACCGACCTGTCGTCGCAGACCGGGGCCAGCCAGGCCGGGATCCTGCTCGGCTCCAACGAGGACGTTCCGGCGTTCCGCTGGGTCGAGAAGGAGCGGGGCGTGCTCATGGTCTGCTCGAACCCCGACGACTGCGCCGAGATCGAGCGGCGGCACGCAGGCGACGGCCTGTTGCGAAACGGTGGCGCCAGCCGCGGCAACCTGCTCTCGGGCGAGGCCGACTACGCCCTGCTGACGGCCAGCCGGGTCAGCGCCGAGAAAAAGGCCAACCCGGGGTACAAGGCGTTCTTCTCGAACGGCTTCAACCTCTCCCGCATGCTCGTTCTCATCTTCTGGGAGGTTATCCTCGAGCTGATCGCATCAGCGCGCCAGCGGCGCCGCGACGTGCGTCCGCGCGGACACCGTGGGGGCAAGTACCCGCTGCTGCGCGCAGGGATGTGCGTCGGCGTCCGCGACCTGACGGTGTTCTCCGTGCTGAGCGACATGTTCACGGGCCGGCCTGCGATCTACGCGACCTTCGCGAGCTACGACGAGGTCGCCCATCACTCCGGCCTCGAGCGCCCAGACACGCTCGAGGCGCTGCGCAAGCTCGACGAGCAGTTCGGGCGGATCGACCGTGCGCGCCGCTACGCGCCGCGGCCCTACCACATCGTCGTTCTCTCCGACCACGGGCAGACCCAGGGAGCGACGTTTCTCCAGAGGAACGGCTACTCGCTCGACGACCTCGTTCGACGCTCGGTCGAGGCCGACGCGGTCAAGGCGGTCGCGGGCGAGAACGAGACGCAGGCCAGGGTCGGCATCGCGTTCAACGAGGCGACAGGCCGGGGCGGAGGGGACGGCGAGAAACGGGCGAAGAACGACGTCAGCGGCGAGGAAGTCGTCGTCCTCGGCTCCGGGAACCTCGGTCTCGTCTACCTGATGGACGAGCCGCGACGGCTCACCCTCGAGGAGATCGAAGCGCGTCACCCACGCTTGATCCCGGCCCTGCGCGGGCATCCGCACGTCGGTTTCCTCGTCGTCCAGTCGTCGGAGCGAGGGCCGGTCGCGCTCGGGCCGCGCGGGACGAGGCGCCTTGCCGACGGGGTCGTGGACGGGGAGGATCCGCTGGCCTCCTTCTCCCCGACTGCGGCCCGGCATCTGCTGCGCTCGGCAGGCTTCGAGCACGCCCCGGACCTCTATGTGAACAGCTTCTACGACGAAGAGCTCGACGAGGGCTGTGCGTTCGAGGAGCTGATCTCGTTCCACGGCGGCATGGGCGGCCCCCAGACGCGTCCCTTCGTGCTCGCCCCCGTCGAGCTGCCGTTGCCGGAGGAGCGGGTCGTCGGAGCGGCCGGGGTCCATCGGCTCCTCGCGGGCTGGCGCGAGCAGCTCCAGGGCGAGTCTGCCGCTGCTCCTTCCGAAGATCCCGTCCCGGCGTGACGCAGGTCACGTTCCTCGGCCACGCGACCGTCCTCGTCGCCATGGACGGCGTGCGCCTGCTCACCGATCCGCTGCTGCGAACACGGGTCGCGCACCTGCGCCGGCGCGACCGGGTCGAGGCGCCGGCGGAGATCGACGCAGCGCTCATCTCGCACGCGCATTACGACCACCTCGACCCGCGTTCCCTCGAGCTCCTCGGCCGTTCGACCCGCGTGGTCGTGCCGCGCGGCCTGGGAGAGCTGCTCCGTCGCCGCGGTTTCGACCGCGTGGAGGAGGTCGATGTCGGCGAGCGGGTCTCGTTCGCCGGGGTCACCGTCGCGGCCACGTACGCCGACCATGACGGCCGGCGGCGCCCGCTCGGGGCTCGAGGGCCGGCGCTCGGCTACGTCGTCTCCGGCTCCGAGCGCGTCTACTTCGCCGGGGACACGGACCTCTTCGAAGGAATGGGCTCGCTCGGCGAGGGCCTCGACCTCGCGCTGCTGCCGGTCTGGGGTTGGGGCCCGACGCTCGGGAGCCGCCATCTCGACCCCAAGCGCGCCGCGGACGCGCTCGCTCTGCTGCGGCCGCGGGTCGCGGTGCCGATCCACTGGGGCACCTATCACCCATTCCATGTCGGGTTGCGAGTGGCTCCCGTGTACCTGCGAAACCCTCCAGGCGAGTTCGAACGCGCGGCCGCGAAGGTCGCGCCGGAGGTCGACGTTCGCGTCCTGCAGCCGGGCGAGAGTCTTGAGCTCGGATGAACGCGGCGCTGTAACAGAGAGTCAGCGTGGGCCGGGGATTCGGTGCCCGCCCGCTCTAGGCGTCGGCGATCGGCCGGCCGACGACGAGCGCCTCCAGGAGCTCCGGCTCGAGCTCGCCGTAGCTCGCGTCGGGGCGGACGTCGAGCGCATACGAGAAGAAGCACCGGCCTGCGGCGGCCAGCGCGACGTCCATGATCTCCCTGTCCGAGAGCCCAAGATCGCGGAGCCGCTGCAGCTCGCCGTCGTCGATCGAGCTCGCGTCGTCGATGACGCGCGCGTAGACCTCCGGCCGTTCGGCGAATGCACGCTCGTAATTCGTCGGCATCCCGCGGGATTTCTACTGGGTTGGCGGCTCTCCCGCACTCGCGTCCGCGGGCAGTAGCCGCCGGTCAACCGTGGAGCTCCGCCAACCGCTGCTCGAGAAAGCGGCGCTCGGCCTCGGAGTGAACGAGCTCGAGCGCCCGCTCGTAGGCCGCGCGCGCCTTTTCGACGCGACCGAGCCGCCGCAGGAGCTCCGCGCGCGTCGCGTGGAGGTAGTGGTAGCGGTCGAGCTCGAGGCGGTCGACCAGCGCGAGCGCAGCCTCGACGTCGCCGGCCTCGGCGACGGCGGCGGCTTGGTTCAGCTCCACGACCGGTGAGCCGGTGATCCGGGCGAGCTCGCCGTAGAGCGCCGCGATCTGGGGCCAGTCCTGCGGCTCGTCGACGTGGAGGGCCGCGATCGCCGCCTGGAGCACGTACGGGCCGCGCCCGCCGAGCGCCAGCGCCCGGTCGAGCGCGGCCCGTCCTTCGGCGATCTCATCGTCGTCCCAGAGCGAGCGATCCTGATCGCGGAGGAGCACCACCATGCCGTCGGCGAAACGGGCGTCGCGGCGGGCATCGTTGATGAGCATCAGCGCCAGCAGTGCGTGCACGTCGGGCTCGTCGGGCATCAGCTCCGCGAGCGCGCGGCCGAGTCTGATCGCTTCTGCAGCGAGCTCGCCACGGCCCCCGTAGCCTTCGTTGAAGATCAGGTAGACGACTGCGAGCACCGCGCTGAGGCGGTCGGGAAGCAGGTGGTCTGGCGGCACACGGAAGGGAATCCCGGCCGCCTTGATCTTGTGCTTGGCGCGGACGAGCCGCTTGGCCATGGTCTCCTCGGGAACGAGGAAGGCGCGGGCGATCTCCTCCGTCGTCAGCCCGCCGAGCGTCCGCAGGGTCAGCGCAACCTGCGCGTCGAGGGCGAGCGCCGGATGGCAGCACGTGAAGACGAGCTCGAGCCGCTCGTCCGGGATCGTCGTCTCGTCCACCTCGTCCTCCCTCGCCTCGGGTCTGCCGAGCAACTGCGTCTTGGCCGCGAGCGTGCGATCGCGGCGGATGCGATCGATCGCGCGGTTCCGGGCCGTCGTCACCAGCCAGGCGCGTGGGTTGGCGGGCGTGCCCTCGCGAGGCCACCGCTCCGCGGCGATCGCAAAGGCCTCCTGAGCGGCTTCCTCGGCGAGGTCGAAATCGCCGAGGAAGCCGATCAGCGCGGCGAGGACGCGGCCCCACTCGTCCCGGAAGACCTGGTCCAGGATCGCTAGTACTCCGCGATCGGGCGCACCTCGACCGCCCCGCCCATGCGGGCCGCCGGGATGCGCGAGGCGAGCTCGATGGCCGCATCGAGGTCGTCGGCCTCGTAGACGAGGTAGCCGCCCAGGGCCTCCTTGACGGCGACGAACGGGCCGTCGGTGGTCAGCGTCTCCCCGTCCTTCACGCGGACGGTCGTCGCCGTCTCCGGATCCTCGAGCTGCAGGCCGGAGGTGACGCCCTGGGTCTGGTTGATCTCTTGGTACGCCGTGTAGACCGCTTTCTGCTCGTCCTCGGAGAGGCGCGCCCACTCGTCGGGCGACCGCGGCGTCGGCGTGTCGCCCTGGTGAATCAGCAGCATGTACTTCATCGCTTCCTCCTTGTCGGGATGGTCGCCTCTGAGACGAACGGCCGTCGCGGAAATGGACACCCCTTTCGCGGCGGAGGCTATGTTCGGGCGATGAGCCTCCCAGACGTCGCGCAGGCGAAGGCGATCATCGACGCGAACAGCTATCTCACCCTCGGCACCGCGGACGAGGCCGGCGTCCCGTGGGTTTCCCCGGTCTGGTTCGCGACGGCCGACTACCGAAACTTCTACTGGGTCTCCTCGCCGGGGGCCCGGCACTCGCGCAACCTCGCCGTGCGTCCGCAGGTTGCAGTCGTGATCTTCGACTCGCAGGTGGCGGCCGGCGCCGGGCAGGCGGTGTACCTCTCGGCCGAGGCGGGCACGGTGTCGGGCGCTGAGGCCGACAGCGGACTCGAGATCTTCTCGGCCACCTCGCAGGCGCAGGGCTTGCGTGCCTGGGAGCCCGAAGACGTCCAGGCGCCGGCGCGGCTTCGTCTCTACCGCGCCGCTGCAACCGCGCACTTCCTCCTGACGGAGGGAGACGAGCGGGTCGAAGTCCACTTCGGCTGACGAGGGTGTTGCCGGCTCTTGGCTTCGCCGTTCTCGTCTAACCGTCGCCGTGCTCGTCCAGCCAGGCCCGCGCCACCCGCTTCTGGGCCCTCGTGAGCCAGGCCTCGGCCACCAGGTCGTGGAGCTCGGCGCGGTCGATGCGGGCCAGATCTGGGATGCGCACCAAGACGGCGGCGTAGCCGTCGAAGTGCGGCGTCGTGAAGTAGACGTCGCGGTCGTCGGCGAGCAGCAGCTCCTTCGTCTCGAGGTCCGGGACGCGGAACATCAACGCGTCGTCGAGACGCTCACCGGTCTCGGGGTCGACGGCGTCGCGCCTGCGGCCGCGATGGAAGCAGAACAGTTTCTCGTGGACGAGGTAGGAGGGCCGCCCGTCGCTCGAGACCTCCTTCGTCGTGTGGGGCAGCGAAAGCGCCAGCTCGTCGAGATCGGCCATCGTCGCCACGCGCAGCACTCTGCCAGCCGCAGCGTGTCCGTCGGTGCGGCCGCCTAGAGTGACTCTCCGTGGCCGAGCGAGATGCCGTCGACGCAACCCGCCGAACACGGCTCGCGAACGAGCGGACTTTCCTCGCGTGGCTCCGGAGCGCGCTGACCGCGATCGCAGTCGCGATCGCCGCCGGAAAGATCGTCCCCGGCGTCACGGACGTGACGCAATGGCCGTTCGAGCTCCTCGGAGCAGGGTTCGTCGTGCTGGCGGTCGTGCTCGTCGCGGTCGGCGCGCAGCGATTCGTCCGGGTCGAGCAGGCTCTCGAGGCCGGCGAGTTCGCTCCGCTCCAGCCGAAGCAGGCGGTCGTCCTCGCGACGATCACGGGCGTCCTGATGCTCCTGACGATGGGGTTCATCTTCGTTCGCTAGTTCAGGCTTGACGCCGGGGCCGCGGCCTGTCAGAGTCGTCACGTCAAGTCCTGCCGACCTCCGGGTCTGCAGGACTTGGCGTTTTAAGGGGGTTCCAGGGCGCCGCTTCGGATTGACCTAACTGGGTCAAGCGGAGACCCGGGCCCGACTGCGACGCTCGGGCCGTGGACGTGGACACGGACGGACGGGGTTACCACCTCGAGGCCGGCGAGCCGGTCCGAGTGCGCGGACCTGTCGGCGACGGCTCGGAACCCTTCCCCTCCGTCGCCGACATCCGCCGCACCCATTTGCTCGAGGCGCTCCATCAGGTCGACGTGGCGATGCTCAAGATCGAGCGCCGCGCCGAGACCGGCGCCGAGCCGACCATCAGCGGGCTCGACCGGCTTCGCGAAGACATCGTCGCCTCCCTCCGATCGCAGTGATCAGCTGGGGGGAAGGACCGAGCGCGCGCCTGGTTCTGATTCCTCGAAGTGGAGTTCACCCGGGGACCAGCACCGCGACATCGGCGCGCCATCCGAGCCGCGTGAGGCTCGCAGCCTCGGCGGGCGGGTCGCTCGGCGGGGCAGGCTCGTCCGCACGGAGTAGCGCGCGCGAAGATCCCGTCCGGCCGGGAGAATGACGCGCCGTGGGCCTGACTCGGTACTACACGGCGACTAGCCTCGACGGCTTCATCGCCGATCCGGACAATTCGCTGGGCTGGCTGTTCACCCGGCAGCGTGAGGACGAGGGGCTCCTGAATTACGGCGAGTTCATCGCCGGCGTCGGCGCGCTCGCGATGGGGTCGACGACCTACGAATGGATCCTCGACCACGAGTTCGCGGACAAGGACCCCGCGGAGTGGAGGTGGCCGTACGACGTTCCGTGCTGGGTGTTCACCCACCGGCAGCTGCCGGTGGTCCCCAACGCGCCAATCGAGTTCGCGAGCGGGGAGGTAGGGGCCGTCCACGAGGAGATGACCCGCGCCGCGGGCGACCGGGACGTGTGGATCGTGGGCGGGGGCGACCTCGCCGGCCAGTTCGCCGACGCGGGCCTGCTCGACGAGGTGATCGCGATGTTCGCGCCCGTCACTCTGGGCGGCGGCGCGCCTCTGCTGCCCCGTCGGATCGAGCTGCGCCTGGAGGAGCTCGGGCGAAACGGGGACTTCATCGCCGCGAGGTTCTCGGTGGCCTGAGCCGAGCCCGGCCGGGATTGGACGTCTTCCGTCGAATCCCCAGGGGTGAGAGCAACCGGCGTTCGGGTCGTGTCGGCGCGCCTGGCGCCCGTCGCGCTCGTCGTTGCGCTCGCGTGCGCGCTTCCGACCACGGCGAGTGCCGACCAGGCGCAGGAGACGGCGCTCGCAAAGCGCTACGCGCCGGTCGTCAGGCTCGTCTCGCACACCGACTGCGCTCCGGGCAAGCCGTACCTGCCGATCGACGTCGACCTGCTCTTCGGCGAGCCCACGGTGGCCCTGCGCGGGCCGTGGGGCTCCGGCGACCTGGTCAAGATCGCCCCGTCGGCGAAGGATCTCTCGGAGCGCCGCTTCGAGTACCACCTCGACTTTCCGGGCAGCGCGCTCGCGCCGGGCTGCGACTACCTGCGCTGGGAGCGCCGCCTCGTCGAGGGGCAGTCGCCGGCCCTCTATGCGCACGTCGCGACCGATTCAGAGCGTCCCGGGAAGCTCGCGCTGCAGTACTGGCTCTATTACGTCTTCAACGACTTCAACAACCTGCACGAGGGCGACTGGGAGATGGTCCAGCTCGTCTTCGACGCGGCGACGGCGGCCGAGGCGCTCGAGCGCCAACCCGTCGAGGTGGGCTACAGCCAGCACGAGGGCGCCGAGCAGGCGACCTGGAACGACGACAAGCTCGAGCGCGTCGACCGCACCCACCCCGTGGTTCATCCCGCGGCCGGATCGCACGCCAACTTCTACGGAGAGGGCCTCTATCTGGGCAGCTCGGCGGAGCAGGGCGTCGGCTGCGACGACACGCGCGCGGCCACGTTCGACATTCGCCCGAAGGTGCAGACGATCCCGAGCGACGACGACCGCGCGCGTGCGGAATTCCCCTGGATCGGCTTCGAGGGCCGCTGGGGCGAGCTCCGGCCGGCGTTCTTCAACGGGCCGACAGGGCCGAACCTCAAGACGCAGTGGACCCAGCCGATCCGCTGGTCGGAGGGCTGGCGCGACCGGAGCTACACCGTCCCGGCGGGCAGCGCGTTCGGTCCGGCCGCGACCGATTTTTTCTGCAGCGCCATCGCCCGCGGGTCGAGATCTCTGGTGCGGCTCGTCGACAGACCACTCGAGTTCAGCCTGCTCCTGGCCGGCCTCGCCTTGCTGATCGTCGTCGCGCTCTCGCGGGCCACGTGGCGGCCGGCCGCCCCGTTCCGTTTGGCCCGGCGACGCGGCTGGGGCCAGATCCTCGCCGCCTCCGCGCGCGTCTACGCAAAACGGATCATCCTCTTCGTGGGGATCGGTCTCCTGTTCGTGCCGATCTCGCTAGTCGTGACGCTCCTGCAGTCCCTCTTCCTCCATGCGACCAGCGTCCTTGGGGTCCAGACCGGGGGCGAGAGCAACGGCTTGCTCGCGCTCGTTGCCCTCGCGACCGGGACAGCGCTGGCGCTCCTCGGCCTCGGGCTCGTCCAGGCTGCGTGTGCACGGGCTCTCGTCGAGATCGACGCAGGCAGGCCGATCGGCCCGCTCGGCGCTTACCGCCTTGCCTACGACAGCATCGCGCCGCTGTTCGGGGCGCTCCTCGTCGTGTCCGTGGTCGTCTCGCTGCTCGCGAGCTCCCTCTTCCTGCTTCCGATCGCGATCTGGCTCGCGGGTCGCTGGGCGCTGATCGCCCCGGCGATCGAGCTCGAGGACCTCTCGGCGCGCGGTGCTCTCAGGCGGAGCTGGCGGCTCGTGCGGAAACGCTGGCTCAAGGTCGCGTCGCTGATCGTCGCCGGGGGAGCGCTCGTCCTCGTCGCCGGCCCGTTGATCGGCTTCGTGCTGATCCTCGCGACGAACACCCCCTTCTGGCTCGTCAACGTCATCGCCGGCGTCGTCTACGCGGTGGCGATGCCGTTCGTCGCGCTCACGACCGCCTACGTCTACTTCGACGCCAGGACGAGGGGCGAGCTCGAGCCGGAGGGCGAGCTCTCCGAGTTGCCCGCAGAGGTGCAGATCTCCGCGTGAGCAGTGCGTCGTCTCCACCCTAGGATTGACCCCGTGGCTGACGCGCCCGATCCGCTCGAGCCGAGGCCGATCGAGATCGAGGCGGAGCCGACGGTCCCCGGCCGGCTCGCCCGCTGGACGGAGCGCACCCGGATTCTCCGGTCACGGGTCGAGGCCGCGCGCTCCCGTCACTCGTCGGTCGACCTCGGGTACAGCCTCGTCGAGCGCGATTCCTCGATCGGGGGCGGCCTGCTCGCCGGCGCGCTCGCGTACCGATTCTTCGTCCTTCTCCTGCCGTCGGCGCTCTTGCTCGTCTCCGGCCTCGGGCTGTATGCGGGCGCCGTCGACAAGAGCCCGAGCGAGGTCGCTAAGGACGCCGGCCTGCACGGGCTGATCGCCTCACAGATCGCCTCGACCGCGTCGAGCAAGTCGCGCTGGATCGTCTTCCTCGTGATGGTGCCCGCGGTGATCTACGCGACCGTGAAGCTCTACCGGGCGCTCGCGATCGTGCACGCAATCGTCTGGCGCGGATCGGGGCGCGGCGTCCGCATCACGGCGAAGGGTGTGGGTCTGCTCGGCGCTGCGCTTGTGCTCAACCTCGTGGCCGCAGAGGTGGTCGGCTGGATCCGCCGCCACGATCAGCTCGGCGGCCTCAGCGCGCTCGTCGTCTACGCCGTCCTCGTCGGCGGGGCGTGGCTCGCAGTTTCTCTCGAACTGCCGCATCGCGACGTCCGGTGGCCGGTGCTCGTTCCCGGCTCACTCCTGCTCGGCGCGGGATTGCTGTTTATCAACGTATTCAATGTCTATGTCACGACGCGCCTCGTCGAGGATCGAGCCGACACGTACGGCGCCCTCGGGATCGCCGCCGCCCTGCTCTTCTCGCTCGTGCTCGTGGGGCGTTTGATCGTGCTGGCAGCCGAGCTCAACGCGTCGCTCGACGAGCGCCGCGGCTGACGGCTCACTGACTCAGTGACGCGGCGGCCGAGGGTGGACGAGGGGTCAACCGCGTGGTATCGGGCAGCCGTCGCTCCAACGCAAGCGCCGAGACCGCAGCCGCCGTCGCCACGGCTGCGGCGGCGAGGAACGTCGCGGCCGGCGCGACGCTCAGCAGCTGAGCGCCCAGCGTCGGCGCGATCGCCAGGCCGATCCACCAGGAAAATCCCATCGTCGCCATGTAGCGGCCACGGAGGCTCGCCGGCGCGAGCTCGGCGACGAGCGGCATCAGCACCGTCGTGTGGAAGCACTCGCCGATTCCGACGGCGATCGTTGCGGCAATCAGAGCGGCGTACGCCACTGAGGCGCTCAGGTCGGCGCCGACGACGAGCAAGCAGCCGCAGGCGAAGATCGCCCCACCAAGCGCCATCAGCAGGGCCCGCCGGCGGCCCTCGGCGAGCTTGGCGATCGGCACTTGGGCGACCACGACCGTTGCTGCGTTGGCGAACAGCAGCAACCCGATCAGCTGGGCATCGATACCGAGCTCGCTCTTCGCGTACGGCGGCACGAGCCACGTGAAGACGCCCCAGCCGACCCCGATCAT
>JBKPOY010000057.1:0-22008 GCA_046733295.1 Actinomycetota bacterium | reverse complement strand
GCTCGTCCCACGTGTAGGGATAGAAGACTTCCGGCTCCACGATGCGCAGGTCCAAATGATCCTCGACTAGTAGCGTCAAGAAATACGGGCCGGTTGCATCCGCCGAGTTGGCGCCGAGGCCGACTGTGTTTCGGGCTTCCGTGGAGGCGTCTTCGAAGAGCGGGTGCCCCACCGTCGCGGCCAGCACCGCCGTCCCGACGCGACCCGGTTTCTCGTAACCGAGCAACGCCCGTTCGCCTTCGAGCAGTGGCTCGATCGACCGCAAGCATTCTACGTCGGTGTCGACGTAGACCCCGCCGAAGCGACGGAGGACTTCGAACCGAACGAGGTCTGAGAGTTCCGAGTAGTGCCGGGCTCTCGCAGCCGCCTCGGGAGGCACTAGTTTCCGTACGTGCCGATCGCGCCAGAGGCGCAACTTCCATCCGGAGTGGTGCCGCCGCCACGTCTCGCCATAACGAACCAGTTCTTCCGCCATCGGGCTACGCCCGAGCCAGACCCGATGGATGACATGCGGGATCTCGGCAGTTGGCGTTCGACGCCTGCCCAGATGCGAGATGAAACGTCGTCTCCGTCCGGGCAAGTGATTCTTCCCAACCTTGGTCGGCGTCGGCACCGCGTGCCCGGGTTGGAGCTCGGCCACGGTGACTTGAATACGGCAGGGAGAGTCGAACCATCGAACGCGTTCGTGGACGAGATCGACCTCGAGGAGGAAAGCGCCCTCGACGGCAGGCGCCTCAACAGCGACGGGCACGACGACGCTTTCGCCCGGACCTACCGTGCAGGGGAGGCTCGTGCGGTGACCTTCGGGCTCGAGCACCCTCTCGTTGAGATCTAGCCAGCGGTAGGTGCAGCGAATCTCCGGGCCTGCGTGAACATCCCACGGCCAGGTCTCCGAACCCTGGTTAGTTACACGAACGTGAATTCCTCGCACCTCGCCGGCCGTCATCCGCGGCTCGGGTTCGAGCGGCTCCAGCTTCACCGCGTATGCGTCGGCCGCGACGATGCGTCCTGCCCAGTAGCGGTCGGTTTCCGCGGCCGGCGTGACGGCGATGTCCGCCAGCGGAGCCCGAGGCGCCGTTCCTGAGGCGAGGACCGCTTTGATCGCAGCTGCATCCCCGGGCGGCACCTGAACCGGCTTGCGGTGCGCATACAACTCCGGCAAATAGAAACGGCGGTTGGCCGAGCCACCGCCGGGTGCCTCCAACCCGGGGCGCATCACCTCGTATCTGATCGCTCTCGAACGGCGCTCCTGCACGTCGTCGAGCAGGCACGTGAGGTGGTAGATCGGCTCTTCAACGTAAGCCGCAGGCTGGGATAGCTCGGCGCTTGTGTGTGGCAGACCGCTGAACCTGAGAGCGCCGTCGTTGCGGACGAGTCGGTTCTGGTAATCCGGCCACCACGGGGTCTCTTCGAGCCAGTGGTCCTGATCGGGATAGAGCCAGCGTCGTGGAAGCCAGTACTGCTGGGCACGCCGCTCACCTGTCATTTCGCGCAGCCGCTCCACCAGGGCCGGGCTGGGAACCTCGTCTGCATCGATTCGGAAAATCCACTCGCACGAGCACTGCGCGTGCAGCCAGGCAAAGTGCCGCTCGACCTGCGTGACAGCGACGCGGAGAACGCGGTCGGCGGCGGCGGCGTATTGCTCAAGCCGGTCGTGATCGGCGCGCGAATCGGCGGCCACGACGATCTCGTCCGCGACCGGCCGAAGCGACCGGAGAATCGCCGCCACGCGCGGGCCCACATCGCCCGTCAAGCAACACACCGACAGGGACACTTTCGAGAAGACTAGGAGGGGAAGCGCCACGGCGTTCGGCTCCCCGTCCAGCGGCTCTCCGGGTACGTGAACGTCATCGCCTCTTCGGTCTCGCTCGCGGCCCCGTTCTCGAACGCGTGCGGTGTGCTTGCTTGCGGCGCTCAGAGTTTCCTGAAACTCGCCGGCAAGCTTGGGTTCGAATCCCATCATCCGCTCTCCGAGGAACCCGCTGCAGAGGCCCGTGATTTCACTTTCCACTGCGGTGGGAATGACCTCGGCGGCGGTCCATCGTGCTTCGCCGCACTCCGTCAGAATTTGTTGATGGCCTCGTACGCCGTGAATGAGTCTGCGGTCGCCCGAGCGCGGCGCCTTATTCGTGCGCGCCAATACGTCCTCAACAGCGACTGGGGAGACGTCCAGCCCAAAGCGGAGGACGAGAACGCGTTTCTCGCCGCTCACTCATGGAGCGAATACGCCGAATGGCATCTCGGGCTCACGGAGGGCCCGTCGGAGGAGACCAAAGCACGTTACGCGTTCGTTTACGGCGACTTCCGCCGCGTGCACCGCACGGGCCTGATCGCCTGCCACTACCGCGCAGCTGAGTGGCGGCATAAGGAGATCGAACTGGCCGCTCACGAACTGCTACAGCTCCTGGACAGATCCAGCACCTGACGATTAACCCCACGGCCCGGGCCCCGTCGGGTTCGCCCGCAACCCGCCCCTAGCGACACCCTGAACTTGCCCGGGTCCTCGTCGCGCCGTCGTTACGCGATCGTTGGTTCCGGGAATGGGTTTCCGGCGCCGTGCTCGAGCCGTGGTACCGAAACGCAGTCTTTTACAGCCTCTCGGTCGAGACGTTCATGGACGGAGATGGAGATGGAATCGGCGACTTCGCCGGGCTTCGCCGCCGTCTCGACTACCTCGAGAGTCTCGGCGTCGACGCCCTGTGGCTCGCGCCGACACAGCCGACGCCGAACCGTGACGACGGCTACGACATCACCGACTACTACGGAATCGACCGGCGTCTGGGGTCGAGCGGCGACTTTGCCGACTTCCTCTCTGAGGCTGACGGGCGCGGCCTGCGCGTACTCCTCGATTTGGTCGTCAACCATACGTCCGAGCGTCATCCGTGGTTTGCGGAGGCAAAGGCAAGCGACGAGTCGCGCTATCGCGATTGGTACGTCTGGTCGCGGAAGCGGCCACGCGCGGCTCGCTCGGGCGTCGTTTTCCCTGGGGTCCAGAGCTCGACCTGGTCGTATGCGCGGGAGGCGCGCTCGTGGTACTTCCACCGCTTCTACGACTTCGAGCCCGACCTGAACCTGGAGAACCCACGCGTTCGCGAGGAGATTCACCGAATCATCGGCTACTGGCTGCGTCTAGGTGTTTCCGGCTTCCGCGTCGATGCTGTCCCCTTCCTGCTCGAGAAGCCGCAGCCCAACGGCGGCGGAGCACAACTCCGGTTCGAGTACCTGCGCAAGCTGAGAGAAATCGTCCAGTGGCGCCGTGGAGACGCAATTCTTCTCGGCGAGGCAAACGTCGTGCCACGCGACGACCAGGACTACTTCGCCGACGGCGACGGGCTCCACATGATGTTCAACTTTTGGGTGAATCAGCACCTGTTCGCAGCGCTGGCGACGGGCGACGCGCGCCCGGTCGCATCGGCGCTCACGGCGACCCGAAACATCCCCGCTGGCGCTCAGTGGGCCCACTTCCTGCGAAATCACGACGAACTCGACCTCGGTCGGTTGCCCGACGACCTTCGTGACGCGGTCTTCGCCCGGTTCGGACCTCAACCGTCGATGCAGCTCTATGGCCGTGGCATCCGCCGTCGCCTCGCAACAATGCTCGGCGACCAGCGCCGGCTGGAATTCGCCTACAGCCTGCTCTTCTCCCTGCCGGGGGCCCCAGTAATCCGCTACGGAGAAGAAATCGGGATGGGCGAGAACCTGCGGCTCAAAGAACGCGATGCGATTCGAACCCCGATGCAGTGGACAAGCGGGCGCAACGGCGGCTTCTCGACCAGCGACCGCGTCGTGCGTCCGCTTGTGGACAAGGGCCCCTACGGCTTCGCGTCCATCAACGTCGAGGATCAACTTCGGCAGCCGACGTCTCTGCTGCGCTGGATGATCCAGATGATCCGTGTCCGAAAAGAGTGCCCCGAGATCGGGGCGGGCGAGTGGCGGATCCTGCCGACCGGCAGCCGCCACGTTCTTGCGATCGCTTACATGCGACCGGACTCGAGGCTGCTCTGCGTCCACAACTTCGACGAGGAGCCGCGGGAGATCACGCTCGATGTGAAGATCTGCGGCGCCGACCGCCTGCGGAGCCTGCTTGGCAGCGGCGAAAGCCACGCGGCTGGCGGGCGCCACCGGCTACGTCTCGAGCCGCTCGGCTACGACTGGTATCGCGCAAGCTGAACCCCAGGCAGCATCGCGCACTCTTCAACCGGTGAGGACCATGTCGTGGCGAGGTTTATGCATCTCGAAGACGGTGACGCGAGCCGGACAAACGCCGCACAAAGGGGGTAGGAATGAAGATTGCGCTTGCTCTTCGCAGGCTCGGGTTGAACAGCGACGTGTTGCATGGCCTTGGATTGAGCTCCATCGTGGCAGCGATCTCGCTCTGGGCGCGATCTGCGACCGTTGACGACTGGAAGAAAAAGGCACGTGCCGAGCGCCTCGCGATTTTCGTGGGGCTCTGGCCGCCGACGTTCTTTCTTCTGGGAAAAGTGCTCCAGGATCTCGAGGCATCGCCTGCTCAGCAGGTTCTGCGCGCTCGAGGCGTCGAAGAATCGCAATTGGATGACGCCTTGCGCCACGAGGCGGCGGCAGTGCCGTCTTCGTGACCGATCGACGCAACGGCGTCGAAGACTTGGGCATTGGCGGCGGCCGCAGACGGCGGCCGCCGCTTTGGCTCGGCCCTGGACGGAAGCGTGAGGCCGGGGCGAACAGGACTTCCGGCGCCGCACCTCCAGATCCGAACCCCCTACCTTCCCCAACAGGTACGAGGCAGTCTCCCCGACCACACACTTCCCCGCTGTCAGTCTGGACGAGCGGCGGGGCGCAGTCCATGGGCCGACCGGCCTATCATTGAAGGCAACGAAATAGCGTCCTCTTGGCTGCGCTCGCCGATATTTTGGTACGCGAGCGCTGCACGAACACGACGTGGCAGACGGCTGAATGGGGACGCTCGAATCCGAGCAGACAGCCAGGCTGCGGGCAGGCGCGGAGCAAGGAAGGCGCGCTGCCTGCGTCTATCTCCACGAGGTATAGCCGCCGTGATGACAGTCACAACTCGTTCGAAGGCCGAGGCCGAGCGCATCGCGCACGACCTCGCCGACTTCGGTTGTGGGATCGCGAAGGTCGGGCAAGAGTGGCGCGTTACGGTTGCTGCCGACGAGCGGCTGGCTCCAATCCTCACCGCACTCGAGAAATGCCTCGAAGACACTGGTATCACCTCGGTTGTCGTCGACGTCCACGAGCGCACGTATGTCATGGAAGCTGCACCGAAGTCGGCGGTGGCGTCCATGTCGCCGAGTACCTGACCCATCTTCACCGCTTGTGTAACTTCGGGGGGTAATTCCTAGGCGACGATTCGGCATGTCTGGGACGGGTACGACGACTGAAACCCAACGAACAAAGGGGGCGCCATGGGTGACAAGACCGATCGAGCGACCGGGCAGTTGAAGGAAAAGGCCGGCAAGGCGGCCGGCAACCAGAAGCTTGCCGAGTCGGGGCGTCGCGAGCAGATGAAGGGCGACGTCAAGAGCGGCGGCAAGAAGCTGAAGGACGCTGCGAAGAAGATGTAGCCCATCGGGCGGGGCCGCACGAATGCGGCCCCCCGCCCTAGCCGTGAATCGCTCCTGCGAGGGATAACGACTCCGCGACGATCGCCGATTTAACCCCCCAAGCACCAGCAAAAGGGCGGCGCGGCACGCCGGACGTTTGGAGGATTTCAGGCGTTGTCGCACCACCCTCGAGACACCGATAAACGAGGCACCGCCTCCCGGCTAGCACGAAGGGAGGTGAGTCCATTGCTGAAGCTCTTCGCATTCGCGCAGGCGTACGCCGTCGACGCAGCCAGCGAGCTGCGCAAGCGCGAGGAGGGCCAGACCATGGCGGAATACGGCGTCGTGCTGGCAGTGATCACGATCGCGGTGATCGGAGCGATCACGCTGCTCTCGAGCAACGTGCGCAACGCGATCACGAGCGTCGCCAACATTCTCCCCGGCGGATGATGCGCGAGCTGTACGAATCGCTCCGCCCCCGAGAGGAGCGGATGTTTCGCTGGAGCGCGGCCGCCGCGGCGGCCGCGCTCTGGTTCGCGATCGCCTGGCGCGATGCCTGGGTCCTGCTGCTCGTGCCGATGATCGCCGGCTGGTTCTGCTTCCTCGTCTACAGGAACCGGCGTGACGATCCCCTCGGGCACAACGAGCCCGAGGACGACCCGGACTTCTTCTAGATGAGCCTTGCGACCGTTTCCAGGTCGCGGACGAACTCGCGGAACTGGGCCTCGCGATCCTCGGCTCTAAGGATCGACGATGGGTGCACCGTGGCGATCGTCTTCTCCGCGAGCGGCGAGTCGACGAGCTCGCCGCGCTGTCGCGAGACGCGGAAGTCACGGCCGAGCAGAGCCTGCGCCGCGGTGGCCCCGAGACAGACCAGGACGCGAGGCTTCAGGACCCCGACCTCGGCGTCGAGCCACGGCCGGCAGGCTGCGATCTCACGCCAGTTCGGCTTCTGATGAATCCGCCGCTTCCCTTGCGGCTTCCACTTGAAGTGCTTGACCACGTTGGTCACGTAGACCTGCGAGCGATCGATGCCGGCTTCCTCGAGCCCGTCGTCGAGCAGCTTGCCCGCGGGCCCGACGAAGGGCCGTCCCTCGAGGTCCTCGCGGTCGCCCGGCTGCTCGCCCACGAAGACGACGTCGGCCTTGGCCGCTCCTTCGCCGAACACGGTCTGGGTGCCGCTTTCCCAGAGCGGGCACGCCCGGCAACCGGCCGCGGCTTCGCGCAGGTTCTTGAGGCTCGGCCGCGAAGGGACGAGCGGTGCGGCAGTGCCGTCGCCGTCGAGCGAAAGCTGGCTCACGGGTTCGGTGTACCCCGCAGGCGGCGGTACGATGCGCCGTCGCGGCGCCGTGGCCGAGAGGTTAGGCAGAGGCCTGCAAAGCCTCGTACAGCGGTTCGAATCCGCTCGGCGCCTCTTCGGAGGTATGCCCCCGGGCTGCCGACGCTTGGATGCGCGAGCTGATTCGTTATCTCCGGCTGCCGTAGGTGCGAGAGTACGCAGCGTGACCGACGCCGGCATCGCCTCCGACCGCGCTGCCGGCGCGAAGCTCATTCTGCTGACGCTTGCTGCCGGGCAGTTCCTGATGGCGCTCGACAGCTCCGTCATGAATGTCTCGATCGCGACCGTGGCCGAGGATGTCGGCACCACGGTGACCGGGATCCAGGGCGCGATTACGGCCTACACATTGGTAATGGCGGTGCTGATGATTCCCGGGAGCAAGGTCGGCGCGCTGCTCGGTCGCAAGCGGGCTTTCACGATCGGCTGCATCATCTACGGTTGCGGATCGCTGACGACCGCGTTGGCGCCGAGCCTGCCCGTGCTCCTGATTGGCTGGTCGTTCCTCGAGGGAGTCGGCGCGGCCCTGATCCTGCCGGCAATCGTCGCGCTCGTCGCGAGCAACTTTCCGCCCGAGCGGCGACCAGCGGCCTACGGGTTGGTGGCGGCCGCGGGTGCGATCGCGATCGCCCTGGGGCCTCTGATCGGCGGCGTTGCGACGACCTACTTCTCATGGCGTTGGGTGTTCGCGGGCGAGGTGCTGCTCGTGCTCGCGATCATCGTCCTCTCGCGCCGTGCGGCCGAGGCACCGCCCGACCGGCGGCCGCGGATCGACTACGTCGGTGCCGTCCTCTCCGGAACCGGCCTCGGCGTGTTCGTGTACGGCGTGCTCCGCTCGGGCACGTGGGGTTGGCTCTTCCCGAAGGAGGGCCAGCCCGCGTGGTTCGGAATGTCACCGGTGCCGTGGCTGATGCTCTCCGGCCTGTTCGTGATCTGGCTGTTCTTCCGCTGGCAGGCGCACCTCGCCGGCCGAGGGGCCGAACCGCTCGTCGACCCGGAGCTGCTGCGGAACCGGCAGCTCACCGGCGGGCTGACGATGTTCTTCTTCCAGTACCTCATTCAAATGGGCGTCTTCTTCATCGTGCCGCTCTACCTCTCGGTCGCGCTCGGGCTGTCCGCGCTGGCGACCGGCGCCCGGATCCTGCCGCTCTCCCTGACGCTGCTCGTTGCGGCGATCGGGATCCCGCGCCTCCTTCCGGATGTGTCGCCGAGGCTGGTCGTGCGGCTCGGGGTCTTCTCGATGCTCGTCGGAGCCCTCGTTCTGCTCGCCGCTCTCGACCCGGACGCCGGTGCCGAGATCGTCACCGTGCCGCTCCTGCTGATCGGGCTCGGCATCGGCGCGCTCGCCTCCCAGCTCGGCGCCGTGACGGTGTCGGCGGTGCCCGACGAGCAGAGCTCCGAGGTCGGCGGCGTCCAGAACACGGTTACGAACCTCGGCGCCTCGATCGGAACGGCGCTTGCGGGGTCGGTCATGATCGCGGCGCTGACGTCGTCGTTCATCGCGAACATCCAGACCAGCGACGGGATCCCGGCGAGGGTGAAGGAGAACGCGACGGTCAAGCTTTCGAGCGGGGTGCCCTTCTCGTCGGACGCCCAGCTCGAGTCCGCCCTGGACGAGGCCGGCGCCAGCTCGGACGTGAGTCAGGCGGCCCTCGACGCGAACGCCGATGCCAGGCTCGACGGCCTGCGTGCCGCGCTCGCCGCGCTCGCCCTCGTCGCGATCATCGCGCTCTTCTTCGCCCAGCGGATCTCGGCGACGCAGCCCGGCCGCGCTCCACCACCCGAGGCCGAAGCTCTCGCTCAACCCGGCTAGTCGCGCGGCTGCGGTGGGGGCGATGCACCCCCTTCTTCAGCCCCGGCGTGCGATCGCGACGCCGGCGAGACAGAGCGCCCCACCGGCCAGCGCCAGCGCGGGCGGGGACTCCGACAGCAGGAGCCAGCCGAGCAGGACCGAGATCGGGGGCGCGAGATAGGTCGTTGCGCCGAGCTTGCCCGCGCTCGTCCGCGCCAGAGCGAATGCCCACGTCGTGAACGCAATCGCCGTGGGGAACGCCCCGAGGTAGAGGACCCAGCCCACCGCGCTCGTCTTGGCGTCGCCGAGTTCGCGGGCGAGCTGCGGCGCGAACGGCAGCAACGCGAGCGTCGCGACGACGCAGCAGAGCAGCGTCGTCTGGAGCGGGGTGAGGCGCCCGATCACCGACTTCTGGAGGACGACCGCGACGGCGTAGGCGCCGGCCGCCGCGAGGCAGAGGACGACTCCGGTGGTGGTCGAGCCGCCGTCCGACGACGCGACCCCGATCACGACCACCCCCGCGAAGGCGGTTGCGCAGCCGATGAGCAATCCGCGTGGGAACCCTTCGCGGAGCGCGAAGCCCGCCACGATCGCGATCAGGATCGGGCCGATCCCGATCAGCATCGCGGCGGTGCCCGCGTCGACCCGCCGCTCGGCTGCGTTGAGCGCGACGTTGTAGGCGCCGAACCAGAGCAGGCCGCAGAGGATCAACGCGGGCGCAGCTGCGCGGACGTCCGAGAGGCGGCGTGGAACGAGCTCGCGCCTGATCGCCGCGATCAGGAGCAGCACGGCCGAGGCGACGAGCAGGCGGCCGAGCGCGAGCGAGCCGGGGGAGAGGTCCCGGCCCGCCGACCGAATACCGACGAACGCGGAGGCCCAGAGAACGACAGTGACGAGCGCCGCCAGAAGCGCCGGGGCCGATTCGCGGTCGAGGAACGCCGGCCGCCGACGAGCCCGCGCCCGCGGCTCGCAGACCGACTCCTGGCTCACGGTCACTCGCCCACCTACAACGAGAAACGCCGTGGGGCCTTCCCGTGTGAGATCGCGTGCTAGTTCACGGCTTCTCGCAGCAGGCGCGCGTACGGAATTCCGGTGGCCGGGTCGGTGTAGACGGCGCGGTAGACCACCGGCCGAATCCTCGGGCTGTCGACGAACGTGAACGAGCCGCCGGCACCGAGCCTCACCTGTGCGACACGCTCGCGCGGCGCGCCGGGACGCTCGCGGTAGAGCACGACCCGTCCGGAGCGTCCTCGCACGCGTCCGCTGAGGGCGACGGTGCCGTCGTCGCGGTCAACGGCCGCGAGTGTGACCCGGATCGGCGCTCGGTCGCGGGTCCGGAACCACGAGAGGCCGGCCGGGCCCGCGAGCAGCAAGTCCTGCGTCCTGGCCCGCGGCGCATTCGCCAGACCGTCGAGCCAGCCGTCGACCTCCATGCCATGACGGCCGGTGACCGTTCCCGCCCAGAGATTCGCGTCCCCGGGCAGGCCGAGCTGGGCCGCGGACACCCACTGGTTCGCCGCGATCTGGGCGCCGAAGGGCGTCACCGCGAGCCCTGTCGCGAGCGCGCGGTCGAGCACGAAGTTCGAGTCGATGTTGCGGCCGTGCATCGCCAGCGTGACGGGGAACTCGTCCCAGGTCAGGAACGCCTGGGTGAACGCGGCGTAGAGAACGTTCGGCGCCGCGGCGGCTGCGAACATCGGGCCGACCGGGAAGTCGCCGACGCCGCCGAAGATGAACTGTCCCGTCCACGATTTCCGGGTGGGCATCCATTCGATCGTCGCGACCGTGCTGCTGATTCCGTACGACTCCACGACGTGAATACGACCGTTCGGCATCAGCACCGGCGCAGCCGGCGGGGGCACATAACTCTCGGGCCAGCCGTTCGTCGTGATCCGCACCGCCCGCACGACCCCTTTGGCCGTGACGCGCGCGAGGACGAGCTGGCTGAGGCGGTTTCGATGCCGCCAGCGCGTGTAGGCCACCGCAGGCAGCCCGTCATGGTCGAGCGTGAGCCCCGGCCAACCGAGGACGACGCCGGGGTCGAGGCGCCGCACGAGTTGGGTGCGCGCCCAGCCCATGCGCCGGTGGACGACGTAGAGCGTGCGCTCCCCGGGTCCGACGATCACGAGCACCGGACCGGACGCGCCCGTCGCGAACGCCGCGAGGCTCGAGCCCTTTGCGACGGTGCCGAGCCGCTCGCGGGCCCAGCGCCCGCGACCGACGCGGCGAGCGATGACGAGCGTCTCGCCCTGCAGGTAGGCGACGGACGGACGGCCGTCCGGGGCCACCGCGAGCAGTCCGTCGGCGACACCGCGGGCGACCAGCTCGGCTGACGCCCCGCCCGCGGTCGTCAGCGCGAGCACGGCGACGACCACGAGCGACTTCATACGGACGAGCCTACTCCGGTATCCGGCGGGTCGTCGGGCTAGGATGCCGCCACGGGGTCGCGTTCGAGGAGAAGGAGCGAGATGGAGCTTTGTGCCCGAATCGACGAGGCCCGGCAGCGCTGGGACGTCCTGCGTCACCCGTTCTACACGCGGTGGGAGCGGGGTGAGCTCACGCGCGACGAGCTGGCCTTCTACGCCGGTGAGTACCGCCACGCGGTGGTCGCACTCGCACGTGCGGCGGAGGCCGCCGGAGACGACGGTCACGCGCGTGAAGAGGCCGAGCACATACCGCTTTGGGACGACTTCGCAGCGGCGCTCGACGCGACCCTCGACCGCGATCCCACGGACGAGACGGCAGCCTGCGCGGACGCGTGGGCCCCGTCCGACCGGTACGCGGCGCTCGCGGTTCTGTACGCGGTCGAATCGGCCCAGCCGGCGATCTCGCGGACGAAGCTGAAGGGCCTCGTGGAGCACTATGGCTTCGCCGGCGACGAGCCCGGGACCGCCTATTTCACGCTCCACGCCGAGCGGGACGTCGAGCACGCGAAGGCGGCCCGCACCGCCCTGGCCGGCGCGCCGCCGGAAGGACATCGGGCGCTCGCCGACGCGGCCGAGCGCGCCCTACGAGCGAACTGGGAGCTCCTCGACGGAGTCGAGCGAGCGGCGTAACCAGCCGCTCAGCTCCCCGAGGTAGCGCGGGTCGATCGTGTGCGGTAGCGGGTACTCGCGGTAGAAAACCTCGGCGCCGGCCTGCTCGAGTACTCGCCGGGCCTCTCTGCTGAACTCGACGGAGATCACGGGGTCGTACACGCCGTGCCCGATCGCGACAGGGAGCAGCGGGCCCGAGAGATCGAGCTCGAATCCGTCCACGGTCGGAAGAAAGCCACTGAGCCCGATGACACCGGCCGGCCGGGGGCGCCCGTGCCCGAGCCCGAGCGCATAGGCCATCACCGCGCCCTGCGAAAAGCCGCCGAGGACGGTCCGTCTCGGCGACACCCCCGTCTGCTCGGCGAACGCCTCGAGCCACGCTCCGGCCCGCTCGTAGCTCGCGTCGAAGGTCTCCTTGTCGGGGAAGCCCACCTGTCGCACGACGTACCAGTGGGCCCCTCCCGGCGGAAGCGACAAAGGCGCGCGCGGCGTCGCGGCGACGAGGCGCTGTTCCGGGTCGAGCAGGTCGACGAGCGGGAAGAGGTCTTTCTCGTCGGCCCCTCGGCCGTGGAACAGCACGAGCGCGCCCTCGGGAGCGCCGTCGGCCGGCCTCAGGCGATACGCGAGAACCTCCAGGCTCACCGGGTCGCCGCCGGCCGACGTGGATTCGGCAGCGGCGTCAGGACCGGTTCGACCTGGTCGCGCAGATGCTCGAAGTTCGGCGGCAGCGACAGTCGCTCGCCGAGGTGCTCGAGCGACTCGTCGGTCGTGAACCCGGGCCCGATCGTGGCGATCTCGAACAGGACACCGCTCGGTTCCCGGAAATAGATCGACCTGAAGTAGAAGCGATCGATCACAGGCGTCACGTGGGCGCCGGCTTGCGCGACTCGCTCACGCCAGGCGTGATGGTCGTCGAGGGTCGATGCCCAGGCGACATGGTGCACGGTTCCTGCCCCACCGACGCCGGGGGACGGCGGCGCCTCGTCGTAGCGGTACGTGCCGCCACGCTCGTCTCCGCGAACCTCCCAGGCGCGCTCCTCGCGCGGGGCGAATCCGAGTGTCTGCTCGAGGAGCTCGCGGCTGCGATCCGGGCCGGCGGCGAAGGCACGCACGCCGTCGAACCCCTGCAGCGCGAGCTCGGCTGGAACCTCGGGATTGTTGGCGATCAGCGGCTCGTCGCTCGTTTCCACGACCGCGAGCTCGTGACGAAGGCCCTCCGGGTCGACGAACGTCAGCCGGCCGTCCTCGCGGGAGAGCACGTGGTTGTCGAGCCGCTTCTCCCAGAACTCGACGGCGCCCGGCGAGCCGACGCGCCACTGGACGGTGTGCACCATGCCGGCGCCGGCGCGGCCCTGCCGCGCGCCCGGATACTCGAAGAACGTAATGTCCGACCCGGGATCGCCCTGCTCGTCCGCGTAGAAGAGGTGGTAGACGGTGGGGTCGTCCTGGTTGACCGTCTTCTTCACTAGCCGCAGCCCGAGCAGCCCCGCGTAGAACTCGACGTTCCGCGGCGCGTCCGCGGTGATCGCGGTGACGTGGTGGACGCCTTCGAGCTTCACGTCGGCTTCAACCTACCTGGCGCGGTTCGTATTCCGGGCAAGTATCGCTAGCCGTCCTCTGCGCCGTCGAGCCGGCGGCGCCACTCCTCGCCCGCCGCGCGACCTTCGGGGGTACCGAGGAAGTGCTCGAGCGGAACGTGCACGAACCCACCCCGGGCCTGGGCGAGGACGTCGTCGCCGTCGACGAGCTCACCGTCGACGTGGAGGTGGCGGCTGTGCTCGCGGCGAAGGCGCGCCCGAACCAGCAGCTCGGTGTTGATCGGCACGGGACGGCGAAAGTGCACGAACAGCCGCCCGGTGACGGTCGGGAACCGGTACCACGTCGCCAGGAGGCCGCACGCCTCGTCCAGCGCCGCGGCCACGAGCCCGCCGTGTACGAGCCCGGGCCCCGCCTGGTGCCGTTCGTCGAAGGTGAGGTAGGACTCGTACTCGGTCAGACCCTCGCGCTCGGGTTTGCGGAGGTGAATGCCGGTCGGGTTGTCGCCGCAGCCCCAGCACGCTGGGTCGTGGTGCGGCGGCACGCGTCGTTCCGCTCCGCCGCCCTGTTCGCTCATACCGTCAGCGCAGCCCCTGCGTGGGGGCGAAAACGCCCCTACCGGCACGATATCGGTGCCGGGTCCACTCTGTTGCGCGGTCTGGCAACAAGATCGTCACGAATCAGCGCATTCCACCGCGCTCGTGGTGGGCGCGGAAGAACTCCCGCGAGCCGGCAGTCGCCATCGCCGCGGAGGCCGAGATCTCGAGCGCGAGCGTCGCCGCGGCGACGATCTGGGCGAAGCGGTAGACCTTCCCGGCGCCGGCGCAGCCCATCAGGGCCAGCCACGAGCGTGCGTAGGGGAGCGTCGTCCCGCCGCCGACCGTGCCCACCTCGAGCCCGGCGAGGCGAATCGAGCAGTTCAGGCCGCCCTTGACGCGCCGGCCGGTGCCGTGGGCCATCGAGCTCGTCCCGACCATGCCGAGGTCCTGGCCGGTGGCGGCGAAAATCGCCGCGATCGCCGAGGCCGGCGTGAAGGCGACCGATTGCATCCCCGAGGCGAGTGCTCCGTGTGTCCCGGCCCACGAGAGCTCGAGCAGGTCGTCGACAGTCGTGCGGAGCACTCGGCGGACAGGCTCCTCGCCGAGCGTGCACTCCGCGATCACGGTCTTGCCGTGACCGCCGCGCTCGAAATAGCGGTGCGACGGCTTTTTGTCGCCGCCCATGTTGGCCTCGAGGATCGCCCGTTGGGGCGTGACGGGCGCGTGCTCCATCACGTAGCCCATGTTCAGCGCGTAGGCGTTTCGCGTCATCATGTTCGGGCCGCACGCGTCGCCGGTCGTGAACGCCCAGAGGACGTGGCACATCGGCCCGACGACGTGCGTCTCGACCTCGCGCAGCTTGGCGTACCTGGACAGAGCGGGATCCCCGTCCACGCGCTCTGCGAGCCAGCGGCGCATCTCCGCGACGTGGGCGTCGAGGAAGCGCGACAGCGTCACCGCCTCCTCGCTCGAGCCGCAGACGAAACAAGATGCGCGTGTGATCCGGTCGGCGAGGACGAAGGTCTTGAAGCCACCGGACTCGGCGGCCGCCCGGGCGCCTCGATACAGCGAGGCCGACAGGCCGCCCTCGGTGTGCGCGAGGGGGACGTAGACGCGATCCGTGTTGCGAGCGGTCTCGACGAGCCGGCCGAAGGGCTCCTCCAGCTCGTACTCGCCGAGTTCGAGCTCGAGCGGGCCGATCACCGAGACGGGGATGACGGCCACCCCGGTGAGCGCCTCCTGTGCCTTGACGAACGGCTCCAGGTCGTGCGAGAACACCTCGCCGTCCCGGGTCAGCCCGCGTAACTCGGCCTGCCGCGCCTTGATCGACGCCGCGTCGTTCTTGCGGGGCCAGCGTCTCAGCTCCATCGGCGGCAGCTTATTCGGCGACCGGGCGTTAATCTGCGCGCCGTGGCCACGAAGGAGGTCGTCGAGCAGCAGCACGAGGACTCAACGGCGTATGCCGGCGTCCTCCGCTTCTACGAGCTCGCGAAGCGGGCCGAGTGGCAGGTACGCGATCTGCCGTGGGGGGAGATCCCGCCGATCCCGGAGACGAAGGGGACTCCGCAGAAGATCGCCCGCCGGCGCGACATGTGGCGCTCTGTGATCACGCAGCAGCTCCAGGCCGACGAGCTCGCCTGCGAGATGGCCTCGCAGCTCCTGAACATCGCGCCCGATCACGAGGCGAAGCTGTACTACTCGACGATGGTGCAGGACGAGTCGCGCCACACGGAGGCGTGGCTGCGCCTCTCCGGTGAGATCGGCGGCACTGCGGAGCGAGATCCGCATCTGGACACGCTCGCGCACATGACCCTCGAAGCCGACACGCTCGAGGAGAAGGTCTTCCAGATGCAGGTCTTCTACGAGCGGTTGATCATCTCGCGCTTCCGCCTGATCGCCCGGTCCTCGCGCGGGACGGTGCTCGAGGATCTCTGCAACCGGCTGACCACCGACGACGGGATCCATCACGGCGCCGGAATGGCGTACGAGCGCGTGCTGCTCGAGAACGCGTCAGAGCAGACGAAGCGCAAGCTCGTCGAGGCCGCCAACCGGCTACTGCCGACCTTCGTCGAGCACGCGCTCTGGCGTCCGAAGGAACGCGCCTTCATCGGCCGGGCGATGCACGCACGCGACGTCGAGCGCCTGAAGGAGGACCTCGAGATCGGAGTCAGGCTCGCCGAGTCGCTCGGCCTCGACGTCAGCGACGTCGAGCTGCCGGTCTAGCCGAATCGTGGCGACGCTGATGGAAGGGCCGCCGCTGGCGGCGCGGATCCGTGCCGAGGTCACGGAGGAGGTGCGTGAGCTCGGCGGCCTCAAGCTCGTCACCGTCCAGGTCGGCGAGGACCCGGCCTCGACGATCTACCTGAAGCGCAAGCACGAGGCCGCGCAGGAAGCCGGGATCGAATCCGACGACCGCAAGCTGCCGGCGGAGGTCGGCGAGGACGAGCTGCTGGGGCTGATCTCGGAGCTCAACGCCGACGCCGACGTCGACGGGATCCTCGTGCAGCTGCCCCTGCCGCCACAGATCGACGAAGCGCGTGTCATCCGCGCCGTCGAACCCGTGAAGGACGTCGACGGCTTCCATCCGTTCAACGCCGGCCAGCTCTACCTCGGCCGGCCGACGTTGGTGCCGGCCACGCCACTCGGGATCATGGCGCTGCTGGCCGAGCATCGCATCCCGCTGGAGGGCCACCAGGCTGTCGTCGTGGGGCGCAGCGACATCGTCGGCAAGCCGATCGCGCACCTGCTCCTGCAGGCGAACGCGACCGTCACGATCGCTCACTCCCGCACCCGCGATCTCGCCGAGCTGACGCTCGAGGCGGACGTGCTCGTCGTCGCGGTCGGCTCGCCGGAGGTCGTCACTCAGGACATGGTCAAGCAGGGCTCCGCGGTCGTCGACGTCGGCATCAACCGGACGGACAACGGCGTCGTGGGAGACGTTGCTCCCGACGCCGGCGAGCTCGCGGGCTTCATCACTCCGGTCCCGGGCGGGGTCGGGCCGATGACGATCGCGATGCTCCTGCGCAACACGGTGAAGGCGGCACGGTACCGGCGGGGCGTCCTTGCGTTCCCAAAGGGGTAACGCTATGTTTCGCCCGCTTCAAATGCTGGTCGGCGGCTCGGTGCCCGAGCCGTCGTTTTGTTTGTTGTAGGAAGGGAGTATTTCGTTGGCTGAGGGCACCGTTAAGTGGTTCTCGAACGAGAAGGGCTACGGCTTCATCGAGCGTGAGGGTGGGGAGGACGTCTTCGTCCACCACTCGAAGATCACGATGGAGGGCTACCGCTCGCTGACCGAGGGGCAGCGCGTTCAGTTCGATGTCGAGCAGGGCGACAAGGGCCTGCAGGCAGTGAACGTCCAGGCGATCTAAGACCTTTCGGAACCGGAAACCACCAGCGGCCTCCGAAAGGGGGCCGCTTTCTTTTGGGAGGATGCAACGCGGTGGCGATCTCGAGAGAAGAAGTTCTGCACGTAGCGAACCTCGCCCGCCTCGACCTGACCGAGGACGAGATCGAACGCTTCCGCGAGCAGCTGAACGCGATCCTCGAGGCCGTCGGCAAGGTTGCGGAGCTCGATCTGTCAGGCGTTCAGCCGACCGCCCACCCGCTCGAGCTGGCCAACGTGTGGGCCGACGACCGGGCACGGCCCTCGCTCTCGGTCGACGAGGCCCTGGAGAACGCGCCGGATCGGGCCGGCGACTTCTTCCGAGTCCCGGCGGGGTGAGCCGATGATGCGTGCTTGGAGCCTCGTTGACGCTTTCGTCACTGACGCGTTTCCCATGCGTCGGAGGGCCCTCGCTAGCGTGCCGGTAGGGGCGCTTTTTCGCCCCCCAAGGGGTCTGGGCTCGGGGCGGGTCCCATGATCGACACGCTGAGGATGACCGCCGAGGAGGCCGCCGGGCTGCTCGAGCGTCGTGAGGTCTCGGGGGCCGAGCTGCACGCGGCCTACGGTGAGGCGATCGCCGCACGGGACCCGGAGCTGCACGCGTACCTGACGACCGTCGACGAGCCCACCGGAGACGGCGTGCCGATCGCGTTCAAGGACCTGATCTCGACCCGCGGGGTCGAGACGACGGCGGGCTCGAAGATCCTGGCGGGGTACAAGCCGGTGTTCGACGCCACCGTTGCGACCCGTTGCAAGGGCGCGGGGATGCCGCTGCTCGGCAAGACGAACATGGACGAGTTCGCGATGGGCTCGTCCACCGAGAACTCCGGCTTCGGGCCCTCGCACAACCCCTGGGACCCCGACCGCGTCCCGGGCGGCTCTTCCGGCGGTTCGACAGCGGCCGTCGCGGGCGGGCTTGCTCCCTGGGCTCTGGGCTCCGACACGGGCGGCTCGATCAAGCAGCCGGCCGCGCTCTGCGGCGTCGTCGGCCTGCGGCCGACGTACGGCACGGTCAGCCGGTACGGCATCGTCGCCTTCGCGTCGAGCCTCGACCAGATCGGCCCGATCACGAAGACCGTCCGCGACTGCGCGGTGCTCTACCGCACGATCGCGGGCCGGGATCGCTGCGACTCGACGACGGTCGAGCTCCGCGAGCAGGTCGAGGTGCCGGAGGCCGAGGATCTCAAGGGCCTGCGGATCGGGGTCCCGAAGGAGCTGAACGAGGCGGAGGGGATCGAGGCGGGCGTCTCGGAGCAGGTGAACGGAGCGCTCGAGCGGGCTCAAGAGCTCGGCGCGGAGATCGCGGAGTGCAACCTGCCGAGGTCGGTGGACTACGGGCTCGCCTGCTACTACCTAATCGCGCCGGCGGAGGCTTCGTCGAACCTCGCCCGGTACGACGGCGTTCGCTACGGGCATCGCGCCGCGGCCGTCGGGGAGCTTCGACAGCTGTACGCACGCACGCGCGACGAGGGCTTCGGCGACGAGCCGAAGCGGCGGATCATGCTCGGCACCTACGCCCTCTCGGCCGGGTACTACGAGGCCTTCTACGGCCAGGCCCAGAAGGTCCGGACGCTGATCAAGCAGGAGCACGAGGCGCTCTTCGAGCGGTTCGACCTCATCGCCTCGCCGACGTCGCCGACGGTCGCCTTCAGGATCGGCGAAAAGGCCGAGAACCCGCTTGCGATGTATCTCTCGGACGTCCTGACGATCCCGTCGAACATGGCGGGCCTGCCGGGTCTCTCCATCCCCTGCGGCCTGTCGGAGGGGTTGCCGGTGGGCCTGCAGCTGATCGGGCCGCAGTTCGCCGAGAACACGCTCTTCCACGCCGGCCACGCGCTCGAGCGGGCCCTCGACTTCGACGTCGTCCCGGAGCGGCTGCGATGAGCTGGGAGCCGGTGATCGGGCTCGAGATCCACGTCCACCTGAAGACGGCGACGAAGATGTTCTGCCGCTGCGCGGTGGGCGCACTCGACCCGGCCAACACGCGGACGTGCCCGGTCTGCCTCGCCCACCCGGGGACGCTCCCCGTGCCGAACCGGCGGGCGATCGAGATGACGATCCTGCTCGGTCTCGCGCTCGACTGTGAGATCGCAGAGCGGGCCGTCTTCCACCGCAAGAACTACTTCTATCCCGACCTGCCGAAGGGCTACCAGATCTCCCAGTACGACGAGCCTCTCTGCGTGAACGGGCGCCTCGGACTGGCGGCACCTGAGGGACGAGCCATGATCGGGATCACCCGCGCCCACCTGGAGGAGGATGCCGCGAAGACGCTCCATGTCGGCAGCGCAGAAGGGCGGATCCACGGCGCCACCGCGTCGCACATCGACTTCAACCGGGGCGGAACGCCGCTCGTCGAGATCGTCACCGAGCCGGACATCCGCTCTGCCGACCAGGCCCGCCGGTTCCTGCAGCTCCTACGTCAGACGGTGGTCGAGCTCGGGATCTCCGACGCCGAGATGGAGAAGGGCTCGCTGCGGTTCGACGTCAACGTCAGCGTGCGCCCCGAGGGCTCGGACGAGCTCCGGACGCGCACGGAGCTGAAGAACATGAACTCGTTCGCGTTCGCCGCCCGCGGGATCGAGCGCGAAATCCAGCGCCAGATCCAGATCTACGAGGACGGCGGCGAGGTCGAGCAGGAGACGCTGCATTTCGACCCGACCCGCGAGGACGCGCCGCCGCTTCGTTCCAAGGAGGAGGCGCAGGACTACCGCTACTTCCCCGAGCCCGACGTCGTCCCCGTGGAGCCGAGAACCGAGTGGTCGCTAGCCGAGTTGGGGGCGCAGCTCCCCGAGCTCCCCGCGTCGAGGCTCGAACGGCTCCTCGCCGCGGGCCTCGAGCTGCGCGATGCCGAGGCCTTGAACGCCGAGCGCGCACGCGTCGTTCTCTTCGAGGCTCTCACACGCGCCGGAACCGAGTCCAGGCCGGCTGCCGCCTTCGTCCTGAACGACATCGCCCGCCACGAGGTCGACCCAGCAAAGGTGGACGGGGCCGAGCTCGCGAAGGTGCTCGCCGAGCGGGATCAGATCCCGCGCGAGGCGTTCGACGCGGCGGTCGCGGCGAGCGCGGACGACGGGTTCTCCGCGGAGCGCTATCTCCAGGAGCGGACGGTCGCCGACAGCTCGGAGCTCGACCCGGTGATCGATCGCGTCCTGAGCGAGAACGCGGGTCAGGTCGAGGCGTACCGCAACGGCAAGGAGGGCTTGCTGGGCTTCTTCGTCGGCCAGGTGATGCGCGAGACGCAGGGCAAGGCGAACCCGAAGGTCGTCAACGAACGGCTCCGCGAAAAGCTCAACGCCTGACGACGGCCGACCGGTAACGTCTCAGCGAGAAACGAGGGGTCCCAGGGAGGCGAGATGGCGAACACGGTCGGTTGGTTCGAGGTCGTGGGACAGGATGGCGAGAAGCTGAGGGGCTTCTACGGCGACGTCTTCGGGTGGCAGTTCCAAATGCCCGAGGGCGAGGGCATGGAAGGCGTGGACTACGGAATGACCGATCCGTCCCAGACCGGGATCGGCGGTGGGGTCGGCACGACGCCGGCGGGCAGCGGTCACGCGACCTTCTACGTCGAGGTCGACGACCCCCAGGCGACGCTCGACAAGATCGAGGGCGCCGGCGGGACCGTCGTGATGCCCGTGACCGAGATGCCGATGGTCACGATCGCGCAGTTCCAGGACCCGGAGGGACACCTGGTCGGGCTGTACAAGTCGACCCAGGGCTGATCTGACAGGCTGCGCGGCGTGAGCGAGCTCCGGCGCGTCAACGTCTTCACCAGCGAACTGCAGTGGGACGAAGGCGATCCCGAGGGCTACGTCGGCGGCTACAACCGCTTCGGACCTTCGATCGGGGGCTCGAGGCTCGGCGCGACGATCTACGAGCTTCCACCGGGGCAGAGCAACTGCCCCTACCACTACGAGTACGGCAACGAGGAGTGGCTGGTCGTCCTCTCGGGCCTCCTCACAGTCCGCCATCCCGGCGGCGAGGACGAGCTCGAGCCCGGGGACACGGTCGCCTTCGCCGTTGGCCCTGAGGGCGCCCACAAGCTGACGAACCGCAGCGAGGAGCCGGTGCGCTTCCTCATGTTCTCGACGATGATCGTGCCGAACGCGGCCGTGTATCCGGACAGCGACAAGATCGGCCTGTGGCCCGAGGACGAGCGGGACAAGATCATGGTGAAAAGGGCCGACGCGGGCGTCGACTACTGGGAGGGTGAGACCTAGCCGCCGCGGAGCTTCGGCAGCACCCGCTCCCCGTAGACGCGGATCGCTTCGAGCGCATTCGCCCCGGATTGGTTCGAGAGCTTCACGATCACGTCGCCGTCGGCGATCTGATTGAGCGCGCGGATTCGCTCGACATGGACGTCAGGGTCCGACGAGATCGGGGACCGGTCTGCAAACGCCTCGTCGGAGACCTCCTTCTCGCCGTGCTGGTACATCGCCCGCGGGTCGAACCAGTCGGCGGTGTAATGGTCGTCGGGCACGGCGCCCTTCCAGACGCGGGCCGCCTCCAGCGCCTCGTCGTCGGTCGGGGCCCAGGAGAACCCCGCTTCGAGCACGATCGTGCCGGGGGATCGCCCGGCTTCCTCGGCAGCGGTCCGGTAGATGTCGATCAGATCGGGCGCGGTGTCGGGGTCGGCCATCGTCCAAATGCCGTCGCCGAACCGTCCCGCGACTCGCGCCGCGCCGGGGCGGAAGGCCGAGACGAAGAGCGGGGGCGGTTGCTGGGGACGGGTATGGAGGTAAGCGCGCTTCGTCTTGAAGAAGCGCCCGTCGTGGTCGACGCGCTCGCCGTCCCAGAGGCGCCGGATCAGCCCGCAGGCCTCCTCGAGCGCCGCCAGCTGATCGCGAGGCG
>JBKPOY010000056.1:0-23959 GCA_046733295.1 Actinomycetota bacterium | reverse complement strand
ATCTGCTCCTGCGCGCCGCACGAGCCGCAGATGCCCTTCGCGGTCGTCATCTCGACGCCGAAGAGCTCGAGCATGACGCCGCCGATCGCGTTGCCGTCGAGGCGCCGCTCGTCAGCCACCTGTCGCTCCGAAGCGCTCGGTCCTGACCCAACCGGCCTCGTAGCCGAGCCGCAGCAGCCCGTCGGCCGCCGCGTCGACGAACCGGGTGGAGCCGCAGACGAAGACGTGCGGCTCGTCGGCGGCGGGCCACGCGGTCTCGCGAAGGAGCTCGTCGTCGATGCGCCGCGCGTACCCGGTCCAGCCGGGCGGCTGCTCGCGCGTCAGCGTGTGGAAGACCTGAACGTGCTCGGGCACGGCCTCGAGCTCCTCACGGTAGATCACGTCATCGATCGTCCGTGACGAGTACACCAGCCGGATCGGGGTCGCGCCGGCGGCCGCACGGATCATCGCCATCAGCGGCACGACGCCCGAGCCGCCGCCGACGAGGAACACCGGGCGCCCGTCGTCGTCCCAGACGAAGTAGCCACCGATCGGCCCGCGCACCTCGAGCTCGTCGCCGTCGCGCGCCTCGTCGACGAGGTAGGGCGAGACCTCGCCGTCGTCGAGACGCTCGACCGTGATCGCGAGCGGACGGCCGGGCGCCGAGGCGATCGAGTAGCTCCGCTCGGCCTGGTAGCCGTCCTCCGCGGTTAGGCGGACGTCGAGGTGCTGCCCGGCGCGATGCCCGGTCCAGCCGTCGGCTTCGAGCAGCAGGGTTCGCACCCTCGGCGTCTCCTCGATCGTCCCCGCCACCCGCGTGGCGAGCCAGCTCAGTCGCCCCAGTACCGCTGCTCCTGCCACGGGTCGCCGAGCAGGTGGTAGCCGTTGGACTCCCAGAACCCGGGCTCGTCCTCGTCCTGGAGTCGGAGCCCTCGCACCCACTTCGCGCTCTTCCAGAAGTACAGGTGCGGCACGAGCAGCCTCGCCGGGCCGCCGTGCTCGGGCTCGAGCGGCTCGCCGTCGTAGTCGTAGGCGACCCACGCCTTGCCGTCGGTTGCATGCTCGAGCGGCAGATTCGTGGTGTAGCCGCCGTCGCAGAACGCGACGAGATACCCGGCGTCGTGGTCGACATGCTCGAGCAGCGTGTCCAGCGATACGCCGACCCAGCTGGTGTCGAGCTTCGACCACTTCGTCACGCAGTGGATGTCGACGGTGATCTCCTCGCTCGGCAGCGCCTGAAACTCGTCCCACGTCCAGGTGACGGGCTCGACGCCGCCCTCGATCGTGAAAGTCCATTCCTCGAGGGGCGTATGGGGGGTCGGGCCGGCCGAGAGAACGGGAAAGTCGTCGACGCGGTACTGCCCCGGCGGGATGCGGTCGGGCGGGCCCTCGCGCCGCCTTCCCCGGAAGCCTCGTGAGATCACCGGCATGGTCGCTAGTCCGCTGGAGCGCTCGTTGCGTTACACACAGGCGATTTACCTCGACGTAACGTGATGTTTTTGAACTCGTAAAGCGCCGTATCTACCTTAAACCCATGCGGCGCCTGGCTCTGCTTGCGACTGCACTCTTCGCCTTTCCAGGCGCGGCCTTCGCGGCGCCGGGAATCAGGTTCGGCATCCAGGACGACGCCTGGCTGCAGACCGGCCCGCGCGGCACGACCCTGGCCCAGCGGCTCGAGACGCTCGATCGGCTCGGGCCCGACGTCGTCCGCTACACGCTGCGCTGGGACCAGGTCGCGCGCAAGCGTCCCGCGCGCGCCACGAACCACAAGGACAAGGCCTACGACTGGCGCGTGCCCGACGCCGTCCTCCGGGGGCTACGCAGTCACCACATCGGCGCGCTCGTCACGCTCTACGGCGCTCCGAAGTGGGCGAACGGCCGCCATGCTCCGAACTTCGTGCCGCGGAGCAAATGGACGCTCGCCGCCTTTGCGACCGCAGCGGCCAAGCGCTACCCGTGGGTGCGCATGTGGGAGGTCTGGAACGAACCGAACCTGCGGACGTTCCTGCGGCCGAACTCCCCGAGCGTCTACGTGCGGCGGCTCCTCAACCCGACGTACACGGCCCTGCACCACGCTCGTCGCGGCGTTCGGATCGCCGGCGGCGCCACCTCGCCGCGCCGCACGCCGAGCGGCATGGGCCCGATTTCCTTCATGCGCGGCATGAGCGCCGCCCACGCCCGGCTCGACGTCTACTCGCACCACCCCTATCCCGTGTCCCGGCTCGAGTCTCCCTCGCGCGCGAACTGCCGCTACTGCACCGGTGTGCTGACCCTCGCCCGGCTGCCCGACCTCCTCAAGGAAGTGCGCCGCGACTTCGGCCGCAAGCGGATCTGGCTCACGGAGTACGGCTATCAGACGAACCCGCCCGATCGATACCTCGGCGTCTCGCACGCGCTTCAGGCCCGCTATCTCGCCCAGGCCGCCTACCTCGCTTGGAAGGCGCCGATCGTGGACGTGATGATCCACTTCATGATCCGCGACGAGCGGCAGGCCGGCCGCTGGCAGAGCGGGCTGTTCACGCTCGGGGGTGACCGCAAGCCTGCCTTCCAGGCCTTCGCGATCCCGCTCGTCCAGCTCTCGCGCTCCGGTTCGCGCGTTGTCGTCTGGGGTCAGGACCGGCCCCGGTTCGGCCGCCAGAGGTATGTGCTCCAGCGGCGCGTGAAGGGGCGCTGGCGCAGCAGCGGGGGGCAGCGGTGGACCTCACGGCGCGGCTACTTCCAGCGCGTCGTCAAGGCCGGCCTCGGCACGAGGCTGCGCGTCCTCGACGTGAACACGCGCGCGGTGAGCCTGACGCTCACCGTCCGCTGAGTCGTTCTCAGTGGCGTCGTAGCCGGTCGGGTTGACCGACTCGTCAATCGGGGTTCGATGCTTCCGCCGAAGCCGGATCGAGCAGCTTCGCCGCCGCCTCCAGGTTCGCCCGCCCCGCCCCGTGGGTCGCGACGTAAGCCGCCGGGCCGCTGGGCCGCCACAGGGGCAGGCCGACCTCGACCACGATCGTCGCAGGCGTCTTCTCGACCAGAGCGGCGACAACCTCGCGTTGCCAATCGTGGCGATGCGCATCACGTACGACGATGATCGGCGTTCGCCCGTCGACGAGAGCGCCGAGGTCGTCGGGCGGCCCGGAGAGGAAGACGCTGTCGACGCCGAGCACCTCGCCGAGTCCGTGCCGTGCCTCCCCGGCCGCGATCGACGGCGGCGGCCGCAACTCGATGACGATCACGGGCCCGCGGGCCTCGACGTCGCCTTCGACGCGAATCGCGCGACGCGCAGCCTCGGCTCCGGCCCCCCGGGTCGGAGCACCATTCGGGGACAGCGAGGCCCACGAGCCGAGCTCCGCGACCCGTCCCGCCGCCTCTCGCACCCGTGCTTCGGGCAGACGTCCGGTGCCCAGGGCGTCGACCACGGCCCCGTGGACGCGCGAGACGAACAACTCGTCGACCTCGGCGCCGAGGCAGAGGAGGTCGGCTCCGGCGTCGAGCGCGCGAACTGCTCCTTCCTCGACCCCTACCGTCGCGCTCACCGCCTTCATCTCGAGGGCGTCCGTGATCGCGACGCCTGCGAACCCGAGCTCCTCACGGAGGAGCTGCCGAAGGATCCGCGGGCTCAGCGTCGCCTGTTCGTCGTCGAGCGCCGGGACGCGCACGTGGGCCGTCATGACGGACTTGACCCCGGCTTGGATCGCAGCCCGGAACGGCGCGAGCGCCTCCTCCGAGGAGCCCGTCGCGACGGGCAGCTCCAGATGCGAGTCCTGCGACGTGTCGCCGTGCCCGGGAAAGTGCTTGGCGCAGGCCGCGACGCGCCGCTCCTGCATCGCCGGGACGAAGGCTGCGACGTGGCGCGAGACGAGCGCGGCGTCGGCGCCGAAGGACCGGATCCCGATCACCGGGTTGGCCGGGTTCGAGTTGACGTCCGCGACCGGCGCGAAGTCGAGGTTGACGCCGACGGCGGCGAGGTCGTTCGCGATCGCGGCGGCGACCGCGGCGGTCAGCTCCACGTCGTCGACGACGCCCAGGGCCCAGTTCCCCGGATACGAGCTGCCGCCTGCGCTCTCGAGCCGGGTCACGTCGCCGCCCTCCTCGTCCGTGGCGACGAGCAGGTCCTCGCGCCCGCGCCGAAGCGAGGCGGTCAGCCTGGAGGTCTGGCCGGGGCTCTCGATGTTCCGGGCGAAGAGCACGACGCCGCCCAGGCCGCGCTCGATCCAGCGCACGAGCCAGGCCGGCGGGTCGACGCCGGCGAAGCCGGGCAGCAGGCAGGCGGCGGCGAGGCGGTCGAGGTCGTCGCTCATCCCCGGACGGCGCCGGAGGTGAGGCCGAAAGCGATTCTGCGCTGGACTGCGACGAAGAACAGCACGACCGGCAGTGCCGTCAGGGTCGCACCGGCCATCAGCGGCCCCCACGCCGTCCCGCGGTCGGTGATGAACGAGGCGAGCCAGACGGTGAGCGTCTGCTTGTCCGGGCTATGGAGCAGGACGTAGGCCATGATGAACTCGTTCCAGGCCTGGATGAAGGCGAAGATCGACGTGGCGACGAGGCCGGGGCCGATGAGGGGGAGCAGGATGCGGACGAAGGCGCCGAACCGGGTCGATCCGTCGACCTGAGCCGCCTCCTCCAGCTCACGCGGCACGCCGAGCATGAACCCGCGCAGCGTCCAGACGGTGAACGGAAGCACGAACGTCAGGTAGGTGACGATGACGCCGCTCAGCTTGTCGACCTGGTGAGCCTTTGCCAGCACGAGATAGATCGGGATGATCAGGGCGTTCAACGGGATCATCTGGACCCCGATGATCAGGACGATGAACGCCTTCCGTCCGTAGAAGCGGAACTTCGCGAGCGCGAGCGCGGCGAAGAACGCGAGCACCAGCGAGAAGATGACGACGCAGCCGACGATGATCAGGCTGTTCTTGACGTTGGCCCAGAAGTGGGGCCGGTGGATGGCGTCGGAGAAGTTCGAGAGCGTCGGATGGACCGGGAACCAGACCGGCGTGTCGGCGAAGATGTCCGAGCCGCGCTTGAAGGCGGTCGCGACCATCCAGTAGACGGGGAAGATCATGATCGCGAAGACCAAGAGCCCGAGCGCGTTGACGCCTGCGCGCCGTGCCCGTTTCTTCCGGCGTCCACGCTGGACCGTGCGCAGGCCGGCGACGGGCGCTCCCGCAAGCGGCGAGCTCACTCGGCCTCCCCGATCTTCACCATCTGCCGGACGTAGAAGAGGCTGATCACCATCATCATCGCGACCATCACGATTGCGATCGCGGCGCCGAGCCCGTACTCACTGATCTTGAACGACTCGACGTAGGCGTAGATCGCCATCAGGTAGTAGTCGGTCCTCGGGCTGCCGTTCAGGATGATCCAGACCTGGTTGAACACCTGGAAGTCCCAGATGATCGAGAGGCTGATCACGATCACGTAGATCGGTTTCAGCAGCGGCAGGGTGATGTCGCGAAAGATCCGCCAGCGGCCGGCACCGTCGATCGAGGCGGCCTCGACGAGCTCGCGGGAGACCTGGGTCAGCCCGGCGTAGAGGGTGATCGCGACGAACGGGATCGCGCCCCAGACGATTAGGGAGATGATCACGCTCCAACCCGTCCAGGGGTTCGCGAACCAGTCGTGGTGGTTGAAGTCGCCGAGGTGCAGCTCGGTCAGGGTCCAGTTGAGGACGCCGAACTCGAAGTCCACCATCCACGACCAGATGCTGACCGCGACGACGACCGGCGTCGCCCAGACGAAGATCAAACCCGCGGTGAGCAGCAGCCGCACGGCGGAGCCGAGCTCCGCGAGCAGCAGGGCGACGAGCGTCCCCAGCACGATCGTCAGCACGACGCAGATCACGGTGAAAGCGACGGTCCGGGCGACCACGTGCCAGAAGAAGCCGTCGTGGAAGATCTCCGCGTAGTTGGCTGTCCCGATCGCCTCGCCCTTGTGGCGGACAAGCTGGAACAGGCCGTAGTGCTGAAACGAGAGCCTGACGAGGTAGTAGAGCGGATAGCCGAGCACGGCGCCGATCACGACGGCGGCAGGTAGCAGCAGGCCGTAGGGGGCCGCGGCGAGCCTGAGGCGCCGCCCGAGCGGGCGGCGCCTCATGGATGGAGCGGCGATCGCGGCTGTGGCAGCCGGGGAGCGGGAGCTCATCCGGAGAGCATCCCGCTTCCCGACTCGCGACTCACGACCGTGCGTTGAGGATCTTCGTGATCTGTGAGCTGGCCTTGGACGCCGCGTCCTTGACGCTCGAGCGATTCGTGAGGATCGCCGTGCACATGTTCTTGAGGACGTTGGCGTTCTCGACGTTGACCCAGTTCGGGGCCGTCGGGACGAACCAGCTGTACTTCGCAGCCTTCGCGAACGGTGCGAGCTGCGGGTTGGTCTTGTTGACGTTCACGAGCGTGGTCGTATTGGCGATGTTCCCCGCCTTGGCGATCGTCCGCTCGTTGCTGGAGTTGGTGAACTGCTTGATCCAGTCGGCGGCGAACTGCTTGTTCTTGCTCTGCGCCGGGATCGCCAGATCCGAGCCGCCGAGGAACGTCGGCGTGTACCGCCCGCGGATGTGGCTCGGCATCGGGTAGGCGCCCATCTTCTTCGCGAACGACTTCGGCGCCGCGCCGCCCTTCGGGTCGAAGACGTACGGCCATTCCCAACCGTTGCCGATGAACGCCGCGGCGCGGCCCTTGGCGAACGGAATGCTCGGGAAGGGGTGGGCTTCGTCGTTCGTCTTGCTCGCTCGCGAGAGCAGGCGCGTCGTGTTCTTGAACACGGTCAGGGCCCTGATCGCCTGCGGCGTGTTCAGCATGCCCTTCCACTTGCCGCCCTTGTTGACGGCAATGGTGCCGCCGTAGTCGGCGACGAACGACATCGCCACGTACCAGTTCTGGCCAGGCTGGTAGAAGGCCGAGAAGTTCTTGTTCTTCCCGTACTTCTTCATCAGCTTCTTGCCGACCGCGACGAACTTCGCGAACGTCTTCGGCGGCGTCCGGACCCCGACCGACCGGTAGAGGTCCTTGCGGTAGATCACTGCCCGAGCGCCTGCGTAGTACGGGATGCAATAGAGCTTCCCGCCGAACGAGCAGGACTGCTTGAGCGCCGTGAGCCACGTGCCCGAGTTCGGGTAGTTCTTCGCCTTGAGGGCGGAGAACGCGCCGGCGGCCATGTACTTCGTGGTCTCGGTGTTCCCCATCTCGATCACGTCGGGGACGTCACCGGCCGCGATCGACGCGTCGAATTTCTGCAAATGGGTCGTCCACTGCTGGTACTGGACCTCGACGTCGACGCTCGGATGCTGCGCCTTGAAGGCATTCGTTGCGGCGGCGACGGCGCCCGCCCACCCGTTCTGGGCATCGGTCTGAAGCCAGATGACGAGCTTGGAGGCCGAGGCCTTCGTTGTGCTGCCCGACGCGGTCGAGGCCGGAATCGCAAGTGCGACCGCGAGCGCGACGGCGGCGATGAGTCGTGTCTTCATTCGACGATCCCCCAAACGGATTCGTGGACATCCCACGCGCTCTCGGTTCGCGCTGTGGCGGCGCAGAAGCGTCGTGGGGCGGCCGACATTGGTACATACCACTTCGCCACGATTGCGGACCTTCTCATACCACTCGGTGGGTTGTCAAGACCAATTCGGCGTCAGCTGCCGGCGACCCGAAGACCGTCGACCCGTGGCTCTCGCGCCTCGGGCTGGGTGCTCAGATCGGTGACGATCCGGTAGCGGTCGCCCCGGTAAATCGAGTGGACGAACTCGACCACGTTGCCGCCGGCGTCCTGGCTGAAGCGCTCGAAGAGGAACGCCGGCGAGTGAAGCGGGACGCCCAGCGCGTCCGACTCCTCCTCGTTGGTCACGGTGGGCTCGATCGTCTGGCTGCCTCCCGCCACGACGACCCCGTAGCGCTCCTCGAGCAGCTCGTAGAACGAGTGATTCTCGAGATCCTCGCCGGTGAGACCCGGCACGATCGCCTCGGGGACGTGAAGGGTCTCGATCGCCATCGTCTCCCGGTCGGCCAGCCGCAGTCGCTTGATCACCACGACGGGCTCCGACGGTGAGACGTGGAGGAAGCGACCCAGGCGCGCGCCGGCCTGAACGACCTCCAGCCCGAGCGTCCGGCTGCCCGGCTTCATGCCCCGCCGGCGCATGTCTTCCGTGAAGGAGGTCATCGTCAGCTCCTGTGCGATCTTCGGCTCGCTCACGAACGTGCCGGACCCTCGCCGACGAATGAGGAAGCCGTCGCGGACGAGCTCGTCGAGGGCGGCCCGGACCGTGAGCCGCGAGACGCCGAGATCCGCGCTGAGCTGTCGCTCCGACGGGATCGCCTCGCCCATGCCGAGGCTCTCGATGAGGCCGAGCACCTGCTCTTTCGTCTCCCGCTGCTTCGTCACGGCGCGAGCGGCTCGAGCTCCCGCGGCAGCGCCTCCTCGGCGCCTCGCGGGCTGGATGGAAGGAGGCTCAGCCCCGTCTGCTGATCGAAGAAGTGGAACCGCGAGGCGTCGACCGTGAGGCTCAGCGGCGCCCCCACCGCGGCAGGCACTCGGGCGTCGACGCGGGCGCTGAAGAGGGCCTGGTCGCCGGCGAGGAGCTTCGCGTCCTCCTCATCCCCCTCGCCGGCGATCGCCTCGAATTTCTGCGCCTCGAGCGGGAAGTAGACGTGGACGTCGGACCCCAGCTCCTCGACGACCACAGGCGTGACCCCGAGCACCGGTGAACCGGAGGGATCAGGCCCGGCAGGCGCGAAGGCTTCCGGGCGCATCCCGAGGACGACATTCTTGTGGCCGGGCGCCGGACGCCGGCCCGGCTCGAGTGGGACCCGGAAACGGCCGAAGAGGACGTCGTCGCCGTCGATCGTCGCCTCGACCAGGTTCATGGCGGGAGTTCCGATGAAGGCCGCCACGAACAGGTCGCGCGGTTCGCGGTAGAGCCGCTGGGGCTCGTCCACCTGGAGGATCCTGCCGTCCCGGAGCACGGCGACGCGCTGTCCGAGTGTCATCGCCTCGGTCTGGTCGTGCGTCACGTACACGGTCGTCGTCCCGAGCCGGGCGTGGAGCTGGGCGAGGGAGGCCCGCATGCCGACGCGCAGCTTCGCGTCGAGATTCGAAAGCGGCTCGTCCATCAGGAACGCCTTCGGCTCGCGCACGATTGCGCGGCCCATCGCCACCCGCTGGCGCTGACCGCCCGACAGTTGTGCAGGCCGCCGGTCGAGCAGCTCCTCGAGACCGAGCAGCGCGGCCACCTCTTCAACTCGCTGCTTGATCTCCGCCTTCGCCGCGCGCCGCACCTTGAGGCCGTAGCCGATGTTCTGCCGGACGCTCATGTGCGGATACAGCGCATAGGTCTGGAAGACCATCGCGATGTCTCGCTTGCGCGGGGCGAGGTCGGTCACGTCCACGCCGTCGATCGAGATTCGGCCGGCGCTGACCTCTTCGAGGCCGGCGATCATCCGCAGCAAGGTCGACTTCCCACAGCCGGACGGCCCGACCAGCACGATGAACTCGCCGTCCGCGATCTCGAGGGAGGCGTCGTCGACCGCGACGACGTCTCCCGAGTACACCTTGGTGACGTTTTCGAGCTTGATCTCGGCCATGGGACTGCGGAGCGCGCGAGGAGAGAGCATAGGACCGCTTCGAGCAAAAAGCAAGACCAAAACCGATCAATCACGAAAAATGGTATTGACCACTAGCCGCCGATGGGCTTAGACTCCCTCGCGTGTATGCAGGCGACCCCACGTCGATGGGCGATCGCGAAGACCTCGAGGGCCTGGTCACCGAGGCCCGCCCGCCGGTCGTCGACTACGACGAGCGGTCGTCGCAGGAGCTCGTCGAGCTGATGAACGCCGCCGACGCGGAGGTGCCCGCGGCGGTCGGCCGCGCCGCTTCCTCCCTCGCGACGACCATCGACGCGATCGTCGAACGGATGGGGAGCGGTGGGCGCCTGATCTACGTGGGCGCCGGCACCTCCGGTCGGCTCGCCGAGCTCGACGCGGAGGAATGCGTCTCGACGTTCTCGACACCGCCCGGCCAGATCGTCGCCCTCGTCGCCGGTGCCGGTCTCGACTCTCCCGCGCGCGATGCAGCCGAGGACGACGTCGACGGTGGGGCCCGCGCCGCCGACGCGATCGGCGTGTCGGCCGGCGATGCGGTCGTCGCCGTCAGCGCCAGCGGCCGGACGCCGTTCGTCCTCGGGGCGATCGGCGCCGCCGTGAAAGCCGGAGCCCTCACCGCCACCGTCGTCTCCGTTCCCGGCTCCGGGCTGGCGCGGCTCGTCCAGCACGAGATCGCCGTGGTCGTCGGGCCGGAGTTTCTTGCGGGCTCGACCCGTCTCAAGGCCGGAACGGCTCAGAAGCTCGTGCTGAACGCTATCTCGACCATCGCGATGATCCGCCTGGGCAAGACCTACGGCGACCTGATGGTCGACGTCGCCGGCACGAACGAAAAGCAGCGCGCGCGGGCACGACGCGCCGTCCGGCTGGCGACAGGGAAGTCGGCGGCCGAGGTCGACGAGGCGCTCGAGGTGGCCGGCGGAGACACGAAGGTCGCGATCATCTCCCTCCTGGCGGGCATCGACGCCGAGGCGGCGCGGGCGCGTCTCCTCGCGGTCGGCGGACATGTCCGGGAGGCGCTTCGATGAGGCTCGGCGTGTCGGCCGCGCTCGTCGGAGAGACCTTCGTCCCCGGTGACGTCGAGATCGAGGGCGGGCTCATCTCCGGCTACGGGCTCTCGTCACCGAACGGGCGCGGGCGCGGAATCGCCGCTCCCGGGTTGGTCGACCTGCAGGTGAACGGCTTCGCCGGGGTCGACCTGCTCGAGGCGGACGCCGACGGCTTCCGCCGGGCAGGCGACGCGCTGCTCGAGACCGGGGTCACCGCCTACCTGCCGACCTTCATCACCGCGCCGGAGGAGCATCTGATCGAGGCGCTCCGCGCGGTCCCGACGAGCGGACTCAAGGGCCCCCGAATCCTCGGCGTCCATCTCGAGGGACCGTTCCTCGCCGAGCGGCGCCTCGGCACCCATCCTCCGGCCCATCGGCGCGATCCGGACGCCGATCTCCTCGAACGGCTGCTCGACGCCGGTCCAGTCCGGCTGATGACGCTGGCGCCCGAACTCCCTGGCGCGCTCGAGCTGATCGATCACCTGCACGCGCGAGGGGTGACGGTCTCGTGCGGCCACAGCGACGCGACGGCCGAGGAGGCGGAGGCGGCGTTCGATCGCGGGATCCGGACGGTCACGCATCTGTTCAACGCGATGCGGCCACTGCGGCATCGCGATCCCGGCATCGTCGGCGCCGCGCTCGTCCGTGACGACGTGGTCGTCCAGATCATCCTCGACGGGATTCACATGGCCGACGAGACCGCGACGGTCGTCTGGCGGGCGGCGGCCGGCCGGGTCGCGCTCGTCACCGACGCGATCGCGGGCGCCGGAACGCTCGGCGACAACGGCGCGTCGAGCCTCGGCGGGTTCGACGTGACGATCCGGGACGGCGTTGCTCTCGGTCCCGACGGGGTGCTGGCCGGCTCGCTGCTGACGATGATCGAGGCGGTGCGGAACCTGCACGCGCTCGGCGTGCCGCTCGAGGCGGCGCTTGCGGCCGGAAGTGCCGTGCCCGCTCGGGTGATCGGCGCGGAGGGGACCGTCGGTATCGAGGTAGGCCGGCCTGCCGACCTGATCGTCCTGGACGACAATCTCGTTGTCGAGCGTGTGCTCGTGGGCGGGGAGGCCCGTGTCGCCGCCTAGCGCTCCCGCGCTGCGCGAGGCCGACGGAAGGCCCGGCGTGGTGTTCCTGCGCGAGATTCGCGAGCAGCCGGAGGCCCTGCGGCGATTGCTCGAGCACGAGGACGAGTACGCCTCGATCGCCCGCGAGATCGACGATCGCTCGCCGGCACTGATCCGTCTCGTCGGCCACGGTTCCTCGGACAACGCGGCGACGTTCGGCGTCTATGCGTTCGGGCTTCTATCGCGGATGACGGCCGCGCGCGACTCGATCTCGCTCAGCGTCTACTACAACGCGCCGATCGACTTCTCGACCTCGGTCGTCCTCGCGCTCTCGCAGTCGGGCCGCACCCCAGACGTCGTCGAATACGTCGAGCATGCGCGGAAGAGCGGGGCCTTCACGGTGGCGCTGACGAACGATGACGACACCGAGCTGGGGCGTGCGGCCGACGCGACGCTTCCTCTCGCCGCGGGCGCGGAAGAGGCCGTCGCGGCGACGAAGACGTATCTCAACCAGCTTGCAGCACTCGTCCTACTGGCGGGCGGGATCGCCGGCCGCGGGGGCGAGGTCACCGACGCGCTGCACGCCACCGCAAGTCTTCTCAGCCAGTCCCTCACCCCGCTCGAAGCCGCAGCGCGGCCGGTCGCGTCGTCGTTCGGATTTGTCGGACGCATGTACGTGATCGGCCGCGGCTTCGAGTACGCAACGGCCCGGGAGGTGGCGCTCAAGCTCACGGAGACCTGCCGCATCGCCGCGGAGCCGCTGACGGCGACAGATCTGGCGCACGGCCCGGTCGCCGCCCTGGACTCGCTCTTCCCCGTCTGGACGATCGCCTCGAAGGACGAGGCGCTGCCCGCTGTCCAGGAGGCCGCGGCGCGTGTGCGGAAGGCGGGCGCGACGCTGGTCGCGAGCGGCAGCGCCGCAGATGCGATCGACGGCGCCGCCTACGCGCTCCCGGTCCCGGAGGCGCCGAGCCCGGTCCTGGCACCGCTTCTCTCGGTCGTGCCTGGGCAGCTGTTCGCCGCAGCCCTGGCGCAGGCAAAAGGGCTCGACGCGGACAGTCCCGAGGGCCTGAGCAAAGTGACGATCGCGCGCTAGCTCGGCCTGCTGCCCGCCAGGCGGAGAACGAGCCGAAGGGACGCCGGCGGCCCGGGCCAGTGCTCCCGGATCAGGCCAGTGTGCTTCCGAGCGAGGCGGCGGAGGACGAGCGCGACGACGACGGCGTCGTCGAGCTGCCCGGCAACCGGTACGAAGTCCGGGACGAGGTCGAACGGCGTCGCCAGGTACGGGATCAGCGCCGCGACGAAGAGCTTGTCCCGTCGTGCCAGCCGCCCATCGCGCATGAGCCGCGAAAAGAGCGCGACGCAATCGGGAATGAAGCCCGCAACGGCGCGTGCATCCGCACGGCGACCCGCGACCATGAGGGCAGCGACCATCAGCATGTAGATGCCCAGCGAGATGACGAGCGCGTAGTCCGCCCAGTTCGGCATTGCGGGCGACGGTAGCTCAGGGCCGTGGCGCGCGTGGCTCGCGAATTAGACGAATGCCCCCGCCAAGAATCGAACTTGGGCACGTGGTTTAGGAAACCACTGCTCTATCCACTGAGCTACGGGGGCCCCGGGATCGGATGGTAGCCCTCGCTAGGCTCAGGCCATGAACGACGCACGCGACGCCGTCTCGCGCTGGCTCGCGCATGGCGACAAGGTTGCACTCGCGACCGTCGTCGCGACGCGGAAGTCGGCGCCGCGGCCGCACCCCGCGACCCCGGCCGAGACAGCGCTCTCGATCCTGGCGGAGATCCTCGCCGTTCGCGCGGGGCGCGAGGGCGGCCGCCTGCGCGCCTCCACCGGCACGATTCACGCCGAGCCCGTGCGTTAGGCTCGGGCCCGATGGAGGGGACCCAGCCGGCCGCCCTCAGTGACCCTGCCTCCTGGCTGGTGGAGCAGGCCGACGCGCCCGACGCGGTCGAGGTCACCCTCGCCGACGCGAGCACCCACGTCCTCCTCCTGCCGGCGGAGGTCTCGGCTCAGCGTGCGGTCGGGATTCTGATCGGCTCGCGTGAGCCGGACGACGATTCACCCTGGCCGCCCGGCGAATGGCTCGAGACGGTGACCGCGTGCTGGATCAACCGCGGCGCGATCGTCTCGGTCCGGCTCGTCACGAAGCCGCAGACGACGACGGCGTAGCGGCGGCGGCTCGCGCATGACCGCCGTCGTGCTCGCGGTGCTGTCCGCCGCACTCTTCGGGCTGATGTCGGTGACGGTTCGGATCGGTCTCCGTGCCGGCGTGGGGGCAGAGGACGGGTCGCTAGTCACCGCGCTGACGGCGGTGGTGACCACGACCGGGATCGCCGCCGTGTCCTTGCTGGGCGGGCAAGATCTCGACGCCGCCGACCTGTGGCCCTTCCTGCTCACCGGCGTCCTCGCGCCGGGCCTCTCACAGCTCCTCTTCTTCAAGGCCGTGAGAGACATCGGCGCATCCCGAACGTCGGTGATCGTGGGCGTCGCGCCCCTCGTCGCCGTCGGGATCGCGCTCGTGGCGCTCGACGAGCCTGCGCGGCCGACGCTGCTCATCGGGGCGCTGGCGATCGTCGCCGGGAGCATCACGCTCGGTCTCGAGCCCGAGCGGCCCGTGGGGTTCAAGCCGATCGGGGTGCTCTTCGCCCTCCTGACCACGCTCCTCTTCGCGACGCGGGACGACGTGCTCCGGTGGCTCGCCACCGATTCGGACGCTGCGGCGCTTCCCGCGGCTGCGATCGCGATGGCCGGTGGCGCCGCCACGCTGTCCGCGTTCCTGCTGGCCCGGCGAAGCGTGTCGGCACCCGGCCTGCGGGTCGCCTCACGGTACTTCGTGCTGCCCGGTGTGCTCTTCGGAGGGACCTATTCGCTCCTGTTCGAGGCGTACTACCGGGGCGGCGTGACAGTTGTCTCGCCCCTCGTCGCGACCGAGTCGCTCTTCGGAGTCCTCTTCGCCTTCCTCCTGCTGCGGCGGAGCGAGGTCGTCGGCAGGCACCTCGTGATCGGCGCGTTCCTGATCGTCGCGGGTGCTGCGGTGATCGGGGCAACGCGATAATCGGACGATGAGCCTGCACGAGCTGCTCGACGAGCACGCCGGCGAGGAGCTGGAGCTCTACGCGCGCACGATCAACCCGCAGTTCGTGCGGTTGCTGCGGACGATCGGCTTCGACCGCCGGTGGGCCCGCGGTGAGGGCGCCTACCTCTACGACCTGGACGGGACACGCTTTCTCGACCTGCTCGGCGGCTTCGGGATGTACAACGTCGGGAGGAACAACGCCCATGTCCGTGCGGCGTTGACCGAGGCGCTCGAGCTCGAGACGCCGGGGAAGGTTCAACTCGGCATCTCGCCGCTCCCCGGTCTGCTCGGGGACGAGCTGCTTCGCAGGGTTCCCTCGTCGGTCGGCCGCATTCTCTTCACGAGCTCCGGCACCGAGGCGGTCGAAGCCGCTCTGAAGCTTGGCCGGACTGCAACCGGCCGCACGAAGGTGCTCTCGTGCGAACACGGCTTCCACGGGCTCACCCTCGGCTCGCTTTCGGCCGCTGGCGACGCGGCCTTCACCGAACGCTTCGGGCCGCTGCTGCCAGGCTTCGCCCGGGTTCCCTTCGATGAACTCGACGCGCTCGAGCAGGCCCTTTCGGCCGAAGACGTGGCGGTGTTCATCGTCGAGCCGATCCAGGGCCACGGCCCGCATTTCCCGTCGCCCGGCTACCTGAAAGGCGCCCAGGAGCTCTGCCGCCGGCACGGCACCCTCTTCTGCGTGGACGAGGTTCAGACCGGCTTCGGCCGGACCGGCCGGTTCCTCGCGCTCGAGCACTCGGGGCTGGAGCCGGACCTGATCACGGTCGCGAAATCCCTCTCGGGCGGCTACGTCCCGGTCGGAGCGCTGCTGATGTCGACCGCCGTCCACGAGGCTGTCTTCGACTCCCTGGAGCACGCTCTCGCGCACGGCTCCACGTTTGCGCCCAACGACCTCGCGATGGCGGCCGGGCTCGCGACGCTACGGGAGCTCGACGAGCAGCGGCTGCCCGAGCGGGCGGCGGAGCTCGGAGAGCTGCTGCTCGAGCGGACGAGGCCGTTCGTCGAGCGCTTCGACGTGGTCAGGGACGTGCGCGGCCTCGGCCTGCTGTGGGCGATCGAGTTCGAGGAGCCGCCGGGAGGCAGCCGATCGTGGCGGCTGCTCGAGCGCCTCCAGGCCGGCCTCTTCGCCCAGCTCGTCGTCGTGCCCCTCTTCAGCGAGCACAGGATCCTCACCCAGGTCGCCGGTCACGACTCGAACGTGATCAAGATCCTGCCGCCGCTCGTGCTCTCGGAGGCAGACGTCGACTGGTTCGTGGAGGCGCTCGAGCAGACGCTCGCGCGGGCGCAGCGGCTGCCGCGCTCGATGGTCCGGTTCGCGCTCAAGACCGCCCGGGCGAACCGCCCGCGACGGCGCGTCCGCGCCTAGGAAATCTCGACGCGTCGCTCCGCCGCGCAGTCGCGCGCCCACGCTTCGGCCGCCGCGACGAGGCGCCCGGCGAGGACGTCGGCATCGTGCTCATCGGCCGGGATGTGCTCCGGGTCGACCTCGATTCGGACCTGGTGCAGCGAGGCCTCGGTGTCACTCCCGATCAGGTGTCGCTCCTCGGCCACGATGGAGACGTCGCCGACCTTGGGCACCAGAATCTGGGCGAGCTCCTCGATCTCGGCGGCGGTTGCGGCGCGGCCGGTGAAGATGCCGAAGTTGACGCGAACCTCGAGCCCCGGCGGCTCGGGGTGCCTGGTGTAGAAGGCGAGTTCGGGCTCGATATGCATCGAAACCCATACGTGCCCCATCTGCGACCAACCTAACCCTCCCGCGGCTCCCAGCGAAATCGGCGCGCGGCGACCAGCGCTCCTGCCGCCCCCCAGGCGACGACGACCGCGACCGCGCCTGGCCGGTTCCAGATCTCGACGTTCCGCAACATCACGTCTCGGACGAGCCGGATGAGGTAGGCGAGCGGCAAAACGTCCGCGATCGCGCGCAGGAAGTCGGGGAACGAATGGGCCGAGAAGAAGGCGCCCGAGATGAACGCAGCCGGCAGGTAGATCGCGTTGACGACCGCCGACGAGCCCTCGGCCGACTTGATCACAGTCGTCAGCGCGAGCCCGAGGGCGGTGAAGGCCGCGATACCGAGGAGCAGAACGAGTGCGAGCGAGAACACGTGCTCGATGTGCGTGTCGAAGAACACGCGTCCGAGCGTGATCATCACCAGGGCCTCGACCGCGTAGGCGAGCATCGTGGTCACGAGCAGCGCGGCGACGTAAGTCGACGCCGGCAGTGGTGTGGCGCGCAGGCGCTTGAGGATGCCTGACTCGCGGCGAATGACGAGCATGATCGAGAGTCCCGCGAACCCTGTCGCGATCGCGCCGTAGCCGAGCATCCCGGCGAGCAGGTAGTCCGCGCCGCGCACGTTTCCCTCGGCTTTCAGACGATCGTTGCCGTAGACCGAGCCGAGCAGGAAGAACATGATGATCGGGAGGGCGAAGGTGAAGAACGCGAGCTCGCGGCTGCGCCAGTAGAGACGGAGCTGCGACCGGAGCTCGTGGCCGAACAGGCTCACTCCGCCTCCTCCTGCGTGAGCGTGAGGTACACCTCTTCGAGGCTCGGCCGCCTGACCTCGAGCCCCTCCAGCTCGTGGCCGTCCTCGAGCGCCCGGCCGGTCAGCTCGTGCAGGTCACGGACCGGATCCTCCGTCCGCAGGACGACCTCGCGGCCGTTCTCCCGGTAGCGGATCTCGGTCGCGGGCGTTGCGGCGGTGAGCTCCTTCGGGGTTCCGGCCGCGACGACCAGGCCCTCCCGCAAAACGGCCACGCGATCGGCGAGCTGCTCCACCTCGTCGAGGTAATGGGTGGTGAGCAGGATCGTCTTGCCGAGCGATCGCAACGAGCGGATCGTCTCCCACGCTCGCCGGCGGGCGCCGGGATCGAACCCCGTCGTGGGCTCGTCGAGGAAGATCAGCTCGGGGTCGCCGACGAGCGCCAGGCCGAGGTCGAGCCGGCGCCGCTGGCCGCCCGAGAGGCGGCGGACGCGCTCATCACGCTTCTCCTCGAGCCCAGTGACGCCGATCACCTCCTCGACGGGCCGTGGACGCTCGTAGTAGCCGGCGAACTGCGCCAGGCTCTCGGCGACGGTCAGGTTCTCGTACATCGCCGACGACTGGAGCACGACGCCGATCCGCCCACGCCACGTGAGCCCGGCCGTCGCAGGATCCTCGCCGAGCACCTCGACGGCGCCGCCGTCCCGCGTTCGATAGCCCTCGAGGATCTCGACGGTGGTCGTCTTTCCGGCCCCGTTCGGCCCGAGCAGACCGAACACCTCGCCGGCCCGGAGCTCGAAGTCGATGCCCTTCAGCGCCTCGAAGTCGCCGTACGACTTGCGCAGGCCCTCGACCGAAATGACGGCGCTCACGGCAGCTCCAGGTCGACCATGCCGCCCGGCGGAAACGGCGGCGCCGTCCCGTCGCCGAGCTCGGCGGCGATCTGACCGCAGTCGGGCTGGTGGCCGACCGCGATCACGGTGTCGCCACGCCCCGCGACCGCCGCGCGCAGGCCGTCGGCGGTCGCGCCGGGAGCGAGGGCGTCGTGCGGTTCCGCCGTGCATTCGAGCGCTGCGCCGAGCGCCTCGCCCGTCTCCCGAGCCCTCAGTAACGGGCTCGTCAGGATCGCGTTCGGTCGCACTCCTCGGCGGGCGAGCCGCTGCCCGAGCTCGCGCGCCGTGGCGCGACCCTCGGGGCTGAGCGTGCGCAGCTCGTCGGGATCGCCGGGCAGCGCGTCGGCATGGCGGATCAGCAGCAGGCGCATCCGGGTCAGAATAAGCCGTGCCGTCGTTTCGCTACGTCGTCTGCGACGTCTTCACGGACACGCCGCTGACCGGCAACCAACTCGCGGTCTTCACCGACGCGCGCGGCCTGGACGACGAGGGGATGCAATCGCTCGCGCGCGAGACGAACTTCTCGGAGTCGACCTTCGTGTTCCCGGCCGAGGCGGACGGAGACGTCAAGGTTCGGATCTTCACGCCGACGACGGAGCTGCCCTTCGCGGGGCATCCGTGCCTCGGGACGGCGGTCGTGCTTGCGACCCCGTTGCAGCTGCCGGAGATCCGGCTGGAGACCGGTCGCGGAATCGTTCCGGTGCGGCTCGAGCGCGAAGACGGTCGCATCCGCTTCGGCCGGATGGAGCAGCCGCTGCCGTCGGTGCGGCCGTTCGAAGCGGTGGAGGACCTGCTCGAGGGGCTGGGGGTGACGGCGTCCGAGCTGCCGGTCGAGCTCTACGACAACGGGGTCGAGCACGTGTACGTGGCCCTCGGCTCGGAGGCCGAGGTCGCCGCGTTGAGGCCGGACCTCGGACGGCTGGCCGAGCTCCCCGCGGTGACGGGGATCAACTGCTTCGCCGGGTCGGGCTCGAGGTGGAAGACGCGGATGTTTGCGCCCGGCGGGGGCGTCGCCGAGGATCCCGCGACCGGCTCGGCGGCGGGTCCGCTCGCGTTCCATCTCGCCCGCCACGGGCGGATCGACTTCGGCGCCGAGATCGAGATCTCGCAGGGCGCGGAGATCAGGCGGCCCTCGACTTTGTTCGCACGCGCCGAGGGCACGCCCGAGGCCGTGGAGCGGATCGAGGTCGGCGGCGCGGCGGTCGTCGTCGCGCGGGGCGAATTTAGGCTCCCCTAACATCGTCGGACACCCTGCGGAGTGCCTCCCGGTGCAGGGGTTTGTGGACAGTTCGTGACGCCCCCGTAACGGTGTCCGACGTCGGGGCTAGGCCCGGTGCGGCCCGGCTAGTCGAGCCACGTGATGGCGGTAATCTGCGCCAGCTCCGGTTCGATCGAGCGCCAGAACCGGCCGCCGTCGGTCGAGACGTACACGCGCGACTCCGTCGCGTAGGCGATCCGGTCGGGGTCGCCCTCCGCGATCGCCACGGCTCGGCCCGGCGGGAGACCGCCGCCGGCCTCGCGCCATGTGCGGCCGGCGTCGTGGGAGACGGCGAGCGGGGGGCGGCGGTTGAGCACCGCGACGACGGTCGAACCCTCCGCGGCGGTCGCGACGACAAGCGGGAGCTCGACCTTGGGCGCAGAGGGGAGCGACAATTCCGCACCCGCGACGAAGTCCGCAACCGACTCCGACTCGACATCGACGGTATGCACACCCTCGACCGTCTCGACCGCGAGGTTCATCGCGTTCGCGCCAGCAGGTCGTGCACGAACTTGTTCGCGCCCCCTGCCGCGCGCCGCGGCGCGTGGCCACGGTCGCGCTCGACAACGTACGCCGCGGCGAACGCGTCTCCGGCCCCGGTCGGATCGATCCCGCTGAGCGGCTCCGTCGGGACGTGGACGAGCGACCGCCGCGCGACGACGAGGCAGCCGCGCGACCCGAGCGTGACGACGACCTCGGGCACCCCGAGCTCCGACAGCGCCCGCTCCTCCAGCCGCCCGATCAGGGCCACCGCCTCCTCCTCGGAGAGCTTCAGCACGGCGACGTGCTGGAGGAACGAGGTGTCCGGCTCGGCCTCGAGGCGCAGCGGCCCGGTGCGCGCCGGCCGCGTGAGCCCCTGGCCGTCGAGCGAGACACGGGCGCCGCCACCGGCCACCGCGGCCAGGGTCTCCGCGGGGAACTCACCGCGGAAGAGGGCCCCCACGTGCACCCATTCGGCGCGCAGTCCGTCCACGTCCTCGGCCGACCAGGGATCGCCGAGGGTCAGGACGTCCATCGTCCGCCGGTCGCCCTCGTACGAAAAGGCGTACGTCGCCGTCGAGGAACCCGTCCGCCACTCGACCGAGACCCCGGCGCCATGGACGGCCCGCCGCAGCAGCGAACGGTCGCGCTCGGCAGCCTTCACGCGAACCCCCGCCGGGACCCCGAGCGCCCCGAGCGCCCTCGCCGCGTAGAAGGGCGGGCCGCCGGGACGCGGCGGCGCGCCGTCAACGAGGTCGAGCGAGAGGTTCCCGACTACGGCGACCCGCACGATCCACATCTTCTCGCGGGAAGACCATGCCCAGGGCGGTCGCCAGCACGAAGGCCGCTGCGAAGCTCGGCAGCGACGCCGTCCACGTCGCATGGCCAGGGTTCAGGTGGGCAACGAGATCGACCCACCAGGTCGGCCCCTGCGGCGACAGCCACTGGTACAGAAAGAACCCCACGACCCACGCAGCCAGTTGCTCGAACCGGACCGCCGGCCCGGCGAAGAGATCGCGCTCGCGATAGTGCATGCCGGCGAGGAGCCAGTCGGCCAGCAACACGCCGAACAGGGGCACGAACACGGAACCGAGCAGCAAGAGGAACGCCTGGTAGTCCCGCAGGTCGATGACGATCGCCCCGACGGTGGCCGTCGCCGAGACGAGCACGATCAGCAGCCGCTGGGAAACCCGGGGCAGGACGTTCTGGATCGAGACCGCCGTCGAGTAGATATCGGCGAAGGCCTCGTCGGACTCGTCAACCGTCAGCGCCAGCAAGGCGAACCCGCTGACGACGCCGCCCGCTGCGACCGCGGCCGGCACGTCCGCGGCGTCCGTGACGTTTCGCGAGAGCACCAGCAGAGTCCCGAGCCCGAAACACCAGAGGGTCGGCACGAAGTAGCCGATGCCGGTGCCCCAAAACGCACTACGCCGGCCACGCGAGAACCGCGTGTAGTCGGCAGCGAGCGGCGTCCACGAGACGATGCTGCCGATGACGATGTCGATCCCCGAGCCGAGTCCGAGGCCGCCCTGCCCCTTCGCGTCCCAGAACGCCTGCAGGTCGGACTTGTCGAGCACCCACCAGGTCAGGTAGATCATCGAGGCGAGCACGGCCCACACAGCGAACTTCCGGACATAGCGGCGGACGAACCCGATCGGACCGAGCAGGGCGAGCGCCACGGCGACCCCGCCGAAGAGGAGGGCCCAGAGCCACCGGCTCTCGAAGCCGAACACCTTGTCGGACAGGGCGGCCGCCGCGGTCGAGATCACGATCAGCTCGAAGGTCGACCAGCCGAGGTTCTGGGCGACGTTGACGAGCGTCGGCGCGTACGAGCCGCGCCGGCCGAGCGGCGCGCGCAGGACGACCATCCCGGGTACTCGCGCGTCGGCGCCGATCAGCCCGGCGAGCCCGAGCAGCAGGTTTCCCGCCAGGGCGCCGATCACGATCGCGAGCAGTGCTTCCTTGAGCGAGAGGGCCGGCACGAGCACCGCGCCGAGGACGATCACGAGCAGGCTCACCGACAGATTCCCCCAGAGCAGCATCGTGTCGAGGAGACCGAGCACGCGAAGCCGCTCGGGCACCGGTTCGATTCCCCAGCTCGGTGTGCGCTCGTCCATCTCGTCTACGCTCCCTTCGCTGGCATGACCCAGGGCAGGTTCCACGCGTCTGATCTCAGCCCCGCCGGAGCGAGGCACCGCGGCGCCGCAACTCTAGCGGTGCTGGCACTGGCGCTCGCCGCTGCGGGATGCGGCGGTGGAGGCGGCGACGGCGGCAACGGGGATGGCGGAACGAGGCTCTCGAAGACGCAATACGAGGCGCGGGTGCAGAAGGACGGACAGGAGATCAAGAACGTTTTCGCGCCGCTGAGCACCCCGCCCAAGTCGCTCCAGCAGCTCGCCGAGAACATCGAGAAAGGACAGAAGAAGCTGCGCGAGGCGGCCGACGACCTCGAAAAGGACACACCACCGGAGGACGTGGAGCACGACAACGCCGTCCTCGCCGCCGGCCTCCGCAAGCTGGCGGACGGCCTCGAGCCGCTGAGGGAGGGAGCGGCGAAGGGGGATGTGCAGATGGTTCAGAAGGCCGTGGCCGACCTGCAGAAGTCGGACGCGCTGAAGGACGCCCAGAAGGCCACGAACGACATGAAGGAGAAGGGCTACAAGATCGGGACGCTCGGCCAGTAGCGTCAGCCGGTCGCGAGCGCGCCGCGCAGGCGGACGGCGCCGACCGGGACCCACCAGAGCGTCAGTCCGACCGCGAGCCCGACGGTCAGGTTCACCTCGAACCCGATCGCGCCCACGATCAGAGCGAGGGCCCAGTCGCGCCAGCCTCGCAGGTCGGCGAGCAGGCCGATGTGCAGTAGCCCGGCGGTCGCGAGGAGCGCGGCCAGGATCGGCAGCGGGAAGGCGGTGAGCAGTGCGGCGAGACCCGAGCCCGCGCCGACGGCGAGCGCTAGGAGGGAGACGCCCATCGCCAGCGGCGCACCTCCCGTTCGCGCACCGAACGCGTAGTGCGCCGTCATGCCGCCGGCGCCGTGGCAGACCGGCATCCCGCCGATCGCGGCCGAGAGGAAGTTGGCCGCGCCGAAGCTCGTCGCGAGCCGGCCGGGCCGCACTCGCTCCGCGGCCTCGCCGAAGTACTTCTTCGCGGCATCGGCCGTCGCTAGGCACGAGTTCGCGAACGAAAGCGGCACCTGGGGGACTACGAGCAGCGTCAACGCGGTCCAGAACGTCGCCGCGTCCCACGACGGCAGTTCGAGCGACGAGGGCCCGAGCGAGGCATCGCCGCCCGCGGTTGCGAGCATCGCTACGACGCCGATCCCGACGAGCACGAGCGAGATCGGGAAGCGTCGCCCAACCAACGCCAGCGCCACCGCGCCCGCCGCGAGCGGCACCGCCCAGCGCGGGTCGAGCGCGTGTTCCTCGAATCCCTTGGACGGGTTGGTGACGAGCTTCCACGCGATCGTCAGAAAGAGGAGCCCCACGGTCAGCTGGACGCCGCGGATCAGCGACCGGGGGAAGGCGCGGCCGGCGAGATCGATCAGCCCGAGCCGGCCGGCGCCAAAGAAGATCACGCCCATCAAGAGAGCCCCGGCAGCGATATCGTCGGCGCCTAGGCCCTTGGCGATCGCGATCGCGCCGAACGCCTTCAGAGGTTGCACGGGAACCGGTAAGCGGTAAAGGAACGCGACGGCGACGTAGAGCAAGCCCGCGGGGAGGAACACGGCCGTTGGCGATAACCCGTTCTTCACGATCAGCGCCACGGCGATCGGCACCAGGACTCCGAGGTCGGCGACCGCCCCAGCGAGTTCTCGTCGGTCGAGGCGCACGAAGCCAGCCTAACGCCGCGTGATCGGCGGCACGCGTGACGAGTTCCTCGACCTCTTCTCGGTCTACGAGTGGCTCATGGTCGCCGTCACCGCCATCGTTTTCGGGGCCGTCTTCTTCGCGCTCGTCCGCTATCGCCGCCGTGGGGACGAGTGGCCCAGGGGGCGTGACGAGCACAAGCTCGGCGAGTCGATCTACGCCGTCATCCTGGCCCTGATCGCCGCTGTCCTCGTCGGACTCACGTTCCGCGCCGAGTCGCGGATCGACCC
>JBKPOY010000055.1:0-4298 GCA_046733295.1 Actinomycetota bacterium | reverse complement strand
GGCCAGGCGGTCGGCGCGCCGCAGCGCGCGCAGAGCGGCGGCGCGACGCGGGGCAGCTCTGCGAGGCATGCCTCGCAGAGCTGCGTCCCCCCACGAGCGCACACGATGCACCGCTGCGGCAGCAGCAATTCGAGCACGCGGCCGACGGTAGGAAGCCGCCCGTGGCGCGGGTGTGACGGAGAGGCGCCGAAACGCCACCCAGTGTCCAGACCAGCCATGTCCGGGGTCAGACCCCGGACCTGCCCGAAAAGACAAAAGTCCTGCACACGGGCGTTAGTCGCGGTCGGGCCGGGACGTGTCCGGAAGCCCAACCGGGGTCAGACCCCAGACACGCCCCGAAGGGACGGTGCGCTAGCTCGAGAACTCGCGGTTGGCTTCGGCCAGCGTTTCCTTCGAGCCGATGTCGTACCAGCGGCCGGCGACGCGCCAGGTGTAGAAGGGGCGTCGCGGGTAGAGCCACTGGACGAGCCGGCCGGGCTGGTCCGGGTTGTTGCCCTCGTCGATGTACGTCCGGATCTGGGGTAAAACCGAGCGCGGATAGAAGTAGAGCGCGATGCCCGCGAGCGTCGACTCCGGCTCGGCGGGCTTTTCCTCGAACGCGACGATCCGCCCCTCGCCGTCGGCCGTGATCGCGCTGTAGCTCTTGATCGCTTCCGTGTCGCCAACGTCGTAGACGGCGATCATCGGCGCGTTCTTTGCGAGCCCGGCCCTCGCGAAGTCCGCGAGCCCGCCGCTGAAGATGCTGTCGGCGGCCGCGACGACCAGGTCGTCGTCGAGGCCCTCCCGCTCGATCACGAAAGCGAGATCACCGATAGCGCCGAGCTTGTTCTCGTCGTCCGTGGTGCCATCGTCGACGACAGAGACGCGGAGCCGCCCCTCCCACCGGGCCGCGAACTCCCGAAACGCATCGGCGAACCGCGAGTTCGTGACGACGTAGACCTCCGAGAGCGCCTCGATCTCCGCGAGCTGCTCCAGCAACCGCTCGAGAATCGGGCGACCCCCGATCTCTAACAGCGGCTTCGGCCGATCGCGCGTCAGCGGGTAGAGCCGAGTTGCGTACCCGGCGGCGAGGACGACCGTCTTCAGCTCAGGTTCCCTCGTCCCAGGAGGCGAGGTACTTGGCCTGCTCCTCACTCAGCGTGTCGATGTCGATCCCGAGCGTCTCGAGCTTCAGGCGCGCGATCTCGGCGTCGATTTCGTCCGGCACCGGATACACCTTGCGCTCGAGGCTCGCCGCGTTCGTGACGACGTACTCGGAGGAAAGCGCCTGGTTCGCGAAGGACATGTCCATCACAGCCGCCGGATGTCCTTCGGCGGACGAGAGGTTCACGAGCCGGCCCTCGGCGACGAGGTAGATCCGGCGCCCGTCCTCGAGCTCGAACTCCTCGACGAACTCGCGCGCCTTCCGCGACTCCTTCGCGATCGACCGCAGCGCTGGGATCTCGATCTCGACGTTGAAGTGCCCGGTGTTGGAGAGAATCGCGCCGTCCTTCATCCGCTGAATGTGCGCGCCCGTGATGACGGATTTGTCCCCGGTCGCAGTGCAGAAGATGTCGCCTCCCTCGACCGCCCGGTCCATCGGCATGACCTCGAACCCGTCCATCGTGGCCTCGAGGGCGCGGAGCGGATCGACCTCCGTCACGACGACGTGGGCGCCCATACCGCGGGCGCGCAGGGCGACGCCCTTGCCCACCCAGCCGTACCCGGCGACGACGAACGTGCGCCCGGCGAGCAGGACGTTCGTCGCGCGGATGATGCCGTCGATCGTCGACTGCCCCGTCCCGTAGCGGTTGTCGAACATGTGCTTGGTGTTCGCGTCGTTGACGGCGATCACCGGGAACCCGAGCGCACCGTCGCGCTCGAGCGCCTTCAGGCGGATGACGCCGGTCGTCGTCTCCTCCATCCCGCCGAGGATGTCACCGAGCTGCTCGCGCCGGTGCGAGTGCAGCACGCCGATCACGTCGGCGCCGTCGTCCATCGTCAGCTGCGGCTTGTGGTCGACGGCCGCCTCGATGTGCTGGTAGTAGGTGTCGTTGTCCTCGCCCTTGATCGCGAAGACGGCGATGTCGTACTCCTCGACCATCGCTGCCGCGACGTCGTCCTGGGTCGAGAGTGGGTTCGAGGCGCAGAGCACGATGTCGGCCCCTCCGGCCTTGAGTGTCCGCATCAGGTTCGCGGTCTCGCTCGTTACGTGCAGGCAGGCGGCAATTCGATAGCCCGCGAGCGGCTGCTCCTGCTCGAAGCGCTCTCTGATCGCGGCGAGCACGGGCATCTGCCGATCGGCCCACTCGATCCTGCGGACTCCCTCGGGCGCGAGGGAGAGATCTTTCACGTCGTGGCGCTTGGTGGTGGCCATTCGATCCCCTCCGTTGCGGTTTGAAATCAGGCGACGAGCAGGCGCTCGTGCTTGCGCTGCTCCCAGTCGAGGGCGGACAGCCGCGTCCCAGCGAGCCAGGTCGCGACGGCCGCTTGCAGCGCCGGCTCGTGCTGAAGCCGGATCGTGAAGGCGAGGTCGTCGATGCCGACGCCGAAGCGTCGGCGAAGCTCTCGCAGCGACCGGAGCTGGTTCAGCTCGAGAAGGTCGTAGCTGCGGTATCCGCCCGGCGTGCGAGGGGGGACGACCAGGCCGGCGCGCTCGAGGTAGCGCAACATCCGGGGCGACCACCCCGTGCGCACAGCGGCTTCGCCGACCGTCAGCCCGTCCACGCCCGGAACCTTAACAGAGATGTGTCAAGGTTCCGCGGTGCCCTCGCGGCCGTAGGAGTCCTCGAGGCGGACGACGTCCTCGAGCTCGGGCGTCGAGACCTCGAGGATGCTCGTGTCCTCGACCGCCCGCACTCGGTGGACGGTTCCGGCCTGAAAATGGAACGCGGCACCAGCGGAGACCACCTCCGTCTTCGTGACGGCCTGACCGACCGCGCCCAGCTCGAGCTCGGCCCTGCCCTCGAGGACATACCAGCTCTCGTCCTTCACGCGGTGGAACTGGAGGCTGAGCGCCTCGCCGGCGCGGATGAAGAGGATCTTGCCGGCATAGGCCTCCGTCTTCGCCCAGATCAACTCGTAGCCCCACGGCTTCTCGACCCGCTCGGGTGCGACGGAAAAGCGATCCAAGGTTTCCAGGTTCGGCGACGTCAACGGCCGGTCCACGACGGGGCGATCCTACGCCGCCAGCCACTCCGGATGGGCGGAGACGTACTCCTCGGCACGACGCAGATCCTTCGGCGTGTTCACCGTCAACCAGAGCCCGCCGTGGCGGAATGCGTGCAGCTTGCCTTCCTCGGCGAGCTCCGGGAACGTCGTCGACTCATGGTCGCCCCGCTCCGGGAAGCGCTCGAGGGCCTCGTGGCCGAGGGCGTAGATGCCGCAGCTGACCCAGCATTCGATCGTGCCGCCTTCGGCGAAACCGGAAACTCGGTCGCCGTCGAGCTCGACGACGCCGAACGGCGACCTCGGCTGGGCGACCGTGATCGTGGCGGCGGCGCCGTTCGCCGCGTGGCGCTCGAGCAGCGCCCGGAAGTCGACGTCGAGCAGCTCGTCTCCGTTCAGCGCCAGCACGTCGCCGGCCTCGCGACGTTCGCCGGCGGCGAAGCGGATGCCGCCGCCGCGGCCGAGCCGCTCCTGCTCCTCCGCGATCGCGATCTCGGCTCCGAAGCCCGACAGCTCCTCCGCGAACCGCGCCCCTGTGCCGGCCGCACAGCTGACGATGACCCGCTGGACGCCGGCCCGGGCCAGCAAGCCGATCTGCCAGCCGGCGAGCGGCCGTCCCGCGACCGGGACGAGAGGCTTGGGGACCCCGCCTGCAGCGTCGCCGAGCCGCTCGGCCTTGCCGCCCGCCAGGATGATCGCTTCCACTACTCCGCGAGCTCGGGCTCGCGCTCGTCCGTCTCGGGCAGCGCGGCGAGCGGTGACGTCGCCCTGCCGATTCCCTCGTACATGAACCCAGCGGCGCGTGCCTCCTCCGGATCGAGCAGGTTCCGGCCGTCGATGATCAGCGGCAGCCGCATCGCGTCGCGCACATCCGCCGAGACGATCGACCGGAACTCGTCCCAGTCCGTCACGATCACCGCCGCGTCGGCGTCCCGCACCGCTTCCGCAGCGCTGTCGCAGGTCGTCATGCCGCTGACGAGGTCACCGGGCTTGGCGACGGGATCATAGGCTCGGACCTCGGCGCCCTCCGCGAGCAGCCGCGATGCGAGCACGACCGACGGCGCCTCGCGCATGTCGTCGGTGTTCGCCTTGAACGCGAGGCCGAGCAAAGCGATCCTCTTCCCGCGAAGCCGACCGAGGTACTTCTGGAG
>JBKPOY010000054.1:0-49471 GCA_046733295.1 Actinomycetota bacterium | reverse complement strand
CCGGCTCGGGCGCGACCGCGGAGTAGTACGGCCGCCGCCACGGCGGAACGGACTCCCACATCCGCTCCGCGGTGAGCTCGAGCAGCGCCACGATGATCCAGCCTGCGGCCATCACGAGCAGGATCCACTTGGTCTCGAGGTCGGCGAGGCCCGCTCCGACGGCCAGCCCGATCAGAAAGAGCGCTTCGAGTGCGAAGCGGGGCCCGAGACGTCCCGGCATGACGCCGAGAGACTAGCGCCCGGTCTCGCCGGGCTCCCCGGTCGTCTCGCCCTCGTCGTCGGCCGTGGCGTGCGGCTCGGTCGAGGCCGGGTGCTCGTCAGGTTCGGGGACGGAAGCAGGCTGAGCGCTGGGGGTCGGCGTGGGCGTGACGGCGGGCCCGCGGCTCGCCTCGGTCGAAGCCTGTGCGGCCTCCATGATCTTGTCGACGACGCCCGAGATCGCCTCGTCGCCGAGCCCCGCGGCTGCGAGGAGCTGCTCGGCGCCCTGCTGCGCGCGGGCGACCACCGCGGCGGCCTGGGCACGAGCCCACTCGAGCGTCTGCTCCACCTCGGCGCGGGCCGCGTTCGTCAGGTCGGTTGCCTGGTGACGAGCCTGTTCGAGCAGCCGGCTGGCACGGGCCTCCGCCTCGCGAATCTCGGCTGTCGACTGGCGCTGCGCGTCGGCCTGAATCTCCCGCGCCTCGTTGCGGGCATTGTTGATCTGCTCCGCACGCTGGCGCTCGCTCTCCTGCCGGTAACGCTCGACCTCGTGCTCCCGCTCCTGCAGCTCGCGCTGTCGCCGGCTGACCTCTTCCTCGGTGCGGCGGAACTGCGTGACCGACGCCGTCTGGGCGTCGCGCTCGATCGTGTCCGCCATGTCGGCTGCAGCGCGGATCAGATGCAGGGCGTCCATGCGGACCGCGTGGCCCGTCGGCTCGACCTGGCCGCTTCTCGCAGCCGCCTGGAGAACGCGCAGCTGAACCTGTAGCTGTGTGGCATGCCGGCGAAAAGCTTCGAATGCCTCCTGGACGCGCTGGGGCTCGTAGCCGCCGTCCGGGAGGGTCGGCAGATCCTCGACGCTCGGAAGCGGCGTCAGGGATGCCTGTGCTTGTCCTCTGCCTTCAGTCGCCATTCGCCTGGAAGTATGGCTTCATCATCGGCCGATCCGCCAGTCGGATTAGTCGTTCTGCACCACGATGTCAATTCCTAGCTCCGCGAGCTGGGACGGAGGAACGTCGGTCGGCGCGCCGGACATGGGGTCGACCCCCGCCTGGTTCTTGGGGAAGGCGACCGTGTCGCGGATGTACGGCTCGTCCAGGAGTGCCATGGACAGCCGGTCGATGCCCGAGGCAATTCCACCGTGCGGAGGGGCTCCCATCGCGAGCGCCTCGAGCAGGAAGCCGAACTTCGCCCGCTGGTCGTCCGGGGCGATGCCGAGCAAGTCGAAGAGCTTCGCCTGCAGCTCAGGCTCGTGGATCCGGAACGACCCGCCGGCGATCTCGATCCCGTTGACGACGAGGTCGTAGGCGACCGCGCGGGCCGCGCCCGGGTCCGAGTCGAGCAGCTCGACCCCTTCGGGGTTCGGCCGCGTGAAGGGGTGGTGAACCGCCGACCAGCGGCCCTCCTCGTCGTCCCACTCGAGCAGCGGGAAGTCCGTGACCCAGAGGAACCGCCACGCTTGACGGTCGATCAGGTCGAGCTCGCGGCCGAGCTCGAGCCGCAGCGCCCCGAGGACCCGCGCCACGATCTCGGGCACGTCGGCGCCGAAGATGACCGTCGTCGCCGGCTCGGAGCGGAAGCGGTCGAGCTCGCCCTGGGAGAGGAACTTCGCGATCGGCGACCTCACCTCCCCCTCCTCGTCGACGACGATGTAGGCGAGGCCCTTCGCGCCCCAGTCCTTCGCAAAGGCCTCGAGCCGGTCGAGAGCGGAGCGCGAGAGCTCTTGCGGGACGCGGATGAAGCGCACGGCCGGCGCGGTTGCAAAGACGCCGAACTCGGACCCCCGCGTCAGCTCCGTGGCGTCCTCGATTTCGAGGCCGAAGCGCAAGTCCGGCTTGTCCGAGCCGTAGCGCGCCTGCGCCTCGTCCCACGTCAGCCGCTGGAACGGCGCCTCGATCTCCGCGCCGATGCACTCGCGCCAGACGCTCTGCATCGTCCGCTCGACGAGCCCGAAGAGGAATTCCTGATCCGGAAAGGCCATCTCGACGTCGAGCTGGGTCAGCTCCTGCAGCCGGTCGGCCCGCAGGTCCTCGTCCCGGAAGCAGCGCGCGATCTGGTAGTAGCGCTCGAAGCCCGAGACCACGAGCAGCTGCTTGTAGATCTGCGGCGACTGGGGGAGGGCGAAGAAACGGCCTGGCTGCAGGCGCGTCGGCACCAGGAAGTCGCGCGCTCCCTCCGGCGTCGGCTTCGCCATGATCGGCGTCTCCACGTCCACGAAGCCGGCCGCCTCCATCTCGCGTCGGATGATCGAGACGAGCTGCGCGCGCTTGCGGATGTTCCGCTGCATCCTGTCGCGGCGCAGGTCGAGCCAGCGGTAGTGCAGCCGCAGCGTCTCGTCGACTCCCTCCTCGTCGAGCTGGAACGGCAGCGCGGGTGACGTCGAAAGGATCCGAAGCGTGTCGACCTGCAGCTCGACTTCACCGGTCGGGAGGTTCGCGTTGACCGCCTCCGGCGCACGTCGAACGACCTCGCCCTCCGCCTGCAGCACGAACTCGTTGCGAACGGCGTGCGCCGCCCTGGCCGCCTCCGGCGAGCGCTCGGGGTTGACGACGAGCTGGCAGATGCCCGTCTGGTCGCGCAGGTCGACGAAGATCAGCCCACCGTGGTCGCGGCGCCGCGCCGCCCAGCCGGCGAGGGTGATGCGGTCGTCGACGTGGTCCGGACGCACCTCGCCGGCTCCCAGGTCCCGCCAACTCATGCCGACAGCCGTTCCTCGAGGTCGTCGAGCCCGACCTCGACGTCGTCCGCACCGCTCTCGCGGATCGTCGCTTTCTCGGCCCCGACGATCACCACGACGCGGGCGCCTAGTCGCCCCGCCTGGGTCAGCTGGCCCCTCAGCGAACGGCCAGCGTAGTCGGTGTCGCACGCCCTGCCGCTCCGCCGCAGCTTGGCGGCCAGCCGCACCACGTGCTCGCGCGGCGCGTTCTCCTCGATCGCGAAGAAGATGTCGGTCCGGTCGTCCGCGGGCGCCTCCACCCCGGCGTCCTCGAGCGCGATCAGCAACCGCTCGATTCCCGCGCCGAAGCCGACTCCTGGCGTGTGCGGCCCGCCGATGTCCTCCGCGAGGTAGTCGTACCGGCCACCGGCGGAGATCGAGCTCTGCGCGCCGTGCTCGGGTCCAACGAACTCCCACGTCGTGCGCGTGTAGTAGTCGAGGCCGCGGACGAGCGTCGGCACGAGCTCGTACTCGACCCCCGAGGCGTCGAGGTAGCGGCGAACGGCCTCGAAGTGGGCACGGCAGGCGTCGCAGAGCGACTCGCCGATCGTTGGCGCACCCGCCAGCGCCTCCCGGACCCGCTCGTTCTTCACGTCGAAGACGCGCAGGGGCGTCGTCGCCCGCTTTTGCCGAGCGTCTTCGTCGAGCACGTCCTCGTGAGCGTCGAGCCACTCGTTCAGCCGCTCCACATAGGCCGGACGGCAGTTCCGGTCGCCGATCGAGTTGAGCTCGAGCCGGTAGTTCGTCACCCCGAGCCGTCGAAGCAGCTCGTCGTAGAGCTGGATCACCTCCGCATCGACCGCGGGGTCGTCGGAGCCGATCGCCTCGATCGACGCCTGCCAGTGCTCGCGGTACCGCCCCTTCTGAGGCGCTGCGTAGCGGTACATCGACGCGATCGTGAACAGCTTCTGGGGCTGGGGTTCCCTGTGCAGGCCGCGCTCGAGATAGGCCCGGACGATCGGCGCGGTCGCCTCGGGACGGAGGGTCAGCGAGCGGCCGCCCCGGTCCTCGAACGTGTACATCTCCTTCTGGACGACGTCAGACCCTGCGCCCGACGTGCGCGCGAAGAGCTCCGTCTCCTCGAAGACGGGCGTCTGGATCCGCCGGTAGCCGTAGAGGGCGCAAAGGCGCTCGATCTCCTCCGTCACGCGGCGCCAGAAGGGCTGCTCGGCCGGCAGGATGTCGTGCGTCCCGCGTGGAGCCTCGAACCTCGTCGTCACGAAGCGCGCAGCTCGGTGAGGAAGGGATTGCTCCGAAGCTCGCGCCCGAGCGTTGTCTCCGGGCCGTGTCCCGAATACACGATGGTCTCCGGAGGGAAGCGGTCGGCGAGCGACCGGATTGAGGCGACGAGCGTTCCCCAGTCGGCGTACGGAAGGTCGGTTCTGCCGACCGACCCTGCGAACAGCAGGTCCCCCGAGAAGAGGCAGCCGTCGACGTGATAGGCCAGGTGGCCGGGCGAGTGACCGGGGACTCGGAGCGTCTGGAACGTCAGGCCGGCGAGCTCCAACACCTCGTCGCCGTCGAGCAGCACGTCGGGCGAGTACGGCCGGAGCTCGATGCCCGGCGGGGTGAACGTGTTGATCTCCTCGAGCGCGATCCGCTCGTCGGCGGCCATGTGCACCGCAGCCCGGGTCGTCTCCGCCAGGTCGGCAACGCCGCCGAGGTGATCCCAGTGGCCGTGCGTGATCAGGATCGCGGCGCAGCGTGCGTCGAGGCGTTCGAGCTCACGGGCCAGCTCGTCGGCATTCCCGCCGGGGTCGACGACCACGGCCTCGGCAGCGTCGTCGGAGGCGCGGATCACGTAGCCGTTGGTGCCGATCGGACCGAGCTCGTGACGGTCGACTGCGAGGCTCATGGCGGCCGAGTCTAACGGCGCTGCTTCGCCCGAAACCGCATAGGATCGCCGCCGTGCGCCACTGGAACCTCCGCGAGCTGGAGACCCCCGGTGGCAGCCGTTCCCCGCTTGTGCTGGAGTCGACGGAGGGCACGGCACGGGCCGTTCTCATCAGCCTCGAGCCCGGTCAGGAGCTCGGTGACCACCAGGTCAAGGAGCACGCTTTCATCGTGGTCGTCGACGGCCGGGTGCACGTGGAGTGCGGCGGCGAGCGACTCGACTCGGAGGCCGGGACGTTGCTGCGGTTCGAGCCCGACGAGCGGCACGCTGTCTCGACCGAGGAGGGGGCGCGCCTGCTCCTCCTGCTCGCACCGTGGCCGGGACCCGGCCACTACCGGGGCAGTACGGTCGTTTAGGCTTTCTGGCCGCGCTTGCGGTCCCGCGGTTCCCCCGAGCGCCGCGCGAAGGCGCGGTAGGTGGTGCGATCCATCATGTAGGTCAGCGGAATGAAAAGCGCCGAATATCCGACCGACGCGACGAGCCGGGAGGTGACGGCGGCGTCCTTGTTCACGAGCGTGAAGACGATGAAGAAGAGCGGAAAGAAGAGAAGCGCCCGCTTCGCGGAGCGCTTCCAGGACGGGGGTTGCTGCGCGCGGAGGGAACGTTTCGACTCCGTAGTGGCACGATTCTTTCGGTCGTCCTTGCCGTTGCGATCGGGCCGGCGCGCGGGCCTTTCGGCCGGCTCGACCTCCTCGCCGGTGTCGTCCACGTAGACGTACTCGTACTCGTGCCGCCGCTCCTTCTGTCGCCGGCGGCGCTGCTTCCGTGAAGGCATGCGCCAAGCCTAGCGCGGGGTGTCTCGCTCACCCGGGCGCGGCGCAGCGAGATCGAGCTCCATGAACGAGGTGCCGGGGATCGGGTTGAAGCGGTACGGCTCGATCTCGCGGAACCCGAGCGACCGGTAGAGCGCCCGCGCGGCAGTCATCGCCGGCACCGTGTCGAGGCGCATTCGCCGGTACCCGAGCTCTCGCCCCACCTCGACCACGGCCTCGGCGAGAGCGCGCCCCGCCCCGGTGCCCCTGGCTTCCGGCCGAACGTATAGGCGCTTCATCTCACACGTCTCTGGCGCGAGCGGACGCAGCCCGACGCATCCGACCGCCTCGTCCGCCGCCCGCGCGAGCAGGAGCACCCCGCCCGGCGGCGCGTAATCGCCCGGGAGACTTCTCAGCTCGGCCTCGAAGTCCTGAAAACCGAGGTCGAACCCGAGCGACTCTGCGTATTCGAGGAACAGCGCCCGCGCATCGGCCACGTCCTCGGCCGTCGCCGCGGCGGAGATCGCGAGCCGGTGGGCCGGAATCTCTCAGCGCCTCCAGGCGATCCGGCCGTCCTTGATCACAACGGTAACGAGGTCGCCTCCGAGGTGATACGCGAGATGCCGCCAGTCCGGGGCGTCGAGCAGGACGAGATCGGCGACGCGGCCTGGCGCGATGCGGCCCACGTCGGCCCTCCCAAGGACGTGCGCAGCGTTGGCGGTGCAGGCAGACAAGGCCTCGCCCGGCGACAGGTGTAACTGTGTAGCCGCGAGCGAGCATACGAGCGGGAGGCTCTCGCAGAAGGCGCTGCCCGGGTTGAAGTCCGTCGCGAGCGCGATCGCTGCGCCGGAGTCGACGAGCGCACGCGCGGGCGGCATCGGCCGGTCGAGGAACAGCGCGCTGGCCGGCAGCAGGACGCCGACGACGTCGCTCCTCGCCAGCGCCCGCACTCCACCGTCGCCGGTCGCCTCCAGATGGTCGACCGACCGCGCGCCGAGCTCGATCGCGACGTCGATCGCCCCCCGCTCCGTGAACTGGTCGCCGTGGATCCGGAGCGCGAGCCCGGCGTCGCGGCACGCGCCGAGATAGCGGCGCGCCTGGTCGGCTGTGAAGGCGCCGGTCTCGACGAACACGTCGGCCGCCTCGGCGAGCTGCGAGGCCTGCGGCAGCACCTCGAACAGAGCGAATTCCAGGTACGCGTCGGGATCGTCGAACTCGGGCGGGACAGCGTGCGCCCCGAGCCAGGTGGGAACGCCGCCGGCGTCGCGGATCGCACGGAGCGACGCAAGCTCCGTCTCCCGGTCGAGCCCGTAGCCCGACTTCGCCTCGAACGTCGTCGTCCCCGCGCGGAGCATCCACTCGCGGTGCTGGCGGACGGCCTCCGCGAGACCGGCGTCACCCGCCGCGCGAGTCGCGCGGACCGTCGCGAGGATGCCGCCGCCGGCGGCGTGCAACTCCTCGTAGCTCGCGCCGACGGCCCGAAGCTCGAACTCGTCCACGCGGTCGCCGGCGAAGCACGCATGCGTGTGGCAGTCGACGAGGCCAGGGACGGCGCAGAGCCCGCGTCCGTCCAGCTCCTCGGCTTCGCGCGCGATCGTGCTGCCGAGCTCCCGCATCCGCCCGAAGGCCGCGACTCGACCGCCCTCGCAGAGGACGTACGCATCCTCGACCACGTCGACGTCGCCCAGAGCAGCGCCACGGAGCGGGGCTCCTCCGCCCGCGGGGGTGGCGAGCTGGGCGAGGTCGCGGACCAGCAGCGTCCGCGCGCCCGCCGCTTCGCTCACGCCGACGCGTCCGGCAGCAGCGGCGCCTCGAAGCCGTGCCGCTCCGCAAACTCGAGCGCCTCCGGATAGCCCGCGTCCAGGTGCCGCATCACACCCGTGCCCGGATCGGTCGTCAGCACTCGCTCGAGGCGCTCAGCCATTTCATCGCTCCCGTCCGCCACGACGACCATGCCCGCGTGGAGCGAGTTGCCGATGCCCACCCCACCGCCGTGATGGACGCTGACCCACGTCGCGCCCGCGGCGACGTTGAGCAGCGCGTTCAGGATCGGCCAATCGGCGATCGCGTCCGAACCGTCGCGCATCGCCTCCGTTTCGCGATAGGGCGACGCGACCGAGCCGGAGTCGAGGTGATCGCGTCCGATTACGACCGGCGCCCTGACCCTGCCGGTCCGGACGAGCTCGTTCACGGCCAGCCCCGCCCGCGCGCGATCGCCGTAGCCCAGCCAGCAGATCCGGGCCGGAAGGCCCTGGAAGGCGATTCGATCGGCTGCAAGCTCAAGCCACCGCTGGAGAACGAGATCGTCCGGAAAGAGCTCGCGTAGCGCCTCGTCGATGACGCGGATGTCGCGCTCGTCACCCGACAGCGCCGCCCAGCGGAAGGGACCAACGCCGCGGCAGAAGAGCGGCCGGATGTACGCCGGGACGAATCCCGGATATGTGAAGGCCTCCTCTACTCCGCCCTCGCGCGCCTCCCCTCGTAGGTTGTTGCCATAATCGAAAACATAGCTGCCGCGCCGGACGTACTCGAGCATTCCCTCGACATGCGCTGCGATCGACTCCCGGGCGCGTCTGAGGTACTCATCCGGCGCGGCCGTACGAAGACGATCGGCCTCGTCCAGGGTGCAGCCGGCAGGGATGTAGCCGTTCAACGGATCATGGGCCGCGGTCTGGTCGGTGACGAGATCGAAGTGCTCGCCGCGCCGTGCCAGCTCCGGGACGATCTCGGCTGCGTTGCCGACGACGCCCACCGAGAGGGGACGTCGCTCGGCCGCCGCGGCCCGGACCCGTGCGAGCGCATCGTCCAGCGACTCGGCCACCTCGTCGAGGTAGCGCGTGTGCAGGCGGCGCTCGATCCGCGCTGGGTCGACCTCGACGCAGAGGATGGCCGCGCCGGCGAGCGTGCCCGCGAGCGGCTGCGCGCCGCCCATGCCGCCCAGACCGGCGGTCAGGATCGTGCGCCCGGCGAGCCCGCTCGAGCCGAAGTGGCGCTCGCCGGCGGCTGCGAACGTCTGGTAGGTGCCCTGGAGAATCCCCTGGGTGCCGATGTAGATCCACGAGCCGGCGGTCATCTGGCCGAACATCGTCAGCCCGAGGGCCTCCAAGCGCCGAAACTCGTCCCACGTCGCCCAGTGCGGCACGAGCAACGAGTTCGCGATCAGCACCCGTGGCGCACCGGCATGGGTGCGGAACACCCCGACCGGCTTCCCGCTCTGGACCAGGAGCGTCTCGTCCTCTGCAAGCCGGAGCAGCGAGGCGACGATCGCCTTCAGCGCGCCGTGGTTGCGGGCGGCGCGACCCGAGCCGCCGTAGACGATGAGTTCCTCTGGACGCTCCGCAACCTCGGCGTCGAGGTTGTTGAGCAGCATTCGCAGAGGCGCCTCGGTCGACCACGAGCGCGCGTTGAGCTCGGTCCCGCGTGGCGCCCGGATGCGGGTGAGGTCGCCACAGAGGCTCTCGACCCTCGCGTCGAGCCTCTCGGTCGTCGTCATTCGCTTCGCTCGTCGAGCCTCTGGCGGAAGCGCCACCAGCTCCACCCGGTCGCGATCACGAAGAAGCCGATCGCGATCGCGAGCCCCTTCACGAGCCCGCCGTCGGTGACGATCGTGACGACCACGATCATCACCGCGAGCACGCCGTAGAAGATCGCGCTGTCGCGGAACGGCCGTCGCGGCAGCGAGCGGTCGCGCGGGCTCATCGGAGGTTCCCCGCCACGGTCTCGACCCCGGAGACGAAGCTGCCGTCCCGAATCGCGACGGCCACCGCTTCGATGTCGCCGGCGAGGGGCCGATCGTCGGAGACGCGGGGCGAAAGCTCGCGAACCGCGTCGCGGGCCGCGCGCCCTCCGACGCCCGGCTGGAGCGGTGCGAGGAACTCGACCGCCTGGGCGCCGGCGAGGAGTTCGATCGCGAGCACCCGCTCGGCGTTGGCGAGCACCTGCCACGCCTTGAGGCCGGCCGCATTGCCCATCGAGACATGATCCTCCTGACCCGCGCTCGTTGGGATCGAATCGACGCTGGCGGGATGGCAGAGGGCCTTGTTCTCGCTCACGAGGGAGGCGGCCACGTACTGCGGGATCATGAAGCCGGAGTTCAGGCCGCCGTCGACCGTCAGGAACGGCGGCAACCCGTCCGAGAGGCTCGGGTTGACCAGGCGTTCGACCCGCCGCTCGGAGATGTTCGCGAGCTCCGAGACGGCCATCGCCAGCGCGTCCAGCGCAAACGCCAACGGCTGGCCGTGAAAGTTGCCGTTGGAGACCAGCGCCCCATCCTCGACGAGGACGAGCGGGTTGTCCGTCGCCGCGTTGAGCTCGGTCGCGACGGTGGCTTCGACGTACGCCAGCAGGTCGCGCGAGGCTCCGTGAACCTGCGGCGCGCAGCGAAGGGAGTAGGCGTCCTGAACTTTGTCGCACCACCGATGGGCCTCGATCACCGCCGAGCCCTCGAGGAGAGCGAACACGTTCGCGGCAGAGGCGACCTGGCCCGGTAGCGGCCTGGCCTCGTGGATCTGCGGCAGGAAGCTCGTTCGTGAGCCCTGCAGAGCCTCGAGGGAGAGCGAACAGGCGATGTCGGCCGCCTTCGCGAGGCGCCTCGCGCGAACGAGGGCGAGCGCGCCCATCGCCGCCATGAACTGCGTGCCGTTGACGAGCGAGAGACCCTCCTTCGCCTCGAGCTCGATCGGAGCGAGGCCGACCGCCTGGAGCGCGTCCGCACCGGGGAGCAGACGCCCGCCGTCGAGCGAGGCCTCGCCCTCACCGACCAGCGGCAAGGCGAGGTGGGCAAGCGGTGCGAGATCGCCGCTCGCTCCGACGGAGCCGCGACTCGGAACGTGAGGCACGACACCGCGGTTCAGGCAGTCGATCAGTAGCTCGACCGTCTCGGGCCGCGCGCCCGAGAACCCCTTCGCGAGAGCATTCGCGCGCAGCAGCATTGCGGCCCGCACGACCTCGACCGGGTACGGATCGCCGACACCGCACGCGTGGCTGCGGAGCAGGCGAAGCTGCAGCTCGCGCGTCAGCTCCTCCGGGATCGAGCGAGAGACGAAGCGCCCGAACCCCGTGTTGACGCCGTATGTGTGCTCCTGCGAGCCGTGCGCGGTGCGCTCGACGAGCGCCCGCGCCCGCTCGACCCTCTCGCGCGCGCCGGCGGCGAAGGAGGCCGGTGAGCGATCGACCGCGACCGCCCAGACATCGTCGATCGTCAGGTCGTCGCCGGTCAGCTCTACGACCGTTTGCAGAGCCATTTCGCGGCCAGTCTAGCCCGGTGCCGGACGCCGACCCGCCAGGCGATTGGAAGGCACAGCCAACCTCCTCCCCGCGTCGAGCCTAGCGCCGAAAGCCTGAAGCGTGAGCGGCCGATTCGTGCCGAAGGACGCGGCTCACCACGCTCCGTCGGCACCGGCTTCGAGCAGACGGAGCTCGAGCACGCGCGACGCATCGAAACCGTCGATTCGTAGGGCAGAGCCCGCCGCCGCCGCGACCGCGCCGGCCGGCATCAGCCCGACGAGCTCGGATCGCAGGATCCTCGCGCCCCGGGCGGTCGCCTCGCGCTCGATCGTCGCAACGAGCTCGTGCAGCGCCGCGGCTTCCCAGTCCTCGACGTTCATGCTCACCTGGACGCGTCCGGCGCGGGGGAGCTCGAGTCCAAGCGCGCGAACACCCGGAAAGCCCCCGTCCCGCTCGCGGACGAGCGCAGCGACCTCCAGTGCGACGTCGAGCTCTCCCTCCAGGTCGACGTTGAAGGCGATCAGCGGCCGGCGGGCGCCGACGATCACTCCACCGGCGCGATCGTCGAGCCTGGAAGGGCCGAAATCGGGCGCGAGCTCGCCCGCGTCGATCCTTCGCTGGAGCTCCTCCAGGCCGCCGGCGCGGAAGAACGCCGGCCCGCGCTTCGACCCGAGCTCGCCGTAGAGAAAGACGGGAAGCCCAAGCTCGGCCGCCAGGCGCCCTCCCAGACGGGTCGCCGCAGCCCGTGCGCGATCCATGTCACCCGGCTCGAGCGGGACGACGGGCACGACGTCGGCCGCGCCGATCCGGGGATGAGCGCCCTCGTGCGCGCGGAGGTCGATGCGCTCGCGCGCGACCCCAACGCCGGCGACGAGCGCGTCCACGAGCGCGTCGTCCGGGCCCACGAGCGTGAAGACGGAGCGATGGTGGTCCGGGTCGACGTGCACGTCGAGCAGGCGGGCATCACGCGAGAGCGCGGCTCCGATCGCGTCGATCGTGGTGCGCTCGCGGCCCTCCGAGAAGTTGGGCACGGATTCCAGCGGCAGCACCGGACTACTCTAAGAGCCGTGAAGGCGTACTACGACGCACGCGCGCGCGAGTACGACGACTGGATCGAGGGCGTCGGCGTCTACGACGGGCGCAAGCGGCCCGGTTGGGAGAACGAGCTCGAGGCCCTGCGCCGGTCACTGCAGGCCCTGCCTGCCGCGCGCACGCTTGATGTCGCGTGCGGTAGCGGCTACTTCACGCGCTTCCTTCCCGGGGAGATCGTCGCGATCGACCAGAGCGCGAACATGATCGAGGTCGCACGCGAGCGTCAGGCAGCGGACGGGTACCTCGTCGCGGACGCATTCGAGCTTCCCTTCGCGGACCGGGCGTTCGAGCGTGTCTTCACCGGCCATTTCTACGGCCATCTCAGCGAGCACGACCGCGGCCGCTTCCTCTCGGAGGCGAGGCGCGTTGCCGCCGAGCTCGTGATCCTCGATTCGGCATGGCGCGAGGGTGTCGCGCGGGAGGAGTGGCAGGAACGGCGCCTCACCGACGGGTCGCGCTGGCGGGTCTACAAGCGGTACTTCGATCCGGAGCAGCTGGCGCAGGAGCTCGGCGGCGCGCGCACCGTCTTCGCCGGCGACTGGTTCGTCGTCGTGCAGTCCGCTAGATGACGCGACGGCGGTCGAGCTATCGCTCGATCCGCTCCCTCCAGCGTGACAATCGCGTCTGCCGTGCGTGCCTCGAGGCTGGGTTCCCCCTCGAGTCGTGGCCCGTCGCGCAGCCGTACGAAGGCCAACAGGCCTACATGTTCGGCCAGGCTCCCGGCGCCGTCGAGGGCGAGGAGCGGCGACCGTGGCGCGGCCGTGCCGGCCGGACGCTGCGGCGCTGGCTCGGCCTCGACGAGGGCGAGTTCTACGAGGCGTTCTACTGCGCGTCGGTGACCCGCTGCTTCCCGGGCAAGGCCCCGTCCGGCCGCGGCGACCGGGCCCCGACGCCAAGGGAACAGGAGCTCTGCGCCTTCTGGCGCGAATGGGAGCTCCGGCTGATCCGGCCGAAGCTGATCGTGCCGGTCGGCGGGCTCGCCGCTCGGCGGCTGCTGGGGCTGACCAGCGTTAGCGAGTTCGTCGGGCGTCGTTACGAGCACGACGGCGCGGTCGCCATCCCGCTTCCACACCCTTCCGGCGCGAGCGGGTGGCTCAACTCTCCTGCAAATCGCCGTCGAGTCACCGCTGCTGCGGAGCTGATCCACGACGAGCTCGTCCGCCTCCGTCGCAGCGGTTAGACGCGGGGCGATGGCTAAATTTCCCTGGTGACCGAGCCCCTTCGACACCGCACGATCTTCTTTCGCCTGCTCGGCTTCCTGAAGCCGTACAAGGTCTCGCTGGCGGTCTCGATCGTGCTCGCGATCGGCTATCAGGCGTCGATGATCGCCGTGGTCTGGGTGACGAAGCACGTGATCGACACCGCGCTTCGTCCGCACGACTCGGCCAAGCTCTGGCTTTTCGTCGGCGCGATCGTGGGTCTCGGCATCGCGCGTGCGATCCTCATGTACGGCCGACGGATGATCTCGGGAAAGCAGGCCCTTTCGGTCGAGATGGATCTCCGCCAGAGCCTCTATTCGCATCTCGTCCGGCTCTCGTTCGGGTTCTACGACCGGCATCAGACCGGGCAGCTGATGTCGCGTGCGACGGTCGACCTCCAGGGCGTCCGGTTCTTCCTCGGCTACGGCCTGATCTTCTTCTTCCAGAACATCCTGACCGTGGTCTTCGTGACCGCGGTTTTGCTCGTCTTCCAGTGGAAGCTGGCGCTGATTGCGCTCGCGATCACGCCGATCCTGGTCGTCGTCGCCTACCGCTACAGCCGGATCTCCCACCCCACGCTCCGCGAGGTACAGCAGAAGCTCGCCGACGTCGCGACCGTCGCGGAGGAGAACATCGTCGGCGTCCACGTCGTCAAGTCGTTCGCGCAGGAGTCACAGGAGGAGGTCAAGTTCCGCACGCGCTCGGAGGCCGTGTTCGACCAGACGATCAGAGCGAACCGGCAGCGGGCGCTCTACGTGCCGTTCATTTCCTGGGTGCCGATGGTCGCCCAGGCCGCCGTCCTCCTCGTCGGTGCGCGCATGGTCACCACGGGCGAGCTCACGGTCGGCGGCTTCGTCGCGTTCAACCTCTACCTGGGCATGCTGGTGATGCCGCTGCGCTCGCTCGGGATGTGGATCGGCCAGGCGCAGCGGGCCACAGCCTCCGGCGAGCGGATCTTCCAGGTGATGGACGAGCCGGAAGAGGTGACGGACAGGCCCGGGGCCGACGAGCTGCCGCCGGGCGGCGGCCATGTTCGCTTCGAGAACGTGGGCTTCGAGTATCTCGACGGGCGGCCGGTTCTCTCGAATGTCGATCTCGACGTCCCCCCGGGGAAGACGATCGCGCTGATCGGCCACACCGGCTCGGGCAAGACGACGCTCACGTCGCTCGTTCCGCGCTTCTACGACGTGACCGCCGGCCGGGTCACCGTCGACGGCGCCGACGTGCGCGACGTGACGCTGCGATCCCTGCGCAAGGAGATCGGGGTCATCTCGCAGGACACGTTCCTCTTCTCGGCGACGGTGCGAGAGAACATCACCTTCGGCGCGCCCGACTTGCGCGACGAGGAGGTCGAGCACGCGGCCCGGCTCGCGCAGGCTCACGAGTTCATCGAGCGCTTGCCCGACAAATACGAGACGGTGATCGGCGAGCGCGGCATCACGCTCTCGGGCGGTCAGCGCCAGCGGCTCGCGATCGCGCGCGCGATCGCCGTCGACCCGCGGATCCTCATCCTCGACGACGCCACGGCCTCGGTCGACGCCTCGACGGAGGCGCGGATCCGCCTCGGCCTCCGCGAGGCGATGGAGGGCAGAACGACGCTGATCATCGCGCACCGGCTCTCGACGATCTCCCTCGCCGACGAGATCGTCGTCGTCGACGACGGCCGCATCGTCGCGCGCGGGACGCACGACCGCCTGCTGGAGGAGAACGAGGTCTACCGCGACATCTACGAGCACGGACTGCTGGAACGCCGGTTCGCGGACGCGGTCGAGGCCCGCGCCGCCCTCGAGGAGGCCGAGGTCGCGTGATCGCTTTCGGAGCACAATCGGCACAAGCACGTGCGCCGAAGCGCGATACGCTCGCCGCGGGTGGCGGGTGGATCTCCTCCCCACCCGGGTGGGGATTGGAGGCGGGGCCCGCGTGAGGGTCTGGCAGCCCGGTGGGCACCTGATGCGCGAGCGCGGCGCGCAGGTCGAGGACTGGTCGTGGCGGCGGACCAGACGGCGGCTCGCGACGCTGGCTCGATTGACGGCGCCCTACCGGACGCGGACGATCCTCTCGATCGTCTCGCTCTTCGCGGCGACCGCGACAGCGCTCGCGCCCCCGTTTCTCGCGAAGTACGCGCTCGACGACGGGGTCCGCAACCAGGACCTCGGCACGCTCTGGGTGATCGTCGCCGCGTTCCTGCTCGCCGGGCTTGCGAACTGGGGGATGAGCTACGTCCAGACGTACCTCACCGGCTGGGTCGGCGAGCGGATCCTGGCCGACCTCCGCATCAAGCTCTTCAGACACCTGCAGCGCCTCTCGCTCGGCTTCTACGAGCGCACCCGTGCCGGGGTGATCATCAGCCGCCTCACGAACGACGTCGAGGCCCTCGACCAGCTCGTCACCGACGGTGTGACAACGCTCGTCCAGAGCACGCTGACCCTCCTCGGCACCGCCGTGCTGCTGTTCGTGCTCGACTGGCGGCTCGGTCTCGCGACGCTCGCGGTCATCCCGATCATGAGCGTCGGAACGATTCTCTTCCGGGTCTACTCGTCGCGCGCGTACGCCGCCGTGCGCGAGCGGCTGGGCCTCGTTACCGCGACGCTCGCCGAGGACATCGCGGGGATGCGGATGGTGCAGGCCTTCTCGCGCGAGGAGCGCAACATCGAGAACTTCCGCACGGTCGCGGGGCGCTACCGCGAGGCGAACATGCAGACGGTCGTCTTGAACGCCGTCTACTTCCCGTTCGTCGACCTCGTCTCGTCCGTCGCGCTCGCCGTCGTGCTCGGCTACGGGGGCCACCGCTACTTCGAGGGCGCCGTCACGCTCGGAACGCTCTTTGCGTTCATGCTCTACGTCCAGAACTTTTTCGACCCGGTGCAGCAGTTGTCGCAGCTCTACAGCACCTTCTTGTCCGCGACGGCCGCGCTCGACAAGATCATGGACGTGCTCGACGAAGAACCGCAGGTCGTCGACAGGCCGGCAGCCCGCGAGCTGCCTCGCGTCGAAGGACATGTCGAGTTCGATCATGTCCGGTTCGGCTACGGAGACGGCCCCGACGTGCTCCACGACCTGGACCTCGATGTCCCCGCCGGAACGACCGTCGCCCTCGTCGGGCACACCGGTGCGGGGAAGTCGACGATCGCGAAGCTGCTCGCCCGCTTCTACGACCCGCGGGAAGGCTCCATCCAGATCGACGGCGTCGACCTCCGCGACGTCACGCAGACCTCGCTGCGCCGGCAGCTCGGCATCGTCCCGCAGGAGGGATTCCTGTTCGCCGGCACGGTCACAGAGAACATCGCGTTCGGGCGCCCCGATGCGGCCGCCCAGGACGTCGTCCGCGCGGCGGAGGCCGTCGGCGCCCACGACTTCATCCTCAGGCTCGAGGACGGGTACGAGACAGATTTGCAGGAACGTGGGACGCGCCTTTCGCTCGGCCAGCGGCAGCTCGTGGCGCTCGCGCGCGCGCTCCTCGCCGACCCGCGGATCCTGATCCTCGACGAGGCCACGTCCTCCGTCGACATCGGCACCGAGCAGAAGATCGAACGGGCGCTGCGCCTCCTGCTCTCCGGGCGAACTGCCTTCATCATCGCCCACCGCCTCTCGACCATCCGCGACGCCGACCTGATCGTCGTCCTCGAGCACGGCCAGATCGTCGAGCAGGGAACCCACGACGAGCTCATCCAGAGGCAGGGCCTCTACACGTCGCTCTATGGGGACTGGGCGGCCGATGTTGCGTAGGACGAGCAATCGACGGTGGGTTGGACGGGCGGCCGGGCAGAGCCCGCCCACCCTCCGGTCGGCATCGCAAGCGACGCCTCGGTATGGGGACTGGGCGGCCGACGTAGCGTGACCCTCGACCGCGAGACCGAGGAGCGAATCGAGCAACCCGTCTCGGCCGAGGCCGAGCGCGACACGCGTCTCACGCCCGCCCAGGCGGTCGAGAGGATGCGGCTCAAGATCCCCGCCCGCGGCAACCGGAAGCTTCGCACGCTCCTGGAACGCGTCAACAAGGACAAGCAGTTGAAGGCGCTCTGGCACGTCTCGAACGTCAACGCCGTCGTGCGGCTGGAGATCAACGACCACTCGTGGGTTCACATCCAGATCGTCGCCAACATCGCGCTGAAGCTCCTCCGGCAGCTGACGAAGCACGGCGTCGAGCCTGCGATGGTCACGGACTACGGAATGGAGCGCGACGACGCGGAGATCGTCGTCACGCTCGGCGCCCTGACCCACTGCGTCGGCATGGCCGTGCACCGCGACGGCCACGAGGACTTCAGCCTTTTCCTCGGCGAGCCGCGCATCCGCGAGCTGCTCGACGGCCTCTACGAGGAACCGGAGCTGACCGTCGTCACCGCCGAGGTGCTGCACACGATCACGAGTCACCGCGAGTACGGCAGGCCTCTTACCCTCGAGGCCGGGATCGTCCGCGTCGCCGATGCGCTCGACATGGCGAAGGGCCGCTCGCGCATCCCGTTCGAGCACGGCAGCGTTTCGATCCACTCGCTCTCCGCAGCCGCGATCGAGGACGTGATCATCACCGACGGCGAAAAACGGCCGATCGGGATCGAGATCTTGATGAACAACTCCTCAGGGATCTACCAGGTCGACGAGCTCCTCCGCGCCAAGCTGCGTGGCTCCCGGCTCGAGCCGTACGTGGACGTGATCGCCCACATCGAGGGCGAAAACGAGAAGCTGCTCCTGCCGAGCTACCGGCTCGAGACCTAGAAACGCGCCTCGCGCGCTACACTTCTCCGACCCCTTGCGGGGTCGTCTAATGGTAGGACGCTCGGCTCTGGACCGAGTAGTCTAGGTTCGAATCCTAGCCCCGCAGCCTCGGAAAAGCCCCGCAATCGCGGGGTTTTCTTCATTTCCGGGGCCGATGTTGCCACTCGTTCGAGGGATCGGAGCACCTCGTGCGTAGGTCGATCTCCAGTGAGGCGGAGCGGTTTCTTCGCGCCATGTTCACGGGAGGTATGCGTGCCTCGTCTGACGACGCTCGCGGTGGCGATCGCAATCGGATGCTCCATCGCCACGCCCGCCCGGGCGGCGGCGCCAGAGGCATGCGGCAAGGCGGACTACTCGTACGCCGGGCTCCAGGGACTGCGGAAGTCGCACGGGGTTCGCGCGACGCTGACGCCCCTCGGCTTTCCTCAGGTCGCCGCGGGCCACGTCGCCGCCTGGGTGGGCGTCGGGTGGGCGGGCGGCGGCCCCAACGGGCAGGACGAATGGATCCAGGTTGGCATGGCATCCGAGACCGTTTACGCGGCGCCGCGCCTGTACTACGAGATCGTCAAGCCCGGCGCCCCTTACAGGTACGCCGAGCTCGGCGAAGTGGTAGCGGGCCGGAGCCACCGGATCGCCGTGCTCGAGATGGCGGGCCACGACCGCTGGTGGCGCGTCTGGGTCGACGGAAAGCCCGTGACCGAGCCCGTCTACCTCCCGAAGAGCCACGGGACGTGGGAGCCCGTCGCCACCGCCGAGAGCTGGAACGGCGGCGTCGGTGCGTGCAATCAGCTCGCTTTCCGCTTCCAGAAGGTCGGCTGGGCCCGCCGGCCCGGGGGCTCCTGGGCGCGCTTGTCCCGCGGCTACCGGTTCGCCGACCCCGGCTACCGAGTCGTCCGCCGCGCGGCGGCGACCTTCCTCACGCTCAGTCGAATGCTCCGCGGCTAGCGGACGGTCAGCGGCGTCCCGATCTTCATCAGCCGTGACAGGCGGATGATGGCTGCGTTCCGCAAGCGAATGCAGCCGTGCGAGATATGCCCGGGAATCAGGGCGGGAGCGTTCGTGCCGTGGATACCGATGAACCCTCCGCCGGGCCAGTCCGTGAGGACGGCGGAGCGGGCGTTCGTACCGAACGCGATCGGACCGTACGCCGCGTTGTGGAAATTGGTCATCATCTCGGTGATGTAGAACTCGCCGTGCGGCGTCGGCCAGAACGACTTGCCGACTCCGACCCGCGTCTGAAAGATCGGTACGCCGTTTCGGGTCAGGACTGCGCGAGTCGAGCCCCGGTAGACGTAGAGATGGTCGCGGGTCGTGCGAAACGACCCGAGCGCGCCGCGCTTGACCCACCCCGTCGAGTTGTTCGGGAGGATCGGCAACCGGATCTGCACCCAAGTGCCGTTCTTCTGCACCCGCTGCTGCAGCGCCACCGCGAGGTTAGGGTAGTACTCCGGAGTCCAGAGCGACAGCCGCGCCTTGGCGCGCGAAGAGCGTCTGGGGGCGGCGCGCACAACCGTCTTGCGCATCACGAACCCCCACTTCGAAACGTCGCCGACCCCGCTCAGCCGCAAGACCCCGACGCCGACTCGCACCGTCAGCGCCAGGGGCACGCTCGCCTTCGCCGGCGTGTTGTCCACCGCCGCGAAGCGAAGGGTGTAGGAGCCGATTTGCCGGCCACGGGGCGTCCAGCTCAGCGTCGCGGTCGCGTGGTTGCCGTCCGAAGAGACGAGCTTCGCCCCCCGTGGGAGCTTTACGGCTCGCTTGATGTGGACGGAGGCGGTGGGCACGACCGACGCGGCGCTCAGCTGCACGGAGAACTTGCCGCCCGCGGCCGCCTTTAACACCGTCCCCGAGGCTGGAGTCGGCGCTTGCCACGCGACGACGCCGACATCGCCTTGCGCGGCGGTTCCGGGCGCCAGCAGGACCGTTGCCCCGACCACGGCGAAAAGCGCGCAGCGCGAGAGACTTTTGCGGCTCTCACCCCCCACGGCGGGCGGAGTATAGAGCTTCACGCGGATGACGACGTCTAGGGGGCCGGGAGCCGCTGGCTCCCGTGACTAGCGAATCGCGATCGGCGTCCCGACCGGCATCAGCCGCAGCATGCGCAGGATCGGGCCATTCTTGACACGGACGCAGCCGTGCGAGACGCGTCCGGGCAGGATCTCCGGAGCATTCGTGCCGTGGATGCCGATGAAGCCCCCGCCGGGCCAGTCAGTGAGCACCGCCGAGCGGGCGCTCGTCCCGAAGGCCACCGGGCCGTAGAACGGATCGTCGTAGCCGGTCAAAACCTCGCGGACGTAAAAGTCCCCTCTCGGCGTCGGCCAGTACGGCTTGCCGACCCCGATTCGCGTCCGGAAGACGACCGCGCCGCGCTTGTAGAGCGTCGCCGTGAACAACTGCCGGTCGATCACGAGATACGTCGGGGCGATGTGGAACGACCCGAGCGCGCCGCGCAGGACCCAGCCGGTCGTGTTGTTCGGCAGCACGGCGAGCCGGATGCGATACCAGGTCCGGCCCTGGAGATCCGTCTGGCGGGCAAGGATCTGGACGAGGTTCCGCGTGTAGTCGGGGGTGACGGTCGCGAGCCGCGTGATCGCGCGGGCCCCCCGGCTCGGTCGCACGCGCGCGACGGCCGCGCGCTCGACATAGGCCCAGCGAGTGTTGCCGTCGACGCCCACGGGGACGACGTCGTGGGGGCCGGGTGTGACGGCCGGGACGACGCGGACGAAGACCGCGCGCGGGGACGTGGAGCCGCCGCCGGAGGAACGGCCCGCGAACACGAGCGGCCTCGTGCCGAGCTGGGACTGCGTCGGCGTCCACGTCAGCACTGCGTTCCCCCCCGCTCCCGGAGCAAGAGTCGCGCCGAGCGGCAGCGAGCGCGCCTCGATCCGCGCGACGCCCCCGCGACCCCCCGCCGCGAGCGCGACGGTGAGCTTCTCACCCACCGCCACGGTGAAGCTCTTGCCGTCGGAGGGCGTCGGTGCGAGCCACGACAGCGTGAAGCCCGGGGCGCGCGCGGCACCACCGGCCGACGGCGCTGCCGCGAGCGCGAGCCCGAGCAACAGCAGGAGCGCGCCCCCGCGCGCCCTCCGTGCCAGCTCGATTGGACCCCTTTGCTTCGTCACCCAGTCCCCCAACGGAGACGGATGGGGCGGCACCGGGGCCGCCCCATCCTCGTACCCGATTTCGCTTGCCTCAGCCGGTGAACCGCGGGCCGCGCCGGCTGACGCGCGCGCCCTTGGCGCTCTTCTTCACCTTTACGCACTTGTTGCCCTTGCGCTTCGTGCCCTTCTTGCACTTCTTCGGCTTCTTGTACTGATCGCGCGCCGGAGAGTGCACAGCGGTCGGCTGCGCGTGCGTCGCGGCGACGCGTGACGCTGCGTTGACGACGCCCTTCGCCGCGGAGCTCGCGTAGCCGAGCGCCCCGACCGGAGCGAGTGCCGCGAGCAGCGCGATCGTCAGCACGCCTGCGAGCGCCACACGCAGTCCGGTGCCGGTGCGTCGCGGCTCCCTGCGGACGCGCTCGCTGAGGCTCGTCACGAACTCATCGGAAGGCTGCGGCTTGTTGCGCCGCAGCGCATTTTCGACGTCGTACGACCTCTCCCGATTCCAGAATGACTTCACTAGCTCAAACCCCCTCGTCGATTTGTGCTTCTGACCCCTATACCGCCCGTTCGGGCGAAACCCTTACAGCCTCCGGAATCGGCCTAGGAGGAGGGACGGACTGCTCTCGCGCGATCTGGCGGCGGAGCCGCTCGAGCGCGCGGTGCAGGGCCACCTCGATCGTGTTCGTTCGCGTCTCGAGCAACTCGCCGATCTGCCTGGCGGACAGGTCCGCGCCGTAGCGGAGCGCGACGAGCTCCCGATCCGGATCGCTGAGGACGGCGAGCGCCCGACCGAGCTCGAGACGGGTGAGCGTCTCCTCCTCGAGATCACCGGGCGCCTCGACATCGACCGGCTCGGCGAGCGGGACGCGGTTGGCGAGCGCGTCGTCGACGCAGCGCCGCGCGATTCCGATCAGCCAGGCGGCCGGCTCGCCCTTCCTGCCGTCGAAGCTCTCCCGGTACCGGAGCGCGCGCTCGAACGCCTCGCTGGTCGCGTCCTCGGCGTCGGGGCCGTCGCCGAGGCGGTACGCCGCGTATGCGTAGACACGCCGGATCAGCGCCTCGGGGTTGGCTAGTGGATCTCTCGAAAACACCGGACTCGACTCAGAGTAGTTTCTCCCCGGTAGGTCGGCCATTGAACTCTCGAACCAGCTTTCGTGGTTCCTAACGCCGCGCTCACCCGGCGATCCCGCGTGGATTCAGTTCGTAGGTCCGGCGGAAGGCCTCTCGCGCCGCCGGGCCAGAGGTGGCGTTGTAGAGCTCGAACCAGAGCTGCCAGTTCGTCGGATCCTTCGCGATGGCGCGCCTGAACGACGCCGCAGCCTCATCCGTTCGGCCCAGCTCGAGCTGAGCTTCACCGATCCGCGCGAGGGCGTCGGACGACCACGGCGCCCAATCCGAAGCGCGGCGGGCTTGCGAGATCGCCTTGTCCCAGTCGCCCTGCCGTGCCGCCCGAGCGTTCGAGGCCAGGGCGACGTTCCCCACGAGCCCGACGAACGCCAGAGCAGCGAGCGCCGCAGTCGCCGCGACGCCGGCCATCCGGACCTGTAGGGCAATTGGCCGCGGCGGGCGCTCCGGCCTGGCGGCGGCGAGGAGTGCGACCCCGCAGAGCAGCCCCGTCAACATCACGGCCGGCACCTCCCAGTCCCAGTCGACCGCCGCGTGCAGGACGAAGGCGAGGTATGCCGCGAACGCCGCGCCAACCAGCCGAGTGCCGCGGGCGCGAAACGCGGCATAGAACGGAACCGCAAGCGCGGTCACGAGCAGCGCAATCCCAACCAGGCCGAGCTCCGCGAGCTGCTCGACGTAGATCCCGTGGGCGTCTCGGACGGCGAGATTTATGTCGCGGTGGCGATACCACTCCTGCTCGTAGGTTCCGGCGCCGGAGCCGAGTAGCGGATGCCGGGCGAAATCGTCCAGGGCGACCGACCAGAGCTGCCCGCGGCCGCTCCCCTGCAGGCTGAACAGGCGCTCGTTCAGGTTCGGCTCGGAGGTGGCCGTCGGTTTCGAGACGAAGGAGTCGTACGCCTTCCTGACGACGGTCGGCGGGCTGCCGTATCGGACGATCCCGGCCACGATCGCGGCGGCGAGCAGAGCCACGAGCGCGCCGCCGTAGACGAGCCGTGCCGTCCGGCCGAGTTCGAACCGCGATTCCTGGCTAGCGACTAGCAGCGTTAGCACGACCGTCACGGCCGCCGATGCAAGCACGACCAGCGCGAACCGCTTGCCGTCATGTGCGGCCGCGTCGATCGACGTGATCTTGTGGGTCAGTGCGTCCGACCGGGAGGCGACGAGCACTGAGACGGCGGGCGCGGCGGCCGCGAAGGCGAACGCCGTCAGGAGCTGGAGCCGCCGTCGTTCAACCGCGACCGCTGCCAGCACGCCAAACCCAAGTACCAGCCAAGCGCTACGGCTGTAGGTGAAGTAGATCACCGGGAAAAGAATCGAAAGCACCGCGGCCCCGAGCGCGCGCCTCGCGAGGCTGGAGCCACGGGCAGCGAAACCGAGCCCGAGCAGCGCCCCCATCGAGGCGAGGATCCCAAGCGCGTTCCAATACCCGACCGGCGCCTCGAGGCGATAGCCGGCGAACGGGTCGAAAATGCCGATCCGGTCCGGGAACAGGCGCGTCGCCAGTCCGTAGGCCGAGACAAGCGTGATCGCCGTCAACAGGCCGCCGAGGAGATGGGGCACCGACCGCCGGCCGACGAGGAGCAGGGCAGCTGCGGCGCCTGCCACGTAGACGAGGACGCGCTGGCCCTCGAGGAAAGACTGCGGAGCGCTTCGCGACCAAATCGTCGACAGCCAGACCCACCCCGCGAAAGCCGTTAACGCACCCACGAGTAAGAGCTCAGGAGGACCGATTTCGGCCGTGCTGCCCAGGAGCAGGGCGAGCGCGGTCACCCAGAAGAGTGCGAGCGCCGTCCAGCCCCAGGCGGTCGGGAAGTAGCCGCCTGCCGCGGCCGACACGCCGGCGACGAGCACGCACGAGCCGACGCCCACGATCAGTGTCTCCATCGCTTCGGCAGCTGGCAGTCGCCGGACGACCGGCGCCGGAGATCTCGTCGAAAGAGCCTCGGCCATCCCCCGCCTCAGGCTACTCGCGGCCCGCCTGCCGCTCAACCATTACGCCGAGGGCGTCCGGCGGCGATCTCGCGGCCTAGCGGCTAGACTGGCGTTGCCCCGGCGCATTCGTCTAGTGGCCTAGGACACCGCCCTCTCACGGCGGCGGCACGGGTTCGAATCCCGTATGCGCCTCCTAGCAGCGCATGGCTTGGCGGGTTTGGCTCAAGCATGCGAGATAGGCACGCCCTCCATAACGGCAATGCGTGCCGGTGCCGACCTGGTGCTTACCTCAGGACCGGCGTCCGCTCCGGGCCGGGCCCGTTCGCCGCCGCTCCGCTAAAAGACGATCGTCCGGTTTTCGTGGACGAGCACACGGTCCTCAAGGTGCCATTTGACTGAGCGGGCGAGCACGACACGCTCGATGTCACGGCCGATGAGCTCGAGTTCTTCCACGCTTTGTCTATGCGATACACGAGCGACGTCTTGCTCGATGATCGGCCCGGCGTCGAGTTCCCTCGTGACGTAATGCGCCGTGGCGCCGATGATCTTGACGCCGCGATCGTGCGCACGGCCATAGGGATCACCGCCGACGAAAGCAGGGAGGAACGAGTGATGGATGTTGATCACCGGCACGCCGAGGCGCTCGAGGAATCCCTCCGAGAGAATCTGCATGTAGCGGGCGAGCACGACGAAATCCAGCTTGCCGACGAGGAGTTCGAGCATTCGCGCCTCTGCTTCAGCCTTGCCGCCTGGAGGCACTGGGATGTGGTGAAACGGGACCTGGAAGCCGAGGACGTCTGCGGCGTGCTCGGGGTGGTTCGAGAGGACGGCGACAATATCCACATCGAGCTCGCCTCGGCGCCACCGCCAGAGGAGGTCCAGGAGGCAGTGGTCATCGCGCGAGGCCAACAACGCCGCGCGCTTGCGTTCGCTCGCGTACGCGAAGCGCCAAGTCATCCCGAATGGCCTGCCAACCCGGTCGGCGAAGGCGCGCTCGAGCTTCTCCTTTCGATCCTGCAGCGCTTCGAGCCGGAACTCCATCCGCATGAAGAAAGTCCCGCCCTCCGGGTCCGTCGAGTACTGGTCGGAGCTGAGGATGTTGGCGTCGCTCTCGAAGAGAAAACCCGAGACTGCCGCGATAATCCCGTGCTGGTCGGGACACGAAACAAGGAGCCGAGCGATGTGCTGGCGCTCGTCCATCCTCAGAATCCCTGCTCCGCTGTTCTGTCGGGATTGACCGTGACGCGGAACAGATCGCTGACGGTGTGGCTCTCGGCGCCTTGGGGCGCTTGAATGTGGAAGTGATTCACGAAGGTTTCAGTGAATCCGCCTACGATCCGGATCGCCGTTGCACAGCGGGAACGTGTCCCTAGGCTGAGCGAGCCAGTCTCCCACCCTGCAAACTGGGCGGTCAATCGACCAGCAGGTCATCGAGGCCCTTGTGGCCGTGGCCTTCCGCCCACGGCACTGGTCTGACCCCCGGCTTTACGCGCCGAGCTCGCGCAGGAGCGGCGCCGTGTCGAGCGCCTGGTAGCCGAGCCTCGACGCAACCTCCTCGCTCGATGGGCGCGTACCCTCCGCGAAGAGGGCCCGCAGTCGCTCCCCCGTCTCGGCGCTTCGCCACCAGTCCTCGCCGATCTCGCGGGCCAGGTAGTCGCGGAGCTGCGCTGAGCGGATCCAGGCGCGAAGGTAGTCGGCGGAGTAGAACCCCGCGTCCATGTCGGCGAGATACGCGTCGGGGCGGTAGCGGATGCCCGTCGCCTCCGTCAGGCGCTCCGCGTACCCGTCGGGCGAGCCGCCGTCCTCGCTGAACCGCGACCAGAACTCGAGCTCGAACTGCAGCTTCGCGGTGTAGCGGCGGAACAGCAGCGCCTCGAGGAACGTCGTGGCGTCGGCGTTCTCCTGTGCCTGTTCGTCCGAGAGTCCGAAGTAGTGGGCATGCCATTCCGGCTCGCGCGTGATCGCCTCGAAGATGTACGAGTAGATCTCCGTCAGCGCGTGGTCGCGCGAGAGATTCCTGAACGTGTACGGGAGGTCGGGATCGCACCCGGCGTAGTGGAGCGCATGGCCGGCCTCGTGCAGGAACGCCTGGTAGTCGTGCAGCCCGCCCTGCGCGCGGGTGATCAGGTGCACCACGGACGGCGGATCGGATGGGATAACGCAGGCGCGCGGCGACTTCTGCGGCCGGTCGTCAAGATCGAGGCGGACATTCGGCTCGTTCTCCAGATCGAACCCCAGCCGCTTGACGGTGTCCATGCAGACCTCGACGGCGCGCTCCTTCGTGTACGTCGCCTCGAGCGGCGACAACCGCCGCAGGTACGAGACGTGGTACGAGGACGGCAGCTCCTCCCGCTCGGGCCCGAGCAGCCGCTCGAACCAGCGGTCGCGAAGGACGACGTAGGCAGCAGTGGAGCGCTCGCTCGCCTGGGCGAGCGCCGCCTCGAGCTCGCGGAGCGAAATTCCCTTCTCCTCCTCGTTGCGCGCCACCGGGTCGGCCTGCCCCGAGATCTCGGCCTCGAGCTCCTCGCCCGCGCGGAGCACGTCGAGGCGCTCGCCGTTGAACTCGGCAGAGCGCGCGGCGCTCAGCTCGCCGAGTTGCTCACGGTCGTCGTACGGGGGGAGCACCGCGAGCTTCGCCTGCGCGGAGCGCAGCGGCAGCTCCTCTCCGCCGAACTCCACCCGGGCGGCGAGGATCGCGTTCTCCAGAGCGTCCTCGCGCTCCGCGAGCTCGGCCGCGACCACGCCGGCCTCGCAGGTCTTCCTCAGGCGGTAGAGGCGCTCCCGCTCAGCCGAGTCGGACGCATCGTCCTCCGCCGCCCGCAGGGCGTCGACCTGCTCGCGCGAGAAGAGATCCCTGTAGCGCGCGACGATCTCGGCACGCTCCGAGACCTCCTTCTCCCCGACGCGCACCGCACGCCCCTCTTCCGAGCGCTCGTAGAGATAGCGCCGCAGCTGCGACTCGTACTCGGCCGGTGTCCTGACGGCGGCGACGCTCATCGGCGCTGCAATCTAGCGAAGCGTCACGCGGTCGCGAGCGCTGCGACCGTCGTGGTCAGCTCGGAGAGCGTGAACGGCTTGGACAGGACCGCATCCACCAGAGCCCTGTGGCCGGCGTCGACTTCGAGGCTGCCGGTGAACAGCGCCACCCGTTCCCCGCGGATGCTTCGAAGCACCGAGAACCCGTCGTCGGTGCCGACGTGGACGTCCAGCAGCACGACGTCGACGCCCTCCTCGTGCAGGAGCTCGGTCGCTCGGTCCACCGTCGGCGCCTCGAGCACGCGGTACCCCTCGAGCTCGAGATTCACCCGGCAGAGGATCCTCATGCTCTCGTCGTCGTCGACGACGAGGACCGTGTGCGTGGACTCCCCCATTTGCGGTCGCGGGCGAGTGTAGCGCTAAGATCGACGCGTGAAACCCGGCGTCGCGGGAGGGCAGCGTGAGGGTTACGCAGCGGCCGTCACCGGCCTCTGGAGACGGCTTGCGCGGGCGCTGACGGAACTCGAGGCCATCGCCTCCGACGACGAGTACTTCGACGAGGACAGCGTCCTCGACCGGCTGCCGTCGCTCCAGTACGCACTGCACGCGGCCGCAGAGCTCGCGCTCGGGCTTCGACCTCCGCACGGCGCCGAGGCCGCCCACGCCGAGCTCGCGGCGGCGCTCGCGTTCGCGCGCGACACGACGGCCGAGGTCGCGGAGACCCTCGAGTACGGGGGACGGGCGGCGTTCGAGCCGCTGCTCCCCGAATGGCGCGGGGCGCTGTTCCGCGTCCGTCTGGCGCGTCTCCGGGTCGCGACCCCACCGCCTCTGCCGACCGAGCCGCGGCTCGAGCCCGAGCCTGTCCAGGGCGCGAGCGCGCTCGCGGCCACGCTGCTGGCCCTCAGTGGGGCCGCCGTCTTCGCCGCAGGCGCCACCGTCGGAGTCTGGCCCGTATGGGCTCTCGGCCTGGCCCTCTTCGCCGGCGGCCTCCTCGTCTACACGCCCAGGCACCGCCCGTAACCACTTCGGCGGCTCGGGCGTTTACGCCTAAGAAGTCGTAAAGCGACTTCAGGTGATCGATGCAGGAGCTGCTCCCCCGCCCCACGACCCAGTTCCGCCGACGTGCTTGGCTGGAGTTTCAGCGAGCGCTGAATCCGCTGGCGCCGCCCAAGCCGCTGTTGGCGCTGATGCGGGCGAGCGACTCGTCGCGGCCGAGCAGCTCGAGGCTTTCGAACAAACCCGGCGAGACCGACGACCCCGTCAGGGCCAGGCGGATCGGCTGAAACGCCTGGCGCGGCTTGAGCTCGAGGCGCTCGGCGAGCTTCCGTAGCGCCGTTTCGATCGACGCGGCGTCGAACCGCTCGACCTCGGTGAGCGCCTCGATCGCCGCGGGGAGGACACGACCGTCCTCGATCGGCTCGGAGGGCTCGACACGCTCGAAGAGAAAGCGGGCGAAGGTCGGGAACTCGCCGAACGTCGCGATCTTCTCCTGCACGAGTGGCGCGGCCCGCCGGATCAGCTGCTCGTCCCACTCGTACCCCTGCTCCCTCAGGTACGCGACCAGCCGAGCCGCATAGTCCTCCCTTGGCAGGGCCCGCAGGTAGACGCCGTTCATATGGGTCAACTTCTCGTAGTCGAACGTGGCGGCGCTCTTGCCGACGCGCCCGAGCGAAAAGCGCTGCACCAGCTCCTCCCGCGTCATCAGCTCCGTCCGGTCGTCGTAGCTCCAGCCGAGCAGCGCGAGGTAGTTGACGAGCGCCTCCGGGATGAAGCCCGCGCTGCGGAACTCCTCGACCGTGATCGCGCCGTGGCGCTTCGAGAGCTTCCGTCCGTCCGGCCCGTTGAGGAGGGGGACGTGGGCGTACTCGGGCAGCGTTGCCTCCAGCGCGTCGAGGATCCGGATCTGCTTCGGCGTGTTCGAGACATGGTCCTGGCCGCGAATCACATGCGTGATCCGGTCGAGCATGTCCTCGAGGGGCGAGACGAAGTTGTACGTGGGCCGTCCGTCCGAGCGCACGAGCACGACGTCCTCCAGCTTCTCGTTGGGGTACTCGATCCGGTCGAGCACGAGGTCATCCCACTCGGTGGCGCCTTCGTCGGGCATCCGGAAACGGATCGCGCCGTCGTCCTCGTAGGCCTTGTCGGCCTCGACGAGCCGGTTCGCCTCCGCCTGGGCATCGGCCATGCGGTCGAGCTGGAAGCTGACCTCGCCGTCCCAGTCCAGTCCGAGCCAGCGCAGCGACTCCTGGATCTGGTCGACTGCCTGCTCGACCTCGCGGCTCGTGTCGGTGTTCTCGATGCGCAGAAGGAACTCACCGCCCTCGTGGCGCGCGAAGAGCCAGTTGAACAGAGCCGTCCGGGCGCCGCCAATGTGGAGGTAGCCCGTCGGGCTCGGCGCGAAGCGGACTCGAACGGCCATCCGAGTAGCGTACTGCCGTGGCCGAGCGGGTCCTGACGCTGCGCGAGCTGAACCGGACCACCCTGCTCAGGCAGCTCCTCCTACGGCGCGAGCGCCTTTCTGCCGTCCGCGCGATCGAGCGCGTCGGTGGGCTCCAGGCACAGTGGGCGCCCTCGCCGTACATGGCCCTCTGGGCCAGGCTCGAAGGCTTCGAGCGCCGGTCGCTCGAGCGCGCCGTGCTCCACGGGAGCGTGGTCAAGGCCCTCCTGATGCGGGCGACGATGCATCTCGTCTCCGCGCGCGATTACCCATTCTTCGACGCGACCGTCCGGGAGGCGCGGACGCTCGGGCGCGTTCGCGGCATGAAGCGCCCGCCGCGGCGGCTGGTCGAGAAGCTCCTCGCCTTCACCCGCGAAGAACCTCGGACGCGAACCGAGCTGATGAACGCGCTCGGCTTCCATCCGCGGACGACGGAGTACGACGAGCTACGGACGTACTCGTGGGTCGTGGCGCTCGCGCGCCTCGAGCAGCTGCCCGAGTCGGCCCTTTACGACTTCCGCGGCTCGCCCCGCTACCGGCCGATGGAGCACGAGCTGCCGCCGCCCGGCGACGCGGCCGCGTACCTGATCAAGCGCTACCTCACGGCGTTCGGCCCCGCCTCGCGCGCGGACGTCTCACAGTGGAGCGGGGTGCCGATCAGGGATCTTGTCCCCGGCTTGGAGGCGCTACGCCTCCGCATGTTCCGCGACGAGCAAGGCCGCGAGCTGCTCGACGTTCCCCGGGCTCCCCTCGCGGCGGGCGACGAGCCTGCACCACCGCGACTCCTCCCGCGCTGGGACGAGCTCCTGCTGGCGCACAAGGACCGCACGCGCGTCCTGCCGGACGAGTTCCGCAAGACGGTGATCCAGAGGAACGGCGACGTGCGGCAGGCGTTCCTGGTCGACGGCTTCGCTGCCGGGCTATGGCACCGAGACGGCGAGAGAATCGTACTCGAGCCTTTCGAGCCGCTCCCGCGCGGGGCACGCCGGGAACTGGACGCCGAGGCCCGCCGCCTCGCCGCCTGGCTGCGCTAGCGTCACGCGGGTGGAGCTAGGCGCCCACGTCTCGACCTCCGGCGGGATTCACACGGCGATCGACCGCATCGAGGAATTCGGCGGCGATTCCGTCCAGCTGTTCACCCAGAGCCCGCGGACGTGGCGGCCGACCAACCACGATCCGGCGAACTTCGAGCGGTTCAAGGAACGCAGGGTCGAGGCGGGGATCGGCGGCGTCGTCTGCCACGCGCTCTACCTCGTGAACCTCGCGAGTCCGAACGACGAGATCTACGAGAAGTCCCTGACGACGCTGCAGACGACGATGGACGTCGCCTGCGCGATCGAGGCCGACGCTGTCGTGTTCCATGTCGGGTCCCATCAGGGCGCGGGCTTCGACGCGGCTCTCGGGCGGGTCGTCCCGGCGCTGCAGCGCGCCCTGGAGCGGTGCTCGGAGACGACGTGGCTGCTGATGGAGAACTCGGCCGGCGCCGGCGGGACGATCGGCCGCTCGATCGAGGAGCTCGCGGCCCTCTACGACGCGCTCGGGCGGCACGAGCGGCTCGGCATCTGCCTCGACTCGTGCCACCTCTACGTCTCCGGCTACGACATCACGGATCGGGCCGAGCTCGACCGCGTGCTCCGCGAGGTCGACGCGACGATCGGCCTCGACCGCCTGCGCGTCCTCCACGTCAACGATTCGAAGGCGCCCCTGGGCTCGAACCGCGACCGGCACGACAACATCGGCGACGGCCTTCTCGGCGAGGAGCTCGGCGTCTTCCTTGCCCATCCAAAGCTTCAGAAACTCCCGGCGCTGCTCGAGGTCCCGGGCAGCGGGCACGGTCCCGACGCGGAACAGGTCCGGAAGCTGAAGGAGCTACACGCCCGCGCTACGAAGAGGTCGCAGGGCGGATCTGCGCGAAGACGCGGAACGTCGGCTCGCCGAGGGGCAGCTCGAAGAACTCGGGGTTGAGGCAACCCACGTCCTCGGCCCGGGCCTCGTAGCAGCTCTCCACCTCGACCCGGCACATCGGCAGCGGCTTGTGGGTCGCCCGGACGGCGCCGAACCCGCCCGAGGCCTCCGCCGCTCGCAGCAGGTCGAAATCGATCTCGACGTCGAACACCTTCTGCATGCAGCCGATGTATGTGTGGCCGAACTCCTCGTACGAGTAGAGGAACTGACAGCCCCGTTCGGCGCACGCGGCCGGGTAGACCACCTTGTCGCAGAGGACGCCGCAGCGCCTGCACTCGACCTCGTCCTGTGGATGAAGTGGAAGCTCGCTCGCCCGAGAGGCGAGGTCGCGCTCGGTCTCCATGGATGAATTTTGGGTGACGAACCGCACCCACCGCAAGACTTGACAAGTTCGCCGGGACGGGGTACGCGCGCTCAGGCGGCCGCCCGAAGGCGGTCGACGACGTTCAGGACGTCCATCTGCGTGAATGCCTGGAAGTCCGGCTCGCCGCCCTCGGGATGCTCGTCCGCACGGAACCAGAGCGCCTGGATGGTGGTCATCCCGAGCCCGGCCGCCCCGCGGATGTCCTCGTAAAGGCGATCGCCGACGAAGACCGTGTCCGAGGCGGAGACGCCGAGCTTTGCGAGCGCACGCTCGAAGATCGCCGGATGCGGCTTCCGCTTGCCGACCTCGGAGGAGAAGACCGCCGCGTCCAGTCGCTCCGCCAGACCCAGCTGCGCGAGGTCGCGCTGCAGCAGCCACCCGGGGTCGAAGGCGTTCGAGACGATCCCGAGCTTCAAGCCACGGGCCCGGAGCGAGTCGAGCAAGGCGTGCGTGTGCGAGGCGAGCTGGCGCGCCGGCTCCCAGGCCGCATGCTCCGCCTCGAGAAACCGCGTCAGCTCGTCGTCGGTCACGACGACGCCGAACTCCCCGAGCAGCTCGCGGACGAGACCGGGGTACTCGAGCTCCTCGACGGTTCCCGGCGTCCAGAAGAACGGCTCGTAGCGCTCCCGGAAATGCGCGGCGACGCGGTCGACGGAGGGCACATCGTCGCGGGCGAGCGCCTCGAGGCCCGCGCGCTGCCCCGCCTCGACGAGCCCCGGCTCGTAGGCGAACTTCATCAGCGTGTCGCCCCAGTCGAAGAGGATCGCCTCAGGCACGCAGCTAGGGTATCCGCGTGGCGCGCAGGCTCCTCTGGGCATCCCTCGCGCTCGCTCCGATCACCTTCCTCGTCGACTTCGCCTTCCACGCGGGCGACGTCCTGCTCTTCGTCCTGGCCGCCGCCTCGCTGGTCCCGCTGGCGTGGTTGATCGGGGAGTCGACGGAGCACGCAGCCGAGCACACTGGGCCCGGAATCGGCGGCTTCCTGAACGCGAGCTTCGGGAACGCGCCGGAGCTGATCATCGCCACCTTCGCCGTGGCGGACAACCTGCCCAACGTCGTCCGCGGCTCGCTCGCCGGCAGCGTCTTTTCGAATCTCCTGCTGGTGTTGGGCTTCGCACTGGCCCTCGGCAGTGAAGAGCGGCTCGATCGGCGCTCGCTCCTGTCGCAGCTCGGCCTTGTTGCACTGGCGGTCGTGGCTTTCCTGATCATCTCGATCCCGGGCTGGAGCGGCGACCCCGACAGGCATTCGCTCGCGGTCTTGACGCTGCCCTTCGCGATCGGGCTTCTGCTCGTGTACGTCGTCGTCCAGACGTTGTCTCTGCGGCGCCATCGCCAGGCGCACGTCGCCGGCGAGAGCGCCGAGTCGGCGTGGAGCTTCCCGATCGCACTCCTCGCGCTTGCCGTAGCGACGGCCGCGACCGCGTTGATCAGCGAGATCCTCGTCCACTCGCTGGACGGGTTTGCCGACGCGGCAGGGCTGTCGCAGTTTTTCGTCTCGGCGATCATCGTCGCGGTCGTCGGCAACGCGGCGGAGCACGGCGGCGCGATCGTGATCGCGCGGCGCGGAAAAATGCGACTCGCGACCGAGATCGCGATCTCGTCGAGCGCGCAGGTCGCGCTGTTCGTCGCACCGGCAATCGCGCTGGTCTCATGGATCGTCAGGCCGCCGCTGCCCCTCGCCTTCCGCTGGGAAGAGCTCGCCGCGATGGGCGGCGCCACCGCCGTCGTCGCGGTCGTCGTGTACGACGGTCGCTCGCGCCGCTGGGAGGGTTACCTCCTGATCGCTGCGTTCCTCGCGATCGCCGTCTGGTTCGCGTTCGCGGGCAACCGCTAGCCGCCGCGCGCGGGTTCCCTCACATCGTCACGGTTTCGTGACGCCGCCGTGGCACAACTGCACTTCCGGTCAGAGTAGGCTCGCCGCGGGGAGGAGGCTGGGCGCGCCTTAACCGGCGCGCGCCAGCACCCCGAGGGCGCGCGGGATTGCGTCGGCCGCGCGGTCGATGTCTGTGTCGCCGACGTCGAGGTGCGTCAACGCGCGTAGGACCCCCGGCAAGGGCGTCTTGGACAGGCCGACCCCTTCGGCGGCGAGGCGCTCGAGCGCCTCGGCCTCGCCGAGCCCGAGGGCGCCGACGTCGACCTGCACGAAGTTGGTCTCCACCTGCTCGAGGTTGACGGGCACACCCGCCGCGTGCAGCGCCTCTGCCAGCCGCCGCGCCCGTGCGTGGTCCTCCGCGAGGCGGTCCACGTGGTGGTCGAGGGCATACACGCCCGCCGCCGCCACGATCCCCGCCTGCCGCATCGCGCCGCCGAACTGGTGCTTGAAGCGACGCGCCTTCACCATCGCCTCGGCCGAGCCCGCGACGAGGGCGCCCAGCGGGCAGCCGAGCCCCTTCGACAGGCAGAGCGTCACCGTGTCGAACCTGCCCGCGATCTCGGCGGCGGGTACGCCGCTCGCGGTGGCCGCGTTCAGCAGGCGGGCGCCGTCGAGGTGTACGGACAACTCGAGCTCACGGCATGTGGTCACGAGCGCCCCGATCTCCTCCAGCGGCCACACCCTGCCGCCGGACGCGTTGTGGGTGTTCTCGATCGCGACGATCCGCGTGCCAGGCACGTGGGTGCCGTCGGTGCGACGGACCATGCGCTGAACCTCGTCCGGCCCGAACCGCCCGTGCCTGCCCCGAACGGGCCTCGTCATCAGCCCGGCGTGAACCGCGGGACCGCCGAGCTCCGCCAGCAGAATGTGGGCGTTCTCCTCGGCGATCAGCTCGTCACCAGGTTCGGCGAGCAGTCGCAGGGCGATCTCGTTCGCCATCGTCGCGGTCGGGACGTAGACGGCTTCCTCCTGGCCGAGCAGCACGGCGGCGCGGCGCTCGAGCTCGTTGACGGTCGGATCCTCGCGGCGCTGCTCGTCGCCGACCTCTGCGTTCGCCATCGCCTCGCGCATGTGCTGTGTCGGCTTCGTCTTCGTGTCGGAGCGAAGATCGATCACGCCCCTATTCTGCAGCCGTGAACCTTCCCGCCCTCGAACAGACGCTCGCGGCCCGCGGGGAGCCGGATTTTCGCGCCAGGCAGGTCTGGCTCTGGACCGCCCGGGGAGCCGCCGGATACGACGAGATGACAAACGTGCCGGCCTCGCTCAGAGCCGCCCTGGCAGACGAGTTGCCGTTCTCCACCCTTACGGTCGAGCACGAGGCCAGATCGCGCGACGGAACGGTGAAAGTTCTCTTCCGCACCGCCGACGGGCATCCAGTCGAGGCCGTGCTGATGCGCTACCGGGACGAGCGCCGCTCGATCTGCGTCTCGTCCCAGAGCGGCTGTCCCCTGACGTGCACGTTCTGCGCCACCGGCCAGATGCGATTTCGGCGAAACCTCGCCGCCTCCGAGATCCTCGACCAGGCGCTCCATTTCCGACGCCTCGAGGCGGTCGACCACTGCGTGTTCATGGGCATGGGCGAGCCGATGCTGAACGTCGACGAGGTGGTCGCGGCGGCGCGACGCTTGCCCGATCTCGGGATCACCCACAGGCGGACGACCGTGTCGACGGTCGGCTGGCTCCCAGGGCTCAGGCGCTTCGTCGACGAGGTCGAAGAGCCGATCCGGCTCGCGCTCTCGCTCCATGCGGCCGAGCCGGCGTTGCGGTCGGAGCTGATGCCGGTGAACGATCGCTATCCACTTCCGGACGTGATCGCCGAGTGTCGCCGCTACTTCAAGCTGCGGCGGCGCAAGGTCTTCGTCGAGTACGTGATGCTCGCCGGCGTCAACGACCGCGTCGAACAGGCGCGTGCCCTCGCCCGTCTCCTGGACTCGAAGACCTTCAAGGTCAATCTGATCCCGTACAACCCGACAGGCGCGTTCGACGGCTCGTCGCCGAAGGCGATCGGGGCGTTCGAGGCGGAGCTCCGCCGGAGCGGGATCCCGACAACGGTGCGGCTGACGCGGGGGCGGGACATCGCGGCTGCCTGCGGGCAGCTCGCCGCGAGCTCCTAGACGCCTTTCGGGGCCTCCACTCCGCTCGCGGCGGGCTCGCCTTGGAGGCTGTCGTGCTCGTCGAACCCGTAGCGGACGATCGGCCGCTTCGTCGCCCGGACCTCGTCGAGCCGCTTGACCGGCCGGACGTGCGGCGCCGCCTTCAGCACGTCCGGATCCGCGGCTGCCTCCCGCGCGATCGCGAGCATCGCGTCGGCGAACGCGTCGAGCGTCTCCATCGGCTCCGTCTCGGTCGGCTCGATCATCAGCGCCTCCGGGACGATCAGCGGGAAGTAGATCGTCGGCGGATGGAACCCGTAGTCCATCAGGCGCTTGGCCACGTCGAGCGTCGAGACGCCGTGCTCCCGCTTCAGCTTGCGGCCCGAGAGAACGAACTCGTGCATGCAGAGCCGGTCGAATGGAAGCTCGTACGCGCCCTTCAACCGCGCGAGCAGGTAGTTCGCATTCAGGACAGCGACCTCGGACATCCTTTTCAGCGCCGGGCCGAAGGTGCGGATGTACGCATACGAGCGGACGAAGACGCCGGCGGGGCCGTAGAAGCCGCGCACCTTGCCGATACTCTTGGGACGGTCGTACTCGAGCCGGAACGAGTTGCCCTCACGCACGATCGCCGGCACGGGCAGGAACGGTTCGAGCCGTCCCCGCACGGCGATCGGCCCGCCGCCCGGGCCACCTCCGCCGTGCGGCTGCGAGAACGTTTTGTGGAGATTGAAATGGACGATGTCGAAGCCCATGTCGCCGGGACGCGAGATGCCGCAGATCGCGTTCAGGTTCGCGCCGTCGTAGTACATGAGCGCGCCGGCCTCGTGGAAGATCCGGGTGATCTCCTCGATCCCCTCGTCGAAGAGGCCGAGCGTCGACGGGTTCGTGAGCATGAGGCCCGCGGTCCGAGGGCCGACCTTCTGTCGCAGGTCGTCGAGGTCGATGTTTCCGCGCGGGTCCGTCTTGATCCCGACCATCGTGTAGCCCGCCATCGTCACGCTCGCGGGATTCGTCCCGTGCGCGGTGTCGGGCACGACGATCTCGCGGCGCTGTCCCCCTTCGCCGCGATCGGCGAAATACGCCCGCATCAGCAGCAAGCCGGTCAGCTCGCCCTGCGAGCCGGCGGCCGGCTGCAGTGACACGGCCGGCAGCCCGACGACCTCGGCCAAGATCTCCTGCAACCGCCACATCAGCTCGAGAGCACCCTGTGCCCCGTCCTCCTCCTGAAGCGGATGGAGGTCGCGGAAACCGGGCAAGTTGACGACGCGCTCGTTGACGCGCGGGTTGTGCTTCATCGTGCAGGAGCCGAGCGGGTAGAAGCCCGTGTCGACCCCGAAGGTCCGGTCGGCGAGGGCCGTGAAATGGCGAACGAGCTCCGGCTCCGAGACTTCGGGGAGCCGTGGAGGGCGCGCGCGGCGAAGCTCGTCCGGCAGCTCGCCGGGCGGCAAGTCGGGGCGAGGGAGCGACGACGCGCGACGGCCTGCCTCGGAGCGCTCGTAGATCAGCTTCATCCGGCGAGGGCCTCCACGAGCAGGTCGATCTCCGCCACCGTCCGCTTCTCTGTGAGGGCGACGAGCAACGCATCGTCGAGCCCGGGATAGTCCCGGCCGAGCGCATAGCCCGGGTGCACGCCGCGCGCTCGCGCTGCTGCGACGGCCTCCTTGCCGGGTCGTCCGACACGCAGGGCAAACTCTTTGAATGTTGTCTGATCCGGAAACACTGGGTGGAGCCCGGCGGCGGCCAGCCGCTCCTTTGCGTACCGGCCCAGTGCGAGACAGGTCTCCCCCACCTCGCGCAGTCCCTGCGGTCCCAGCCACGAGAGGTGCACGAGCCCGGCAAGCGCGAGGAGCGTTTGATTCGTCGTGATGTTCGACGTCGCCTTCTCCCGGCGGATGTGCTGCTCGCGCGTCTGCAGCGTGAGCACGAAACCCCGCTTGCCGTCACTGTCGACCGTCTCGCCCGAGATCCGGCCCGGCATCCGTCGGATGTACTCCGACCGGGCCGCCAGGAAGCCATAGTGCGGACCTCCGTACGCCTGATAGTTGCCGGCGGACTGACCTTCGCCGATTGCAAGCGCGCATCCGTACGCCCCCGGTGCTTCGAGCACGCCGAGCGAGACGGGGTCGACGTGGGCAACGGGTAGGGCTCCCGCGTCGTTCGCAGCAGCCGCAAGGTCGGGCGCTTGCTCGAGGCAGCCGAAGAAGTTCGGCTGCTGGAAGATCACGCAGGCGGCATCGGCGGCAGCCTCGCGCAGCTGCCCCGCATCGATCGTCCCGTCGCTGTGGGGCACCTCGATCACCTCGAGCCCGAACCCCGGCGCGAATGTCTTTACGACCTGCCGCACCTGCGGGTTGAGGGTCTCGGCGAGGACCACCTTCGTGCGCCCCGTCACCTGCTTGGCGAGGTAGCACGCGTCCGCGGCGACCGTCGCGCCGTCGTATCCGGAGGCGTTCGAGACGTCCATGCCGGTGAGCTCACAGATCGCGGTCTGATACTCGAAGATCGCCTGCAGGACGCCCTGGCTCATCTCCGCCTGGTAGGGCGTGTAGGCCGTTAGGAACTCACCCCGCGCGAGGACGGCGTCGACGACAGCCGGCACGTAGTGGTCGTAGATACCCGCGCCGAGGAACGAGACCTCCCTGCCGGTGTCGACGTTGCGCGAGGCGAGCTCGGTGAGGTGCGCGACGAGCTCGGGCTCCGACAGCGCCGGCTCCAGGTCGAGGTCGCGCCCCAGCCGCACCCCCGGCGGAACCTGCTCGAAGAGCGCGTCGACCGAGTCAACGCCGATCGTCGCGAGCATCTGCTCGCGGTCCTCCTCGGTGAGAGACAGGAAGCTCACGGATCGCCTCTGCGGCCTACTGGTCTTCGAGTGTCTGCTTGTAGGCCGAGGCGTCGAGCAGGGAGTCGGCCTCGCCCGGATCCGAGAGCCGGATGCGGACGAGCCAGCCTTCGCCGTACGGATCCTCGTTGACGGTCTCCGGCTCGTTGACCGCCTTCTCGTTCACCTCGAGCACCTCACCCGAGAGCGGCGAGATCACGTCTGAGACCGCCTTGACCGACTCCACCTCGCCGTAGGCAGCATCCCGCGCGATCGTCGCCCCGGCCTCGGGCGGCTCGAAGTGGACGAGCTCGCCGAGCGCGTCCTGCGCGAACCATGTGATCCCGAGCGTCGCCTCGTCGCCGTCGACGCGGGCCCAATCGTGCTCGCGGTGATACTTCAGGTCGTCCGGGTACGTCTCACTGGCCGCCACTCGGGCTGTCCTCCTTGTTGTAGATCGGCTTCTTGACGACGCGGGCTCGCCGCGGGCGGCCGCGAACGTCGATCGTCAACTCGGTGTCCGGCGGGGCCTGGGCGGTCGGCACGTAGCCCATCCCGATGCCCCGGTCGAGCATCGGCGAATGAGAGCCGGAGGTGACCTCCCCGCCGCCGTTGATCGCCATCCCCTGTCGCGGAATCGCGCGCTGTTCCATCACGAACGCGGCGAGCCGCCGGTGCGGGCCGGCATCCTTGATCGCGCGAAGCTCGTCGGCGCCGGTGAACTCCTTCTCGAGGGCGCACACCCAGCCGAGGCCGGCTGAGATCGCGTCGGTGTCCGGCCCGATGTCGTTCCCGTGGAGCGGGTAGCAGACCTCGAGCCTCAGCGTGTCGCGCGCCCCGAGCCCCGCGGGCTTGGCGCCGCGGCGGACAACAGCGTCCCAGAGGGCGGGCGCGTCCTCGACAGGGACCATTAGCTCAACCCCTGTCTCGCCCGTGTAGCCCGTGCGGTTGATCATGCAGCCGATTCCGTCGACTTCCCCTTCGGCGAACGTGAACGCCGGCGCCCCGGCCAAGTCGAGCCGCTCGAGCGAGCGCGGCCCCTGCACGGCGATCAGCGCATACTCCTCCGAGACGTCGCGCACGTCGGAGCCGGGGATCTCACGCTCCTTGATCCACTCGAAATCGGCGTCGCGGTTCGCGGCGTTGACGATCAGGAGATAGCGCGCCGGCTCGAGGCGGTACGCGATCAGGTCGTCGACGATGCCGCCTTCCCCGTTCGTCAGCAGCGTGTATTGCGCCTGACCCGGCGCGATGCGATCGAGGTCGTTCGAGAGGACGGATTGCAAGAGCTCATGGGCCTTCGGGCCCTCGACTTCGAGCTCGCCCATGTGCGAGACGTCGAAGGCGCCGCAGTCCGCGCGAACGGCCTTGTGCTCGGGGATGACGCCGTCGTACTGCACCGGCATCTCCCAGCCCGCGAACGGCACCAGGCGCGCGCCGAGGGCAACGTGACGCTCGTAGAGCGGTGTCCGAAGCAGCGTCTGCATCCGGCGGCTGATGCTAAAGGAAGCCGCCCCGGTCCCCCCATGTGGCTGGAGGGGCCGGGACGGCCGGACCGGGTCATCGCGGGCCCCCGCTCAGCGGGTGACCCGAGAGGGCAATGCGAAACTACCGCAGGCGGGGTGCTTCTAAACCTGCGCTACGAGTCGCGCAGGAAGGACGGCACCTCGAGGATGTCGTCCGGGACCTCGAAGCGCTCCGATGCAGCGGGCTGCGGCTGCTCGTCGGCCGCGGGCTCGCTCTCCGGAATCTCCGCCGGTCGCCGCCGGCGCGTGCGATGCGGGCCGAACCCGGTCGCGATCACGGTCACGCGCACCTCGTCGCCGAGCGCCTCGTCGATCACCGCACCGAAGATCACGTTCGCGTTCTGGTCGGCCGCTCCCGTCACGACCTCGGCCGCCTCGTTGACCTCGAAGAGGCCGATGTCGCGACCCCCGGTCACGTTCAAGAGGATTCCGGTCGCGCCCTCGATCGAGGCCTCGAGAAGGGGCGAGGATACGGCGGCCTGCGCGGCCTCGGTCGCGCGATTTTCGCCCGACGCAGTGCCGATTCCCATCAGCGCCGAGCCCGCCCCTCGCATGATCGTCCGCACGTCGGCGAAGTCGAGGTTGACGAGGCCCGGAATCGTGATCAGGTCGGTGATCCCCTGGACGCCCTGGCGCAGGACGTCGTCGGCCAGTCGGAAGGCGTCGACGATCGACGTCCGCTTCTCGACCACCTGGAGCAGACGGTCGTTCTCGATCACGATCAGCGTGTCGACCTGGTCGCGCAGCTCCTCGATCCCGCGCTCGGCCTGCTGCGCGCGCTTGCGACCCTCGAACGAAAACGGCTTCGTGACCACGCCAACCGAGAGGGCCCCGAGCTCCTGCGCGGCGAGCTCGCCGACGATCGGCGCGCCGCCCGTCCCGGTGCCTCCGCCCTCGCCAGCCGTGACGAACACCATGTCCGCGCCCTTCAGGGATTCCTTGAGCTCGTCGCGGCTCTCCTGCGCCGCCGCCTTCCCCACGGCGGGGTCCGCGCCCGCGCCCAGGCCACGGGTCGCCTGCGAACCGATGTGGATCTTTACGTCGGCGTCGCACATGAGCAGCGCCTGGGCGTCCGTGTTCACGGCGATGAACTCGACCCCGGCCAGGCCGGCATCAACCATCCGGTTGACGGCGTTCGTGCCTCCGCCGCCGACACCGACGACCTTGAGGACGGCGAGGTAGTTGCCCGATTGATCGCGTACGCTCAAGATTCCTCGACCTGAAGCTTTACTGGAGCGTCGGCCTGACGCTCCCCATCCGACGCAGGAGGGTACGCAGGATTTTCCGGCCTGTCAACGGCCCTGCAAGCCGGTAACCCTAAAGCTCAACCTGCGGGTTGAGGGTCGGTGCCGGCGACGGGTCGCTCGGGGACACTGACGTCGACGTAGCCCGTCTCCCCGGCGAGCGGGAGGATCCGGCGAGCGACGGCGAGCTTCTCGGCGAACGCCTCCGGCCCTCCGAAGCGCAGGGCGAGGCCGGAGCCGAGCACGAAGGTCAGCTCAGTGTCGCTCACCCGGACGGTTGCGATGCGCGTCGCGAAGCCGGCCGACCGTGCGCGCGTCACCGCCCGGATCGCCCGCATGCCGTCCTCGTCCGCCAGCGTCGTCCCGACATCGACGTCGGCGACCCTTGGCAGCCAGACGCGTGGAAGCATCGGCGCGGAGAGGACGTCGGTCGTCCTCACGACGCGGCCGGTGCTCGAGACGATCCATGCGGACGCTCCTCTGCGCACGACGGCAACCGAGTGCGCCGCGTTGACGTGAACGTGGATCGTGTGCGGGAAGTCGCGGTCATACGTCGCGCTGCCGACATCCGGCAGGCGCGCCAGCCGCGAGGCGACGTCGGCGGAGGCGAGTGAAAGGAGGCTGGTGCCGACGAGAGGCTCCAGAGCGGTGCGAACGTGGGCCGCGACCCGCGGGGGCGCCCCGGAGACCTCGACGGTGCGGACGGCAAAGACCGACGTCTCGCGAGCACCAAGGTACGTGAGCGCGGCGCCGGCGAGCAGCGCGAACCCCAGCAGCACGGCCCGACCGGATGGGAGGAGTCGCCCCAGCGGCACGCCCGCCACGCCGCCGGGGTGCGGAAACGCGAGCATGTTTGCACGCGCTTGCGAGCGACCGTGTTTCGAGCCCGTCGCCATGGCCTCCGATTTCGGCGCCGTGTCGGGCGCTCCTACACACGCGGACGCTCGCGCGGCACCGCGAGCGCACCTCCCCACCCTGGGTGGGGCTCGTTCCCGCCTCCCTCTGCGTGGAGCCTAACCCGCGAGCTGTGCCGAAACGGCAACACGCCGGCGCCGACTGCGGGAAGGTTTCGGTGCCTAGAGCGGCGGCAGCTCGAGCGGGCCGAGGAACTCGACCTCGTGCCGCAGCTCAACGCCGTACTGCTCATGGGCTCTGCGCCTCGCTTCGGCCATCAGGGCGACGGCGTCCTCGGCCCGGGCTCCGTCGGCGTTCTCGATGAAGTTCGCGTGCCGCGGCGAGATCTGGGCGCCTCCGATCCGGTGCCCCTTCAGGCCGCAGGTCTCGAGCATCCGTCCTGCCGTCAGCTCGTGCTCGGGGTTCTTGAACACGCTGCCGAACGTCCTCTTGTTGGTCGGCTGCGCCGCCTTTCGCAGCGCCTGAAGCTCCGCGACCTTCGCCTTGATCGCGGCCGGGTCCCTCGGCTCGAGCCGAAACTCGACCCGGGCGACGACCTGGCCGTGGCGAAGCTCGGAATGCCGGTAGGTCAGGCCGAGCTCGGCAGGGGTCAACCACCGAGCGCCTTCCGCGTCGACGACGAGCGCCCGCACGAGCACCTCCGCCCAATCGCTGCCGTAGGCGCCCGCGTTCATCCAGACGCCCCCGCCCGTGGTGCCGGGGATCGCGCAGGCGAACTCGAAGCCGCCCAGGCCCGCCGCCCGCGCCCGGTGGAGGCAGACCGCGTTCGGGGAGCCTCCGCCGGCGACAAGCAGCTTGCCCTCGGTTCGAGCGACGGTGAGCTCGCCGTCGAGCTTCAGCACGAGCGCCTCGACGCCCTCGTCGGCGACCAGCAGGTTCGAGCCGAGCCCCACAGTCGCGACCGCGAGATCCCGCTCGCGGGCCCACGCAAGCGCCTCCGCGAGCTCCGCCTCGTTCGTCGGCCTCGCGAAGGCCCGGGCGGGCCCGCCCGCACCGAGCGTCGTCAGCCGCCCGAGCGTTACCTCGGGCTCGATCTTCATCCGAGCGCCTCGAGGATGATCGGCACGGCCCGGTCTACGTCGCCTGCGCCGAGGGTCAGAACCCGATCCCCGGCCCGCGCCCGGCCGGCGAGGTAGACCGCGCCGTCCGAGACGTCGGGCGTCCAGGCCACCTCCATGCCGGGACGGGCCGCGAGGAGCGCGTCGACGACGAGCTTGCCGGTGACGCCCGCGACCGGATGCTCGCGCGCGCGATAGACGTCGGCCACGGCCACCACGTCGGCGCCCGCGAGGGCGGCGCCGAAGTCCGATGCGAGGTGACGCGTGCGCGAGTACAGGTGCGGCTGGAAGAGGGCGAGAACCCGCCCACCGTTCCGAACCGCTGCGATGTCCGCCGCCAGCTCCGCAGGGTGGTGCGCGTAGCTGTCGATCACCTCGACCCCACGAGCCTCGCCACGCCGCTCGAGCCGCCTCCCGGCCCCCTGGAAGTCGGCCAGCGCCTCGGCGGCGGCTGCGCGGTCGGCCCCGGCCGCCTCGAGTGTCGCGAGAGCGACAGCCGCATTGCGGCGGTTGTGCTCGCCGGCAACGCCAAGGTGGAGGTCGACCGGCGTCAGCTCGTCGCCGCGGACGGCCTGCGGCGCCGCGTCGGCCCAGCAGTCGAACAACCCCGCGACCTCGGCCTGCGAGGCGAACTCGGTGTGGTGGTCGAGATCGACGTTCGTGACGACGGCGATCTCGGGACGCAGAGACTCGATCGTACGGTCGGACTCGTCTCCCTCCACGACGAGCCAGCCGCCACCCGCCCGCGCGTTGCCGCCGAGCTGCGGGACGTCACCGCCGATCAGAAACGATGGGTCGTCGCCGAGGCGGTCGAGGCAGAAGGCGATCATCGCGGCTGTCGTCGTCTTCCCGTGCGCGCCCGCGACGACGATCGACCGCTGCAGGGAGACGAGCTCCGCGAGGAACTCGGCACGAGCCTTGCCCCGCGCCTGCCCACGGAACGCCGTCGAGACGACGACCTCCTCCCACCCCTCCGGCACGACAGGCTCGGGTGACAGCTCCACGGGAACGCCTGCGAGCGAACGAAGGTAGGGCGTTTCAACACGGTCCCAGCCCCCGACCTCCGCACCCCACGCGCGCGCGAGCAACGCGTAGCCCGACAGTCCCGCTCCTCCGATTCCGACGAACCAGATCCTCCGGCCCTCAAGCGGACGCAAGCGCGATCAGCTCCTCGGCGATCTCCGCGGCGGCGCCGGGTCGGGCGGCCGTCTCCATCGCGCGGCGCATCCGCTCTCGCCTCGGCGCGTCGAGCAGCAACTCGTCCACCAGCACCGAAACGCGCTCGAGCTCGGCCTCCGGCACGACGACGGCGCCGCCCGCGGCCTCGAAATGGCGGGCGTTCTTCATCTGGTGGTCGGCGGTCGCGTGCGGGTAGGGGACGAGCACGGCCGGCAGCCCGGCCGCCGCGAGCTCCCACACCGATCCGCCGGCGCGCGCGAGCGCAAGGTCTGCGGCCCCATAGGCGGCGCCGACCTTGTCCGTGAATGGAAGCAGCCGGTAGTCGGCGCGCCTGATGCGGTCGCGCAGCGCAGGATAGTCGCGGGCCCCGCAGAGATGGAGAACGGCGGGCCCGGCCTCCCCCCAGGTCGCCACGGCGAGCTCGTTCAGGCGCAGGGCGCCCTGGCTACCGCCCAGCACGAGCAGCACCGGTCCCTCGGACGGCAGGTCGAACTCGCGCCGCGCCTGCTCGAGTGGCGCGCGCTCCGAGCGCTGAGGCACGGGCCGACCCGTGACCCGGTACTTCGACCCCGACCGCCCGTCGACCGGCAGCGCGAGAAACACTCGTTCCGCGAACGGCGCGGCGAGACGGTTCGCAAGACCGAGGTGCGCGTCCGCCTCCATCACTGCCGCCGGCGTCCTGCTGAGGGCGGCCGCGAGCACCATCGGTCCCGAGACGTAGCCCCCTCCCCCGAGGACGACGTTCGGGCGGCGCCGGCGGAGAATTCGGAGGCAGGCCGCCGGTGCGCCCACCGCCATGACCAGCGAGCGGGCCAGCGCGAGCCCGGCCCTGCGAGGCAGTCCCGCGCTTCGGAAGGGGTCGAGCTCGTAGCCCGCTTCAGGAACGAGCCGCGCTTCGACGCGATCCGGCGACCCGGCGAACGTCACTCGCACGCCGCGCTCCTGCAGTGCTTCGGCGACGGCGAGCGCCGGCAGCACGTGCCCTGCCGTCCCGCCCGCCGCGATCACGCACGCCAGCTCTCGCCTCTCCGCCATGGCCGACCGCGATGTTAAGGAGGATCCCGACAGCTGCGAGCGCGACGATCAGGCTCGAGCCGCCGTAGGAGACGAATGGGAGCGGGATCCCGGTCAGCGGGGCGAGCCCCATCACGGCGGCGAGGTTGACCGCCGCCTGTCCGCAGACGAGGATCGTGAGCCCCGCGGCGAGGCTCTTGCCGAAGGGGTCGCGGCAGCGGAGCGCGATCCGCAACCCGACGTACGCGAAGGTCGCGTAGGCGGCGATCAACGCCGTCGTGCCGACGAGTCCGAGCTCCTCGCCGATGATGGCGAAGATCATGTCCGTGTGCGCCTCGGGAAGGTAGTCGGCCTTCTGGACGCTCTGCCCCAGCCCGACGCCGAAGGGGCCGCCCGAGCCGAGGCCGATCATCGCCTGGACGATCTGGAAGCCGGCGCCCTGGGCGTCGTGCCAGGGATTGATGAAGCTGAAGATCCGCGCCCGCCGGTAGGGCTCGAACCAGATCGCGGCAAGCCCGAGCGCCGTGGCGATCGACAGCCCGCCCGTCAGTGGCCGGACGGGCGTGCCGGCGACGAGCAGCATCCCGGCGAGCATCAGGAAGATCGAGATCGCGGTGCCCAGGTCCGGTTCGAGCAGCAGCAGCACCGCGTAGACGCAGGTGAGAGCGCCGACGGGCCGCCAAAGCTCCTTGAGCGTCAGCGGCGGCCGCCTGTGCGAGAGGTACGACGCGGCCCAGACGGCGAGCGCGAGCTTTGCGAACTCCGACGGCTGAAAGACCGCCGGTCCGAAGGTGAGCCAGCGCTTGGCGCCGTTGACGGCCTCGCCGATCACGAGGACGGCCGCGAGCAGCGCGAGGCTCGTCGCGACGAGCGCGGGCGCGAGCGGCTGCAGCGCCCGGAACCGGAGTCGCGCGACGAGGAACATCAGGGCGAGGCCGAGCGCCGCGTAGATCCCCTGGCGCTTGACGTAGTAAGCCGGATCGCCGTTCTGCAGGGCGGCCGACGCCGACGTTGCGCTGTAGACCATGACTAGGCCGAAAGCGACCAGGCCAAAACTGACGAGGAGCAGGAGCCTCGCCTCGAACTGCTCCTTTCTCACATGGGGAGGTTCGTCACCAAGCGGCGGAATTCCTCGCCGCGCTGCTCAAAGTCACGGAACTGGTCGTAGCTCGCGCAGGCGGGCGAGAGGAGGACGACCTCACCGGGCTGCGCCGAAGCCGCCGCCCGCTCCACCGCGGTCGCGAGGTCGCCGGCCTGGATCGTGTCGGGAATCGCGCGCGCCAGCTCCGGGGCCGTCTCGCCGATCACATAGATCGAGCGGATATTCGGGCCGAGCGCCGCGGCCAGCGGCGCGAAATCCTCCCCTTTGCGTGAGCCGCCGAGGATCAAGCGGACCGGCTCGTCCTCGTACGCCGCCAGAGCACGCACCGCCGCCGCGACGTTCGTGGCCTTCGAGTCGTTGACGTAGCTGACGCCGCCGCGCTCGCCCACGAGCTCCAGACGGTGCGGCACGCCCTCGAAGTCGCGCAGCCCGCGCGCGATGCGGTTGTCGTCGGTGCCGAGCGCCCGGGCTGCCGCGGTCGCGGCGGCGGCGTTCTCGCGGTTGTGCGAGCCGCGCAGCCCAGGCTCGGCGGGCAGGGGATCGTTGGCGGAGAACTCCACCCGGCGAGCCTCACCCCTGAGCGGGAATCCCTGCGGGACGACCGCGGCGTCTTCGGCCGTCTGGTTTTCGAAGATCCGCAGCTTCGCCGCCCGGTAGGCGTCGAATGAACCGTGCCGGTCGAGATGGTCGGGCTGGAGGTTGAGCAGGACTGCGACCCGCGGCCGAAACTCGTGTACGTCCTCGAGCTGAAATGACGAGAGCTCGCAGACGACGAGCTGCTGCGGGTCGAGCTTCCCGTCGAGGTCGGTCAGCGCCCGCCCCACGTTCCCCGCCACCGGCGCGCTCAGCATGAAGCCGAGCCACTCGGCCGTCGTCGTCTTCCCGTTCGTCCCCGTCACGCCTACGAGCGGGTTCGGCAGCAGCCGGTAGCCCAGCTCGACCTCGCTCCACACCGGCACTCCGCGGTCGCGCGCGGCGACGACAAGCGGCGCTTCGCCCGGCACTCCGGGGCTCTTGACGACGAGCCCGACGTCGTCGAGCAGGCGAAGGTCGGTGTCGTTCCGAAGCTCGCGGTCTGCGCGGACGACCGCGGTTCCGCGCCGCTCGAGCGCGTCCGCCGCGGCGCGGCCCGACCGGGCGAGGCCGACGACGAGCGCCTTTTCCGGCAGGTCGCTCAGCGGAACCCGCGGAAGTAGCGGTAGTACAGCGCGAAGGCGGCCGCGCAGAGCAGGCCCGTGACGATCCAGAAGCGCACCATGATCTTGGTCTCGGACCAGGCCTTCATCTCGAAGTGGTGGTGGATCGGGGCCATCAGGAACACGCGCTTGCCCCAGTAGCGGAACGTGAAGACCTGCAGGATCACCGAGAGCGCCTCGATCGCGAAGATGCCGCCGATCAGGAGGAGCAGGAAGATCGTCTTCGTCATGATCGCGAAGGCGGCCAGCGCCCCACCGATCGCCATCGAGCCGGTGTCGCCCATGAAGACCTCGGCCGGAAAGGCGTTGTACCAGAGGAAGCCGATCGCTCCCCCGATGAGCGCCGCGCCGACGATCGCGAGGTCGAGTTTCGTCTCGAACCGGTTCCCGGGCGGCCCCGATCGGATCCAGGCGATCACGTTCATCGCGGTGAAGGTGAAGAGGGCGATGATCCCCGTCCCCGCCGCGAGCCCGTCGAGGCCGTCCGTGAGGTTGACGCCGTTGGCGGCGCCGGCGATCACGAGGAACAGCAGTCCGTACCACGCCCACGACAGCTCGATGTGTCCGAGACCGGGGATGTAGACGTTCGTCGGCAGATGCTGGTGGCGGGCCGCGATCCCGACGCCGACCGTGATCGCCCCCAGGAGCAGGAGCTTCCAGCGCCCGTTCAGCCCGAGCGAGCGGCGGTGGGTCAGCTTGATGAAGTCGTCGACGAAGCCGATCAAGCCGCAGCCGAGGGTGACGAAGAGGACTGTCAGTGCGGGCACCGTGTACTTCGCAAGCGCGAGGTACGCGGCGGCGGCGACGCCGAGCATCAGCAGGCCGCCCATGATCGGCGTCCCCTGCTTGGCGAAGTGATGCTCGGGGCCTTCCTCGCGGATCGTCTGCCCGTATTCCTTGCGACGCAGGAAGGCGATGAACCGGGGTCCCGCGAGGATCGAGATCAACATCGCGGCCAGCCCCGCGATCAGGACGCGAACCACGCTAGGTCTTCACCGTCGCCAGCGCCTCCGCCACAGCTTCGAGACCCACGGCGCGGGAGCCTTTCACGAGCACGGCGTCGCCGGGCCGCACGAGGTCGTCGAGCTCGCGCAGCGCCTCGTGCACGTTCGGCGTCCAGCGGGCGGGCACGCCGGCGGCTCCCTCGACGTAGCCCCGCGCGAGCTCACCGACCGCGAGCAGCTCCTGGACTCCGAGCTCCGCGACGGCCTCGCCGACTTCGCGGTGGTAGCCGGGGCCCGTGCGACCGAGCTCGGCCATGTCGCCGAGCACGGCCACGCGCCGCCGTTTGCCCGCACGGTCGGCGAGATATCCAAGCGCGGCGCGCATCGAGACCGGGTTGGCGTTGTAGGCGTCGTTGATCAGCAGCCCGCCGCCCGGAAGCTCGCGTTCCTCGCCGCGCCAGCGGGAGAAGTCGACGTCGACCGACGCAGGGCGGGGCAAGCCGAGCGCGGCGAGCGCCGCCAGCGCCGCAACGGCGTTCGCGGCCTGGTGGACGGCCGTGAAGTTGAAGCTGACGCCGTCGACGATGGTCCGGCCCTCCACGATCTGCCTGTCGGGGGCGCCGAGCCTGAACACGTGAACGTCTTCGCGGTCGACGGGAAAGTCCTCGGGGACGATCGCCGTCCCGCCCGGCGGCAGGGCGGCCACGAGCTCGCTCTTCGCGCGGATGACGCCTTCGACCGAGTCCACGAGCTCGAGGTGAACCGGGCCGACGTTGGTGACGACGCCGATATCCGGACGTGCGATCTCGC
>JBKPOY010000053.1:0-2490 GCA_046733295.1 Actinomycetota bacterium | reverse complement strand
ACCAGCACCGGCGGCTGGTCGGCGTCGTCGTCCCGGACTCGCAGCACGCGCAACGTCCTCTGCCCGAGGGGGATCGTGTCCCCGGAACGCCAGTTCGGCACCGCACTCGTGAGCGTCGGCGGCTCGGCCGGCACGCCGTCTGCAGTCTCCAGCTTGAACAGAAAAGCCATCCGGATCTCCCTTCCTTGGGACCGGACGGCCGCACGATCCTATCGCTCCGGATCGCCTCGCAGGGGCGTTGCCGAGGCGGAGAGAGACAGGACGGGACCATCGCCGTCGAGCCGGGCACCTTCGACGACCGATGGCTCGCGCGGCTACCACGAGGAGACGTATCGAAGGCCACGAATCGGAACCTGCGGCCAAGGCGAGGGCGTGCGCTGCCCTGGAGCGCGCCCGTCTGCGGTTTTCTCTCAAGCGCAGCGCCTTGGCCGTATTAGTAGACGCCGCGTCACGGCCGATCCTGCGTCCCACTGTCTGCGGGAACGGGAGGCCTCAGCCGAGAGCGCGCGCGATCCTCGAGGCCGCGAGCCTGCGAGGCCCGCCCGTCCGCCCAGTCGGATGGGCGCAGCCATGGCCGCGCGACGACACATGGTCCGCTTCTGCGTCATTCGTCACAGGCGCATAGCGCATGCTGGCGCTTTTGCCGCCAGCCCTCGCGGCGCTATTCGCGTTGGCGGATCCGGGCGATGCGGCTAGAGCTCGCGGACATCGAAGAAGAGGACCTCGTACTCCTTGACATCCCGCATCACACCTCCCGTCTCCTGCTCGACGCGGGGGCGGATGTTCCGAGCCTTTGCATCGCTCGCCTCACGTGCGTCCTCGTTCTCCCACAGCGTTACGCCGATCGCATGCCCGGTCTCGCGACTGCCAAGCACGATGTAGCCGGCGTAGCCGGATTCGCTGCTGATCGCTGGATGAACGACGTCTCGCACAACCCGCGCAACGTCATCGATTCTGGCCGAGTCGGTCTCAAGAAAGTTCACCCTCGACAGCATCTCGCATGCCCTCCATACGACGTGGATCACTCTCGTAAATCTAAGCAGTGCTGCGGCTGCCCGACCGATGCTTGCGCGGTCCGGTCCGATTCCGGCGCGCGGTCAGCCAACGGCGTCTTCGACGGCGAGCTGGTCAGCTTCGACAGCGACGGCCGATCTCCCGTCGTGGTTGACAGCCTCGGGGCGACTTCCGAAAACCTAGAGCCGCACGCGCTAGCAATCCGCTGCACTTGCTCATTTTGAAGGGGTCTGCGCGGTTACCCCTCGCTCGGCGCGATCATCCAGGCGCGTTCGCCCGTCAGGTGCACGCGAACGGCTGGGTCGCGCACCCACGAAGTCTCCTCGCTCACCCGCACCGCCAAGCCGGCTGGCCTAGCGAGCGCGAGCTCGGAGAGCTCGACAACGGTCTTGTCGTTCCCACTGTGGAATCGGAGCGCCGTCGACCGTCCACCGCTCCGTTGATTGCCCAGGCACCTTGAGCGGCGGCGCGGTACCTTGCGAGACCAGACCTTCGAGCGCCGCCAGCCCTCCTGCCGCGCCTGGCTAGGCTCGGGCACTCAACTTGACGCATGAGCTTGACGCACGCATTTGAAGAAAGGACCAGGGCGGCAAAAAGCAGCTGTGGGAGGGAAGCCGACGCCCGGACTCGAACCGGGGACCCCTTCATTACGAGTGAAGTGCTCTACCAGCTGAGCTACGTCGGCAGTGGGCCTACTGTAGCCACTTCAAGCGGTAAAAGCCTTCCGCGGTCGTCAGTCCTCCGCCTCGGCCATTGACCGCGGCGCGGGCACGTTCTCGAAGCGGACGTTGCCCGCGGGGACCATCCAGGTCATCACCTCGATCGCGAGCCGGCCCGCCCGCACCGCCGGGTCCTCCTTGCTGAGCCGGCGCGCCGTCTCGGCGTCGCACATCATGATCGAGATGCCGCGAAGGCGCTCGTCGTCCTGGTCGAGGAGCGGCCCTCCGCCGATGAGGTAGCCGCGGTCGCGCAGTTCGGCGCGGAAGGCGAGATGCCGATCCTGAAGCTCGGCCGCCTCCTCGTCCGTGAGCTCTGGTGCATCGGGCGGGCGCACGAGCAGCACGAGCGTGTGCCGGTCGAACTGCATGCGGCGAATTAGACCAGCCTCTCGGCCGACCGGCCGACTGCGTTACTTCTTCTTCGCCTGAGCGGGCGGAGTAGTCGGCGGCCCCGGCTTCTCGACAGGCTTTTCCGGTTCCTTGGGCGTGACCGGCGGGCCGGCCTGCGCACCCTCCTTCGCGGGCTTGTCGCGCAACGAAGGAGCCGGAGCTTTGGCTGCAGGTGGCAGCGGCTTCTCGGTCGGAGCGGGCTTAGGTTTCGCGGGAGGCGCCGGCTTTGGCTTCTCGGTCTCGGTCCGGGCCGGCAGCGTAGCGGGCGCGGGCGTCGCGGTCGGGGCCGGCTCGACACTGGCCTCGTCGCGGTCCAACCGCGCCGGCCGCGATGCGACCGAGACCGAAGGAACCGAAGGCACCACCC
>JBKPOY010000052.1:0-9952 GCA_046733295.1 Actinomycetota bacterium | reverse complement strand
ACGTTTCCGAACCGTTGTTACGCGGTGGCGGGCACGTCGCGCGGACGGCGCAACAACATTCGCGGCTTCCGGCGCCTGCTCAGCTACAACGTTCGTTCCTTCCTGCGCCACCTGGACGACGTGGGCGTCGAGTGGCGCTGGTACTCGCACGACGCCGTGCCGACGCTCTGGATGATGGATCCGCTCTACGGCCTCAGCGCGGAGACGATCCCCGCGTACTTCGACCGCCGCGACGCACTCGGGAACCGCAGCTTCCTGGAGCGTGCGGCGGCCGGCGATCTGCCCGCCGTCAGCTGGATCGACCCCAACTTCGTCGACTTCACCGTCGGCCCCGCGGGCTCGAACGACGACCACCCGCCCGGCGATCTGCACGCCGGCCAGAAGCTCGTCCTCGACCTCTTCCACGCACTCGTCCGCAGCAAGGCCTGGGAGAAGACCCTGGCGCTCGTCGTCTACGACGAGCACGGCGGCTTCTACGATCACGTCCCGCCCCCGAAGGCCAAGGATGACTATCCGGCGCTGCGCCGGTGCGGGCCGAGGGTGCCTGCGCTCCTCATCTCCCCCTGGGTCGAGCCGGGTCAGGTCGAGGCGCGCACGCTCGAGCACACGACGATCATCAAGACGATCCTCGCCCGTTTCTGCCGGGACAAGAAGACAGGCCGGATTCCGGACATGGGAGCGCGCGTCCGCGCGGCGCCGCACCTCGGCCGGGCGCTCGGCCGAAAGCAGCCCCGGCCCGCACTACCGCAGTCCGACTACCAGCGCTTGATCGACCAGGCGCGCGGATGGAGCGAGGAGCTCGCCCAGCACGAGATCGCGATCACCGACGAGGGCATGCTGGCTCCCCGGCAGGAGTTCACCGGCTTCCAGGAGGACTATCTCGCGGCGAGGAAGTCGATCCTCGACGCTCGCGTCGCGCAAAGGCAGGCTGCGGCCGAGGCGGGGGCTAACCCGTAGCTACCCATGCGTCGAGGCTCTCGTTCCTGCCGCGAAGCTCGAGGGTCCGTCGTTCGAGGCCGGCCGTCTCGAGGCCGGCCGCGGCCGCCGCGTCGGCACTGATCAGCACCTCTCCCGCCGCGGCCATGCCGCTGAGGCGCGCGGCCGAGTTGACCGTATCGCCCAGCGCGGTGAAGTCCCGGGCATCGCCCTCGCCGACGCTCCCCACGAAGGAGCTGCCCGTGTGGACGGCGACGCCGATGGGAATCCAGGCATCCGACCCGTCGTCCCGCGTCTGTTCGAGCAGGCTCCGAGCGGCCGCTATCGCCGCCGCCGCGTGGTCGCTGCCCGCGAAGCCGGGGATGAAGAGCGCCACCGCGGCGTCGCCCACGAACTTGTCCACGATGCCGTCCGATGCGTCGATGACATCGGCCGCCGTCCCGTAGAAGCGCGCCATCAGGCGCGAGAACTCCTCCGGCGACATCTCCTCGGCGATACCGGTCGACCCGCGGACGTCCGCGAACAGGACGGAGATCTCGATCTCGGCGCCGCCGGGATGCTTCTGCACCGCGCGAATACACCACTTGCAGAGCCGGCGGTTCAGGGTCGAAGGGCCGTACGCGATCGCCCGCATCAGAACGCCTCCGGGCCCTCGGAACGGGGCGTTGCAGAGCTTGCAGCGCGGCGGCGAGGGAAGCACGCCCCACATGCGGCGCATGCGGTGCAGGCGGGGATAGTCGCCCAGCAGCATCCGGCGCCACATCTCCTCGACCGGCGGCTTCGCCATCCACCGAGACGCTACACGGCGTCGACCTGACACAGTCGAGCCGGCCATCGTCCACGACCCGATAGGAGGCAGAGATGGTGGCGAAGCCAATTCCGGAGGGCTACAACATGATCACGCCGTACCTGGTCGTCGAGGACGCGGCGCGGGCGATCGAGTACTACGAGGGGCGTTCGGTGCGAAAGAGCGCGTGCGCATGGACGCCCCGGGCGGCAAGATCGGGCACGCCGAGCTCGAGATCGGCGACTCCTTGCTGATGCTCTCGGACCCGTTTCCGCAAGCGTCGACGACGCCGCCCAAAGAGCTGGGCGGAACGAGCGCGAGCGTCTTCATGTACGTCGAGGACGTCGACGCAGTCGTGAAGCAAGCGGTCGACGCCGGCGCGACGATCACGATGGAGGTCTCAGATCAGTTCTGGGGTGACCGCTTCGGCACGATCACCGACCCGTTCGGCCACGTGTGGGCGATCGCAACACACGTCGAGGACGTCCCACCCGAGGAGATCGCCGAGCGAGGCAAGCAAGCCATGGCCGCAATGAGCAGCTAAGCCGGCGACGTGGACAAGCGGCCGCCGCGGCCCATGACAACAGCCGAAGGGCCGCCGGACGGCGGCCCTTCGTGCTCGACGGTGCGGGGACTGCGGCCGGGTGTTACGGGCAGCTGGAGGTACGCGTAACCGTGTTCGAGCTGATCGGGACGCCGGGCATCGTCGGGGTGCTCAGCGAATCGGCCGAGGTGCCCGAGGCCGTCGCCGAATAGACGTTGCCGGCCACGCAGGGCGCTTCGAAATGCGCGAACGGCTGACCGCCCACGGTCGCGTCGGCCTGAACGATCAGGAACTCGGTCGTCACGGCCGCGCCGTTCTTCAGGAGCGGGGTCGTGACGAACGTCGTCGGCGCCAGCCCGAATCCGCTCGTGCTCACGCAGAGGCCGTCGAACGGCTGATTCGCGCACGGCTCGACCTCGAGGTCGGCCAGGGCGTAGATCGCGCCGCCGTGTGCGCCGTAGCTCACGCACTCGTCCTCGCTGGAGAACGGCGCGGCCGACGAGTCCATCAGCGACTGCCAGCCGGCCTTCTGACAGAGCTTGGCATTCGCCGAGTTCCCACCCTTGGCTGCGACGGCGCCGCCCGCGACGACGAGCGCCGAGGCCAGCGCCGCGAGCAGCGCGAGCCCGAGCATGGACTTCCGAGGTGACAGCATTGGGTCTCTCCCTTCCCATGGCCCGCCGGACGACGGGTGAGGAGGAAGCTCTCAGCAGGAAGCCCTCGCGTGAATACGGCCAGCCTGCGTCTCGGCGTTCGGCTGGCCGTACCCGCGATTCGCCTGCGGCGGCGCCCGCCGGCCTAGCATCCCCACCGTGCCGGCGTCGACCGTCCTCGCAGCGATCGGCAACACGCCGCTCGTTCGCCTGCGCGCGCTCGCGCCCGCCAACGGCGCGGAGCTCTGGGTGAAGCTCGAATACCTGAATCCGAGCGGGTCGATGAAGGACCGGATGGCCCTCTCGATGATCGAGGGTGCCGAGCGCGATGGGCGGGTCGAGTCGGGGACGACCGTCGTCGAGTACACAGGCGGCAGCACCGGCCCCGCCCTCGCGCTCGTCTGCCGCGCGAAGGGCTACCGCGTGCGGATCGTGATCTCGGACTGCTTCAGCGACGAGCGGCTCCGGCTCACGCGCGCGCTCGGCGCCGAGCTCGACGTGCTCCCTGCCGTCGAGGGGCCCGGACGCGTGACGGCGCAGGACATCGACAATATGGTCGAGCGTGCGGCGGAGATCGCGCGCGAGCCGAACACCTACCCAACCGACCAGTTCAACAACCCGTACGTCATCCCGGGCCACCGGGAGATGCTCGGCCGCGAGATCTGGGAGCAGACCTCGGGCCGGGTGACCGCGTTCTGCCAGGGCATCGGCACGGCGGGCTCGCTGATGGGCGTCTCGGCTGCGCTGAAGGAGCGCGCTCCCGAGATGCGGATCGTCGGGCTCGAGCCCGCCGGGTCGGCGGCAATCACGGGCGGTGCGAGAGGTTCCTTCGCGATGCAGGGCTGGAGCGGCATGGTGCCGCCTCAATTCGATCGGGGGCGGGTCGACGACGTCTGGGCGATCGCGGACGAGGAGGCGATCGAGATGACCGCTCGGCTCGCGGAGGAGGAAGGGATCTTCGCGGGTGTCTCGGCCGGGGCAAACGTCGTCGGCGCCCGCCGCCTGGCCGAGGAGCTCGGCTCTCAGGCCGTGGTCGTCACGCTCGCCGTCGACAGCGGCTTCAAGTACATGACCGGGCCGCCGTACGGGGCGTAACGGGTCGCCGTGCGAGGCGACGCGATCGTCACTGCTCGTAGTGCTCGACGACCTGCGGATCCCGAACGCGCGCCGCATCCGGATCGCGGCCGGCCTCGCGCAGGGCACGGCGCTGTCGCAGGAGATCCCAGCATTGATCGAGACCGACCTTGAGCGACTCGAGCCGTCGGTGCTCGCTGTCGCTGAGCCCTCCGCCGGCGCCCCGGTCGTACAGATCCTGCTCCTCGGCCACGAGCTGCTCGATCTGATTCTTGATCTGCTCGTCATCCATCACGATCCTCCCTGGCTCGGTATCCGGCGGCGACGAGCTCCTCGTACTCGGGGTGCCGGTTGATGAACTCGGCGATGAAGGGGCAGAGCGGAACGACCTCGAGCTCCTGGCGACGGACGTCCTCGAGCGCCGCGGTGGCCAGGCGACTCCCGAGACCAGATCCCTCGAACCGTTCGTCCACTTCCGTATGGGTGAATGCGATCCGCCCGTTTCTTCGGCGATACGCGGCGAAACCGACCGGCCGCTCGCCGACCCGGAGCTCGTAGCGGCCCGCATCCGGGACGTCGACGACGTCGAAGGCCTCCTGGTCGGAGCCCGCGGGCTCGTCGCTCGGCCGCGCGTGGGCATGGTCGAGGGTGACGAGCCGATCAGCCACGGAAGCCGTTGGTCTTGTGGGTGCCGTCGCAGAAGGGCTTGTTGCTCGAACCGCCGCAGCGGCAAAGCGCAGCCCGCTCGCCCTCGTAGAGGAGGTCGCCGGCGGAGTCGACGACGCGAACACCGCCCGAGACGAGCAACGGCCCGTTCTCGGAGGCGCACACGACGGGTCGTTGGCGCTCCTTCGCGGCCCGGGCACCGACCCGGCGTGTCCGCAGCGCCCCCGAAGGGCAACGACTCACCGCCGCCTCCACGTCGTCCGCCGTCGCCGCGTCGACTTTCACCCATGGTCGCCGGCTCTCGTCGAAGACCCGCGGCAACGAGCGAACGCAGTTCTGCGAGTGGTAGCAGAGGCGCGGCTCCCATTCGACGACGATCTCGTCGGTTGCGTACTCCTTCGTGAGCCGGTCTCGCGTGGAGCTCATGTCGTGACGTTAGCGGGGCGCGGCAGGCCGCCGAAGCGTGCTGGGGTGGGCCTCGCCAGCCATCCGCGCCCTGGGCCCACCCCCGGCTCGCAATCCATCCGGCGCTTACGCCCGTAGAGCCTGCGGGGAGCGCCCAACCAAAGGAGGGAGAGATGGGACGGCCTCTGTCCGGAAGCCGACCATCGCGCGCGTTGCTGCTGACGCTCGTGGTCGGCTCACTGCTCGTCGCGGCCTCGCCGTTGGCAGCCGCCGAGCGCAACTCCTACACAGTCACGCCGCTGGTCTCGGACCAGGTCGGGGTCGCGGCGCACTTCGATCCGAACCTCGTCAATGCCTGGGGCCTCACCGCCAGTGGGAGCTCGCCCTGGTGGGTCGCGGACAACGGCACAGACCTTTCGACGCTGTACCGCGGCGACGGCTCACCGCAGGTCCTCGTCGTTCACGTCGACGGCGGTCCGACCGGAACCGTCTTCAACGTGACGAGTGGCTTCCTCTTGCCGACCGGCGGCAAGGCCCTCTTCCTGTTCGACAGCGAGGACGGCAAGATCCGCGCGTGGAACGGGGCGCAGGGGACGACGGCGATCGTGGTCAAGGACCTCGGTGACGGTGCGATCTACAAGGGCCTGGCAATCGCCGATACGGCCGCAGGGCCGCGACTCTACGCGGCCGACTTTCACAACGCTCGCGTCGATGTCTTCGACGGGAGCTTCGGCCTCGTACCCGGCGGCTTCGACGATCCGGGGCTCCCGGCCGGCTACGCACCGTTCAACGTCCAGACGAGCGGCGACCGCGTCTTCGTCAGCTACGCCAAGCAGGACGAGGACGCCGAGGACGAGATCGCCGGGCGGGGACTCGGCTTCGTCGACGCCTACGACACCGCCGGCAATCTGCTTCAGCGCGTCGCGCAACATGGGCAGCTGAACGCGCCGTGGGGGCTCGCCCTCGCGCCATCGAGCTTCGGCCGCTTCGGCGGCGATTTGCTCGTCGGCAACTTCGGCGACGGCGAGATCAACGCCTACGAGGAGCTTCCGAACGGCCACTTCGAGCACCGAGGCGCGCTGCGCGGCTCGGACGGCACGGCGCTCGCGATCGACGGCCTGTGGGCACTCCGGTTCGGCAACGGGGCCAACGCAGGGCCCACGGGAACCCTGTTTTTCACGGCCGGTCCGGACGACGAGAGCCACGGGCTCTTCGGCTCGATCACGGCCGGCTGACCGAGACTGCGGGGCGCGCGTTCACGCGCGCCCCGCTCCAATCCTCCGTTCTGCACAAACACGAGCAACAGCCCCTCTCGGCCGCACTCGCCCCTCAGTGCGGGTTGTCGGCGAACCAGCTTCGGAGCTGCGAGGCAACGGCCTCTACCTCCACCGGCGGCGGCGTCTCGTTGCGGTCGAACATCGCGACCTGTAGATGCGGGCCGTATGCCCCTCCGAACTCGTCGATCGTCGCCATCGTCACGGGTTGTACGACCCAGTGGATGTGTCCAGGCTTAGCGTCAGCGTGCGACCAGAGCGTCACGTAAATCTGATCCGGCTCGATCAGGGCAGCCAGCGCGCGAGTGACCCTGCGAAGGAAAGGCCCCAGCTCGACTGCCTCGTCCGCGGTTAGTTCCGAGACGTGAACGACGTGCCGCTTAGGCCTCACAATGAGCGTCCCCACGCCGAGCGGCCCCACCGTGTGATCGACGAGCCAGTGCTCGGTATCGCCGATTCGGCCGCCGGGGAGATGCACGCGACCTTCGGCGAGATCGCATGCAAGGCAACCCTCCATCCGGGAAAGGACTCTAGCCGGGTGATTTTTCTGAGAGGCTCATCGCTTGCAAAACAGCGTCGTCCGTCGCTTCGCTGCGTCTCGACGTCAAGGAGTCTGGGATCTTCAGCGACCTAGAGGAGAGTGCCATGGCCGTCTCAACCCCGCGCATCACTCCCGAGCACGTCGGTCAATTCCGCGACGAAGGCTTCTTCGTCCTGGAGAGCCTCCTACCCGCGAGCGAGCTCGAGGCGCTGCGCGGCGAGTGCCAGCGGTTCATCGACGAGCGCGACCGGGAGATGGATCGCCTCGGCGTCGACACGCTCGACCTCGACCACCGCGGCAGCCGCTACTTCGTTCACGGGTATGGCCGGAGCGCCGTGGTCCGGCGGTTCCTGTTTTCGGAATTGATGGCGCACATCGCGCAGGCGGCGCTCGGCGACACCGTCTACCTCTTCAACGAGCAGTACGTCGTCAAGGCCGCCGAGCGCGGGATGAAGTTCGGCTGGCACCAAGACTCCGGCTTCATCCATTACGCGCATCGGCCGTATCTCACGTGCTGGATCGCGCTCGATGACGTCACCGAGGCCAACGGCACCGTCTACCTGCTGCCCTACTCGCGCGCCGGCACCCGCGAGGTCGTCGAGCATGAGCTGGACGAGGAGACGAACGACCTGATCGGCTACTTCGGCGACGACCCGGGCGACCCGCTGATCGTGCCCGCAGGGAGCATCGCCTGCTTCTCGAGCACGCTCTTTCACCGGAGCGGCCCCAACACGACCGACCGGATGCGTCGCGTCTACCTCGCGCAGTATTCGGCCGAGCCGATCCTGACCGAAGACGGCTCGCGCCCCCGGCACCTCGCCGAGCCGTTCCTCGTCGACGGCAAGCCCCTGAGCTGAGTAAGGCGGAGACGCGCTCGCTGACGTGCACCGGTGTTCACCTGTCGGCATGCCTAATCGCTTGGCGCCTCTAGTCCCAAAACAGACAGTTCTGTTCAGTGCTAACGTCCTGTGCATGGTCGCAACCACCGCCACTCGTCCAGAGCCTGGGCAGGGCGCCCGAGAACGCATCCTCGACACCGCCTACGAGCTCTTTTCCCATCGCGGCATCCACGATGTCGGCATCGACGAACTGGTCGAGCGCGCCGGCGTCGCCAAGGCGACGCTCTACAAGCACTTCCCCTCCAAGGACGAACTCGTGCTCGCCTTCCTGCAGCAGCGCGAGCAGGTCTGGACCTACGCCTGGGTCGAGAGGGAAGCACGACGCCGCGGAGCGACACCGGAGGAGCAGCTGCTTGCGATCTTCGACCTGTTCGACGAGTGGTTCCAGGGCGACGACTTCGAAGGCTGCTCCTTCATCAACACCATGCTCGAGTTCGGCGACCTCGACCACCCCGTCGGCCGCGCAAGCGCCGACTACCTCGAGAACATCCGCTCCGTCGTCCGCAACCTCGCGCTTGAGGCCGAACTGCGCGACCCCGACGCCTTCGCCCTCTCCTGGCACATCGTCATGAAGGGCTCGATCGTGCAGGCTGCCGAGGGCGACCGTGACGCGGCGAAACGCGCGCAGGCGCTCGGTAGCCTCTTGATTGAACAACACCGATAACGACCACGGAACCGCCGCCGACGCTGTTTTCGCGGACCACTTAACCGATCGCCGACCACCATCGGGGCGCGCATTGGCGCGGCGCTGCGCGACAAGTCGCCTAAGGTGGACGCCCAAACGCTAAGGAGCGGGGGCTCCGGGAATCCGGGCGGTGAGTCCGCGCATCCGCTCTTTCAGAGCTGCTTTCCGCTCAGGGGAAAGTCGACCCCAGTACCTGTAAGCCATGAAGGCGAGCCAGAGTGGCCCGAACCGGCGGAACACACGCGGCAGGAACATCCAGATCACGGGAAGGATCGGTCGCGCGCGGAATAGCTCGCCTGTCGCCGGCGGCGCTGGCCGAGAGAGAACAGGCCGAGCGGAAGAAACAGCAATGGCAAGAAGAGAACATGGCCACCGCTCACTACGAACACAATCACGGCAATTGCAAGGCCGATAGCAAGCACACGCATCAACGGACCCCCTCTAAGAAGTGCCTTTCCGGGCAACGCGGCAGCCGGCCCCCAAAAGAGGAGGCCGGCGCACACCTGTTCACCCCTACTTCGTTTGGCCCTCCCGCACCTGGCCACGCCAGGCGCCTGTCTCTTCGTCGCGGTTCTCGATCAGCTCCTTGAACCGCTCGAGATCTCCGCGCACCTGACTCTTGACGACGCCCAGGAGATCGCCCGCGACGTTCTCCGCGGTTGACTCACCTTCAACATCCATCTGGACGTTGACGCGCGTCTGACCCCCGGCGACCTGCTCGAATGTGACGACGCCGTCGTTCTTGACCTCGCCCTCGATCGTCTTCCACGCCACCTTCTTGTCCGGCTGCTGGTCGGTGATCTCCGTCGTCCACTCGCGGCTTTCGCCACGGATCTGTGCGACCCAGCGGACGTGCGTGTCGTCGAGCTGCTGCACGGACTGGATGCCGTCCATGAACTCGGGGAACTCCTCGAACTGCGTCCACTGGTTGTAGGCCTGCCGTACGGGAACCTGAACCTCAATCGAGTCGTTGATCTTCGGCATGAATTCTCCTTACGTGTTGATGTTGACCATGGCTCTGCCGAGGCCCGTGCCCCGGCAGAGCCTTCTAAGGCGCTGGCTAGCGGTCGTCGCGGTTGAGCGGATCCTCGCCACCGGCGTACTTGGTGCCTGACTTGGCCAGCCCACGGCTGATCATGTAGCCGATCGCAACTGCGGCGACGAGCGTCCAGGCGCGCACGTCGTCGAGCGAGTCGGATACCCAGGCGGCGATCAAGATCGCCGCGTTGACGGCGACCATCGCGATGAACTCCGTGGTCTTGAGCGCGTTCTTGGTCTCGTCGCCATACGCCGGACGAGAGTCGCTGTAGGACGCTGCCATGCGGCGCCGCTCAGCGGTTTCTGTTGCTGCCATGCTCTGCCTCCCTTGTGGAGTAACTATCGGTGAGGAACTAGACGCTTCCTCGCACCACCGTGACCCGATACAGGCAGAACCCCTGAAAGCCCTCTGACCAGATCCGTGCAGTCAGACCGGTCTGTCCACCCTTC
>JBKPOY010000051.1:0-7923 GCA_046733295.1 Actinomycetota bacterium | reverse complement strand
CCGGCAAGGTGCCCGCCGTCGCGATCGCCGGCGCCGCGGCGGCGCGCGGCGTCGTCGAAAAGGCCATCGAAGACGGCGGCGACGGCTGGCTTTCGCCGGAGGAGGTCCGCACCCTGCTCGGGGCGTACGGCATTCCGCTCGTTGCCGAGCGCATCGCCGCCGACGCCGACGAGGCGGTCACCGCAGCGGCCGAGCTCGGCTTCCCGGTCGTCGTCAAGACGGCGGCCGCCGGGGCCCATAAGACCGAGCGAGGCGGCATCGCGGTCGATCTCCGAGACGAAGCGCAGGTGCGAGCGGCGGTCGAGAGGATCGGCGTGCCGGTGCTGCTGCAGCAGCTCGTTTCGGGCAGCGCAGAGCTGCTGGCCGGGGTCGTCCAGGATCCGGTCTTCGGTCCGCTCGTCGCCTTCGGGCCGGGAGGCGTTTTCGCCGAGTTGATCGGCGACGCCGCCTTCCGGATCGCGCCGATCACCGACGTGGATGCCGATGAGCTCGTTCGCGAGGGCAAGGCGGGCCGGCTGATCGCCGGGTTCCGCGGCGCGGCGCCCGCCGACGCCGCGGCGCTCGCGGACCTCCTGCAACGACTTTCGCTGCTGTCGGTGAGCCTGCCGGAGGTCGCGGAGCTCGACCTCAATCCCGTGATCGCGCTCCCGCAGGGCTGTGTCGCGGTCGATGCGCGGGCCCGGGTCTCGCCGCGACGACCGGACCGGTCGCTGAAGGGCTGGTGAGGCGCCTATCCTCGTGAGCTCGTGAACGAAAGGAGACGTGATGGCGGGCCCTGATCGCAACACCGAACCGGCGCCTCTCGAGACCGCCCACCCGTTCGATGTCAGAGTAGTCAAGGACCGCCTCGCGGCCGCGAACGGCGGGTACGAGATCGTCCACCGGTCGGAGGGGCTCGAGATCGGCGTCTACGTCCTCGTCGCGCCGGAGCCGGACCGGCAGCAACCGCACGAGGACGACGAGATCTACGTCCTGCTCGAGGGGACGGGGGTCCTCGAGGTCGAGGGTCGTGAGGTGCCGCTGGAGGAAGGCCTGGCGATCTTCGTTCCGGCCGGCGCCGAGCATCGGTTCGTCGGCTACGAGCAGCTCAGCGTCCTCGTCATCTTCGAGCGGCGGCCGCGATGACCGTCCGGTCGGCGACGACCGCTGCGCTGTCGGAGGAGGAGCTGCACGCGATCGACGCCTACTGGCGCGCGGCCAACTACCTCTCGGTCGGGCAGGTCTACCTGCTCGACAACCCTCTGATGAGGGAGGCGCTGGAGCCCGAGCACGTCAAGCCGCGGCTCCTCGGCCACTTCGGGACCGTTCCCGGCCTGAACCTGGTGTACGCCCATCTCAACCGCGCGATCCGGCTGCGTGACCTGAACGCGATCTACGTCACCGGTCCCGGCCACGGCGGTCCGGCGGTCGTCGCGAACGCCTGGCTCGAGGGCACGTACAGCGAGCTCTATCCGCACGTCGGTCGGGACGAGGAGGGGATCAGGCGCCTCTTCCGCCAGTTTTCGTTTCCGGGCGGGATTCCGAGCCACGCGGCGCCCGAGACTCCCGGCTCGATCCACGAGGGCGGCGAGCTCGGATACGCGCTCTCGCATGCGTTCGGCGCCGCGTTCGACAATCCCGACCTGCTCGTGGTCTGCGTGGTCGGCGACGGCGAGGCCGAGACGGGGCCGCTGGCGACCGGTTGGCACGGCAACAAGTTCCTCAACCCCCGGACCGACGGCGCGGTGCTGCCGGTCCTGCACCTGAACGGCTACAAGATCGCGAACCCGACCGTACTCGCCCGGATTCCCGAGCCCGAGCTCGTGGCGTTGCTCGAAGGCTGCGGGTGGCGCCCCATCGTCGTCGCGGGCAACGAGCCGACAGCGGTCCACCAGGAGTTCGCCGCTGCACTCGATGAGTGCCTCGAGGAGATCGCCGGCTTCCAGCGCGCCGCGCGCGAGGGCTCGAACGGAGGCGGACGGCCGCGGTGGCCGATGATCGTCCTCCGCACGCCGAAGGGCTGGACCGGCCCCAAGGAGGTCGACGGACTTCCCGTCGAAGGGACGTGGCGCTCACATCAGGTGCCGATGACCGACGTCCGCGACAACCCGGATCACCTGAGGCTGCTCGAGGACTGGCTGCGCAGCTACCGGCCCGAACAGCTGTTCACCGGGGACGGCGAGCTCAGCCCCGAGCTCGCGGAGCTCGCTCCCCGTGGCCGGCGGCGCATGAGCGCGAATCCGCACGCGAACGGCGGTGAGCTCCTCAAGGAGCTGGCCTGCCCCGACTTCCGCGACTACGCCGTCGACGTCCTCGAGCCCGGGAAGACCGCGAGCGAACCGACTCGTGTCCTCGGCGCCCTGCTCAGAGACGTCGTCGCCGCGAACCCCGAGACCTTCCGGATCTTCGGCCCCGACGAGACGGCGTCGAACCGGCTCGGCGACGTCTTCGAGGTGACGGCCAAGGCGTGGGAGGCCGAGATCGAGCCCACCGACGAGAATCTCGCGCCCGAGGGCCGGGTGCTCGAAGTGCTCTCGGAGCACCAGTGCCAGGGGTGGCTCGAGGGCTATTTGTTGACGGGCAGACACGGCCTCTTCAACTGCTACGAGGCCTTCATCCACATCGTCGACTCGATGTTCAACCAGCACGCGAAGTGGCTTAAGGTCACTCGGGACATCCCCTGGCGACGCCCGATCGCGTCCCTCAACTACCTGCTCAGCTCGCACGTCTGGCGCCAGGATCACAACGGGTTCTCCCACCAGGACCCGGGCTTCATCGACCACGTCGTGAACAAGAAGGCAGAGGTGATCCGCGTCTACCTGCCGCCGGACGCGAACACGCTGCTCTCGGTCGCGGACCACTGCCTGCGAAGCCTCAACTACGTCAACGTGATCGTCGCGGGCAAGCAGCCCGCGCTCGACTACCTCCCCATGGAGGATGCGATCGTGCACTGCACCCGCGGGGCCGGGATCTGGGAGTGGGCCTCGAGCGACGACGACGGTGAGCCGGACGTCGTGCTCGCCTGCTGCGGCGACATCCCGACGCTGGAGACGGTCGCCGCGGCGGCGCTCCTGCGGGAGCGGCTTCCCGACCTCAAAGTCCGCGTTGTCAACGTCGTCGACTTGATGCGGCTCCAGCCCGACACCGAGCACCCTCACGGCCTCTCCGATCACGAGTTCGACGCGCTCTTCACATCCGACCGGCCGGTCGTCTTCGCCTACCACGGCTACCCGTGGCTGATCCACCGGCTCACGTACCGGCGCACGAACCACGCGAACCTGCACGTGCGCGGATACAAGGAGGAGGGCACGACGACGACGCCCTTCGACATGGTGATGCTGAACGATCTCGATCGCTTCCATCTCGTCATGGATGTGATCGACCGGGTTCGGGGTCTCGCGAGCTCCGCCGGCCGGCTCCGCCAGGAGATGGTCGACCGGCGCGTTCGCGCCCGCGCGTACACGCGCGAGCACGGCGAGGACGATCCGGAGATCCGCGACTGGGTCTGGCCGCACTGAGCGAGATCCTCGTCGTCAACGCCGGCTCGACGAGCCTGAAGCTCTCACTCGTCCAGCCCGACGGAGCGGCGGCACGGCTGAACGATTTCGAGGACGCGCGGGGCCGGGTCGCTGCGGTCGCGCATCGCGTCGTGCACGGAGGAACCCGGCTCCGCGATCCGGTCGTTCTCGACGACGCGGTCGAGACCGAGCTCGCCGCCGCGACCGAGCTCGCCCCACTGCACAACGAGCCAGCGCTGACGGCGATCCGCCGAGCCCGTGCCGCGCTGACGGACGTTCCCCACGTGGCCGTCTTCGACAGCGCCTTTCACGCGACGATCCCGGTCGAGGCGGCCACCTACGCGCTCCCCGCCCAGGTGCGCAACGAATGGGGAGTCCGCCGCTTCGGCTTCCACGGGCTTTCGGTTCAGTGGGCGAGCGAGCAAATGCGAGTGCCCCGCCTCGTCGTCTGCCACCTCGGCGGAGGCTGCTCGGTCAGCGCCGTCCTGGACGGCCGCTCGGTCGATACCACGATGGGGTTCACGCCGCTCGAGGGAGTGCCGATGGCGACGCGTCCCGGATCGGTCGACCCCGGCGCGGTCGTGTACCTCCTGCGCCACCACCTCACCCTCGAGGCGCTCGACCACATGCTCGAGCACGAGTCCGGACTCGCCGGCCTCTCGAGCCGCTCCGGCAGCGTCGAGGAGCTGGAGCAGGTCGACGACGAGGGGGCTCGGCTCGCCCTTTCCGTCTTCGCATACCGGATCGCGACCGCGGTGGGCACCATGGCCGTCGCTCTGGACGGGCTCGACGCACTCGTGTTCACGGCCGGGATCGGCGAGCACTCCGCGCGGATCCGGGCAGCCGTCTGCTCGCGCCTCGGCTTCCTGGGCGTGAAGCTCGATCCGGCTGCGAACGCCGGCGCTGCGGCCGATGCGACGATCTCGCCACCGGGATCGTCCACGAGGGTCGCCGTCGTCTCGGCGCGCGAGGATGTCGTCGCCGCGCGCGCGGCGCGCGCGCTGCTTGGGCTGCACTAGCTGCTAGAAAATGTCGCCGCCGTCGCTGTCGCCGGGGCCCGGCGTGGGCAGGTAGTAGCGCCCGTTCTCGGGCTCCGCGAGCCGCGACCAGGAGAAGACGTCTTCCGCGATGCGGGGAGGGCCGTCGAGATACGGCGCCCAGGCTGCCGCGGCTTGCCACACCTCCGGGCGCGCAAGCGCTTTCAGCGGTCCTTCCATGCCTGAAGTTGCCTCGAACAGGACGACGATCTCGGCTGGAGTGAGGAACACCTCGTGCCGGTCGAGCCCACCGATCTGTTCCGGGTCGAACGGGGGGCCGGAGTCGAGGAGCGCGCGAACATCGGCCTGCGCGCCCTGCTTCAATGGCAGGATCACGAGCAGGCGGCGCGGGACGCGTGCGCCGAGCTGCAGCTCCGCGAGGCGGCTCGCGATCTGGGCGAGGAGATTCGCCTGCGACACGGTGAGATCGTAAGTGCCTCCTGCGAAAACCCGCAGGCGGGCGCGGCCGTCTCCGGCCCGCGCCCGCCTGGATCGGGGGTGTGTCAGGAGGCCGGAACAGGCGGCGCTTCGACGCGCTCTCGCCGCTCGTCACTCTCGATGGGGGCTCCAGCCGCGGCAGCCACTCGTTGTCGCCATGACCCTTTCCGGGGACGCAGGAAGCGCCTTGAGCGTATCCCGGCGCCGCATGGTGAATGCGAACCGCGCCTCGTCGCCCACCGCGGCCGTCGCTACCGGACGCTGGGTGGGGCCTGGAGACGTAGGGTTGACGCAATCGACAAGGAGGCTCACATGGCGTTCGCGCGTGTCGTGTCGTTCGATGGCGTCAGCAAGGACCGGATGGAGGAAATGAAACGCGAGATGAACGAGGGCGAGCGGCCTGAGGACGTCCCGGCGACCGAGATCGTCGTGCTCCACGACCCCGAGGCCGACAAGTCACTCGTGATGCTCTTCTTCGAGACGGAAGACGACTACAGGCGCGGCGACGAAGCTCTGAACGCGATGCCGGCCGGCGACACGCCGGGGCAGCGCACTTCCGTGACCAAGTACGACGTCGCGATGCGAATGACGGACTGACGCGGTCGTTGGCCTAGGTTCCGCCGTACTCGTCGCGGCGGCGAAACCACGGACCCGTTTCGTTGCGTCCCTTCGGTGCGCGATCGAGCCATTGGTACATGCCCCAGAGGGCGTCCATGCCACGCGCATAGGCGGAGTAGGTGTGGTAGACGGCGCCGTCCTCGAGCGCGAACGCGCTCATCCCCGGTGCCTCGCGCGCGTATGTCGCCACGTCGGTACCGCACGTGGCCGCGATATCGGCGAGCGGACCCACCTCCCCGGCTTCCAGCACCGGCTTGACGTCCCTCGAGCCGAAGTTGTATTCGACGATTCCCTGGCGCTGCTGCTCCTTCGTGTACGACGCGTTGAAGTCGTAGTTGAACTCGCTGCCGAAGGACGACGCCCACGGGAATCTCCACCCCATCCGGCGCTTGTAGGCCTGGAGAGCTGCGATCGGCGCGCGCGAGATCGCCGTCATCGCCACGTCGTGGTTCTCGAGATGGACGGCGGAGCCGTCGAAGCCGTCCGCGATCGCCGAGCAGGCAGGGCAGCCCGCCGTGTAGTCGGGCCCGAACATGAAGTGGTAGACGAGGAGCTGGGAGCGGCCGCCGAACAGGTCGGCGAGCGACGCACTCCCGTCGTCGGTCTCGACGTTGTAGTCCTTGTCGATCCGGACCCATGGGAGCTGCTGCCGCTGCTGCGCAAGCTCGTCGCTGCGGTGGGTCAGCTGCTTCTCGGCCTCCAGCAGCTCGAGCCTGGCGGTGAGCCACTCCTCGCGCGTCCCCGTCAGATGCTCCGTCATTGTCCTCCTTCACACACCCGGGCACCGACCGCCCCGACTCATCGGCCGGCCTCTGGGCGCCCACTCTAGTGTTCCGGCGATGAGCCGGCGGCTCCCCCGGATGCAGCGATCGCGGGCGGCGGCGGGGAGCGTCATCTTCCTGGTCGTCGCGCCCGGCGTGGTCGCAGGGGTCGTCCCCTGGCTTCTGACCGGGTGGCGGTCGTCCGGGCCGCCCGCCTGGCTTCAGGCGGCCGGGTGGATCGCGATCGCCGCCGGGGCGGCCGTGCTGGTCGAGGCGTTCGCGCGTTTCGTCGTCGAGGGCCTCGGTACGCCCGCGCCGGTCGCACCGACCGAGAAGCTCGTCGTCGGCGGCCTCTACCGCTACGTGCGGAACCCGATGTACCTCGCCGTTGGAGCCGTGATCCTGGGACAGGCCGCCGTCCTCGGCCGTTGGGTGCTCGTGGGCTATGCCGTCGCCTTCGGCGCGACGGTGTGGTCGTTCGTCCACTGGTACGAGGAGCCCGCGCTGCGACGCCGGTTCGGTCAGACATACGAGGAATACCTGGCCGCCGTGCCGGGATGGTGGCCCCGGCTCCGATGAGCTGGCTGCCCGAAGGGTTCGAGCATCCCGAGCACGTCGACCTCGCGACGGGCCATCACCTCAGGCCGATCCGAGAGACCGACGTTGCGATCGACTACCCCGCGGTCATGGGCTCCCGGCAACGCTTGTGGGCGAAGTACGGCGAAGCATGGGGCTGGCCGCTGGCCGACCTGAGCTACGAGGCCGACAGGGCCGACCTTGCTCGCCACGAATCCGAGATCGCGGCCCACGAGACGTTCAACTACGCCGTGCTCGACGCAGGCGAGACCGAGCTGCTCGGCTGCGTGTACATCGACCCGCCCGATGAGCGATCGCCGTCGGGAAGTGACGCCGTCGTGTCCTGGTGGCTCGTCGACGACTGCATCGGCACCGATCTCGAACGCGAGCTCGACACCTTTGTGCCGCGGTGGCTGACGTCAACCTGGGGCTTCGGCTCCGTCCACTACTCGCCCTGACGTTGCAACGTCCTCGCGCCCCCTTGGTCGTCGCGGCCCTATCCTGGATCGCCGACGGCGATGGTGACGGTCGACGAGGTTCGCGCGTTTGCGAGCACGCTCCCTCGCAGCACGGAGGCGCTGGTGCGCGGGCGCGTCAAGTTCCGCATCGGCCGGATCGTCTATCTCTCCTTCTCGCGCGATGGAACGATCATGGGCTTTGCGTTCCCGAAGGAGTGGCGCGACGCGCTCGTCGAGGCCGAGCCCGAGAAGTTCTCGTTGCCGGGCCAGTCCGACCTCCGCTACCACTGGGTCCACGTCCGGCTCGCCGCCATCGACGCCACGGAGATGCGGGACCTCGTCGAGGACGCCTGGGCGTTCACCGTCCCGAAGCGCGTGGCCGAGGAGTACGCCGCCGCGCAGGGCAACGCTTGACCCGTCGCCGACGTCACCCGAGTGAGACGATGCGCCTGAATTCGGAGTGGAGGATTCTTGTTCCGCGCCGCCCGTGCGGCCGACAGATTCGTCAGCGTCGAGAGGGGAGGCCGTGATGCGGCTC
>JBKPOY010000050.1:0-26058 GCA_046733295.1 Actinomycetota bacterium | reverse complement strand
CCTCCGCACCGCCTCGATCTGCTCGGGCTGGGCGCGATGCGAAGCCGAGGCGATCGCGATGTCGGTCTCGTCGAGGTCCTCGCGCGCGCGCACGAGCGAGAGCGCCTGGAACGGCTTGGCGGCCGACCGCAGCGACGTCAGCAGGCCGGGATCGCCCGCCTCGGCGACGACCGCCCCGTCCTGCACGGCGACCGCGTGAACGAGGTGGACGGACTCGACGAAGGAGCCGCGCCGCACGGCTACGCTGATCGGGTCCATGGCCGCAGGAGCCTAGATGCCCGAGCTACCGGAGGTGGAGGCCCTCAGACGCTCGCTCGACGAGCCTGTACGGGCGTTTCCGGTGGAGAAGGCCGGCCCCGCGCACATCGCGACGCTGAAGACGTTCGATCCACCGCTCGCGGCGCTCGAGGGGCGGCGGCTCGCCCGCGCCGAGCGGCGCGCGAAGCGACTCCTCTTTCCGACCGAAGACGGCGAGCTGGTGCTCCTCGTCCACCTGATGGCGGCCGGGCGGCTCCGGTACCTGGGCACGGGCGAGTCCGGCCCGAAGACACCCGCTTTCCGGCTCCGCTTCCAGGGCGGCGGGGAGCTCGTCCTCACCGAGGCCGGCCCGAAGAAGCGCGCCGGCGTCTGGCTGCTGTCGCCGGAGGCCGCCGAGGCCGAGCTGGCCCATCTCGGTCCCGAGGCGCTGGGCCTCGGTGCCGCGGCGCTCGGAGAGATCTGCGCGGGCGAGTCACGGCGCCTCCACTCCCTGCTGCGCGACCAGCGCGCGATCGCCGGCATCGGCCGGGCGTGGACGAACGAGATCCTCCACCACGCCCAACTCTCTCCCTACGCCCTCTCCCAGGAGCTGGACTCCGGGGAGGTGGAGCGCCTCGCGGCGGCGATCGACGCCGAGCTGACGCGGGGGCTCGAGCTTCGGGAGCAGGGCGCCGGCGACAAGCGCGTCTACCGGATCCACAATCGTCTCGGCGAGCCCTGCTACGTCTGTGGCGGGCCGATCGCGCGCGTCGACTACGAGGAGCACACGGTCTACTACTGCCCGCGGTGCCAGACTGGCGGCCGCGTCCTCAAGGACCGGCGCCTGTCACGGCTGCTCCGTTAGCGCCCGTTCGACGAGGTCGGCAGCCTCGCGGACGCGCGCCACATCCTCCGGCGGCAGCCCCGCGAGGAGCGTGCCCAGCCGTTCCACGCGCCGGCGACGGGCTTGGTAGAGGACGCGCTCGCCCTTTCTGGTCGCCGACACGCGCGTGACGCGGCCGTCGTCGGCATCGGCCTCGCGGCGGACATAGCCGCCTTCCTCCAGCGCTCGCACGATCGTCGTCATCGTCGGCGGGCGCACCTGCTCGGCCGCGGCCAGCTCGCCGAGCGTGCGCGGCCCGCCGAAGACCAGCACGGACAGTGCCGACAGCCGGGCCGCGCTGAGGCCCGTCGTGGAGTCCTCGCGCCGGACGTTTCGCAGCGCATGAATCGCCGCCGAATGGAAGCGGTCTGCCGCCTCGAAATCGGCGCTTGACACTGAGCGCATTGCTTAGTTAGCCTAACTAACGAAGCGGATGGACGTCTTTCAGGCGATCGAAGTTGACGATCTCGAGCGGGTCCGCGAGCTCGTCGCAGCGGATCCCACGGTGGGCAAGCAGCGGAACGCCGAAGGCGTCTCGGCACTGCTCGCAGCGCAGTACCACGGCCGCGGCGCCATCGGCGAGGAGCTGATCCGCCCCGCGCCGGAACTCGACGTCTTCGAGGCGGCGGCCTACGGCCGCAGCGATCGTCTCGCGGAGCTGCTCGCCGAGGAGCCGGCCCTCGCGAACGCGTGGTCGCCCGACGGCTTCCAGCCGCTCGGGCTGGCGGTTTTCTTCGGCCACGTCGGTGCCGCCCGCCTTCTCGTCGAGCATGGTGCCGACGTGAACACGCCGGCGCGGCACGCGTTCATCAAGGCGGCGCCGATCCACAGTGCGACGGCCGCATCGGAACCGGCGGCGCGCCTGGCGCTGACCGAGCTCTTGCTCGATCGCGGCGCGGATCCGAACGCGGCCCAGGAGGGCGGGTTCACGCCCCTTCACGCGGCCGCGCAGCACGGCGACGCCGACGTCGCAAGGCTTTTGCTGGCCCGCGGCGCGGAAGCGAGCGCGGCGACCGACGACGGCAAGACCGCCGCCGCGATCGCCCAGGAGCAAGATCAGGGCGAGCTGGCAGAGCTGCTGCGCGCCTGACCCACGTGCGCCGGCGTCACCTCGACGGGCGAGGAGCAGCCGAGGTGCGTCAACGCGAGCGCGATCTCGGCTCGAAGCAGCTCGAGGACCCTCGCGACCCCCTCCTCCCCGCCGACTGCGAGGCCCCACACGATCGCGCGGCCGGCCATGACCGCCTTTGCGCCGAGGCCGAGCGCTTTGGCGACGTCGCCGCCGCGGCGGATGCCGCCGTCGAGCAGGATCTCCGCGTTCTCGCCCGCAGCCTCCACGACTTCCGCGAGCGCGTCGAGCGAGGCAGCGACGCCGTCGAGCTGCCGGCCACCGTGGTTGGAGACGACGATCCCGGCTGCGCCGTGCTCGACGGCGAGCAGGGCGTCCTCGGCGGTGAGCACCCCTTTGAGGAGGACGGGCAACCGGCACGTCTCGTGCAGCCATTCGAGATCGCGCCAGGTGAGCGACGTGTCGACGATCTGGCCGAGCGACTTGTGGAAGTCCTCGCGTGCGAGCGCGTGCGGCACGTTGGGTGACGGCAGATCGGCCGGCAGGGCGAAGCGGTTACGGAGGTCACGCTCGCGCCGGCCCGCCGCCGCGAAGTCGATCGTCAGGACGATTGCCTCGAAGCCGGCCTCGGCGACCGACGCGAGCAGGTCGCTCGTGAAGCCCCGGTCGCTCGACCAGTAGAGCTGGAACCAGAGGCGACCACCAGGCGCCGCAACGGCGAGCTCGGCGGGCGTCACGCTCGAGAGCGTGGAGAGACACATGACCGTGCCGGCCCGCCGGGCCGCCCGCGCGGTCGCGGCTTCGCCATCGGCGTGCGCGAGGCGCTGGAACGCGGTCGGCGCCACGAGGAGCGGCATCGAGACGGGCTTGCCGAGGACGCTCGTCTCGGTCGTGACCTCGCTCACATCGACGAGCATCCGCGGCCGCAGCGTGCGCCGGCCGAACGCCTCCACGTTCGCGCGCAGCGTCACCTCGTCCCCGGCTCCTCCCACGAAGTAGCCGAAGGCGCCGGGATCGAGGCGCCGTTCGGCCTCCCGCTCGAAGTCGGCGACGTTCAGGAGGTCGTCCACGGCTAGGCGGGCAGGCCGATCCGCAGGGTGTCGCCTTCGACCTCGATCGTCCCCCCGAGCGCGACGATGAGCCTGCCTGCCACCGCGGCGCCGAGATCCCTGATGTCTTCGCCGAGCACGACCGGAGCCGACGCGGGAGTGATCGGTGAGACCGACAGCGCGGCGCCTTCGGCTGTGACGTCGACGAGCTCGACCCCGCCGTGCCGGAGTGCGCACTGGGCGAGGGCGGCAACCCCGCGCTCGGTCGGGCCGGGGTCGACCCGGACGATGCCGCCATTCCCCCCGGCGCGTACCCGATCCTCGCCGAGGCGCGTGGCCGCGGCCTTCGCGAGATCGAGCGAGTCGACCTCGCGAAGGCTCGGCGCGTACCGGCCGTCGGCGATGCGCGCGGCGAGCCCGAGCTCCTCGAGCAACTCCGCCATCTGGTCGGAGGCTGCCTCGATCATGGCCACGTAGCGGGCGGCGGGATCCTCGAGCTCACCGCCGCGCGTCAGCGTCTTCGCAAACCCGCTGACGGTCGCCAGCGGCGTCCGGAGATCGTGCGCGGCCAGGGAAACGAGGCGAGGAAAGCTGTTGTTTTCGGTCATGAGGGCGCTGGTACGGTTGGGTCGCGATGGCCGACGGGAGGCATCTTCTCACGCACGATCTGCAGGCCTCGCCGCCTGACGTTCGCATCGGTCTCTCGCGGGCGGGGGTCACCGGCGTCCGGAAGGCGATCCGGATCCGCTACGGCGACAGCGAGAAGCTGATCGCGGCGGCCATCGACTGCACGGTCGATCTCGACCCGGCGCAGAAGGGCGTCCACATGTCCCGGTTCCCCGAGCTGTTCGAGGAGGCGATCGAGGAGGTCGTGATCGAGGAGGCGCTGCTCGTCGAGCTCCTCGCCTCGCACATCGCGGCCCAGATTGTCGAGCGCCAGCGCGCGCTTCGCGCCGAGGTGCGGATCGTGGCCCAGTATCCGCTCGAGCGTCGGACGCCCGTCACCGACCTGCCGACGCAGGAGCTCGTGTCGCTGATCGGCCTCGCCGCGGCCTCCGAGCGGTCGACGCGGCGCGCGGTCGGCGTCGAGGCCACTGGGATCAACGCCTGTCCCTGCGCGCAGGGGCTCGTCCGAAACGCCTCGAGGGAGCGGCTCGAGCAGGCGGGGTTCTCGGCCGAGGACGTCGAGCAGATCCTGGAACTCGTGCCGCTCGCGACCCACAACCAGCGCGGGCGCGGGACGCTCTACGTCGGCACCGCCGAGCCGGTGAACGCGGAGCAGCTGGTGCGAATCGTCGAGGGCTCGATGAGCGCTCCGATCTACGGGCTCCTGAAGCGGCCGGACGAGCTGCACGTCGTCGAGCAGGCGCACGCCCACGCGCGCTTCGTCGAGGACTCCGTGCGCCTCGCTCTCCGCGAGGCGCTCGATGTCTATCCCGGCCTGGACGACGCGGACTTCCTCTTCTCCCGGCAGGTCAACTTCGAGACGATCCACGACCACGACGTGATCGCGGAGCGCTTCGGGACGGTCGGCGAGCTGCGCTCGGAGCTCGACGACGGCCGCCCGCTCCCGCGCCACACCGAGCTGCGCGAGTGGCTCGCCGGCTGAGCCGGTAGCCGAGCCTCGGACTGCCGCGTCTCCAACGGCCGCGTCCCGACGTCGGACACCGTTACGGCGGCGTCACGCGAACGTGACGAGACTGTCACTTCCCCCGCTAGGTCGCCTGTTTTTCGGGACCTGGCCCGGTGTCCGACGCGAGACGAGCCACGCCGCGGCCTAGGCCCGAGCCGGCTGGTCTTTCCCGCCGCGCCGGAGCCGCATCTTCGTCTCCGTTCCGGAGCGGAGGCGGCGGATGTTGGCGCGGTGCAGGAACAGCACCGCGACGGCAGCCGTGGCGGCGAATGCGATCACGGGCCAGGGCTCGCCCAGGGCGAAGGCGACGACCGGAAGCGACAGCGCCGCCGTGATCGACGCCACGGAGGCGTAGCGGCAGACAGCGAAGACCACGATCCAGACCGCCGCGCCGATGCCGCCGACGACTGGGGCGACGCCGAGGAATGCGCCGCCGCAGGTGGCGACCATCTTGCCGCCGCGGGCGAATCGGAGGAAGACCGGCCGCGAGTGGCCGAGCATCGCGGCGGCACCGGCGAGCACGCCCCAGAGCGGCCCGAGCCAGATGCTCGCCACGAGCGCGGGAACGAAGCCTTTCAGCGCGTCGAGCACCATCACGGCGACGCCGAACCGCGGCCCGAAGGTGCGCCAGACGTTCGTGGCGCCGATGTTGCCGCTGCCGACCGTCCGGATGTCCACCCCGCGCAGCACGCGCACGAGCCAGTACCCGAACGGGAGCGAGCCGGCGAGATAACCGGCGACGACGACCACGAGCCCGTACATGCCGTCCTTCACGCTAGACCTTGATCTGGTACCGGTTCACCCAGTCGTTGACCACGGCCCAGTCGAGGTTCGCGAGGAACGCGTCGATGTACGAGGCCCGGTCGGTCTGGAAGTCGAGGAAGTAGGCGTGCTCGTAGACGTCGAGCGCAACGAGCGGCGTCGCGTTCCAGATCGGGAACGTGTTCTGGGTGTCGCCGACGTAGTTGAACAGACGGCTTTCGTCCCAGTCGTACGCGGTCCACGCCCAGCCGCGCCCCGCCATCCCCGACGCCTTCAGGTCGCGCCGCCAGTCGTCGGCCGAGCCGAAATCCCGCTCGACGAGGTCGCCGAACAGCCCGTCGGGATTCCCGCCGTCGCCGCCCAGGTGGTCGAAGTAGATCTCGTGATTCTTGATCCCGCCGACGGCAAATGAGAGCTCGACCTTGAGCGCGCGAATCTCCGAATACACCTGGTTCGCGGCGGCCAGGTCGACGGAGCCGAGCTTCTCCAGGATCTCGTTGCGCTTGGTGACGTACCCCTCGTAGAGCTTGTAGTGCGCCTCGACGCCCTCGCGCGAGATGCCGTCCAGCTCGAGCAGCTCCGGCTTCAGCCGACGGGCCGTGATCTCCTCGTGGTTGTAGGCCAGCGTGGCCAAAGCGACTCCTTTCGTCCGACGGTGCGCGAGCATAGCCGCGCGGGCACGTCGAACCCGTTAGCCTCGCCTGAGAGAGACGAGAGGAAGGAGGAGGACGAGATGGCTTTCGAAGTGCCTCCGCTGCCGTACGACTACGCGGCGCTCGAGCCGCACATCGACGAGCAGACGATGCGCGTCCACCACGACAAGCATCACCAGGCCTACGTGGACAAGGCGAACGCCGCGCTCGACGGGACCGAGGCCCAGCACGAGTCCGTCGAGCAGATCCTGACGATCCTCGACACGTTCCCCGAGGAGAAGCGGACGGCGATCCGCAACAACGCCGGCGGTCACGCGAACCACACGCTCTTCTGGGAGATCATGAGCCCCGAGGGCGGCGGCGAGCCGGACGGCGACCTCGGGCAGGCGATCGACGACACGTTCGGCGGGCTCGACGACCTCAAGGAGCTCGTCAACGAGCAGGGCGTCAACCGCTTCGGCTCTGGCTGGACGTGGCTCGTACACGATGGCACCGGCCTCGCCGTCTATTCGACCCCGAACCAGGACTCGCCGATCATGCAGTCGGACGAGCCGCTGCTCGGGATCGACGTGTGGGAGCACGCCTATTACCTGAAGTACCAAAACCGCAGGCCCGACTACCTCGAGGCGTGGTGGAACGTCGTCAACTGGACGGCCGTCGCCGAGCGCTACGCCCGCGCGACCGGCACGGTCACAGCGGCGTCCTGAAAAGAGAGAGCCGCCGGGGGTCCCCCCGGCGGCTCGAGTCGCCCGCTAGCTCCGAACCGCCTTGCTGACGGCCGGCAGGTAGCACGTTCCCGCCTGCGCCGCGGGCAGGATCACGCGCACCTTCGGGTGCCGCTTGATCTTGACGGAGTACTTCTGCGACGTCACCTGCGTGGGTGCCGTCGTCGTGGCCACCTTCGTGAGCGTGACCTTCTTGACGGTGAGCCACTTGGTGCTGCCGCGCTTCTGGAAGACGACGTACTTGCCGACGAACGACTGGGCGGAGGTCAGCGAGATGAGGAAGCGCCGCGTCGTCACGCCTCCCGTCTTCTTCACCTTGAGCAGGGGCGCCACCTTGACGGCGACGGCTGCGCTGGTCGCACCCTTGTTCTTCGCCCGGTAGCTCGTGTTGAGCGTGGGCTTCGCGGTGAACGAGTAGGCACCGCCCGTCGTGGTCACCGCCGAGCCGACCTTCTTGAACGCCGTCTGGCCGCAGGCCTGGGCCTGGACATCGATGCTCTGGCCCGCCTTCTGAGTCGACAGGACGCCCGAGAGGGCGGTCGACCCACCGTACGTGACGACCGTCGGGGTCGCCTTGAGCGTCAGTGTCGGAGGCGCCGCCGCCACCGGGGTCGCCCCGAGAGCGGCGATCGCTGCGATGAAAAGGAACTTCTTCATTTGTCGGATACCCCTTTCCTTTCCTGCCTTTGAGAAGACGCTGCAAGAGGCGGAAATTTGCGCCGTGCTATGACTCGCCGCATGCGAACGCTCGTGACGGGCGGAACGGGACGCGTGGGCGCGGCGGTAGCACGGCGGCTTCGACGCGAGGGCGGCTCGGTGCTCGCCGCCGGGCGCGCCGACGCGGACGTCTCGCGGCCGGAGCAGGCGAGAGCCCTCGTCGATCGTGCGCTCGCGGAGCTCGGTGGCCTGGACCTCCTCGTCAACGCGGCCGCGGATGGATTCGCGCCGAAGAACGTCCTCGAGCTGACCGAGTCCGACTGGGAGCTCGCCTTCGGCGCAACCGCGAGAGGAAGCTTCTTCGTCACGCAGGCGGCGGCGAGCGCCCTTCGCGACGCGCGCGGAGCGGTGGTGATGATCGAGGACGTCGCCGCCTACCAGCCTTGGCCGTCGTTCGCGGCCCATTGCGCCGCGAAGGCGGCTCAGGCGATGTTGACGCGCGTCTTCGCCCGGGCGCTCGCTCCCGAGGTTCGCGTCTGCGGGGTGGCGCCGGGCCCCGTCGCGGTCGCGCCCGAGCAACGTGAGCGGCGCGCGGCCGAGACCGCTCTAGGGCGTGTCGGCTCGCCCGAGGATGTGGCCGCCGCGGTCGCCTATCTGGCCGGTGCGGAGTTCGTGACCGGCACGTCACTCGTCGTGGACGGCGGGCGTCTGCTGCAATCCGCAGTGCCGTGAGCGTCCGTAGAGACGATGAGATGGAGCTCGCTCTCGATCTCCCCGCCCGATCAGGCAAGCGAGACCCCCGGCCGGCGCCGGCGGAGGGCTCGACCGATGGCGAACTGCTCCAGCGAATCGGCAAGGGAGACCGCGACGCATTCGACATCCTCTACCGTCGTTTCGTCCGCCCCGTCTTCGGGCTCGCGCTCCGCCGCCTTGGCGACCGCGGGCGCGCCGAGGACGCCGCGCAGGAGACCTTCGCGTCGGTCTGGCGCTCGGCTTCGAGCTACAAGCCCGAGCGAGGGCCAGGAGCTCCGTGGCTCTACGCCGTTGCGCGCAACGCCATCGTCGATCGGGCGCGCGCCCGCTCCGAGACGCCGATGGAGCCGCCCGACGAGCCGGCCCCCGATGCCACCCCGCCCGAGGAGGCGGAGCGGTCGTGGCTGGCCTGGCGCGTCCACACCGCGCTGCAGAATTTGCCTGAGCATGAGCGAACCCTGCTCGAGCTCGCCTACTGGGGCGGGCTCTCCCAGTCCGAGATCGCCGAGTTCCTGAACATCCCGCTCGGCACCGTGAAGACTCGTACGCGCAGCGCGCTCTCACGGCTCGCCGATGCCTTGGAGGAGGTCCGGTGAGCCGCCCGCCCGACTTCCGCGAATTGGTCGGTGACGACCTGACGCCCGCCGAGGAGCAGCGCCTCCGCCGGGCGCACGAGCTCCTGCTCGAGGCCGGTCCTCTTCCCGAGTTGCCGCCTTCGCTCGAGCACCCGGGCGTCGAGCGCACCGAGGAACGCACGAACACCGGGATGTTCCAGCTGCTGCCGCGGCGTCGGGTGGGCGCGGCGCTCGCGCTGGCCGCCGCGATCGCACTCGTCGCGTTCTTCGGCGGCTACCTGGCCGGCTACCGGCAGAACGGCTTCACCGCGCAGTTCTCGCCCGAGATGCACGGTGTCGCCGGCGTCGACGCCGCCGCCGTGATCGAGGTCGGCAAGCGCGACTCCGACGGGAACTGGCCACTGCAGCTAAAGGTCACCGGGCTCCACCGCCTCGCGAATGGCGGCTACTACGAGATGTTCCTGACGAGGGGCACGCATCGCTGGACGTGCGGCACCTTCGCCGGCGGCGGCGACGACAAGGTCAGCGTCCGGCTGAACATCCCCTACGAGCTGAAGCGGGGGGACGGCTGGATCGTCACCGAGGAGCTCCCCGGCAAGCCGCACCCGGGCAAGACCGTCATGACCACCTAGGCCTAGACGTCACGGGGCGACGCGTGCGTTATCGACGAACGCGGCGTACGTGACCGGCATCTTCTCCGCGAGGAAGCGCTCGCACGCCTCGGCGTAGCGCCGGATCTCCCGCTGGGCCGTCTCGGCCGCGCGCAGCGAGACGAAGTTCATCAGCGAGCGCGCGTTTACCGTCCAGTAGAACTCGGTGTAGGCGCCCATCGGCATCACGAGCCGGGCGAGCTCGCGGGCGACGCCCCGCTCGACGAGCTGGGTGTACGTCGCGTACGCCGCGTCGTAGACGGCGCGAAGCTCCTCACGCGTGTGCTCCGCGAGCTCGGGATCCACCGCCTCGAACGAATAGGCGCCGGGCTTGCCGACCTGCGAGCGGACGTCCTCCGCCTCCGGGACGTAGAACTCGTCGCTCGCCTTTGCGTAGCGCATCGAGAACTCGTTGAACGAGCCGACGCGGTGGCGGAACCACTCGCGTGCAACGAAGAGCGGGCAGCGCACGTGGAACCGGAACGCGTTGTGCTCGAACGGCGTCCCGTGGCGGTCGCGCATCAGAAAGCGGATCAGCCCCTCATCGTTGTCGTCCATCTCCTCCTTGCGGCGCGCGAAGCTCACGCGGGCGCCGTTGACGACGGAGAGATCGCTCGCCATCGCATCATCGAGGCGCACGAATCCGTGGTCGAGGACCGGGATGGTGTTCTCGGTTATCACTTCGGCCATGGTCGCCACGCCGTCGAGTGTAACGGGGCTCTATGTCGGCACTTCCGGCTTTTCCTACCCATCGTGGCGGGGCGGGTTCTACCCCGAGCACGCGCGGCCGTCGAAGTTTCTCGAGCAGTACTCGGAGCGCTTGCCGTCGGTCGAGCTGAACAACACCTTCTACAAGCTCCCCTCCGAGGAGCAGCTCCAAAGATGGGCGGACCAGACGCCTCCGGCCTTTCGCTTCGCCGTGAAGATGAACCGCAGGATCACGCATGTCGGGCGCTTCGAGCTGCTGCCGACGTTCTCCGAGCAGGTGCGGACGCTCGGGGAGCGGCTCGGCCCGGTGCTCGTGCAGTTCCCGCCGACGCGTCCCCGCGACGACGGGCTGCTGCGGCTCGTCCTCGACTCGCTCGACCCCTCGCTCGAGTACGCGTTCGAGTTCAGGCACGAGTCGTGGGCCGGCGCCGAGGTGCCCGTGACGGTCAATGCCCTCGACGGCGACGCCCCGTTTCGCTACCTGCGCCTACGGGAGCCGCCGTACGACGACGCTGCCCTGACGGACTGGGCGCGGCGGCTCAGGCCACTGCTCGACGACGGCATCCGCGTGTACGCCTACTTCAAGCACGAGGACGAGCCGACCGCTCCGCACTATGCCGAGCGCCTCCTGCAACTGCTCGGCTAGGGTCGCGCGATGGAGGACCGGTTCGCCGAGCTGGAGCGCCGCGTGGCGCAGCTCGCCGTTCGCGTGGGCGCGAACGTGGCGCCGGGCCAGGATGTCGTCGTCTTCGCCCTCGACCTGGAGCACGCGCCGCTCGCCCGCCTGATCGCCGACGAGGCCTACCGAACCGGTGCGCACTACGTCTCGGCGATCTACTGGGACGCGCACGTCAAGCGGGCGCGCCTGCTCCACGCGCCGGAGGAGTCGCTCGGCTTCATTCCCGACTGGTTCAACCGCTCGATCACGGAGGCGGTCGAGAACGAGGCCGCCTCGGTCACCATCACCGGCGACCCGGATCTGACCCTGTTCGACGATCTCGACCCGGAGCGGGTCGGCCGCGACCCGATGCCCCTCGTGCCGGCCATCCTCGAGCTCGTCGAGAGCCGGCGCGTGAACTGGACGATCGTCCCCTGCCCGACGGCCGGCTGGGCGGAACGACTCTTCGGCGAGCCCGATCTCGCGCGGCTGTGGGACGCGCTGATCCCCATTCTCCGGCTGGACGAGCCGGATCCGATCGAGGCCTGGGCCCGGCACGTCGAGACGCTCGACGTGCGCGCTCGAGCGCTCGAGGAGCGCGGGTTCGACGCGCTTCACTTCGCGGGGCCCGGCACCGATCTCCGCGTCGGCCTGATCCCCGGCTCCCACTGGATCTCGGCCCAGTTCGACACGGTCAGCGGCCGGTCCGCGTTCGTGAACATTCCGTCCGAGGAGGTCTTCACGACGCCCGACTTCCGCAGGGTCGAGGGCACGGCGCGGATGACGCGGCCGCAGCTTCTCACGGGCGGCGGCGTCGTCGAGGGCCTGGAGCTTCGGTTCGAGCAAGGCCGGGTGGTCGAGGTGAGCGCGACGAGAGGGGCCGAGGCCGTGCGGGCCCAGATGGGTGCGGACAACGGCGGGAACCGGCTCGGCGAGGTCGCGCTCGTCGACGGCTCGTCCCCGGTCGGGCAGGCGAACCTCGTGTTCGGCGACCTACTGCTCGACGAGAACGCGGCCTCGCACATCGCCTGGGGCCACGCCTACAGCGCCACGCTCCCCGGCGTACCCGACGACCCGGCGGCCCGCGAGGAGCTGGGGTTCAACGTCTCCGGCGTCCATCAGGACGCGATGATCGGCGGGCCGGAGGTCTCCGTCGAGGGGATCGAGGCCGGAGGCGCGCGCGTCCCGATCATCCGGGACGACGCCTGGGTCCTTGAGTAGCTCCTACGAGGAGGCCGCAGCGCCGAGGTGGCGCTCGTAGGCTCGGGTCTCGACGATCTCCACGATCTGCTCGGCCGCGGAGCGCACCTCCTCGTCCGTGTTGTAGAAGTGCGGCCCCAGCCGGATCCCGACATCGGGCCGGAAGTCGCAGACGATGTCGCGCGCGTCGAGCTCGCGGTAAACCGCCTCGAACTCGGGCGTCCGCACGACGACGGTGCCGCCCCGGCGCGACGGGTCTCGCGGGCTCGCGATCTCGAACCCGGCCCCGCCGAGGACGTCGAAGAGGAGCGCGGTCTGGCGCGTCGAGTGCTCGCGGATCCGCTCGACGCCCGCCTCCTCGACCGCGTCGTAGCCGGCGGTCGCCGCGTAGAGCGCCGGCACGTTGGGCGTGCCGGTCAGGAACCTTGCCGAGCCCTCGGTGTACTCGTGCTCCCCTTCGAACGCGAACGGACGTGCGTGCGCCTGCCAGCCGGTGACGGTCGGCTCGAGCCGCTCGGCCAGATCGGGCCGGACGTAGAGCCAGCCGGCCCCGGGGCCGCCGCACAGCCATTTCACGCTGCCGCCGACCGCGAAGTCGACGTCGAGCGCCGTCACGTCGAGCGGGACGGTGCCCACGGACTGGTAGGCGTCGAGGACGACGAGGGCACCCACCTCGTGCGCGCGCGCGACGATCGCCTCCACGTCCTGGATCTCTCCGGTCTTGAACAGAACGTGGCTGATCGGGACAAGGAGAGTCCGCTCGTCGATCGCGGCGAGCACCGCGGCGGCGTCGCCGACGATCTCGATCTCGGCACCCCGGCGCCGCTGGGCCTGGTACAGGTAGCGCACCGAAGGGAACTCGCCCTCGCCGAAGACGATCCGGTTCCGGGGCGCCTCGAAGGCGAAGCACGACAGCACGACCGCCTGGGCGACCGCGACGTTCTGGTGCATCACCGTCGAGCCCGCCGGCGCGCCGATGATCCGCCCGAGCTGGTCTCCGACGGTCATCGAGGTCTCCCACCATCCCTCCTCCCACGCCCGGACGCCGCGCTCGCGCCACTCGCGCGCGTAGTCAAGGAGCCGATCCTCGGCCGCGGCCGGCATCGCGCCGAGCGAGTGGTTGATCAGGTAGGTCGTTCGCTCGAGGATCGGAAAGCGATCGCGAAAGCCCGCCAGGTCGGCCACGGCGGCGAGTCTACGCACGCTCGATCCCTCGTTCGAGTGAACTTCGGACGCCCTCCCCCCAAAGGGTGATGAGTCGGCAGCGGCGCGGGTCTACCGTCCCGACTGTCACTGCGGTACCGCGCAACCAGCGCGGTCGGAAGAGGGAGAAGGGGTATGACCAAGCACGAGGGCAATCAGATGGGACGGCGCCTGCCGAAGCGGGCCCGGGTCGTCGGAGGGGTCACGGCGCTCGTATGCGCATTGGCCCTCTCGGCTCCGGCAGTCGCGGGAGCGGCGAGCAACAGCCGGTCGATCACGATCACGCAGAACACGTCGATGATCGTGGACGTCAGCACGTTGGCGCCGAAGTCGGTCGACGCGGTTTCGTGGGGCGACGTCTCCTGGGGCGACGTCTCCTGGGCCGACTCCTACTAGGCCGGCGTATTCGACAACCAGTGCGTCCCGCCCGGGACGGCGTGGAGAGAGGGAGACCATGGCGAGAATCGGACGTGGCGAGAGCTGCGGCGTGCGGATGAGCGGCATGTGGGGGACCGGCAACGGCGGCGGACCCTCCTAGTTCGGGCTAGCGCCGAACACCGACCGCCGTCGGCGCGGGTGACGTGGGCCGCGGCGGCGGCTTCGAGTCGACGAGCACGGCCGCGACGAGCAGGATCGCGATGCCGACCGCGCTCTCGCCGGCGAGGCTGCGCGGCAGACGCGAGAGGATCGGCCCGCCGCCGCCGCCCCTCTCCAGGACCGGCCGCGCCACGAAATGGTGCACCGCGCCCCACGTGAGCGCGAGCGCGACGAGGGCGAGCTTGACGAGGAGGACGCGGCCGTAGCCCTCGCTCCAGAGATCGTTCAGCTCGGGCAGCCGGACGATGCTCAGGTAGAGCCCGGCGGCGAGCAGCACCACGATCAACGCGGATGCCAGGCGCGAGAAGCGCAGGAACGCCTCGCGGCGGAGCGCGGGCGCCTTCGGCCAGACGACGAAAGCGAGCTGGACGAGGCCGCCGACCCAGAGCGCCGCGGCGCAGAGGTGCAGCCAGTCGGCGAAGGCCGAGACCCACGACGAGCCCGGGTCGACCGCCGAGTGGCCCGAGAGGGAGAGTCCCGAGGCGAAGCCGAGCGCAAGCACAAACGCCGGCCAGAGCAGTGAGCGCCGATCGGTCAGCCACGCGAGGAAGAGAAAGGCCGCCACGAGAGCGAAGCCGAGCGTCATCGCGATAAAGGCCGCGCCGAAGCGCGTCCCGCCCGCGATCGACGAGAGGTCGCCGTAGAGCAGTCGCTCGAACGGAAGCTGGAGTGCGTCCTCCGCCCGCAACAGGAACGCGAGGATGCCGACCTCGAGGGTCGCCGCCGCGCCGATCGCGGCCAGGAGGAAGAAGCGCTTCTCGGCCGGCGGCGGCAGCTCCTTGCGGACGACCAGGAGCCTGAAGCCCATGCCCCCGATCAAAAGCGCGAGCCCGAGGAAGTACGCCCAGCGGACGACGTGCTCGGTCTGCGTCGGCCCCGAGGCGCCGTAGGCCTCGGTCGGCGGCGGGGCGTTCACCCGGACGCCGAAGGTGAAGACACCTGAGACGACGTGGCCGTCCTTCGAAAGGACGTGCCAGCGCACCGTGTAGGCGCCTCGGCCGAGCTGCCGCAAGGGCACCTCGACCCGCACGCCGCTCGCACGGGCCCGCCGCGACACTTTCTTGCCGAATGCGTTCGTAACCCCGATCGCGTTCGGCTCCGCCTCGACGGCCTGGTCGAAGACAAGCGCGACCGACCGCGGCCCCGTCTGGAGGCGCTCGCGATAGCTCGGGGAAGTCTTGATCAGGTTGGCATGCGCGAGCGCCGTCGTCGGCAGCGCGAGCACGGCAACAAGGGCCGACCCGAGCACGAGCAGCTTCATCGGCGCGGCTCCCCGGCGAGCGGCGAGATGTGGCCGAAGATCGGCGCCGTGTCGCGGTCGGAGAACAGGAAGACCGAGATCACGACGAAGACGAGCGCGACGCCGGCCTGCAACACCGTCGAACGCGGCCTGAACGCCCGTAGGAGCAGCAGGCCCGCGCCCACCATCGCGGTCCAGCCGATGGCGTGGTGAAGGAATGCGGCGCGCGCGAACAGCCAGCCGTTCTGCTCGTGGATCAGGATCGCGGCGCCCGAGACCGCGAACCCGAGCGCCGTCGCGAGCCGCCAGTAGGGATTCGTGACCTTTCCGCGGACGAGCGCCAGCTCGGCCGCGCCGGCGAGCATCATCGCCTGCGCCCACGAGCCGTGGGCGAGCATGTGGATCGTGGAGTTGGTGTAGAAGACCATCACCGGCCACATCAGAACGCCCATCAGGAACAGGAAGCTCGGCCAGAGGTAGGCGCGCCAGGGTCGCCGCCGCCACACCTCCGTCCCGACGACCGCCTCGGCGACCAGCAGGACGCCGATGACGAGGAACCCGGTGGCGAACCACCAGTGGACGAATTCAGCTCTCGGCAGCATCCTCCGCCTCTTGCAGGTCGGCGACGACGTTCGGCGCGACGAGCAGCGCGAAGCCGAGGCCGACGAGAACGACATAGAGCGGCGGCTCAGCGAGCAGCCACCAGAAGCCCTGCCCGTGCGGATGCAGCAGCGTCAGCCGGTACGGCTGCAGAAATGCCCAGGTGACGCCGCCGAGCATCGTCAACGGCCCGATCAGATTGATCGCCGTGGCGCGAAGCGACCGCTCTCGCGAGCGCTCGACCGCGACGTCGGTTGCCAAGTGGCTCTCCATTCCACCTCCCGCGAGGTCGACGCCAGACCAACAGCCCGCGGGCGCTCGGCGCGCGGGCTAGGCGAGAACGGGCGGCGGCCGGCTCTCGAAGGAGAGCCCGAAGAGCTTCCGCGGTGCGTTGCGCGAGTCGACGACCCTGTGGTCGAGCTGCAGCGCGCCGGTGCCGGCTGCCCTGTTCGCCCGAGCGACCGTCGCCTCGGCGTAGCGCTCGTAGTCAGCGAGCCAGCCGGCGACGACGCCCCAGACGAACGCGACGAGCACGCCGAGAACCGCGAAGACCGGTAGCGCCGAGGTGTGGAGCCAGGGATCCAGGAGCGGCGCGCCCCCGGCCGAGAGCGCCTCCGCGTCCACCTGCACGAGATAGAAGACGGCGGTGACGACGAAGGACGCGAGCCAGAGCCGGGGCGAGAGCGAGAAGCGCACGCGCGGAAGCTGCCTCGAGTGGCGTGTCCCGGCGTGCAGCAGCAGGCGGCGGGCCGCCCTGGCTGCCGCGTGCGCGCGCGCGAACCTCCACGCGAGTCGCGCGAGCAGGAGCGCGATGCCGATCTTGACCGCGGCGAGCAGGAACGGGTAGTAGGCCGCGCCGACGTAGCTCGGCGCGCCGACGTGGCGGCCGACATTGAGGTGGCCGGTCAGGCTGCGCCCGACGAGCTCAGCGGCCAGTGCGAGCAGGCCGAATGCGAGGCCCGAGAAGAGGCGCTGGTGGCGGCGCGCCCGTGCCATGGTCCCGATGGTACTCCCGTTGGCCGCGGTGCTGAAGGCGGCTACCCGACGGTGGTCAGGGACCAGCCGCCCGGCGACGAGCCGTCGAAGCCGAGCAACAGCACGCGCTGCCAGGTTCCGAGGCAGAGTTGGGCGTCCCGGAACGGAATCTGCTCCGTCCGCGGGCCGAGCAGCAGCCGAACGAGGCGCTCGCGTTCCGGCGCCTCGAGGGGGACGAGCCGCCGAAGCAGGTCCTCGAGATCCTCGAAGAACCCCGTCTCGCGCTCGTTCACACGGACGAGCCCGGTCGGCTCGGTGGGCCAGACAAACGCAATCCCGTCGGAGTAGGCGGTGTGGTCGAGCTCGTGCGCCACGTCGTTCGTGATGTCGATCACCGTCAGCGAGGGAAGCGCGCAGGCGATCGAATACGGAATCTCGACCGAGGTCATCGGGCCACGACCTCGGTCGGAAGGCGGAAGTGAACGTCTTCGCGGGCGACCTCGATCTCCTGCAGCTCCTCGAAGCCGAGCGCGGCGAGCCTCGCGACCACCGCCTGGACGAGCTCCTCCGGGGTCGAGGCGCCGGCGGTGAGCCCGATCGTCTCCCGCCCGAGCACGAGCGAGGCGTCCAGCTCGGTCTCCCCGTCGACGAGAATCGCCTCCGCTCCGTGGAGACGCGCGACCTCGACGAGCCGCTGCGCGTTCGAGCTGGTCTCGGAGCCGATCACGAAGATCAGGCTCGCGCCCTTCCGAACCATCTTCTTGACGGCGTCCTGGCGGTTCTGGGTCGCGTAGCAGATGTCGTCCGCGGCCGGCCGGCGGAGATCGCCGAACCGCTCGCCGAGCGCGTCGACCGTCGACGCCACGTCGTCGAGCGAAAGGGTCGTCTGCGTGATCACCGCGACCGGCCGGCCGCTCGAGTCCAGCTTCGCCGCGTCCTCGGCGGATTCGATCACCACCGTCGCGTCGGGCCGTTCGCCGCGGGTGCCGATCACCTCGACGTGGTCTGCATGTCCGACGAGCGCGACCAGGTGGCCGCTGTCCGCGTACCGGCGCGCTTCCGCATGAACCTTCGAAACGAGGGGACAGACAGCGTCGACGACGCGCAGCCCCCGTCGCTCGGCGTTCTCCTTGACGGCCGGGGCGACGCCATGGGCCGAGAGGACGCAGATCTCGCCCGCGGGAATGTCGTTCTCGTGCTCGACGAAGACGGCGCCGAGATCTTCGAGCCTGCGGACGACGTGCTCGTTGTGGACGATCTGATGGCGGACGTAGACCGGCGGGCCGTGCTGCTCGAGCAGACGCTCGACGATCTCGATCGCGCGATCGACGCCGGCGCAGAACGAGCGCGGCGCCGCGAGTAGGAGGCGCCTGCTCACGCGACCGCCTCCAGGCGCTTGAGGGCCCGGCGGGCGTCGCGTGCCGCCCGCGTCGTCTCGCGCGGCTCGCGCAGGAACGCTCTGAGCAGGCCCGCGTAGTTCGGGTCCCCGTTCGGCTTTGCGCCCTGGGCGAGGGCGCCGAGGCCCCGCTCGGGCGTGTCGCTGATCACCCGGATGCAGCCGGCGAGCCTGCCCGTTCGGGCCAGGGGCCCCGACTCCATGTCGACCGCGTCGGCCCCGCTCTCGCGCCGGGCGCGCTCCCGCTCGGCGGGCTCGTCGATGATGCGGCTCGCGCCGAGGATCGTCCCCTCGCGGGCCTGGACGACTCCGAGGGGGCCGCCCTCCCAGAGGACGTTCCCCTGTTCGTCGACGACGCGCGTCGCGTCGATCAGCGTTCCCACCTCGAGGTCGGGCCGGAGCGCCCCGGCGATCCCGAACGAGACGAGGCGCCCGTGCTCGGGGATTCCGTTCGCGGCGCCGAGCCCGAGCCGGACGGTCGGGCCGAGGCGGCGCGCGGCGCGCTCTTCCACCCCCATGGCGCAGGCAAAGGTGAGCGGCTCGTCCGCTAGCCCGTCAGTGTCCAAGCCATGCTCCGGACGCTTTCCTTGAGGCTGTCGGCAGCGACCAGGGCTGCCGAGGGCTCGAAGCCCGAGTGGATGCCACAATGCTCGCAGCGCGCGTCGTTGCCGGGGCCGTACTCCTCCCATTCGATTCCTTCGAGCAACGCGTCGTACGTCGGGAAGATTCCGTCGGTCAGCAGGTAGCAGGGGCCCTTCCAGCCGTACGGGTTTCGCGTGATCGACCCCCACGGCGCGCACGCGAGCTTACGCTCGCCGGCGAGGAACTCCTGGTAGACAGGGCTGGCGAGCCAGCGGTAGCCGTTCTTCCTCGCGGCGGCCTTGATGATCTGGAACTTCTGCTCGTGCTCGGCCCTCGTCATCGTCAGGTTCGGGTCGATCTGTGAGTACTGGTAGCCGGGGGCGACGAGCATCCCGTCGATGCCGACTTCGTTGGTCAGGTAATCCATCATCTGGAGGACGTCCTCGACCTTCGTCTCCTTGAAGACGGTCGTGTTCGTCGTCACGCGGAAGCCGTGCAAGCGCGCGGCCCTGATCGCATCGACGGCCGTGTCCCAGAGGCCCGGGTAGTCGCAGATGTAATCGTGGATCTCGCGCATGCCGTCGAGGTGGACGACGAACGTGAGCCGCGGGTTCGGCTCAAAGACCTCGAGGAACTGCTCGAGCTTGAGCGCGTTCGTGCAGAGCTCGATGTTCTTCTGCATCTCGAGCATCCCCGAGACGACGTCCTCGATCCCCTTGTAGACGAGCGGCTCGCCGCCGCAGATCGAGACGACGGGAGCCGGGCACTGCACACCGGCGTCGATGCACTCCTGGACCGAGAGGCGCGCCTTGTTCGACTCGTACTCGCGGATCTTCCCGCAGCCGATGCAGGCGATGTTGCACGCGAGCGTCGGTTCGAGCATCAGAACCAGTGGGAAGCGCGCCCCCGTACGCTTCTGCTTCGCGACGTAGCTGCCGATCTGGATCGTCGAGCGCAGTGGGAATTTCATGCGGCGAGCCTTTCTCGTAGACGACCTAGGGCCATGAGCGGGAAGTGCAGACGGTAGAGGTGGTAACGGATCATGAAGTCGAGCGGGAAGCCGGTTCCCGTGAAATGAGCTTCATCCCAATCACCATCGGGTCGTTGTGCGCTGCAAAGCCAGGTTGCTGCGCGCTCAGCCGATTCCGATTCGGCTTCGCCCGCCGCGACGTAGCCTAATAGCGACCACGCAGTCTGAGAAGGCGTCGCCGTACCGCGTCCGCGCCAGCTTGGATCCGCGTACGAACGGATGTCCTCTCCGAAGCCCCCTGCGGGCTGCTGGACCGAGTCGAGCCAGGCGACGGCACGGCGGATCGACGGGTGCTCGGGTGGGAGCTCGCAGGCCTCGAGCGCCGGTAAGGCGGCCCCCGTCCCGTACAGGTGGTTGACCCCCCAGCGGCCGAACCAGGACCCGTCGGCCTCCTGCTCGGCGAGCAGCCAGTCGAGCCCGCGACCCACCTCGTCGGCGAACGAGCCCTCACGCACGAGCGCCTCGAGCGCATGGGCGGTGACGTCTGCGCTGGGCTCGTCCGTGACCTTGCCGAAGTCGCAGAACGGCAGCTTGTAGAGCCAGTGCGCCTCGTTGCCGACGTCGAACGCCCCCCAGCCGCCGCTCGCCGACTGCATGCCGGCCGTCCACGCGAGGCCCCGGTCGACGGCGTCGTCGCCGGTTCCAAGCCCGCGCAGGGCGAGCGCGACGGCGGCCGTGTCGTCGACGTCGGGGTAGAGGTCGTTGTCGAACTCGAAGGCCCAGCCGCCCGGCGCCAGGGCGGGCCGGCGGACCGACCAGTCGCCGGCGACACGCACCTCCTCGCCGAGAAGCCAGTCACCCGCCGAGCGCAGCTGCGGGTGATCGGGGGCAACGCCCGCGTCGAGGAGCGCGATCACCGCGAGCGCCGTGTCCCAGATCGGCGACTGGCAGGCCTCGGGCCGTAGCCGGTCGCCCTCATCGATCGTGAAGCGGCCCCAGCCTTCGACCGCCCGGCGCAGAGTGTCGTCCTCGAGGCCGTAGCCGAGCGCCGCGAGCATCACGATCGACCACACCCAGGGCGGCTGGATTCCGCCCCACGAGCCGTCCGCCTCTTGTCGGTCGCGCACCCATCGCTCGGCGGTCGCGAAGGCGACGCGCCGCAGCGGACCGGGCCGCGGTGGCGACTTCGTGCGGCCGGGGCGGGCCCCGATCTCGCGCAGCTCGATCGCGGCCGGCCGGACGGGGCGGATCGCCTCGACGACCGACAGCGGCACGACGGTCTGCCGCGCCCAGCAGGAGAACGTGTAGACCGAGAAAGGCCCGTCGGGTGGCAGGAGGATCACTTCCGGCGGCATCCGCGGCACGAGTTGCCACGGCCAGTGGCCGAGGAGCGCGAGAAAGCACTTCGTGAAGACGCGCGCGCGAGGGACGCCTCCCCGGCGGCGGATGTACTCGCGCGCGCGAGGGCCCGGATCGACGCCCGCGAGCTTCAATGCGGCGTACGCCTCGATCGTGGTCGAAAGGTCCGGCGGCCCCTCGAACCAGATCGCCCAGGTTCCGTCCTCGCGTTGCCTGGCGAGGAGCTCGTTCGCGATCTTGCGGTCGAGCTCCGGCGTTCGCAACCCGAGGAAGTGATGCCAGAACAGGTGTTGGGCGATCATCGTCGCGTTCGACTCGAGCTCCCCGACCCACCAGCCGTCCGGATGCTGCAGCTCGAACAGGCGCGACGTCGCGCGCTCGACGGCTTGGTCGAGCGTCGTCGTCTGCCGGTCCGGCGCGAGAGTCAGGCCGCCACCTTCGTTGGCATTTCGGACAACGAACGCGCGGCGTTCAGCCCGCTTTGAACTGCGCTCTCCATGGTCGCCGGCCAGCCGGTCGCGGTCCACGCGCCCGCGCGCACGACGTTCGGAACTGCGGTTCCGGCGCCGGGGCGCCGGCCAAGCGTGCCGGGCGTCGCCGCGAACGTGGCCCGCGGCTCGCGGCTCACTCGCGACCAGAGCACCTCCGCGCCGCCCAGGCGCTCTGTCAACGCGTTGGCAACCGTTTCGACCAGCTCCCTCCCGCGGATCGCGAGCAGCTCGGGGGCGCCGCTCGAGACGACGGTCAGGTACTGGCTCCCGGTCGCCGCACGACGAGTGAGCCTGCCGCGATCGAAGACCCAGTGCGCAGGGCTCTCCAGCAGACCCGCGACGAGGTGGCGCAGCACCGGACGATCGAGCACGAGATGCACCGAGACGATCGGTGAGTCGCCGAGGCCAGGGTCGGGCTCGCCGAGCAGGCGTGTTGCCTCCTCGGGCGGTACCGCCACGACAACCGCATCGGCGCCGATGCGCTCTCCGCTCGCGAGGGTCACACCGCCGCCGTCGACCTCGACGACCCGGGCGGCCGCGCGAACCTCGGCGCCGGCCCGGTGGAGCGCCGCCGCCCCGGCATCGCCGTGCATCGCACCAAGCGGCTCAACGGGCAAGAGCACGTCCGAGGCGCCGCGCTGCCTGCTGAGCAGCGCGGTGGAGACGAGGTGGATGCCGTAGTTCGCCCCGGCTTCGTCGGTGCGCAGGTTCAGAGCGGGCCGAACGAAGACGTCCCAGAAGCGGTCGATCACCCGCTGCGACTGGCCGAGCTCGCGAAGGAGAGCGCCGAACGTCTTGTCCTGGTTTGCGACCTCGTCCTCGGCGCCGACGCGGCGGGCGACGCGCGCCACCTCGAGGCGCTCGGCGAGCGTCAGGTGGCGGTAGCGGAACAGGCCGGCGAGCCCGCTGCCGAGGTGAGCGACGGAGCCGTCCTCGGCGATCACCGGCAGGCGGAGCCGCTCACGGCGCACGGCGCCGCCCTTGCCGATCCGCTCGAGAAAGCGCGTGTAGGCGGAGAAGCAGCCCAGTGCGATGTGCTGGCCGTTGTCCGGGGGCGGATCTGGATCGCCGTCTCGCTCCGGCAGCGTCTGCACCGCTCCGCCGAAGGTGGGTCGGGCTTCGAGCAGCGTCACCCCGTGGCCGGCGTCCACGAGCTCCAGCGCGGCCGAGAGGCCGGAGAGGCCACCGCCGACGACGATTGCCTTCATCTAGCGAGCGCCGCTCCCACAACGCGAAGCTTGGTCACGGGCGAGAGCGTCGGCGGGCCGCCGAACACCTCGTAGCCGTCGCGCTCGATCCGTTCGAGCGTGGAGCGGTAGAGGCCAGCGAACGTCGCGACGCAGGCCGCGCTGCGTCGATCGAGATGCTCGAGCAGGGTCATGCCGTCGTCGACCTCGGCCCGCGCGCGGGTCGCCTGGAACGCCATCAGCTCGCGCCAGGCCGGCGTCGACCGGCCGTCTGCGATGTCGTCCTCCGCGACCCCGAACCGCGCGAGCTCGTCCTGCGGCAGATACACGCGCCCCAGCTGCCAGTCTTCGGCCACGTCACGGATGATGTTGATCAGCTGCAGGCCGACGCCGAGCGTCTCGGCTCTCAGAGGCTCGTTCGCCCCGTAGACGACGACGCATGCGCGCCCCACGGCGCCCGCGACCCGGGTGCAGTACCCGCGAAGCTCGCCGAAGTCGGCGTACCGCTTCTGCTCGGTGTCCTGGATGCCGCCGTCGATCAGCGCCTCGAGCGCGTCCAGCGGGATGCCGTAGCGCCCCCGCGCGTGCGCGAGCGCGACGAGTGTCGCGTCGCCCCCCGGCGGCACGTGCAGATCCGCGCGCATCCGCTCGAGGCGCGAGCGCTTCTCCTCGTCGGCCAGCGGGCCGTCCGCGAGGTCGTCGACTCGCCTGGCGAACGCGTAGATGGCCGCGATCGCCCGCCGCTTCGAGCGGGGCAGCAGCATGATCCCGTAGGCGAAGTTCCGCGCGCGCTTCCGCGTGACCCGCTCGACCTCGGCGTAGGCGTGCTCGACGGTCATCGGACGAGGGCCCCGAGCGCGGCGCGTGCGAGTCGGGCCCGCGAGGGCCTGGGCCGTTGCGCGAAGACGTCGAAGTCGGCGCGCTCGAGCGCCTCGCATGCGGCCAGTCCGCCCCGTGCGAACGCGGCGACCGCGCGCCCCGTCCTACCGCCGAGGCGTCGGCCGAGCCGCTCCCCCGCGGCGAGCAAATCGCGGGCCCGCTCCGTCTCGAACGCGAGCAGCCCGCGCAGCGGCTCGTTCGGACGGTCGAGCTCGGTGACCCCGAACCGCCGCCGATCCTCGGCGGGCAGGTAGATCCGACCCAGTGCGAGGTCGCGGGGCACGTCCTGGACGAAGTTCACGAGCTGCAGGCCGGTGCAGACGTCGTCGCTCAGCGCCACGGCCTCGTGATCGTCGAGGCGCCGGAGCACTCCGAGCACGAGTCTGCCGCACGGATCCGCGGAGTGGATGCAGTAGTGCTTGACGTCACCCCAGGTTTCGTACTCGGAGACGCGCTGGTCGATTCGATTTGCCTCGATCAGGCGCAGGAAGGGCTCGCGCGGAAGGTCGAACGCGCGGATGGTCGGTTGCAGCTCGACGAGCACCGGCCACGTGGGCGAGCCCCGATAGCACGCCTCGACCTCGCCCTCGAGCTCGTCGAGCGCTGCAAGCCGCGCCTCCGGGCCGCCGTCGAGCTCGTCGCCGAAGATGTCGACGAGGCGCGCGTACGCATAGAGCGCGCGGATGTGCGGTCGCAACTCACGTGGGAACGCAAGTGACGCGACGGGGAAATTCTCGCCGCGCGCACGCTCTGCCACCGAGGCGATGTCGAGCATGCGGTAAAGATCGCGGTTCGCCCCCGTCGGGCGCAACTTGCACGCCTTCGGCGCACGTTCGTGCGCCGCGAGCGCGTCAGGCCGAAGCCGGTGGGTGGTTCGCGGCCGGCCCCGAACGGGGTTCGGCGCGGCCGGCCGGATCCAGGCGGTCGCCCACGCGGAGGGCGCGCCTCGCGGCTTCGCCCGCCGGGAGTTCCACAACGGCCTTCGCGCCTCTCGCCGCTGCGGTTCGCCACGCCGGGACGCGCTCAGCGACCTTCAGCACCTCGCCGTCGCGGCCGAGGAAGACAACGTCGATCGGGAAGCGCATGAAGAACGTGTGCACCGACGAGGCGGGCCGGAGAAGCAGGCCTTCCCCGCTCTCCAGCCCACTCCGTCCGAGCAACCCGCGCATCCGCGCGACCGCACTGTCCGCAACGAAGCACCGTTCGCAAAGAACGCGCCCGTCGCCAATTCTCAACTCAAAGCTCTTCATTCATCGTCTCCCCAAGGAGCCGCCCAGGCGGTGCGCGGAGCCGGGCTTCGCCCGGCGGGAGCGCTGGCCAACGGTCGCGGTGTCCTCAACATAAGGAGGGGGTTCATGGGGGAAACCCGGTTTCCCCCATGCCCTTAGTAGCCGATGTGGATGTGATCCCAGTGGTTGGCCAGCGGGAACGAGGGACCACCGAGCCCGAGCAGGGAGATGACCTGCTTCGGCAGCATCTCCGGCGGCAGCAGGAGGAGCTCGCGCACCGCGTGCTCCGTGACGCTGCCGGCCTGCTGGTGACCGGTGATCGACACGCCGCCGAGGGCGCTGATGTCGGCGGCGAGGCCGTAGATGTGCGCCGAGATGACGCCGGGGCGGGCATAGAGCCCGTGTCCACTGATCAGGCACGAGACCGTGACCTGCCCGAACGTGTCCGCGAGGTACTCGACGGTCGCGAGCACGCGAACGTTGACGCGGCCTGCCTGGATGTCACCTCGGCCTCCCGAGTAGATCGAGACGCGCGGGTCGTTCAACACCTTCTTCGCGAGGTTCGCCTTCTCGGCGACGAGCCCGCGGACGAGCGCCCTCAGGCCGACGGCCCGGTAGTAGTGCGACAGGGCGATCGCGCGGTCGGCGACCGAGGTGTCGCGCGAGAGCGAGAACATCGCGGCCCACGGACTGCCGGGGCGAACGTGCATGCTCGCAAGCCTCGAGGCAAGCCCCTTGAGGGCGGCGAGGTTCGCGGGGGCGGAGCCGTTGTGGCCCTCGGCGCGGAGCACGCCGAGCAGCAGCGACCAACTGACATGCCGCCCGCGCGAGACACTGAGGAGATGCTTCGCGAAGCGCGGCTTCAGGCGGAGCGCCGGCGGGGTCGGATCCGGCAGCGCGCGGTTCAGCCAGACGGTGGCGGCTCCCGGCGACGCGCCGTCGAGATCCGGCGGCGCGGCCTTCACGAGCTCCCGCTTTGGAAACGTGTGGCGGTGGGTCCGCGCGCGCATCGTGCGCATGGTCGGGCGGCGATGCGAGGCACGGCGGCCGGGGCGAGCACGGCTTCCAGCGTGCGCGACTGGACCTGAGCGCGTGGCGGCGCGCTGGACCGCGGCCGTCGCGGCGGCGGGCGCCGCCC
>JBKPOY010000049.1:0-26776 GCA_046733295.1 Actinomycetota bacterium | reverse complement strand
ACTCGTGCGCGAGACCGACGATCGCGACACCCTGCTGCTCGGCCTGGTCGAGAACGTCGCTCGGGAGCAGCTCTCGCCCGTGGAAGAGGCCCGCGCCTACGCGCTGCTGATCGACGAATTCGACCTCGGTCTGGGCGAGATCGCGGAGCGCGTGGGCAGGTCAAAGCCGGCCGTCTCGAACCGGGTCAGGCTGCTCGAGCTTCCGGAGGACGTGCTGGGCCTCCTCGAGCGCGGCGACCTGACCGAGGGTCACGCGCGCGCGGTGCTTGCCGTGCCGGACAACGAGGGCCGCCGCCGGCTCGCACGCGAGATCGTCACCAAGGGACTGACCGTTCGGGCCGCCGAGCGCGCCGCGCGCTGGGCCGGCGCTAGGACGAAACCGCGGATGGCCGGGAGGGCGGCGGTCGACCCGGCGTTGGCCGAGCGTGTTCGCGTGGCCTTCGAGCGCGCAACGGGGTTCCGCCCGCGCGTGGGTGCGACACGGGTCGAGATCCCGGTTGCCGACGAGCACGATTTGGCCGAGTTGGCCGAAGCGCTCGAGCGCCTTACATAACCGCCGTATCCCCCGCTTCGCCCGGTTCGTTGAACGTAGAGATGCTCGCCACCTGGCTCAACGATCTGGAGTCGCTCGAGGCGATTTCCCAGGATGACCTGACCCGCGATCTGTTCCTGAAGATGGCGTGGCTCTCCCAAAAGGATCGGCTTCAGCCGTTCCTCGTGGAGCTGCAGGACGACGACGACCTCGACGATTCGACGAAGGGGATGCTGACGGAGATCGCCGAAGACCCGACCTTCCTCTTCGCCGTCGAGGACTACGTGCACAAGACGCAGATCGTTCACTAGGGTGCTTCCACGATCGCTCGATCGGTTGTCGGGTCGATCTTCGAGTGGATGCAGGCGAGGTGGTCTAGCTTTGGGGAACCTCCCGGTTCCCCCAGACCCCATCCCCTGATCCGCGCTGCGCGCGCGGATCGCTTCGCGATGGGCGATCCTGGATTCGAACCAGGGACGTCCGCTTATCGGCGGGCAACTTTCGCGTAACCACACGGCTTTAAATCCCGCGTGCCAGCGACCGCCATGTCGGGGTCGTCGTCCGACATCGCCACTGCTCGTCCGTCGGTGGAGGCGAGTGCAACGCTGGCAGGAGGAACGGATGCCGCATGAATCCGGGCGCAACGCCGGCTCTCAGAAGCGACGTCGGAGGCCGGCGAGCGCCGGCCCCCGACGATCAACTTGCGAGCTACCTCGTGGCGGCGGCTTGTGCGTTCACAAGCCCCGCACCGAAGAAGCTGTTGCTGCCGCTGCCGCCCGAGCAGACCTGAACCGGCGCTTCGAAGAACTCGACGCCCGGATCGAGTACGGACGGACACGCCATCTTCGTGGCGGTTTGTCTCAGTGCCGCGACAACAGCCCCGACCGGCATGTTCGGGTGGTTGGCTCGGATCAGCGCCGCGACGCCGGCCGCGTGCGGCGCGGCCATCGACGTCCCGTTCAGCCACGCCCAGAAGGCGCCCGTGCTCGGATCCCAGACCAGCCGTCCGAGCGCGGCCTCGAGCTCGAGGTCGGACGCGGTCGACGAGTACGGCGCGAGCACGCGGCCCCGTGCCGAGTCGAATGTCGGCGTCTGGTAGCGGGAGCCACCCGGCGCGGTGACATCGGTGATCATGCCGTAGGACGAGTACCAGGCGAGCAGATTGGCGGCGCCCGTGGCCGTCACCTGCACGACCCCCGGCAGCTCGGTCGGCAGGACGACGCAGCTGTTGTTCACCGGCCGGCTGGTTGCGGCGCCCGGCGGGTAGTCGGGACTGATCTCGTCCACGATGGGGTGGTTGAGGTCGATGCCCTCGTTTCCTGCCGCCGCGACGAGAACGACGCCGCGCTGCTGCGCGTACCGCGTGGCGCGGGAGATTGCCTGGACGATCGCCCGCTGCTCCGCGTTGTTACGGCAGTTGAACAGCCATGGGTCGGCGAAGAAGCTCATGTTGACTACGTCGAGCCTCTTGTCACCTGCATAGACGAGTCCGTCCACGACCGATTGTGTGAAGAAAAAGCCCTCGGCCGTGCCGGCCTTGAGAGCCACGATCGTTGCATTCGGTGCGACGCCCGCGGTTCCGACACCGTTGATCGCCGCCGCCATTGTCCCGGCCGTGTGCGTGCCGTGGCCGGCCAGGTCCTGGACCGCCGCCTTGTTCGAGCAGTCGCCCGGTGTGACCTGCTCCGACGGGTCAGATGTCGGAGTCGAGGCGTAGATGAACGAGCACGAGCTTGCGACGTCCAGGTTCGGCGTCAGATCCGGATGATTGAGGTCGATGCCGGTGTCGAGATCACCGACCGTCACACCCGTTCCGCGGTTCACAGCGTAGGAGCCCGACGGAGACGCGCCGATGATCCGCATGTCCCATTGACAGGGGCTGAGCTGATCCGGCCCCACCGTGAGCGAAACGCTGTAGAGCGCTGAGCATGTGGCTGCCTCGTCGGCAACGGTATTCGTGCCCTCCGGAGGCGCAACGAGTGACTTCACCGCCGGCTGGACGAAGTTGGCGTTGTGAGCGATGCCCGCGATTGCGCCCGAGGCCCGCAGCTTGCGCGCGAAGGCTCGGTTCGTTGACGTCACGGTTGCCACGCCAACCTTGCTCATCCGCACGACACGGCCGCCGGCCGCGCGGATGGCCTTCAGACTCGCCGCGCGCTGGCCCTTCTTGAGTACTACGAGGTACGAAGCGGCCTTGGACGACGGCGCGGCGCTGACCGACGCCGAGGCCACTAGCGCGGCCAAAGCCAGAGCCGCGCAGACCGCAGCAAGCAAGCGGAACTTCATGTTCCCTCCCCAGTTGAGTGGTCAAACTATGCTCGTAGCGGAAATTCGGCAAACCCAAAAGGCCCTTTCAGCCGCCTTTTGGTTCGACCGCGGCAGGGCAGCAGTCAGCGCCCGTGCGAGCCGCCGGAAGGCGGCTCGGAACAGCCTCGGAGTGCCGCGGTAAGCATGCTGCTACCGAACCACTGCCGGCCGATGAGACCTCAGAGAAGCGGACTTAGTAAGGCGTCGAACTACGGCGACGGTCACCCCGGCGCTCGGCCGCGATGAGCGTCCGAATCCAGCGAGCGTGTCGCGACACTACGCACCGGCCTCCGAGCGCGGTCGCCCTAGTCGTCGCGAGCACCGAGCTTGCAGCCGCGCGCGGCGCAGCTTGCAGGCGCGGCTGAGCGCATCCGGGAGCGGGCCGGCGCCGCCGTGGGGTATCCCGAGCAGCACGAGCGCCTGCCGCTCGAACTCATCCACGAACGGAAACAGGCTCGCGAGGGCGGACTCGTGGAAGTCGCGACCGATTGCCGGATCACGAACCGCTCCCGCTCCCGACTCGCTGAACCGTGGCGTCTACGCCGCAGGCGGCACACTCGCAAGAAGCTTCCGAATGCGGCTGAGTGCTCGTTCCACGTCCGCGGGAACCGCCTCGAGATCGTGACGAACGCCCGCGAGCACGTCGGCTAGCCCGACCGCGTAGAGGCGTTGGATCTGGTAGGCCTGTTCCCGCGCCTCCGCGCGCGCGTCCTCTAAAGCCGTCTCCAGTTCCCGGATGCGCCTATCGGCCTGCGTCTGCAGTCGCATCCGGCTTCTCTCAGACGATGCGAGCTGATCGCGTAGGTCTCCGATCACTTCACGTCGCGTTTCAGCGAGGGCGAGAGCCTCATCGCGCGCGTTGTTCGCGTTCGACCGCCGCACGAAATACAGGTAGGCGAGCAAACTGCCGATCGAAGCAACGCCCGAGAGGACGGCAACTACCGACGCAGTAGCGTTTGTAGTTGCGAGCATCATCTGACGGCGTCCTTTCTCGAGCAAGGGACTCGCCGTAGCCGTCAGAGCGCAACGCCGCGCGGGTCAATTGGACACGCGGCGGACCCCTTTTGTCCACACGATTCTACCCAAGACTGCGTCCCTCGCAGCCAACAACATCAGGCGGTCCTGACCACACCGCCTTCGTCATGGGCGATCCTGGATTCGAACCAGGGACCTCCGCCTTATCAGAGCGGCGCTCTAACCAACTGAGCTAATCGCCCGCGAGGCGCGATTGTAGCGGCGCCGTTCCGCCACCCGCCCCAGGGATCATGGCGCGGTTGTCGGTGGCCGATAGAGCGGTCACCCCCTTCACCCTGCGGCGTTGAACATCGGCGAACCTGTCCTCCACGAAGGGCGTGTCTACGTCCTCCTTGGCGTGGACCCGATGAGCGTCCCGGATCGCACTGTCCTGGTGGAGGATCCGGGCTCCGGAGAACGGAAACGAGTGCCGCTCGCAGAGCTGGAATCGAGCCCCGAGCGAGTGGAGTTTGAGTCCGAGGGCCTGGGCTAAGATGGGCGAAGAGGGCTGCCGCGATGCATGAAATGGTCATCTACGGCGTGAGCTTCGATCTGGTCGGCAAGCAGCCGATCGTCCTGTTGAAGACGGCCGACGGGAACAAGTTCCTGCCGATCTGGATCGGGCATCCCGAGGCAGCGGCGATCCTGATGAAGCTTCAGGGCGCGTCGACCCCCCGACCCATGACCCACGACCTACTCACCGAGATGCTGGGCCAGCTCGACGCGCAGGTGACCCGGATCACCGTCACCGAGCTGAAGGAGAACACGTTCTACGCGAGCATCACCGTCCAGCAGAACGGTTCCGAGATCGAGATCGACTCCCGGCCGTCGGATGCGATCGCGATCGCGGTGCGTGCTGACGCCCCGATCTTCGCCGCCGACGACGTGATCGAGGAGTCGGCGATCGAGTTCGAGGGCGAGGAGGTCAACGAGGAGGAGATCGTCTCGGAGTTCAAGCAGTTCCTCGAGAACGTGACGCCGGACGAGTTCGCGGAGACAGACGGCGAGGAGGAGCGTTAGGGGCCCGACCCCCGGCGCCCGACCTCGCGTTTCGTGAGGTCGAGGATCTCGGTGAAGATCTCCCGCAGGCCCTCGGCCGACAGCGGCCCTCGGTTCGCGCGCGTGAGGTAGCTGAGCATCCACTCCTCGCGTTCGGGGTCGACGAACGACATCCCGCGGGACTCCTTGTAGTCCTTCAGCCGCGCGACGAGCTTCAGTCGGGCGTTGATCGCCTCGACGATCGTCCGGTCAGCGTCCGAGATCTGCTCGCGGAGCTGGCGGATCAGGGGGTCCGAGTCCTGGTCGGCCAAGGCTCAGTAGACGTAGACCGCGGAGCCGTAGGGCGCGAGCCCGAAGATGCGCGGTGCGAGCCAAACGGGCAAACGGACGCAGCCGTGGCTCGCGGGATAGAACGGCACGGACGGGTAGCCGTGGATCGCGAATCCGCGCAGAAAGAACGACGAGTCGAACATCCCGCTCGCGAGCCAGCCTGGGGTCTTGCTGTAGACGTGCCAGCGCCCGACGGGCGTGTTCCCCGTCGCGCCCGTGGAGACGTGCGAGACGAGCACGACGCGCCCGTCGCGGACGACGAACAGCACCTGGAGCGGCTTGCTGACCTCGATGTGGTTGCCGACCGGGTAACGGGCCCGCGGCGTGCCCGCCAGCGCGAGCAGGCGCCAGAAGCGACCGTCGACCGCGCCCGTCCGCGGGAGGCCGTGCAGCTTCTGGAACGCCACCACCGCGTCGCGCGTATCGAGGCCGAAGCTCGAGTCGACCGCGCCGAGCGCGATGTGGATGCGGTGCAGCGCCTGGTTGAGCGCGAGCGCGCTCGGCCCGCTGGATCCCACCGACAGGCGGGGGAAGAAGACGATCTTCTTCACCCCGATCCGCGCGGCGGCATAGCCCGCGGAGGCAGCCGTGCGCGCGACGATGCGGTAGCTGGCTGCGCGGCGAGACGGAAGCGTGATTCGGGCTCCGTCGCCGTATCGTCCGGTCGAGAGCAGCTTCCCGTTCCGGCGGATCACGACCGTCGCGAAGCCAGCGGCCGCGGGCCGGAGCCGGAGCCGGAGCCGAAGCGGCCGCCCGACGGCGCCGGAGCCGGCGAACCGGGCCGAGAGCTGCGGGCGGACTTTGACCGCGATCGCGTTCGAGACGGCTCCTCCGAACCGCGCCGTGTACGTCCCTGGGCGGGCGATCGGCGCGCCGATGCGAAATCGTCCACGCGCGCGCGTGAGCCCGCTTGCGACCCGGCTGCCGTCTTCCGCGAGAAGCCGGACGCGCATGCCACGGATTGCCGGAACGAGCCGTCCCTGGAACCGCAGGTGCCGCTTGTACGTGACCACCGTCTTCGAGCGCACCGCGAGCGCGAACGAGAGGATCCGGATCGTCCTGGTCACGTTCTCGCCGGTCGCGCTCGTTGCGGTCAGCTGGGCGGTGAAGGCGCCCGGGCCGTAGACGTGCTCGGCGGCGGGCCCGTCGGCCATGGCGCCGTCGCCGAAGCTCCAGTGGTAGGAGGCCGCGTCGCCTGCTGCAGCGAAGGCGACCCGCAGGGGAGCGGCGCCAGAGGTCGCGCTCGTGGACGTGGACACCGTTGGAGGCGCAGCCTTGGCGGCCGGGCCGAACACGAGTGCCACCGCCACCACTACGACCCCCGCGCGCACGCCGGAAATTGTAGTTGTCTAGACGGTCACCGCGATCACGAGCGCGAGCGCGTTGAAGACGGAGTGCAGGAGCATGCACGGGTAGGTGCTCTTCGTCCGGCTGCGCAAGAACGCCAGGCCGACCCCGAACACGAACAACACGGGGAACGCCTGCACCAGCCCGTGCCAGAGGGCGAACGCGATGCCGACGCCGATGATCGCCGCGGCCTGGCCATAGGGCTCGAGGAGGCTGAAGCCGAGGCCCCGGAAGGTGAGCTCCTCGACGACCGGGCCGGCCACGGCGAGTGCGAAGAAATTCAATGCGAAGGCCGCTGCTTGCGCCGACTCCCAGGTGCTCGGCGTCAGCCCCTGCTCTCGATCGGGATGCAGCAGTGGGCCCAACGCGAGTGAGACGACCCAGATCCCGACGAAGACCGCGAACGCGAGCCCGAGTGCGTGTGGCCACGACGCCGGCCGTCTCAGAGCGAACACTTGGCGTTTCGGCAGGCCGCGTGCGATCAGCAAGACGACCCCGAGGATGATTCCGAAGAGGAGCAGCTCGTTCGCCGCGGTGGACCACTTGTAGACGACGTCTCGATCGGGTTGCCCGCCCGAGAACCGCTGCGCGTACCCGAGCACCGAGATGACGCCGACGAGCGACAGCCAGCCGACGAGCTTGCCCCTCAGAGCCACGTGTCGACCGCCTCGGGAAGGGGCGCCCAGGCGAATCGCATGCCGGCCGCCTTCGCTCCCGCTTCGTCCGAGCTGGCGTCGCCGATGTGGAGAGCGCGATCGGGCCGGATGCCGAGGCGCTCGAGCGCGAGCTCGAAGATTGCGGGATCGGGCTTCGCGACACCGGCCTCGCCCGCGCTCACCACCGTCCTGACATAGGTGTCCAGCCCCGCCGCCGCCAGCCGCGGCAACAGGTTTGCGTCCCAGTTCGCCACGACCGCGAGCTCGAGCCCGCGGCGCCTCAGCTTCGCCAGCGCCTCGGGGACCCCGGGCAGGACCTCGAAGTTGATCGCCCCGATGTAGACGGGCGCGAACTCGACCGCATCGAGCTCCGCGCCGACCTCGTCCAGAAAGACGGCGGCGCAGTCGCGATAGAGCGCCGCAAGCGATGCCTCGTCTCGACCCTCGGCCACACGCGGGATGTAGTGCCGGCTCTCCGCCGCGAACGCACGCGCGACGGCCGCCGGGTCGCGCTCCACACCGCGCTCACGGAGGACCGCGACGAGATCCTGAACCGGGTCGACGAGCTCCACCAGGGTGCCGTTCGCGTCGAGCGTGACGCCGTCGAGGTCCGCGAGCCGGCCCACTTCGCGAGAACATATAGCCGTGGCCGACCGCTACTTCACCGCGGCCGAGGCGAACGACCTGCTCGCCGAGGTGCGCCCGCTCGTCGAGCGCATGGTCTCACATCGACGATCGCTCGCCGTCGCGACCGTCCGGCACGCGCGGATCGCGGCCAAGATCGCCGGGAACGGAGGGGGTGTTCGGCCGCACGAAGTCGACGAGCTCCAGGGCGCGATCGAGGCAGAGGCGGCGGAAGTGGTGGCGTGCGTGGAGCAGCTTCACGCGCTCGGCGCTGTCGTGAAGGACCTCGACGAAGGCCTCGTCGACTTCCCCGCGCTGCGGGGTGACGAGGAGGTCCTGCTCTGCTGGCGCCTCGGCGAGGACGAGGTGGGCTTCTGGCATTCGGCCGACGAGGGCTTCGCAGGACGGAGGCCTCTGCCAATCGAATAAGCGGCCATGCCTTTCTGGGAGAGGCTCGTGATCGTCGGCGCGGTTCTGCTTGTCGCGGTCATCGTCGCGCGGATGGTCGACCGGCGGATTGCCCGGCGCGAGCTCCGGCCGGAGGCCGCGACGCGCTACCGCGTGCTTCGCCGCAGCGTCACGATCGCGATCATCTTCGTCGGCCTCCTGTCCGCCCTCCTCGTGATCCCGCAGGTGCGCGCGGTGGCGGGCGGTCTGCTCGCCTCTTCGGCCGTGGTCGGGCTCGTGATCGGCTTCGCCTCGCAGCGCACGATCGGAAACTTCGTCGCGGGCCTGCTGATCGCGTTCACGCAGCCGATCCGGCTCGGCGACCGGGTCGAGATCGAGAGCCAGGCGGGAACGGTCGAGGAGATCGCCTTGACCTACACGTATATCCGGACCGACGACGGGGCGAGGCTCGTGATCCCGAACGAGAAATTGGCCTCCGATACCATCAGAAACTCGTCCATCGTCAGCGTCGAGAAGGTTGCCGAGGTCACTTTGCAGGTTCCGCTGGACAAGGATCTCCGAGCCGTGGTCGACCTCTTGCGCAAGGCAGTCGAGGGCGAGCGCGAGGCCGAGGTCGCCGTCTGCTCGCTGAACGGGGCCGCGACGGTCGCCGTCCGCGTCGGAGCCGCCGACGCCGCGGACGCGTTGCGTCGTGAGAGCGACCTCCGCATCCTGGCCCACGCCCGCCTTCGCGAGGCCGGGGTCTACGCATGAGCCCGCCGCCTCGGGGCGGCCGCCGGCGTCGCTACGACGAGCTCGACGAGGTCATCCGCCGTTCGCAGAAGAGACGGCTGCGCGCCCAGGCGAAGCGCCGCCGTCGAGCTGCGGTGATCGCGGGGGTCCTGCTCGTGCTCTGCATCGCGATCCTCGCGGCGGGCTTCGGCGGCGCAGCCGCCTTCCGGGGGAACTGCGAGCTGTCGTCGTTGCAGCCGGTCTCGATCGGCGCCAACTCATTCGTCTACGCCGCGAACGGGACGCTGCTCGGCTCGATTCCGGCGGAGAAAAACCGCCAGCCGGTGCGACTGCGCCAGATCAGTCCGTGGATGCAAAAGGCGACCGTGGCGATCGAGGATCGGCGGTTCTACAAGCACGGTGGCGTCGACTACCAGGGCATCCTGCGCGCGGCCATCAAGGACCTCCGCGCCGGCCGCGTGCTCCAGGGCGGCTCGACGATCACGCAGCAGCTCGTCCGGAACCTCTACATCTCGAAGGAGCGGACCTTCGAGCGAAAGATCAAGGAGGCTTGCCTCGCGATCAAGCTCGCGCGGCACAAGTCGAAGGACTGGATCCTCAGCGAGTACATGAACGCGGTCTACTACGGCAACCACTCGTACGGCATCGAAGCCGCGGCTCAGACCTACTTCTCGCGGCGGGCGAAGACCCTGACGCTCGAGCAGTCGGCGCTGCTCGCCGGGCTGCCGCAGGCCCCGTCGGTCTACGACCCGATCCACCGCCCACTCGACGCGTTGGAGCGCCGCGACCAGGTCTTACGCGCGATGTACGACAACGGCGCCATCACGCGGCGCCAGTTCGTCAAGGCGATCGCCGACCGGAAGCTCCACCTGCTGCCCGGCCGCCTCTACACGCGAATCCGGGAGCCCTATTTCTTCAGCTACGTCCGTGACGAGCTGATCGCCGAGTACGGCGCGAGCACCGTGCGAACGGGCGGGTTGAAGGTCTACACCACCATCAACCCGCGCTACCAGCGTCTGGCCCACAAGGCGATCGTCGAGACGCTCTACTCGAAGTTCGATCCGGCCGCCGCGATCGTCTCGATCAACCCGGCAAACGGCGCGATCCGCGCAATGACGGCCGTGACTCCTGGACGCAAGGGCAACCAGTTCAACATCGTCGCGCAGGCAAAACGCCAGGCGGGCTCGACGTTCAAGACCTTCGTCCTGGCGACGGCGGTCGAGCAGGGCATCAACCCCGAGACGACGAGCTACGTCTCCGGGCCGTTTCACTACCAACCCGACCCGTACTCGCCGGCCTGGAACGTGGAGACCTACGACCACAGCTATTTGGGCACGACGTCGATCGAGAATGCGACGCTGCATTCGGACAACACCGTCTTCGCACAGCTGACGCTCGACGTCGGCCCCGAGAACGTGGCGCGGATGGCGACGAAGCTCGGGGTCCGCTCGCCCTTGACGACGAAGGAAGGCGCCTACGTGCCGTCGCTGGGCCTCGGCTCGATTCCGGTCTCGCCGCTGGACATGGCGTCGGCCTACGCGACGCTGGCGGCCGGCGGGATCTACTCGCGGCCGATGGCGATCCGGAAGGTCGTCCTCGGCAACGGCAAGGTCGACACGGACGCCGGCTGGGGCGAGCCCGAGCGCAAGCGGGTGATCATGGACGGCGTGGCGTACACCGTCACGCAGATCCTGGAGCAGAACATGACCTCCGGAACCGGCATCGGCGCGTACTTCGGCCGGCCCTCGGCCGGGAAGACGGGGACGACGGACAGCTACGCCGACGCGTGGTTCTGCGGCTTCACCCCGAACCTCGAGGCGACCGTGTGGATCGGGTATCCCCGCGGCGAGATCCCGATGACGAACGTCCACGGGATCGAGGTCTCGGGCCCGACGTTCCCGGCTCAGATCTGGCGTGCGTTCATGATGAGGGCGGTCAGCAGGTCCTATCCGGCCGAGTTCCGCCGCCCGTCCGTCTGGCCGACGTGGCGATCGTTCACGCGCGGGCAGTACGCGGTCGGCTACTCATCCGGCTCCTCGAGCTACTACGACAGCGGCTCGAACTACTCGCAGTCGTCCCCGCCGCCACCGCCGCCGCCTGCGAAGACCGCGCCGCCCCCGCCGCCACCGCCACCGCCACCGACGCCGCCGCCGCCGCCTCCTCCGCCGACTGCGCCTCCGCCCACCACGCCGCCGCCTCCTCCGCCGCCCCCTCCTGGCGACTAGCCGCTCCGCCGCCGCGCTGGGCGCGGGCCTGCTGACGCTGGCCGGCGTCGGAGTCTGCGTCGCCGCGGCGTGGCTCGTCGACTCGCCGCTCGTGCCGCGGCACGGGGGGCTCCTCGAGGGCGATTCGAAGTGGGCGTGGCTCTACCTCGCGGGCGAGCTCGTCGCGATGGTCGCGTATGTCGCGGGATTGCTGCTGCTCCGGCGCGCCGCGGCGCGCCTCGCAGCAGTGGCCGCAATCACCGTGGCGATCCAGTTCGCACCGCTCGCAGCGCCGCTCCTGATCTCGAGTGACGCCTGGACCTACTGGGACTACGGACGCATTGCGGCCGTTCACCACGCGAACCCGTACGACGATCCGCCGCGCGAGTTCCCGGACGACCCGGCGTACCCGCACATCGGCGGTGCCTGGCATGGGTCGACATCGGTGTACGGCCCCCTCTTCACGTTCGCCTCGGAGCCGGTCGCGCTCACTGTCGGATCGTCGAAGGACGCGGCCGCCTGGGCCTACAAGTCACTCGGCGCGGCCTTCATGCTCGCCACGGTCGCGCTCACGGGCCTGCTCGCGGGCCGGCGAGTGTTCGCGGTCGCGTTCGTCGGCTGGAACCCGCTGCTGGCGCTCCATTTCGGGGGCGGCGGCCACAACGACGTCTGGATGGCCGCGGCCGTGCTCGCGGCCCTTGCGCTAGGCGCCCGCCGCTTGCCGCAGTGGGCCGGCGTCGCCTGGGCCGCGGCGATCTTCGTCAAGTGGATCGCGGTCGTCTTCCTCCCCTTGCGGGCGCTCGAGGCCCGGGCGACGGGCCGGCGAGTCGGCCATCTCGGCTTCGCGGTCGCGGCGTTCGTTCTCGCCGCCGCGGCGACCGTCCAGTTCGGGTGGCACTGGCTGGGCGCTTTCGGGCCGCTGGCGAGGAACGCGACGAGGGAGACGCGGTTTGCGCTGCCGCACCGCCTGACCGAGCTCGGCATCTCCCACGCGGTCGGCATCGGTCTCGCGGTGATCCTGTTCGCGCTGGCGTACCTGTGGCTGGCGCGAGAAGCCTGGCGCGGGCGCGCGCGGCTGGGCCTCGCCGCGGCGCTCCTCCTCTGCGCCTCGCCCTACCTCGTTCCCTGGTACGCGGTTTGGGCGGTCCCCCTTGCCGCGGTCGACGATGACCCGCCGGCCCAGTGGCTCACCGTCGCGCTGTGTACGTACCTGCTCTGGCAGCGCGTGCCGATCTAGGAGAGTTTGGCGGAGCGGTGCCGAGTCGCGTTTCGCCGCCCTACTCGCGCCGGCGCAGGATCATGACGCCGTCCTCGTCGAAAACGACTCGCCAGCGCCCGCTCGCGACAACGCGCTCGATCCGGGCAACGCCTTCGCTGCCCGCGCGGTGGTCGCCGAGCGAAGGCCTCTCCATGTCGACGGCCAGCCACTCGGCGTCGTGCAGCACCGGGAAGCTGTAGATGCGCCGTCGCGCGGAAAGGTGGGCTCCGAGCGAGTTCGTCGCCGTGACGACGGCGTCACCGGGGATCGCCTCGAGAGCCCGCTCGGCGACTCGGTCGTGGGCCGAGACGTGTGCCGCATCGGCCTTCAGGGTCTGACCCCCCGGAAGCCAGCGCCAGATCGGCGCCGGCCCGAGGACGTAGTTGCCGACGACGGCAGCTGCGAGCGCGGCGGCCGCCGCGAGCTCGGGCCGGCCGCGCAGCCGTTTGGCGCCGAAGATCGCCGCGGGGACGAGCACCGCGATCTCGGCAGCCGTGTAGTGGTAGTGGATCGAGCTCTGCGTCTCCGCGGCGGAGAGCAGGTTGAGGACGAGCTCCGGGACGAGTGCCACGAGCACGAGCGGTGCGAGCAGCGAGAGCCCCGCGAGCGGCAGGACGAGGTGCAATAGGTAGTGGGTGCCGCGGTGGTCGAAGGCGGTCGAGAAAAGTCGCCCGGGATCGGTGAAAGCCGTCTTCACGATGCCCGTCGGGGAGCCGCCGACGCCTTCGTAGCGCCCGTAGAAGTGGCTGTCGCCGCCGTGGAAGTGCGGCACGACCAGCTCGACCGCGATCACGGCGGTCGCGATCCCGAGCGCGGCGATGGCGCCGCCGGCGAGCCACCGCCGCCGACCGATCGCGTACCAGACGCCGAGCCCGGCGACGACGAGTGGGATCTCCTCCTTCGTCAGGATCGCGAGGCCGGCGAAGACGGCGAAGGGAAGCAAGCGATCCTCGTCGAGGTACCACAAGGCGAAGAGCAGGAACGGACAGGCGAGCGCGACCGGGTGGAACTCGTTGAGCGTGAGCCATTGGGTGGCCGGGAACACGAGGTACGCGAGCGAGAAGCCGAGCGCGGCGCGATCCGAAGCAAGGTGCTTGCGGGCGAGCCAGTAGACGGGCAGAGCGCCGAGGGCGATCAGGATGGCCTGGGCGGCCAGGAGCATGCCCGGGCTGGGCCAGAGCCACCAGAGGGGCGCGAAGGCGGCGAGCAGCGGATCGAAGTGGGCCGCGAGGCGGGAGGTCTGCTCGGCATGGAGGTTCGTGACCTGCAGCGGCCGCCCATGCGCCGTCGACCAGACGGCCTGCACCATGTTGCCGAGATCGAAGCGGCCGGTTTCGAAGGACCGGTGACGCAGGATCGAGAGGGCGGTGAAGCCGGCCGCGTAGGCGCCCATCGAGACCCAGAGCAGCAGGCGCGGCTGCTGGAGGCGGCTGCTCAGGCCAGGACTCCTTCGAGCAGCCTCCGCCAGCACCGGCCGAGCACCGCCTCCGACGCATGCTCCGCGAAGACCTCGCGGCCCTTCTGGCCGAGGCGGCGCCCGAGCTCCTCGTCGGCAGCGAGCCGCCGCACTGCAGCGGCCAGCGCGGGTGCGTCGCCCGGCGGAACGAGGAGAGCGCTGACTCCGTCCTCGAGCAGCTCCCGCACGGCGGGGGTATCCGCGGTGACGACGGGCGTGCCGCAGGCGAGGGCCTGAAAGACCTTGTTCGGGATCACGCGGCGTGCCTTGGCCGAGGTGCCGAAGACCCCGAGCGCGCACCCAGCTTTGTGTAGCTCGTCCGGCAGCCGTTCATACGCGATCCAGGGGACGGCCTCGACGTTCGCGGGACGGTCGCGTAGCAGCGACCCGAGCTGCCCGCTGCCGACGATCCTGAACGGGATCTCGGGGGCGAGGCGTGCGGCTCCGAGAACCGTTTCGAGCCCATGGAGCGGGATCAACTTGCCGACGAAGAGCGCGGCGAACGATTCCGGCGGCTCCCACCCCGGCCGGAACAGCCGCTCCTCCGCGCCGACGAAGCAGACCGCGAGCCGGTCGCGCGGGAGCTGCGCAAGCTCGGCGAGAAAGTCCGCGTCAGCCTGGGTGTCGGCGACGACGAGGTCGGCTCCGCGCAGGGCGCGCACGTCGATCGCCTCTAGGAGGCGTGCGGCCGGCGACCCCGGCCGGAACCGGCGCCGGTCGGAGACGAACGTGTCGGCGAGCGAGACCAGGGGGTTGAAGATCACCGGTCGCCCACGCGCGGCTCGCCGCGCCGCGGGGAGGTCGAGGTGGCCCGGGTAGCCGACGACGACGGCGTCGAAGTGGCTCCGGGGCCGCCTCAGCAGCCTGAGCTCTGCGAGGACGAGGCGCGCGGCCCTAGACGGCCCGGCGCGCCAGTTGTCCCTGGAGCCGTCCCAGACGGCGACGTGATGCTCCTCCACTTCGACGCCGGCCGCGCGGAGCGCCGAGATCACCTGCGCGTTGCGGGGGTAGTCGCGCTCGTACGTCCCGAAGTAGAGGACGCGCATCGTCAAGGACGGATCAGGAGAGGATCTCGTCGACGTGCAGCTCGGCGTGCTCGCGGCGGCCGCTGCCTTCCTCGTGCTGGCTCGTCAGCATCTCGCTGATCAGCCCCAGCGAGAAGAACTGCAGTCCGACGACGACGAGCAGCACGCCGAGGGTGAGCAGCGGCCGCTCGCCGATCGCGTGCCCGAGGATCTTCAGGATCGTGAGGTAGACGAGGATCGTGGTGCCGATCGCGCCGAGGACGAGGCCGAGCCCTCCGAAGAGATGGAGGGGACGATGCCGATACCGGCCGATGAACGAGACCGTGAGCAGGTCGAGGAAGCCCCTGACGTAGCGCTCGAGCCCGTACCGCGACCGGCCGTGCTCACGCGGGCGATGGTTCACGGGGAGCTCGGCCACGCGGAAGCCCTGGTAGTGCGCGAGCACCGGCACGAATCGGTGCAGCTCGCCGTAGAGGCTCAGACCGCGGACGACCTCTGCTCGGTACGCCTTCAGCCCGCAGTTCATGTCGTGCAGGCGGAGACCGGAGACACGACCTGTGACCCAGTTGAAGAGCCGTGAGAGGACGCGGCGCCGCAACGGGTCACGGCGTTTCAGCTTCCAGCCGGAGACCAGATCGAAGCCTTCGTCGAGCTTGACCAGCAACCTCGGAATCTCGGCGGGGTCGTCCTGGAGATCGGCGTCGATCGTCACGATCGTGTCCCCGCGCGCCTGCCCGAACCCCGTTGCGAGGGCGGCGGCCTTGCCGAAGTTCCGCCGCAGCCGGACGACGCGAACGTTGTCCCGCGCGTCGTGGAGCCGGGTCAGTGCCGCGAACGAGCCGTCCGTGGAGCCGTCGTCGACGAACACGGCCTCCCAGTCCTCCCGGAGCGGCTCGAGTGCCGCCTGGACCTCCTCGTAGAGCAGCGCGACCGAGCGCTCCTCGTTGTGCAAGGGGATGACGATCGAGATCACGGCAGCGTCGGCGGTGGCGGTGGCGGTGGCGGTGGAACGCCAGTCGTGGTCGGCAAGGTAACCGTGGTCGGCAGCGTCGTGGGCGGTGGTGGCGGTGGTGGCGGTGGCGGCGGAGGCGGCGTGCTGGGCGGCGGAGGCGGCGGAGGAGGCGGCGCGGTCGTCGCCGTCGTGGCCTTGCGCGTCGTTTCGCGCTTCGTCGAGGCCTTCGTGGTTCCCTGCGTCGAGGTCGCGGCGGAGCTCGTCGTCTTCTTTTCGGCCTGCTTCGTGGAAGGCGGCCTCGTTTCGCCGGAGCCCTGATCCGAGGAGCGGGTGGCGAGCACGGCCAGCGCGGCGCCGGCGGCGATCAAAATTGCGATCGCGGCGATGACGAGCGGCAGGATCTGCCGGCCGCGCCTGGGGTCTCGCGGGCCGCGCGGTGGCATGACGATGGTCGCGTCGCCGTCCGCGATCAGCGTCGCAGCCGAGCTCATGGTCGCGTCGCCGCCGAGCAGCTCGACGACCGCGGCGCCGTCGGCCGGGCGCCGGCCCGGGTCCTTCTCCAGTGCTGCGTCGGCGACGGCGACCAAGTCGGCCGGGGCGTCGGGTCGAAACGTGTGAATCGGCGGCGGCGCTTCGTTCACGTGCTTCGCCGCGAGGTCGATCGGGCTCTCGGCCTCGAACGGCAGCCGGCCGGCGAGCATGCGGTAGAGGATCACCCCGAGCGAGTAGACGTCGCTCGCCGGCGAGGCCGCCCGGCCGGTCGCCTGCTCGGGCGAGATGTAGGCCGCGGTTCCGAGCAGCGTGCCCGCCTCCGTCAGCGTTCCGGCTCCGCTCAGGCGGGCGATGCCGAAGTCGGCGATCTTCGCGCGGCCGTCGTCGTCGAAGAGGACGTTCGCCGGCTTTAGATCCCGGTGGACGAGCCCGCGCCCGTGAGCGTGCGCGAGCGCTGAGGCGAGCTCGCCGGCGATCCGGCGCGTCTCGTCGTCGTTTGAGGGCTCGCCGGCGACGAGACGATCCTCGAGCGTTCCGCCTCCGAGGTACTCGAGCACCATGAACGGCCGGCCCTCGGTCTCCCCGTAGTCGTAGAGCTGGCAGATGTTCGGGTGGGCGAGCGCCGCCACCGCGCGCGCCTCGCGGTCGAAGCGCATCGCGTCTGCGTCGCGTCCCAGGAGCTTGATCGCGACGGTGCGGCCGAGCTCCGTGTCCGTGGCCGCCCAGACCTCGGACATTCCCCCCACGCCGAGCCGTTCCTCGAGCCGGTAGCGGCCGCCTACCAGTTCGTCTGTCACCCGGCTAGCTTATGCGGCCTCCCGTGGCCGACCTGCTCTCGATCGCCGAGGCGCAGCGCCTGATCCTCGAGCGGGCGCGCCCGCTTCCGGCCGAACCGGTCGCTTTGGATCAGGCGCTCGGCCGTGTGCTCGCCGAGCCCGCCGTCGCGGTGACCGATCTGCCGCCGTTCGCGAGCTCCGCCATGGACGGGTTCGCGGTCCGTTCGGCCGACACGCCCGGTGAGCTGCGGGTCGTCGGGCGTGTGGCGGCCGGAAAACCGGCGACGGCGCCGCTCACCACCGGTGAGGCGCTGGGCATCGCGACCGGAGGCGTCGTTCCCGAGGGAGCAGACGCCGTGGTGCCGATCGAGGTCGTTGCCGAACGAGACAACATCCTCAACGTGCCGGCAGCCGTCGGGGCCGGGGCCCACGTGCGCCCCCGGGGTGGGGACGTCCGGGCCGGTGAGGAGGTCGCCGCCGCGGGGGTTCGCCTGACGCCGGCACGGCTCGGCGCGCTTGCCGCAGCGGGCGTCGCCGAGGTTCGCTGCGCGCGGCGGCCGCGAGCAGTCGTCGTTCCGACGGGCACGGAGCTCCGTCCGCCGGGAGAAACCCTGGCGGAGGGCGAGATCTACGAGGCGAACGGCCTCATCCTCGTCTCCCAGCTCGTCGGCGCGGGTGCGGTCGCGGAGCGCTTCGCCGCGATCGGCGACGACGAGGCCGAGCACGAGCAGGCTCTCGCGCGCGCGCTCGAGGCCGATCTGGTGGTGACCTCTGGGGGCGTCTCCGTCGGTCCGCACGACCTGGTGCGACGGGTCGAGGCCGCCCTCGGGGTCGAAGAGGTCTTCTGGCGCGTCGCCGTGAAGCCGGGAAAGCCGATCTCGTTCGGCGTGCGAGGCGAGACTCTCGTCTTCGGCCTGCCCGGGAATCCGGTCTCGGCGCTCGTCGGCTTCGAGCTCTTCGTCCGCCCGGCGGTTCTCGCCCTGCTAGGAGTCGCCGACCATTTGCCGACGTTCGAGCCCGGCGTCCTCGCGCGGGCGGTGCGCAGGAATCCTCATCGTGACGAGCTCGTCCGTGCGCGCTCGAGCGTGGCCCGCGACGCCGTCAGCCTCGAGCCCCTGACGGGCCAGGAATCCCACATGATCGCGCGGGCCGCCGGGGCGGACGCCCTCGTGCTCGTGCGGAGGGGTGACGGCGAGCTCGCGGCGGGCGCCGCCGTCGAGTACCTGCGGCTCGGGTAGCTAGGCCTCGGACGCGCGTCGCGCCTGCTCGGCAGCTTGCCGCCGGCCTCGCTGCAGGAGAACCAGCCGCCTGACCGTCGTGCGGATCGGGCCGAGGCGGCGGCGCTCCGCGGCGGTGGGATAGGGCGCGTAGCGATTCGCAACGAGCGCCGCCAGCTGCGCCGCGGCCGCGAACCAGGCGAGCGCGATGACCACGGTCGGGATCGGGATGTACTGGATCGCGGCCAGCTCGACCAGGTACCACGGCGCGTCGAGCCCGAGTCCGTACCGGGTCGCAAGTCCGACGAGCAGCAGCAGCGGGCCCAGGAATCCGAGCGCGTAGACCCCAGCCCGCATCCAGAACGGCCGGGTCTGCACCTGGGGCAACCAGAGCCAGGCGTGCAGCGACGGCAGGACGAGGATCAGCGTGTACGGGTTCGTCGCGACGACGAGGAGGCCGACGACGCCCAGTGCTAGGAGTGCGGCGGTGTGCCCGGCCAGCTTTTCGGGTGCGCTGACGGGCCGCTGCGCGACCAGGCGGTTTCGGGCGACGAGCCAGCCGAGCGCGGCGAGGAGGGCGAAGCCCGCGAGCCCGAGCAGCGGCCAGTCGCGCGCAGCCGAGCTCTCGGGTGAGATCGGAAGGGCCGCCCCACCCGGCCAGATGCCGACCCAAGCGAAGAACTCGAAAACGGCTCCGAGCCAGAGCCAGAAGATCAACCGGCTGCGGTAGCTGCGGAGCGCCGGCGCGAGGGTCAGGTGGCGCCGTCGCCCACGCGCGAACAGGTCGACGGCCGCGATCAGGAAGGGCAAGAGCGCGGCGATGAGGACGAGCTGGATCGCCCAGCCACGGATCACCCGCGCACCGAAGTAGAGGTAGTTTGAGGTGCCGCTGACGAGCTCGGCGCCCTGGTCGAGGGCACGGAGCCACTCCTGGGTGCTTCGGCCGATCTGGGCCAGCCGGCCGCCGTTGATGCGCTCCGGCGTGTCCGAGAATGCATCGGGCCTGCGGTCGCCCGCTGTCGTCATCGTGACGGCGGGAACACCGTGGGTGAGCAACGGCCCCTGCTCGTAGAGCGTCAGCGGGAAGGCGAGGTCGAGGAGCTGTGTGCCGGCTGAGGGCCGCCGCGGGCGTGCACCGGTCTGCTCCTGGATCCGGGCGGCGGTCGTCTCGACCAGCTCTGCCGACGCCTCGCGGGCGGTGTTTCCTGCGAGCTCGAGCCGGGCGGTTTCCTTCCCCGCGATCGAGTCGAGAACCACCGCGGCGAGGAGCCGGTCGCGGTAGTCGCGCGCGAAGCGGTCGGCCCCGAGGCCGCCGAACTCGCCGGCGTCCGTGACGACGAAGAGCAGGGTGTGCGCGGGTCTGACGACGTTCGTGCCCGTCGGCGTGTTCCCCGCCACGGCGCCGGCGTAGGAGCGGGCGAGCTCGATCAGGGCCGCGACTCCCGAGGCGTTGTTGTTCGCGCCGGCGCCCGAGCCCTCGTCGTCGATGTGGGCGAGCACCGCGAGGGCCTGAGGCGAGCGGCCGGGGATTGTGACCACGAGGTTCTCGAGCCGGACGCGGCCCTTCCCAGGGATCGTCGCCATGAACGGCTGCCTGCGAACGCGGAGCCCGAACGGCGCGAGCTGCTCGGCGACCCAGTCGCGTGCGCCGAACGCGTCGGCCGAGCCCGGAGTCCGGTCGGGGAAGTTCCGGGCCAGGTCTCGCGCGAGCGTCGAGGCGCGCGTCTTGTCGAACGCCGGTGGGAGCGCCGGGATCGCGGGGCGCAGCGCAGCCGGTTTGCCGACGCTGAAAGCGGCGATGAGCAGCGGAAAGCCGACCAGCAGCCAGGTGCCGCGGTAGAGGCGGCCGCTGAGGGGACGCTCCAGCGAGCCGGGACGCGGTCGAGAGCGGGCGGGAGGCGGGTTCGCCGCCATGCCGGGGCTATAGTAGGTTCGAGAGCGCTTAGGCGCGTGCAGGCGAGACGCCACGCGATGCCCGACTCCTCGACCATCCTCCTCGTCGACGACGAGGACGCAGTCCAAAAGCTCCTCGCGTACCCGCTGGAGCGGGACGGGTTCCGCGTACTCCAGGCGTGGGACGGCGAGGAGGCATTGGCCCTGTTCGACGGTGAGCGCGTCGATCTCGTCGTGCTCGACCTCATGCTCCCCAAGGTCGACGGGCTCGAGGTCTGCAAGCGACTCCGCGCCGGCAGCGACGTGCCGATCATCATGCTGACCGCGCGCGGCGACGAGCTCGACAAGGTTCTCGGTCTCGAGCTCGGCGCCGACGACTACATCACGAAGCCGTTCTCGATCCGGGAGTTCCGGAGCCGCGTCCGCGCGCTCCTGCGCCGCGCCTCGGCACCGCGCCGCCCCGCCGTCGACGGCGAGGTGATCGAGACGGCCGATCTGCGGATCGATCCTGCGCGCCGCATCGTTGAGCTCCGCGGTTCGCCGGTTCAGCTGACCTACGTCGAGTTCGAGCTCCTGCGTGCGCTGGCGTCGAATCCGGGCCGGGTCTACACCCGCGAGCTGCTGCTGCAAGCGCTGTGGGGCGACTCGGCCTACCGGGAGCCGCGGACGATCGACGTCCACGTCCGGCACCTGCGGGAGAAGCTCGAGCGCGAGCCGCGCGAGCCGGAATACATCTTCACTGTCCGGGGTGTCGGCTACCGCTTCCGCGACGCATGAGCGCGTTTCGCTCGGTAGGCGCGCGTCTCAGCCTCGCGCTGCTCGCGGTCGTCGCGGTCGCGCTGACGTTCGTCTACCTCGTCGTCATCCCGTCCCTGAAGAGCCGGCTCGTGGACTCGAAGCTCCGCCAGCTCGAGCGAAGCGCTCCCCGGCTCGCGGCCAGGTATCACACCTATTCGGTTGCGCAGGACTTCGTCGACGATGCGGCGTTTCGGACGAACTCGCGCGTGGTCGTCGCGAACCTCGTCTCCACGGAACCGCCGCTGCTCCAGGTGCTCACGGACTCGCGCCAGGGCGCGCCGCCCGCGGACTCGAACGCGATCGAGGCGGATTCGGTCGCGATCCGCGCCGCGCTGACACGCTCGGCGCAGCACGGGGTCGTCCACCGGCGCGGCGAGGAGTACGCCGAGGTCGCTGTGCCGGCCGCCGGCTCGAACCTCACCCTGCTCTTCTCGTCGCCGCTGCACGACGCGCTGGAGACCGTCGACTTCGTCGAGCGCCGACTCGTTGTTGCCGGCCTGCTCGCGCTGCTCGTAGCGGTCGCGATCGGCTACGGCGCCGCCCACGTGTTCGCGCGCCGTATCCGGCGTCTGGAAAGGGCCGCGAACCGGATCGCGTCCGGCCGCTTCGACGAGCCGGTCGCGGAGCGGAGCTCCGACGAGCTCGGCGAGCTCTCGCGGGCGTTCGACCGGATGCGCGTGCGCCTCGCCGGGCTCGAGCACGCGCGCCGCGAGTTCGTGGCCAACGCCTCCCACGAGCTGCGGACGCCCCTGTTCTCGCTCGGAGGCTTCCTGGAGCTCTTGGAGGATGAGGAGCTCGACGAGCCGACGCGGCGCGAGTTCCTCGAGACGATGTCCGAGCAGGTGCGGCGGCTCACCAAGCTCGCCGAGGACCTGCTCGATCTCTCGCAGCTGGACTCGGGCCGGCTGCATGTTGAGTCCGAGGCGCTCGACCTCGCCGACGTCGCGGCCGCGGCGGTCGACGAGTTCGCTGGGGTCGCCACCTCGACCGACCATCCGCTCGAGCTGGTCGCGAACGGCCCGGCGCAGGCCCTGGGAGACGAGCAGCGGTCGCTGCAGATCGTTCGCATCCTGCTCGAGAACGCACTTGTCCACACGCCGTCGGGTACCCGGATCCGCGTTTCGGCCGAACGGCGCAACGGCGACGCGGTGGTCGCCGTCGAAGACGAGGGGCCCGGGATCGGGGCCTCCGATCGCGCCGAGCTCTTCGAGCGCTTCTACCGGGGCGACGGCACGAAGGCCTCGGGCAGCGGGCTCGGTCTTGCGATCGCGCGCGAGCTCGCGGAGCTGATGGGCGGGCGCATCGAGCTCGAAGGCCGGGACGGGAACACCGTGTTCGCGCTCTATCTGCCGTCGGAGCCTCCCTCCGGCTGACGGTGGTCGGTTTCACGTGAAAAAGGGGTAGCTACAGTGGCGCAGTGCGCCTTCGCCCCGCTTCGCTCGCGATCGTTGCGGTTGTTGCAGCCGTTCTCGGTGGTCTCGCCGTACTCGTTGTCGGCAAGGCGGCCGGCTGGATCTCGACGACCGAGCAGAGAACGGTAGTCGTCGAGAGCGCGGGCGGCTCGGAGGCGGTCTCGAGCCAGAAACCGGTCTCCTCGAGCGCGAAACCGCTGAGCGGCAACGGGTTCGACCCACGCCGGATCTACGGCACGCGGGCGCCGGGGGTGGTCACGATCTACGCGATCACGGGCGGTCCCGGGGGCCAGGAAGCTCAGGGCTCGGGCTTCATCGTCTCGCCGAGGGGCTACGTGCTCACGAACTCGCACGTGATCACCAACGCCGGCGAGGGCGCGAAGAAGATCGAGGCGGCGGATCGGCTCTTCGTCGAGTTCAGCGACCGCGACCGCGTGCCCGCGGACGTCGTGGGCTGGGACATCTACGACGACGTCGGTCTCCTCAAGGTGGATCCGCGAGACCACCCGATCAACCCGGTCCCGCTCGGCAACTCGGCGCAGGTCCGGGTGGGTGAGCCGGTGGCGGCGATCGGCAGCCCGTTCGGGAACGTCAGCTCACTCACGGTCGGGGTCGTTTCCGCGACCGGCCGCTCGATCGCGTCGCTGACCTCGGACTACAGCCTGGTCGACGCGATCCAGACGGATGCGCCGATCAACCATGGCAACTCGGGTGGCCCGCTCTTCGACGCGCGCGGGCGCGTGATCGGGATCAACGCGCAGATCCGTAGCGACACCGGCGGCGCGGAGGGCGTCGGGTTCGCCGTGCCGATCGACTCGGCGCGGCGCTCGATGGCGCAGCTCATCGCCAGCGGTCGCGTCTCGTACGCGTACATCGGCATCAAGACCCAGGACCTGATTCCCTCGGTCGCGAAGCGATTCGGGTACTCCGTCTCCCACGGCGCGGTCGTCACCGACGTCACCGGAGGGTCGCCCGGCGCGGCTGCCGGGCTTCGCGCTGGGACGAGGACGGACGAGGTGCTCGGCGACCAGTTCACGCGTGGCGGCGACGTGATCGTCTCGATCGCCGGCCACCGCGTCGAGAGCGCGGAGGACGTCGTGCGTGTGGTCACCGCCCAGCTCTCGCCGGGCCAGTCGGTGCCGGTGACCTTCGTCCGGGGGACGGAGCGCAAGAGCGTCCGGGTCAAGCTCGCCGAGCGGCCGCTGAATCCCGACTAACCGGGTTAGCACCGGCCGCTGCGGGGAAAGAGGGCGCAATGGCCGGGGACGAGCCCTCAGTCCGTCTGACCATCCCCGCGAAGGCGGAGTACATCACGCTGGGTCGCCTCGCCTTGACTGCGATCGCGCGCGTCCGGCCGCTGACGGACGAGACGCTGAGCGACCTCAAGCTCGCCCTCACGGAAGCTTGCACGAACTCGGTGCGCCACGCCTATCGGCAGGGCCGCGAGGGAGTCGTCGAGATCGTCTATCACCTCGAGCGCGACCGCCTCGTCGTCGAGGTAACGGACGAAGGCCAGGGGTTCAGGCCCGACGAGGCGAACGCGGGCGGCAACGGCGACCTGAGCGAAGGGGGGCTCGGCATCGCGATCATCCGGGCGGTCGCGGACGAGGTCGAGATCGCCGAGCGGGAGTCGGGAGGATCACGGCTTCGGTTCGTGAAGTTCCTGCCTGATTAGCGTTGTCTATCCTGGCGGCTTCTCCCGCCAGCCTGTAAACCACCCCCAGCCATGCTGCAGCTCGTCAACGTCGGTACCAAGTCGCTCCTCGACTACGGGACGATCGCTTCGCGCGGGCTGATGGAGGAGATCCGCCGCCTCGGCGCGCAGGTCGAGGGCAAGCGCGTTCTCCATCTCTCGGCGACAGCCTTCGGCGGGGGCGTCGCCGAGATCAACTACGCCCTGGTCCCGCTGATGCGGGACGCCGGGCTCGACGTTGAGTGGCGCATCATCAAGGGCGCGGACGAGTTCTTCGGAGCCACGAAGACGATCCACAACGCCCTCCAGGGTGCGCCTCAGGGGCTGACGCCCGAACAGCAACAGGTGTACCTCCAGTACAACGAGCTGAACGCGCAGGAGCTCGAGGGCGAGTACGACTTCGTCATCGTCCACGATCCGCAGCCGGCGTACATCGTCGAGCACTTCACCGAGTCGGAGGCGCGCTGGATCTGGCGCTGCCACATCGACCTCTCGGCGCCCAACCAGGACGTCCTGAACTTTCTGCTGCCCGCGCTGAGCCGCTACGACGCTGCGATCTTCCACATGGAGGATTACGTCCCGAGGAGCGCGGGCCTGCCCCCATCGTTCATCTGGGCGCCTGCGATCGACCCGCTGACGCCGAAGAACATGGCGCTCTCGGCCGAGGACGCCGCCTACATCGTCGACCAGTTCGGCATCGACGTCGAGCGGCCGCTCCTCACCCAGGTCTCGCGTTTCGATCCCTGGAAGGACCCGCTGGGTGTGATCGACGCGTACCGGCTCGTCAAGCAGCGCTTCCCCGAGGTCCAGCTCGCGCTCGTCGGCTCGATGGCGCACGACGACCCGGAGGGCTGGGATTTCTACAACCAGACGGTCGCCTACGCAGACGGCGACCCGGACATCTACATCCTCTCCAACCTCAACAACATCGGTGGCGTCGAGGTGAACGCCTTCCAGGTGCATTCGAGCGCCGTGATCCAGAAGTCGATCAAGGAAGGCTTCGGCCTGACGATCACGGAAGCGCTCTGGAAGACGCGGCCGACCGTCGCCGGACGCGTCGGCGGCATCGTCCGCCAGATCCAAGACGGCGAGACCGGCTGGCTCGTCGACTCGGCCCAGGAGTGCGCCGAGGCCTGCATCGAGATCGTGCGCGACCCGAAGGAGGCCCGCCTGCGCGCGCTCAAGGGCAAGGAGTACGTGCGCCGAAACTTCCTGATGCCGCGGCTCCTCCGCGACTGGCTGGTTCTCTTCAACACGCTGCTCGGCAACGACACGGCCGGTGCCGAGCTGACGGTCGCCGCGGCCGCCTGAAGGCCGCGCGCCGGTTCCGGCACGTCGCCGAGAGTTACCCTGTCCGCCATGCCCGACCGGCGGAAGCTGATCGTGGTCTCGAACCGGGGGCCCGTGACGTACGCTCGCAGCGAGGGCGGCGAGCGGATCGCGCGCCGTGGCGGCGGCGGCCTGGTCACCGCCCTGCGGAGCTTAATATCGTATCACGATGTAACCTGGGTTGCCAGCGCGATGTCAGAGGAGGACCGCGTCGTGGCGCGCGAGTCGGGCGGCGAGGCCATTGACGAGACGGCCGGCGACGGCTCCGCGTTCCGGCTGCGGCTGATCGACCACGACCAGGCCGCCTACGACGGCTTCTACAACGTGATCTCGAATCCGCTGCTTTGGTTCCTGCAGCACTATCTCTGGGAGCTCGCCTACACGCCGGCACTCGACCACGGCCTCTACCACGCGTGGGAGGAGGGTTACGTGCGTGTCAACCGCGGTTTCGCGGAGGCCGTTCTCGCGGAGCTCGAGCAGGAGCCCGACGCGACGGTGTTCTTCCATGACTACCACCTCTACCTCGCGCCGCGCATCGTTCGCGACGAGGCGCCCGACGCCGTCCTGGCCCACTTCATCCACATTCCCTGGCCCCAGCGCGACTACTGGAACGTCCTCCCGTCGGCGATGCGGGCCGCGATCCACGACGGCGTGCTGGCGAACGACGTCGTCGGCGTCCACACGCAGCGCTGGCGGCTCAACCTGCTGCGCTGCGTCAGCGACATCGTCGATGCGGATTCCGATTTCACCGAGGGAACCGCCTCGTACCGGGGGCGCAGGACGCTCGTCACCGACCACGCGATCTCGGTCGACCCGGCGGAGTTCGACGCCATCGCCGCGAGCCCCGCTGTTCTGGCGGCCGAGGAAGAGCTGCTCACCCGCCGGCCGGAGAAGCTCATAGTCCGGGTCGACCGGACCGATCCCTCGAAGAACGTGGTGCGCGGCTTTCGCGCCTTCGAGCTGTACCTCGAGGCGCACACCGAGATGCACGAGCGCGTCGGGATGCTGGCACTGCTCGACCCATCCCGGCAGGACATTCCGGAGTACTCCGAGTACCTCGGCGCGATCCAGCGCGAGGCCAGGCGCGTCAACGACCGCTTTCAGCGCGAGGGATGGACGCCGATCGAGCTTCGCATCGAGGACAACTTCGCCCAGTCGGTGGCCGCCTACAAGCAGTTCGACGTGCTGCTCGTCAACGCGATCTTCGACGGCATGAACCTGGTCGCGAAGGAGGCGCCGCTCGTGAACACTACGGACGGCGTCCTGGTCTTGTCCGAGAACACCGGCGTCCACGAGGAGCTCGGCGACTGGGTGCTGACGGT
>JBKPOY010000048.1:0-45011 GCA_046733295.1 Actinomycetota bacterium | reverse complement strand
CACCCGCATCTACGGGACGGCGTTCTACGACAAGGCCGACCTCGAGACCTACCTGGAGCGGCTCGAGCGGGCCCGCGAGCGCGACCACCGCCGGCTCGGTCCGCAGCTCGACCTCTTCCACCTCTCGGACCACTCACCCGGCTCGCCCTTCTGGCATCCGAAGGGGATGGCGATCTGGAACGCGCTCGAGGATCTGCGCCGCAGCGAGAACGCCCGGCGCGACTACCTCGAGGTCAAGACGCCGCTCCTCTACGACATCGATACGTACGTCACCTCGGGCCACTACCAGAACTACGAGGACAACATGTTCTTCGTCGACCAGCACGAGGACGAGAAACGGCTCGCGCTGAAGCCCATGAACTGTCCGGGACACATGCTGCTCTTCGGCAGCCAGCTGCGCAGCTACCGCGAGCTGCCGATGCGGTTCGCGGAGGCGTCGACGCTGCATCGGGACGAGCGCGGCGGCACGCTCCACGGCCTCCTCCGCGTCAAGCACATCACCCAGGACGACGCGCACATCTTCTGCGCGCCCGAGCAGATCGAAGACGAGATCTTCGCCTGCCTCGACTACGCCTCGTTCCTCTACGACCTCTTTGGAATGGAAGCGCGGTTCGAGCTGTCGACGCGGCCGGAGAAGAAGCTCGGCACCGACGAGGAATGGGACTTCACGGAGAACGCGCTCCGGAGCGCGCTCGACCGCAGGAGCATCGACTACGAGGTCAGCGAGGGCGACGGCGCCTTCTACGGGCCGAAGATCGATCTCCACATGACGGACGTCCTCGGCCGGTCGTGGCAGATGGGGACGATCCAGCTGGACTCCCAGATGCCCGCGCGGTTCGGGCTCAGCTACATGGGAGCCGACAACCACGAGCACAGGCCGTACGTGATCCACCGGGCGCTGCTCGGCTCGGCCGAGCGGTTCATCGGGATCCTGATCGAGCACTACGGCGGCGAGTTCCCATTCTGGCTGGCGCCCGTGCAGATCCTGGTGCTGCCGGTCGGGAGCGACCACCGCGAGGCGGCGGCGGCGCTCGTCCGGAAGCTCCGTGACGCGGGGTTCCGGGCTTCGGTCGACGAGCGGGACGAAACGGTCGGCAAGCGAATCCGCGACGCCGAGCTCGAGAAGGTGCCGTACGTGATCGTCTACGGCGACCGCGAGTCCGAGGGCTCGCTGGCGGTCCGCGAGCGGCACGGTGCCCAGTCGACGAAAAGCCTGGACGAGCTCCTGCGCGACCTTGCTACGCTTGCGGCCTGAAAAGTAGGAGCGGACCCGTTCCTCACCCTCCGAGCCGCGAGCTCCGTGAGGGTTCAACCGAGTCGGAATGACGAGGACGAACGGGCCGCTGCATACAGCGGTCTTGTCGTTTCAAAAGGAGGAGCTAGCAGCTTGGTGAGAAGTTCTTGAGGCCCCGGCGAAGGTTTACGCCCGACCCGCCGCGGCCGCCCCGCAACGAGGCGCTGAACGAGAACATTCGCGCGGCGCGGGTACGGCTGATCAGCGACGACGGAGAGCAGCTGGGGATCAAGACGAAAGACGAGGCGCTCGAAGTGGCGCGCGATCGTGACCTCGACCTCGTCGTCGTCGCCGCGCAGGCCGATCCGCCGGTCGCGCGGATCATGGACTACGGGAAGTACCGCTACGAGCAGGAGCAGAAGGCCAAGCTCGCGCGAAAGCACCAGCTGCAGGTCAACGTCAAGGAGATCAAGTTCAGGCCGAAGATCGGGATCCACGACTACAACACCAAGAAGGGCCACGTCGAGCGGTTCCTCAACCAGCGCGCGAAGGTCAAGGTGACGATCATGTTCCGGGGGCGGGAGACCTCTCACCCGGAGCGCGGGCGTGACCTGCTGACCCGGCTGGCCGAGGACGTCAAGGAGATCGGCCAGGTGGAGCAGCAGCCGCTCCTCGACGGCCGGAACATGACGATGCTGCTCGGCCCGACGAAGAACGCGGGAGTGACGAAGCACGATGCCGAAGATGAAAAGACAGAGCGCCGCGAAGAAGCGGTTCAAGGTGACCGGAACGGGCAAGCTGATGCGCCGGCGGGCGATGCAGAGCCATCTGCTCGAGAAGAAGTCGGCTAAGCGCAAGCGCAGCTTCCGCAAGGACACGCCGCTCGACCACACGAACGTCAAGGCGGTCAAGAAGCTCCTGGGGCTGAAGTAGATGCCCCGCGTCAAGCGATCCGTTCACGCGCGCAAGAAGCGCCGCAAGGTCCTGAAGGAAGCTCGCGGCTACTGGGGGCTGAAGCACTCCAGCTACCGCAACGCCAAGGAGCAGCTCGAGCACTCGCTCGCGTATGCCTACCGCGACCGGAAGGCCCGCAAGCGGCAGTTCCGGCGGCTCTGGATCCTGCGGATCAACGCCGCGGCTCGGCAGAACGGGCTTTCCTACAACCAGTTCATCAGCGGCTGCCGGAAGGCCGACATCACGCTCGACCGCAAGGTGCTGGCCGATCTCGCGGTGTCCGACCCGGAGGCCTTCGCCGCGATCGCAGAACAGGCGAAGACGGCGCTCTCGAACTGAGCACCGCGTTCCGCGAGGTCTTCCTCGCCCAGGCCGAATCCGCGGCGCCACGCTCGCCGCTGTACGCGGACCTCTGCCGGAGGTTCGCCGACGACGCGCGGGTCGAGCGGATCGTCGGGCCCGAGCCCGCCTGGGATGCGCCGCTCCGGCTGCTCGGGGCACTGCACGCGCTCGTCCTGACCGACCAGGCCTCGTGGTCGGAGGTCGACGCAGCGCTCGACGAGCACGCCGACTTTCTCGAGCACGCCGTCGCGGAACGGGCCGTCCAGACGAACGAGGTCCAGCGCTGCTGGGTGCTGCTGCCCTGCTTCCTCGAGCTCGCACGGCGGAGCGGCAACGACCTGCTCGACCTCGTCGAGTTGGGGCCGAGCGCGGGCCTGAACCTCCTCTGGGATCGCTACGCCTACGCGTACGACGCGGGCGCGTGGGGCCCAGCCGACGCCTCGCTCGTGCTCCGCGGCGAGGAACGGCGTCCGATTCCCGCCGGCCTGCTCGCGCAGCGCCCGAGCGTTCGCAGTCGAATCGGCATTGACGTCGCGCCGGTCGATGTCACCACCGACGACGGCGCGCTGCTTTTGAGGTCCTTCGTCTGGCCGGATCAGCAACACCGGCTCGAGCTGCTCGACCGCGCGATCTCGACGTTGCGCGAAGACCCGCCGTGGCTCGTGCGGGGCGATATCGCGGACGAGCTGCCGCGGGTTCTCGAGACGCGGGGCGATGACGCGCTGACGATCGTCTGGCAAACGGCCGTGCTCGGTTACCTGCCCGAGGCGGATCGGACCCGTGTTCACGAGGCGCTGGCCGCCGCCGCCAGGGAGGCGCCGTTGGCCTGGGTCTCCGGCGGCGAGTCGGAGCGCTCCCACCAGGAGTGGGCGCTGAAGGCCAGGCTCTGGCCGGACGGGAGCCGCTCCGTGCTCGGCTACGCGGACTGGCACGGGTCGTGGCTCGAGTGGGTCGCATGATCACCTCTGAGCGGAACGCGACGCTGAAGCTCGTGCGCAAGCTCGCCTCAGCGCGACAGCGCGACAAGCTCGGCCTGTTCGTCGCCGAGGGCGAGGATCTCGTGGACGCGGCTACGGCGGCCGGGTTGGAGCCGGTGGAGGTCCTGGTCGCGGGGGAGACCGTGACGCCGGAGTTGCTGGCCGGGGTGTCCTCGCTGCCGCATCCGGCGCGCGTGATCGGCATCTTTCGCCGCGAGGACCTGCCGGCGTTCTCCGCGCGACCGGTCGCGCTGGCGCTGTGGCGCGTGGGCGATCCGGGGAACGTCGGGACGCTGATCCGCACCGCGGACGCGTTCGGGGCGGGGGTCGAGCTGTCCGAGGGCTGCGCCGACCCGACGGGGCCGAAAGCGCTCCGTGCCTCTGTCGGCGCGCTCTTCCGCGTTCCGCTCGGCTCCGCTTCCGGCAGGCGGGTCGCGCTCGTCGCCCACGGCGGCCGACCGCTGGGTGAGCTCGAGCTGGCCGAAAAGACGGTGTTCGTCCTCGGCGCCGAGCGCGAGGGGCTGCCTGCCGCCGTGTTGGAGTCGTGCGACGAGCGCGCGACGATCGTGACGCCGGGCCCGGCCGAGTCGCTGAACGTCGCGGCGGTGGGAGCGATCGCGCTCTACGAGTGGGCCCGACGGCGTGGGTAGACTCGCCGTTGATGGCAGTGGTCGCCAACATCTTCACGTCACCGGGCCGCAAGAGCGCACGCGCGGAGCCGCACGAGCGGCGCCGGGCGATCGCGGGCCAGGGGCTGGAGGGCTGCGCCCACGCGAACCCGCCGAAGCGCGAGGTGCTGTTCGTCTCGAAGGAACATCTCGACTCGGTCGGCGTCGAGCCCGGCGCGATCCGCGAGAACCTGACGATCGAGGGCACCGACGTCGAGCAGTGGCCGGTCGGGCAGCGCGTGCGGGCGGGTGAGGCCGAGTTCGAGATCACGATGGTCTGCGATCCGTGCCACCGCATGGACGAGCTGCGCCAGGGCCTGCGAGCCGAGCTCCAGGGCAAGCGAGGCATGCTCGCGACGGTCGTCGAGAGCGGCGAAGTCGCCGTCGGCGACGAGGTGACGCTCCTCTAGCCACGCCCCGCCGGGCCATGTCGGGGGTCTGACCCCGGTCCGGTCCCGAGGGAACACGGCTCCGACCCGCGCGCCGGATCACGGGTGGCTCACCGCCCGGCGGGCGGGCACTTCGAGGCGTGTCCGGGGTCTGACCCCCGACACGTCCGTCAGGGCGGGCGCCTGGCGAGCCAGACCATGTCTTCGCCGCCCGAGTAGGGGCGGCGGTCGAACCAGCCGTAGAGGGCGTTGACCTCGAAGCCGGCACGCTCGATGAGCGCCCGCCACTCGCGGTGCGAGAGCCAGGCGAGCGCCATCGTCGTCTCGCCGCTGGGGCCCCGGACTGACAGGGTCAGCGTCCGCGCGTCCGTGTCCCACTGTGCGCGCTCGAAGATCTGCGGCTCGCGCTCGAGCCAGCGGCCGTGGGTCTCCGCGATGTCGTCGGGGCCCGGGCGGAAGACGTCGAAGATCAGGCGGCCGCCGGGGACGAGCAGCTCGCGGGCCGCGCCGAGGGCCTGCAGCCGCTCGTCGTCCGTGTGGAGGTGGAGGTAGGAGCGGAAGGGGCACAGCACGAGCTCGACGGGCCCCGCCACCGGCGGCGCCCGCAGGTCGCCGAGATGCAGCTCCACGAGCTCCGAGACCCCGGCCAGCTGGGCGCGCTCGCGCGCGACCTCGAGCATGCCGGGAGACGAATCGACCCCGATCACGCGCACCCCCTCCGCGGCGATCGGAACCGCGATCCGCCCGGTCCCGACGCCGAGCTCGACGACCGGCGGCTTCGCGCTCACCGCCTCCCCGACGTAGAAGGCGACGTCCTCGGTGACACTCCTGCTCCACGGGTCGTATAGCCGCGCGATCGCGTCGTAAGTACTCAAGGAGGCCGATGGTACAGTCGGTCGATGGACGCAAAGGCGCTTGAAAAGGAGGCTCTGGAGCAAATCGGGCGGGCCGGCACGACGGCCGAGCTCGACGCCGCCCGCGTCCGTTTCCTGGGCCGAAAGAGCCAGCTGAAGCAGGCCTTGCGCGAGGTCCGGGACCGCGAGAGCGGCATGGCGCTGAACGCCGCGCGCGAGGCGATCGAAACCGCCGTCTCGGAGCGCGAGACGGCCCTCCGGAGCCGGGAGATCGACCGCGCGCTCACCGCCGAGCAGCACGACGTGACGCTCCCCGGCACCGCCGTCCAGCGGGGCCAGCTGCACCTGATCACGCAGATCCGCCGCGAGGTGGAGGACATCTTCCTCGGCCTCGGCTACCAGGTGGTCGACGGCGACGAGGTCGAGGACTCGTGGCACCTCTTCGACGCGCTGAACATGGGCCCGACCCACGTGACGCGGTCGCCGCTCCACACCCTCTACCTGAACGGGGACATCGTGCTGCGAACGGAGACGTCCCCGTCGCAGATCCGCGTCATGGAGGCGACGGAGCCGCCGGTCTACATGGTCTCGCTCGGCCGTGTCTATCGACGCGACACGGTCGACCCCACGCACTTCCCGATCTTTCACCAGGTCGAAGGCCTCGCCATCGACCGCGGGATCACGCTGGCCGACCTGAAAGGCACCTTGCTGCATCTCGCGCGCGCGCTCTTCGGGGAGGAGCGCGAGGTTCGCTTCGGGACCGACTTCTTCCCCTTCACGGAGCCGTCCCTGCAGACGGCCGTTTCCTGCTTCCTCTGCGGCGGCGAAGGCTGTCGCGTCTGCAAGCAGTCGGGCTGGATCGAGATGGGAGGCTCCGGGGTCGTCGACCCGAACGTCCTGCAAAACGTCGGCTACGACCCCGAGGAGGTTTCGGGGTTCGCGTTCGGCCTCGGGCTCGAGCGGATCGCGATGCTCCGCCACGGGGTGCCCGATCTGCGGATGTTCTGGGAGAACGACCTCCGCTTCCTGAGGCAGTTCTGATGCTCGTCCCGATGAGCTGGCTCCGCGAGTACGTCGCGGTCGATGTTCCGCTGGAGGAGTTGGCGGAGCGGATCAACACGTCCGTCGCGGGGGTCGAGCGGATCATCCACCGCGGCGTCGCCGACGACGACGGCAACCTCGGCCTCTACCGCGTCGGGCGCGTGCTCGAGGCGGGCAAGCACCCGAATGCCGACCGGCTGCAGCTGTGTCAGGTAGACGTGGGGGAAGGCGAGCCGCGCCAGATCGTCTGCGGCGCGTGGAACTTCGGCGCCGGCGCGACCGTCGCGGTCGCGCTTCCCGGCGCCGTGCTGCCGGACGGGCAGACGCTCGAGCAGGCAAATCTCCGAGGCGAGGTCTCGAACGGGATGATCCTCTCGGAGCGGGAGCTCGAGCTCGGCCAGGATCACAGCGGGATCCTCGTCCTCGACGACGGGCCCGAGCCGGGCACCCCGCTCGCCGACGTGCTGCCCCTGGCCGAGACGGTGATAGAGCTCGAGACGACGCCCAACCGGCCGGACCTGCTGGCCGTGTACGGCGTGGCCCGAGAGGTCGCGACCCTCTACGGCCTGCCGCTCGAGCCATGGCCGGGGTCAGACCCCGGCCGTGCCGGAAACGAACAGGTCCCGGTGGCCGTCGAGGACGCCGTGGGTTGCCCGCGGTACATCGGCCGGCTCTTCCGCGGGGTTCGCATCGGGCCATCGCCAGCGTGGCTGAAGGCACGGCTCGTCGCTGCCGGGATGCGCCCGATCTCGAACGTCGTCGACGTGACGAACTACGTCATGCACGCCCTTGGGAACCCGTTGCACGCGTTCGATCAACGGAAGCTGGCCGGCGGCCGACTCGTCGTTCGCCGCGCCCGCCAGGGGGAGACGGTCGTGACGCTCGACGGCGTCGAGCGCCGGCTCGACGAGCGCGACCTGGCCATCGCGGACGCCGAGAAGCCTGTCGCGATCGCCGGGATCATGGGCTCCGCGAACAGCGAGGTCGACGAGCAGACGACCGATGTTCTGCTCGAAGCGGCGAACTTCGAACCCGTCTCGATCCTGCGCAGCTCGGAGCGGCTCGGCCTGCGCACCGACGGCTCGAACCGCTGGGAGAAGGGAGTCGACCCGTACCTTGCCGAGCCCGCTGCCGTGCTCGCGACGCGGCTGATCGTCGAGCTCACGGGCGGCACCTGGGCCGGCGAGATCGACGTGAAGGCGGACCTGCCCGAGCGGCCGCGAATCCAGTTCCGACCCCAGAGGGCCGACGAGTTGCTCGGCCTCGCGATTCCCGAGGACGAGCAGCGCGACACCCTGACGCGCCTCGGCTTCGACGTGGGCAGGAGCTTCGAGGTCACCGTCCCGACCTGGCGCGCCCGGGACGTCACCCGCGAGGTCGACCTCGTGGAAGAGGTTGGACGCTTCCGCCTCGACGACGTCCCATTCACGCTGCCGAGGCGGCGCGCGATGTTCGGCCGCCTGAGCAAGCTGCAGCGGCTCCGGCGCGTGGTCGAGGACGTGCTCGTCGGCGCCGGCCTCTCCGAGGCGTACACCTCCAGCCTCGTGCCGGGCGACCCGGATCCGAATGCGATCCGCCTCCCCGAGCGGCTGTCCGCCGAGCAGGCCGTGTTGCGAACGGCGCTGCTGCCGAGCTTGATCGAGGCCGCGCGGCGCAACCAGGCGGTTGCCGGGCACGAGGAGATCGGCCTGTTCGAGATCGCCCGCGTCTACCTCCCGCCCGCTGACCCTCGCCCGCGCGAGCGTTGGCACGTCGGCGGCATCGTCTCCGGCGGCTTCGAGCGCGCGAAGGGGATTCTCGAGAGCCTTCACGCGGCGCTCAAGCTCGAGCCGCGGTTCGAGCGCGGCGAGCAGGCGCTCTTGCATCCCGGCAAGACGGCGACCGTCGGAGGTGGGGTTGTCGGCGAGCTCCACCCGACCCAGCTCGAGGGAGCGTGGGGCGCGTTCGAGCTCGACCTCGACGAGCTGCTCGGCGGCGTTCCTGACCGACTCGTCTACGAGGACGTCATCACCTACCCGGCCGTGCTGCAGGATCTCGCCTTCACCGTTCCGGAGTCGGTCGCCGCCCAGGAGCTCGTCGACGCCGCGCGGGAGTCAGCCGGGCCCGAGCTTCGCGAGCTCCACGTGTTCGACGTCTATCGCGGCGAGCAGGTCGGCGACGGCAAGAAGTCGATCGCCTTCCGCGCCGCGTTCCAGTCACCCGAACGGACGCTCTCCGACAAGGACGCTGCGAGCCTGCGCGAGCGGATCGCCGCCACCCTGGCGCAGCGGTTCGGTGCGGAGCTGAGAAGCGGCTAGAGCGTCTCGGGGGCGAGGCGCTCGGCCATCGCCTCCATGACGTTCGTCTTGATCGAGGGCGAGTCTTCGAGCAGCCGCCGGAACGAGCGGTCTGTGACGACCAGCGCCCGCACGGGCGAAGTGGCGGTGACCGTCGCCGTGCGCGGCTCGTGCGAGACGAGCGCGATCTCGCCGAAGAAGTCGCCCGGGCCGAGCGTGTTCACCTTCTCGCCGGCCTTCGTCACGTCCGCGGTGCCCTCGAGGATCACGAAGAACTCGCGTCCGGCTGAGCCCTCGCGCGTCATCTCCTTGCTTTCCTTGAGGTCGATCTCGTCCGCGAGCTTGGCGATCTCCCGGATCTCGCCACCCGAGCAACGTGAGAAAAGCGGAACCTTTCGGATCAGGTCTTCCTTCTGGTTGTGGTGCAATCGCACAGCGCGAGTCTAGAACGCGCACCCCCGTCCGGCCTAACAAGCGTTGCCCCGGCTCGTTTTACAAACCAGGGGATCTGCTTCCGCGTATGGAGGAAGCGTGACTAACACTCACCTGCAAAGGAGATTTCAGTGAACCACGTCCGTCTCTTGCTCGTCGCCGCGGTGGCGGGACTCGGGCTGGTCGTTCCCGGAGCTGTCGGCGCAGGCTCGACCGCGCCGCCGCAGCCGCTCGTCGCCACGGTCGGCGACCCGTCGACACCGGAGGCGTTCCGCATCACCTTCCAGGATGCGAACGGCAACAAGGTGTCGCAGGTCGATCCCGGGACGTACACGATCAACGTCCGCGACTACTCGACGACCCACAACTTCCATCTCAGTGGGCCGGGGGTCGACCAGTCGACCGACATCGAGGGCACGACGACCACCACCACCTGGACCGTCACCTTCGGCAACGGCGCCTATCGTTACGTCTGCGACGCGCATCCGCTCACGATGCGCGGGTCGTTCACGTCCGGCGTCGTCGTGACGCCGCCGAAGCCGAAGAAGCTCAACGCCCGCGTGGGCCCGAGGCGCACGATCTCGCTGACGACCACCTCGGGCGCCAAGGTCAAGCGGCTCAAGGCCGGCAAGTACCGCATCACCGTCCGCGACCTGACGAGGGCGGACAACTTCCATCTGATCGGCGGCGGGGTCAACCGGAAAACGCGCGTGAAGTCGAAGATGACGGTTGTCTGGAACGTCACCTTCCGGAGCGGCCCGGTGAAGTACCGCTCCGACGCGCACCCGAAGAAGCTCCGCGGCAGCTTCTCGGTCATCGCCTCCAGCTGAGGCTCGTCAGCGGAACCGTTTGCCGGGCTCCGTGAGCCCGGCATTCGGGCCGCCGGCGGCGTGGATGTCGGCCTGGCGGTCGAGCTCGGCGTTGAGCTCGGCTCCGAACACGATCGCCCAGGCCGAGTAGTTCAGCCACAGCAGCAGGATGATCGCGCCGGCGATGGAGCCGTAGGTGCGTGCGTACGAATCCGAGAAGCTCGTGTAGAGGGCGAAGAGGCCCGAGAGCACGAGCCAGAGGATCGCGCCGACGACCGAGCCCGGCGTCACCCACTTCCAGTCGCGCTGATGCTTGTTCGGGGCGAGGTAGTAGACGAGGGCGAAGAAGAGCAGCACCGCCGTGAACGCGACGGGCCAGCGGGCGATGTTCCAGAACGTCTGGAAGCTGTCTCCGAGCGGCGTCTTCTGAGCGATCGCGTCGCCGAGCGACCCGCCGAAGACGATCAGCAGGAACATCCCCGCGAGCACGATCCCGGTCGCGGCCACGAGTAGGAGCGCGATCAGGCGCACCTTCCAGAACGGGCGCGTCTCGAGTCTGTCGTACGCGCGGTTGACCGCTTTGATCACCGCGCTCATGCCGCCGCTCGCCGTCCACAGCGCGGCGAAGACGCCGACGACGAAGGCGATCGCCGAGCCAGACCTGTTCTCCGCCGCGTCCTTCCGGGCGAGGTCGATCATGTCGAGCACGGCCTGCGGCGCGACCGTCCCCACGAAGTTCTCGAGCGAGTTGAAGGCGCCGTTGCCGAACAGGCCGAGGAGCCCGATCAGCAGGATCACCGTCGGCAGGAAAGCCAGCAGCGCGCTGAAGGCCATCTGCTGCGAGAGACCCATGCCGTCGTCCTCAACGAACTGCTTGCCGGCCCGCTTGAAGACGTCGAGCCACTCGCGGCCGCGCAGGCGGAGCGGTCCGCGTGGAGCCGCGCCGGTGTCAGTCGTCGCGGTCGACAAGGGAGAACGGGCCGAGCTTCGCCTTCGTCGTCCCTTCGCGTCCGCGCCGCGCGAACAGCCTCATCGTCGCGCCGACCCCGCCCGCGAGGAAGAAGCCGGCGCCGAGGGCGCCCGCGGCGACGACCGGCAAATTCGAGCGAAGCTTGCCGCCGATGTCCGCCACGTTGCCGATCCCCGCGCGCAGGTCGTCGACCGCGCCCGCCAGCTGCTCGCGTTCGAGCTCGATGTCGCGGCGCACGTCGGCCGCCGTTCGTCCGTTACGGGGAGCCATTGCTCTTCAGCGCCTCCGACGTTCGCTTTGCCTCTTCGATCGCCTGCTCCGGTACGGGTGGGGTTCCCTTCCTGATCTTGACAGCGGCGAAGGCGCCGAGCACTGCGGCGATGCCGAGCAGGATCAGCGTCGTGATCAGCAGGGCGAGCCAGGTCGAGAGCGTGGTCGCGAGCGCGGCGGCGATTGTTGCGAAGGCGAAGCCGAGCATGAAGAGCGCGAAGATCGCGGCGCCGACGCCGAGGCCGATGCCGACCCCGAGCGACGCCACCTTCTTCTTGAGCTCGAGCCCGGCGAGCTCCATCTCGAGCCGGGCGAGCGCGCTTGCGTGCTCCGCGACCTGCTTCGTGGCCTCGCCGAGGCCCGCGTTGTGCTCAGTCTCGCGGATGGGCATGGCTCCTCCAGTCGATGACCTTGGCGAGTGCGATCCCGGCGGCCAGGGCGATGCCGGCGACGAGGAACGGGTTGGGGCCGCCGCCCTTGCCCCTCGGCTTCTTGGGCTTCGGTTTCTTGGGGCGCGCGTCCGCGATCTGAGGCGCCGTCGGCGCCGCCGGACGCGTCGCCGGCTCCTCGTTGCGGGGCGCCCGACCCTTCGCCCGCGCCCGGATCAGGCTCGGCTTCAGCCGGCGGAGAAATTCGGCGTCTTCGGCCAATTCGTCTGCGATCTTCGCACTGATTCCGCCCTTGGCGGCGGCCTTGCGCGACAACTCCTCGAGACGGCTCGCGCCGCGTTCGATCAACAGGTCGCCCTTGCTCATTTCTCCTTCGGGGGCCGTTCCCCGGTCGTCCGTCGCCAGACGAGCTCCGCGACCCGCTGCGACGCCATGGCGGTCAGCGCGGCGGCGCCGGCGAAGAGGCCCGACCAGAGGATCTTGCGGAGCATGCTCGGTTGCTTGCCGGGGCTCGGCTGGCTCAAACCTTGGATAAGTATGCTCGCTTTATGCAGAACGGACGGCAGCTCGCCAAGCCGGACCGGCAGCGCTTGATCGCCAGCCTCGTGGCCCGGCGGCGTGTCGGCAGTCAGAACGAGCTGCAGGCAGCGCTGAAGGCCGCCGGCTGCGAGGTCACCCAGGCGACGATCTCGCGGGACGTCCGCGAGCTCGGGCTCGAGAAGATGCGGGACGTGCTCGGCCGACCCCGCTACGTCGCGCCAGAGCGGACGAGGCTGAGCGATCCGCGGGAGACGCTCGGCGCCGTCCTCGGCCAGTTCGGGCGCTCGGTCGTCGCCGCGCAGAACATCGTCGTCATCCAGTCCGAGCTCGGCTCGGCGCCCGCGATCGCCCGCGCACTCGACCGGGTCGACCACCGCAAGGTCGTCGGGACGCTCGCCGGCGACGACACCTGCCTCGTCGTCACCCGTGACGCCTCGGAGGCCCGAGCGGTCGTCGCGGAGCTGGCCGCCGCTCTCGAGTGATTCGCCGCTACTCGGGGAGGATCCGCTCGTGAGGCGGCGGCTCGTGGTACTCCGGCAGCCGCTCGACCTCGTCTTTGCCGAGCGCCAGCGCGACGGTGCCCTCCGTGATCTCCGCGACCTGCTCGGCGGGGGCGAATCGGCCGCGGGCGAAGAGGCCGCTCGAGAATGTGATCCCGCTGAAGATGTCGCGGTTCTCGTCGCCCACCGTCTCCTCGACCTTGCCCACCTCTTCGCCCTGCGAGTCCACGACCGACCAGCCGCGCTCCACCATCAGCCACGAGACGGGATCGGCCATCACTTGAGCTCGCCCAGCGGCGAGAGGACGGGCCCCTGCGTGTTGATCGGCTGCGTGCCGGAGAGCACGTTGAGGATGCGCAGCTCGCCGTCGATGCCGGCTTCGTCCAGCCGCTCGAGGCAGCGTCGCGCCATTGCCGGCCAGGCCCCGTAGCCTGACTTCCGGGCCACCCGGAAACGGAAGAGCGGCCGGCTCCCCGGCCGGGTCGGGTTCAGCGGGCTGAGCCGAAGCGCCCCGGGCTCGATGTAGTCGCTCGAGGTCACCTCGACCTCCGCGAAGAGGTCGCTCCAGTCCGGCGGCAGCGTGGCGACCGCGGCGTCCCAGGCCGCGGCGAGCCGGGGCTTCTCCCCGATCGCGGCGGCGTCCTCCTGGTGAACGTTCACGAGCTCGACCGTGGCGTCGATGCGCTCGCGGTCGATGCGGGCGAGCAGCGCGCGAACGCGCTCCGGGTTCGCGAGCGCGGCCCGGCGGACGCAGAGAAAGTGGATCACCTTGCCGCGCCGGCCCGGGTTGAGCGGGCCCAGCAACGCGGCGGCGCGCGCTCCGTCGGCCTCGTCCGGGACGTTCAGGCGCAGCTGGGCCGCCTCCCAGTCCTCCGGCAACCCCGCCTCGATCTCGCGAAATTGTGCGACGAGCGCCACGACGCGCAGCGTACTATCACGCCCGTGGCGAAAGTCGAGCAGCGCCGCGGGGTCTCGGAGGAGACCCTGCGCGAGTTCTTCCGCGAGATGCTCCTGATCAGGCGCTTCGAGGAGAAGGTCGAGGAGCGGTTCCGCGCCGGCGAGCTGCCCGGGTTCCTGCACGTGGCGATCGGCCAGGAGGCGGTCGCGGTGGGCGTCTGCCGCGCGCTCGGAGACGGCGACGTGATCGCCTCGACGCACCGCGCCCACGGCCACACGCTCGCGAAAGGGACGCATCCCAACGAGCTGATGGCGGAGCTCTACGGGAAGCTCGAGGGGTGCTCGCACGGCTACGGCGGCTCGATGCACCTCTACGACGTCGAGCACGGGAACCTCGGCGCGAACGCCGTCGTCGGCGGCGGCCTGCCGGCGATCGTCGGGGCCGCGCTCGCGTTCAAGTTTCGCGACGAGCCGCGCGTCTCCGTCGCGTTCTTCGGCGACGGGGCGACGAACATCGGCACCTTCCACGAGTCGCTCAACCTCGCGCAGCTCTGGAACGTCCCCGCCGTCTTCGTGCTCGAGGACAACCACTGGGCCGAGTCGACGCCCGAATCGCAGCATTCGCCGATCCGCGATCTCAGCAAGCGCGCGGAGGCCTATGGGATGAAGTCGATGAAGGTCGACGGCCAGGACGTCGAGGCCGTGCACAAGGCGGCGGCGCGCGCCGTCAAGCACGCGCGCGACGGCAAGGGGCCGGTCTTCCTGCATGTCGAGACACAGCGGCTCGTCGGCCACTACATCGGCGACCCGCAGATCTACCGCGACAAGGACGAGCTCCACCGACTTCAGGAGACGGCGGATCCGATCGAGCTGCTCCGCGAGCGGCTCGGCCTGTCGGACGAGGAGTTCGAGTCGGTCGACCAGGAGGTGCAGGAGCTGGTCGACGCTTCTGTCGACTTCGCGAAGAGCGGCACCGACCCGAAGCCCGAGGACGCCCTCAAGAACATCTATGCCTGAGCTCTCCTACCGCGAGGCCGTCCGCGACGCGCTCGCGCAGGCTATGCGCAAGGACGAGGACGTCTTCATCATGGGCGAGGACATCGCCGAGATGGGCGGCTCGATGGGTGTGACCCAGGGCATGCTCGACGAGTTCGGGCCCGAACGCGTCCGCAACACGCCGATCTCGGAGATGGCGATCGTCGGCACCGGCATCGGCGCCGCCATACAGGGGATGCGGCCGGTCGTCGAGGTGATGTACGAGGACTTCCTGACGATCTCGATGGAGCAGATCGTCAACCAGGCGGCGAAGCACCGCTACATGTCGGGTGGGCAGCTGAAGGTGCCGCTGACCCTGCGCACCCAGGGCGGCGCGGGCTGGTCGCCGGGGGCGCAGCACGCGCAGCAGGTCGAGGCGTGGTTCGTGCACGTGCCGGGGCTGAAGGTCGTGTTCGCCTCCACGCCGACCGACGTGCGCGGGCTGCTCTGGTCCGCGATCTACGACGACAACCCCGTCATCTTCTTCGAGCACCGCACGCTCTACGGCCTCAAGGAGGACGTGCCGGACGAGCTCGAGCCGATCCCCCTCGGCCAGGCGCGGGTGCACCGCGAGGGCGAGGACGTGACGGTCGTGGCCACGGGGCGGCTTGTGCACGAGTCGCTCGCCGCGGCCGAGGAGGCGGAGAAGCAGGGCGTCTCGGTCGAGGTCGTCGACCCGCGGACGCTCCAGCCGCTGGACGAGGAGACGCTCATCGGCTCGGTCAAGAAGACGAACCGGTGCGTCGTCGCGCACGAGGCCGTCACGCGGATGGGGTTCGGCGCCGAGATCGCCGCGATCGTCCAGCACCAGGCGTTCGACTGGCTTGACGCGCCGGTCGAGCGCGTCGGCGCCAGGTTCGCGCCGCTCCCGTTCGCGCCCGTGATGGAGGAGTACGTCGTCCCGCACGCCAAGGACGTGCTCGAAGCGACTATGACCACCGTCGGCCGTGCCCCGTAGCGGCATGTCCGGGGTCAGACCCCGGCCGTGGCCGCAACGGCCCGGCACGCGGTGGGAAGGCGGCGCTCTCGTCCCAACCGCGTTCCACGCCTGCCGAAAACCGCCCCGTCTGGGGTCAGACCCCGGCCGGGGAGACGCGGCGAGGTGAGGGATGGCTAGCGAGGTCAAGTTGCCGCGCCTTGGGCAGGGCATGGAGTCCGGGACGATCGTCAAGTGGCTCAAGTCCGAAGGCGACTCGGTCGAGAAAGGCGAGCCGCTCTACGAGCTCGACACGGACAAGGTCACGCAAGAGGTCGAGGCCGAGGCATCGGGCGTCCTGCTGAAGATCGCCGTCGCCGAGGGTGAGGTGCCCGTCGGGCAGACGATTGCGGTCATCGGCGAGCAGGGCGAGGAGGCGCCCGAGATCGAGGAGGGCGAGGCGGCCCAGGAGGTCGAAGAGGCACCCCAAGAGGAGGGCTCGCCCGGGGAGGAGCGAGAGGCCGAGCGCGAGCGAGGCCGCGAGGCCTCGGTGTCCGAGCAGGTCACCGCGATCCGCGAGCCGAGCGGGGGCAACGGCGCCGGCGAGCGGATCAAAGCGTCCCCGCTCGCGAGACGGATCGCGCGCGAGCGGGGGATCGAGCTCGGCTCGCTGCGGGGGACGGGCCCAGAGGGCCGGGTCGTCGCCGAGGACGTGGAACGTGCGGCGGCCGCGGGCCCGACCACCGCAGCGCCCGCCGCGGCTCCGCCGGGCGAGGTCGAGCGGGTGCCGCTCACCTCGGTTCGCAAAACGATCGCCCGCCGCCTCACGGAGGCCTGGCAGGCGCCGGTGTTCCAGATCGGGATGTCGGCCGACATGACACGGGCCCAGGAGCTGCACGACCGCCTCGTCGAGCGCGTCCAGGAGGGCGAGCCGAAGCCGACCGTCACCGACATCCTGACCAAGGCCTGCGCCGCAGCTCTGATGCGGCACAGGGCCGTCAACGCGACCTGGGCCGAGGACGCGATCGAGCTCCATCCGAGCGCGAACATCGGCATCGCCGTGGCGATCCCGGACGGCCTCGTCGTGCCGGTCGTCCAGCAGGCCGACCGCAAGACGATCGCCGCGCTGGCCGCCGCGCGCGCCGACATCGTCTCTCGCGCGCGCGACGGCAAGCTGAAGCAGAACGACCTCGAGGGCGGCACATTCACCATCTCCAACCTCGGCATGTACGGCGTCGAGCAGTTCGTGGCCGTGCTCAACCCGCCGCAGGCGGCGATCCTCGCGGTCGGCGCGATCGAGCGGAAAGCCGTTCCCACCGAGGACGGCTTCGAGGCCCGCCCGCTGATGACGCTGACGTTGACGTGCGATCACCGCTCGCTCGACGGGGCGACGGCCGCCGACTTCCTCCGGACGGCGAAGGCCTACCTGGAGGAGCCCGGCCTTATGCTCTAGCCCCAGATGAACGTCTGGTACCGGGTGCGCGACCTCGAGGCGGGGCGGTCGTTCTACACGGAGAAGCTCGGCTTCGCCGAGAAGTACGTGGACGACGAGGCGCGCTGGGCGAAGCTCGAGCGCGGCGGGATGGAGATCGCGATCGCCGAGGGGGAGCCCGACGAGGAGGTCGGCGTCGCCACGGTCGACGTCGAGGACGTCAAGGCCGAGGCCGATCGCCTGCGGGGGGAGGGGGTGGAGGTCGGCACCGTGTTCGAGCTCCACGGCGAGATGCGGCTGCTCGACGTCTTCGACCCCGACGGAAACCGGATCCAGTTCGCGGAGGACGTCGCGGAGTCGCGATGATCAGGCCCGGCGGCGCGCGTGATGTTCCCTTCCTGCGCGACATGCTCCGCCACGCCTTCTACTGGCGGACGCCGGTCGGCGACAAAGAGCCGCCCTTGACCCGCTACGTGAACGCCTGGGGGAGGCCCGGCGACCGCTCGCTGATCGTCTTCGACGAGTTCGTGCCGGTGGGCGCCGCCTGGTATCGCCTCTTCAAGCCAGAGGACGCCGGCTTCGGCTTCGTCGACGAGCAGACGCCGGAGCTCGCGATCGCCGTCGTCCCGAGCCGCCGCGGCCGTGGGTACGGCCACGAGCTCCTGTCGGGCCTGCTCGACTTCGCCCGCAAGGATGGCTTCCGCGCGATCAGCCTCAGCGTGGCGAAGGACAATCCGGCGGTCGGCCTCTACGAGAGCTACGGCTTCGAGCGGGTGCGCGAGGACGACGGCGCGGTCGTCATGCGTGCGGATCTCTGAGACCGATCGTCGTGAGTAGGATCCGGACTCGTGGAATGTGACGTCGCAGTCCTCGGCGGCGGGCCCGGCGGCTACACCGCCGCGATCCGCGCGGCGCAGCTCGGGGCGAAGGTCGCCTGCATCGAGAGGGAGCCAGAGCTCGGCGGGACGTGCCTGCGCGTTGGGTGCATCCCGACGAAGGCGTGGGTGCAGACGGCCTTCTCGCTCAAGGAGGCAGGGGAGACGTTCGCGAAGCTTGGCGTCAAGGTCGGCGAGCCGCAGCTCGACTTCGCCGCGGCGGGTGAGTGGAAGACAGCGGTCTCCAAGCAGATGACGAGCGGCGTTGCGTCGCTCTTCAAGGCGAACGGCGTCGAGTGGGTCAAGGGCAGCGGCCGCTTCAAGGACGCGAACACGATCTCGGTCGAGGGCGGGGAGGACGTGAGCTTCAAGAGCGCGATCATCGCGACCGGCTCCTTTCCCCTGCGTCCCCCGATCGAGGGCCTCGACTCGTCGCGGTGCGTCGATTCGACCGGCCTGCTCGCACAGACCGAAGTGCCGAGGCGCCTGGTCGTGCTCGGCGGTGGGATCATCGGCTGCGAGTTCGCGTCGATCTTCCAGCGGTTCGGCTCCGAGGTGACGATCATCGAGATGCTTCCGAAGCTGATCCCGGCCGAGGACGACGACGCCTCGAAGGAGCTCGCGAAGCAGTTCGGCAAGCGCGGAATCACGCTGCACCTCGAGAAGCAGTGCACGAAGGTCGAGGAGAGCGGCGAGGGACTGACCGTCCACTTCGGCGAGGGCGAGACGGTCGAGGCCGACCTGATGCTCGTCTCGGTCGGCCGGGGGCCGCTCGTCGAGGGCATCGGGCTCGAAGAGATCGGTGTCGAGTTCGACAAGCGGAAGGGGATCGCCGCCGACGAGCACCGTCGCACGACGGTCGGCCACATCTACGCGGTCGGCGACTGCGCCGGCTACTGGCAGCTCGCCCACACGGCGTTCCGCGAGGGCGAGGTCGCGGCCGAGAACGCGATGGGCCACGAGGCCGTCGTCGACAACCGAGCCGTGCCGCGGCCGATCTACACCGACCCGGAGGTCGCGGGCGTCGGCCTCACGGAGGCCGAGGCGCGCGAGCAGTACGGCGACGATGTCGCCACCGGCATGTTCCCGTGGGTCGCGAACGCGCGCGCGGTGATGCAGAACGAGACCGTCGGCTGGGTGAAGTCGATCCACGAGACCCACTACGGAGAGCTGCTCGGCCTGGTCATGGTCGGCCCGCACGTGACCGACCTGATCGAGGCCGGCGTGGTCGCGATCGATGCAGAGTCCACGGTCGAGACCGTCGCGGACGGCATGACCGCGCACCCGACGCTGAGCGAGGGCATCAAGGAAGCCGGCCTGGTCGCCCTCGGCCGCGCGATCCACCTCCCGAACCGCAAGCGCGCCAAGGCGACGGCCTGACCGGCCGCGTCCGGTCGCGGCGCTCCGGTGGGTTCGGGGCGTGTCCGGTCGCACCCGCGTCACCGTGTCGGACACCCGCGGGAACCGGTGCGTTTGCGGGGCTTTGTGGAAAGTTCGTCACCGTTGCGTAACGGTGTCCGACGTGAGGACTGGGCTCGACGGCCGTAACCGAAAGGAGACCGGTCTCGTTTCTAGACCATGGGTACGGCCCACGCGGCGCGGGGCGGGCGCCGCCACAACCTGTCTGTGCGAAAGCTGACGTCGCCGAGGGCACGGCGCGAGCACGAGGCGGTCGACAGCGCCTTCGACGACTTCTACCGTCGGCACGCCGCCGAGGTCTACCAGTACGCCCTCGCCGTCCTGACGAACCCGGCCGACGCCGAGGACGTCACCCAGCAGACGTTCCTCAACGCCTACCGCGCCTTCCAGCGGGGCGAGCGCCCGCACACGCCGCACAACTGGTTGATCAAGATCGCGCACAACGTCTGCCGCATGCGCTGGCGCCAGTCGAGCCGCCGGCCGCAGGAAGTGTCGCTGGACCATGCGGCCGAGCCGGCGGCCCTCGACGACGAGAAGCCCGCGCTCGACGACGTCCTGCGCGCCCTCTCGCGGCTGCCCTTCAACCAACGCGCGGCGATCGTCATGCGCGAGGTCGAGGGTCGGAGCTACGCCGAGATCGCGGAGGTGCTGACGACCACCGTGCCGGCGGTCGAGGCGCTGCTCTTCCGCGCCCGCACGAGCCTGCGCGCCCGCGGCAAGGAGCTCGGCGTCCTCACAGTCGTGCCCCTGCCGGGCTCGCTCACGACCTTCTTTGGTGGCGGTGGGGTCGCAGCCTCGGGCGGGGCACTCCTGGGCTCCGGAGTCGCCCTCAAGGCCGTCGCAGTCGTCGCGACAGGGGTCGTCGCGGGCGGCCTCGGCTTCAAGAGCGTCGAGGCCATCGCCGACCCCGAGAAGCAGGCACCGCTCGTCCAGAAGCAGAGCTTTGAGGCCACGCCTGCGTGGGCGAGCCCGGTCAGCCGCCTCGCGGCACCCACCGTGAACCGCCCGAACGCCACGTTCGTGCACCCGACCCGCGGGCAGGCTGCCGCGGGCGGTCTCTCGGCGAAGGCGCCGACGAACGACCGGCGCTCGGACGACGGCCTCGCCGCCGCGCCGACAGCGGACAGCGGGCCCGGCGCCGCCGGAGGGGTCCAACCCGGCGGCACGATCGTCGCCGACCCCACGACGACCGTGACCAAGATCGTCGGCAGCGTCCCGATCCCGCCGGTCCCGCCCGTCCTGACGACACCGCCGCCGCCGACCCTGCCGGTGGTGACGGTCACCGTGCCCACGGTGACGATCTCCGTGCCCACGGTGACGCTCCCGCCGCCTCCCACGCTCAAATGAGGGACGGCGAAGTGCAAGAAACGCCGTTTAGCAGCATCATTTAGACCATGGCGCCCCTTTTGGCGCAACGGGCACGCACGGACCGGGCCTTCGAAAGGCTCTACCAGCGCCATGTCGGCGATGTCTATCGCTACGCGCTCGTCGTCATGCGCAATCCCTCCGATGCGGAGGACGTCACGCAGACGACGTTCATGAACGCCTACCGCGCCTTCGCCCGGGGCGAGCGCCCGCACACGCCTCAGAACTGGCTGATCACGATCGCGCACAACGTCTGCCGGCAGCGCTTCCGCCAGCTGCAACGCCGTCCCAGCGAGCTGCCGCTCGAGGAGGAGGTCGCGCAGACCGTGCCCGACGACGAGTCGCCGAGCGCGGATGACATCAAGCGTGCCCTCAGCCACCTCGCCTTCAACCAGCGGGCCGCGCTCGTCATGCGCGAGCTCGAGGGACGCTCGTACGCTGACATCGCCGAGGTGCTCCAGCTCTCGACCAGCGCCGTCGAGACGCTCATCTTCCGCGCCCGCCGCGCGCTGCGCGAGCAGCTCGAGGGCGGACTGACCTGCCGTGAGGCCGAGTTCGCGATCTCGCGCCAGCTCGACGGCCGCCTTCCGCGCAAGGAGAAGGGCTCCCTGCGCGCCCACCTGCGCGAGTGCGACGAGTGCGCGCGGTTCGCGCGCTCCCAGCGGGCCCAGCGCTCCGCGATCAAGAGCCTGGCCCTGATCCCGATCCCGAGCTCGTTGACGTCCTTCTTCCACCACGGCGGCAGCGCGGCCGCGGGCGCAGGAGCGGCCGCGGGGAGCGGCGTCGCGATGAAGGCCGCGCTCGTGGGCGCAACGGCGGTCGTCGCCACCGGCGCCGGTGTCGGCGTCGCCCAGAAGGCCGGCTACCACCCCCTCCGCCACCACTCCACTCCGGTGGCGCAAAAGGCGGAGGCGAGGAACGAGGGCAACGCGACCGGCCCCCTGCAGGCGACACCGAACGCGGCCCAGCTCGGCGCAACCGCCAGGTCGACGCAACAGCCGAAACAACTCCACGGCCGCCTGAACGCCGAGGGCCCGACCAAGAACCTCCAGGGCCGTCTCCGCGCCGAGCAGCCGACGACCGAGCGCGGCAAGTCGGCGCTCGCACCCGGCGCGGTGAACAGGCGCAACCGCGGCAACCCCGTGCACCCGGTCAAGCGGGCCCATCCGACGACGCGCGGCCAGACGAAGAAGGCCGAGCGGGCACCCAAGCCCAAGCCGAAGAAGCGCAGCGCGGCCCCGCGGCCGCTCGATCCGCCGGCGGTCAGCCCGAAGCCGAAGCCCGAGAAGAAGAAGCTTGCCCCGACGGTCTCGATCCCGGCCGCGGAGACGCTGCCCACGCCGCCGCGCGGCAAGCGCTGAATCCACTGCAAGGTTTCTCCGGCCACGGCGTCTAGTGGAGTGGGATGTGCCCTCGTCCCACTCCGGGGCCGCGCCCGCCCGCCGGCCCCGGATCCTTCTCTCGCAGGCACTGCCACGGGTTAGCCGCGGCGGAGCGTTGGGTAGGTGGCGACCGTGAGCATCGTCAATCGCCGCAACGCCATCCTGGGCTGGGCCGTCTGGCAGGCCTTCAAGAGCGTCGGGAAGCAGAAGGTGCGCAAGGCCGCACCAGGCGTCGAGGACGGCAAGCCGAACAAGTCGCTCGTCGCGGTCGTCCTGGCTGCGGCCGCGGGAGCCACCGCAGTCGTCCTCGGCCGCCGTAGCAGCACCGAGAGCTGACCCCGCCACGGTTCCGACTAGACCAGGCCGCCCGGCCCGTTTAGCGTTGCCCGAAACCCGAGCGAGAGGGCCGCGATGCGAATCGAGAAGTCCGTCACCTCCATCACCTGGATCCCGAGCGAGGCGATCTCGGGCATGCCGAAGCTGCCGTTCGAGATGGGGGTCGCCCACTACGACGAGCCGCCGCCGGACCGCCTCGACGACCTCGAGGCGCTTCGCGAGAAGGACGCCTTCCACGAGGCGAACGAGTTGCGGGCGTGGGTCGAGTTCGACGACGGCAAGCCGTCGCTGTACGGCTATTCCGGCGGCGCGCATCTCGGCGTCACCCGCCTCAAGCTGGGCTCTCGCGAGTTGACCTTCCCGGCGGCCAAGTACCCGCTCCTCCAGGCCGAGCCCGAGGTGCGCGACGATTCCGTCCGTTTCGTCCAGTCGGCGGGAGGCCACATGGGCCTGCCCGCCCCGCGCCGGGTGAGCGGAAAACCCTTCTTCAAGATCAAGTCGGCGTCCGCGTGGACGACGCTCGCCCTGACGATCAACGCGGACGGGTCGAGCGAACACGAGGTCGTGGGCGCGAGCCCGTTCCCGCGCCACTGGATCTACGACGACGAGGGCAAGCTCGTCCACAAATCCGGCACGATCGACTTCGCGCAGTGGTACCGGCAATCCCACGGCCGCAACACCCCGTGGGGCGACGAGGACTCGCCGGCCGTGACGACAGCGGTCGAGTCGGAGCTCGAGCGCCAGCTGTCGGCCTCGATCATGCGCGAGGGGAAGCAGCTCGAGCGCCGCGAGCTGGAGCAGGGCGACGCGCTCGTCAAGGAGGGCGAAGCCGGCAACGAGCTCTACCTGCTGCTCGACGGGGTGGTCGACGTGGAGGTCAACGGCGACGTCGTCGCCGAGATCGGCCCCGGCGCCCTGCTCGGCGAGCGGGCCTTGCTCGAGGGCGGCAAGCGGACAGCGACGATCTGGGCGACGAGCCCTATCCGCGTCGTCGTGGTCCCGGCGGACGCGATCGACGAGAGCGCGCTTCCCGAGCTCGCCGCCGGGCACAGGCGCGAGCAGGGCTAGGAGATGCCCGAAGCCCCGCTCGAGCGCACCGACGCCGGCCTCGTCCCGCAAGGCGAGGGCTGGTTTGTCGTCAACGCCCGCGAGGCGCGGTGGTTCGACAGCGAGTTCGGCCCGTACACCCGCTTCGAGGGCGACGGCGATGCACGCTTCAAGCAGATCGGGGTGAACATCGGCGTCCTCCAGCCCGGCCAGCCGGCGTGCATGTACCACCGCGAGGACGAGCAGGAAGACTTCCTCGTCCTCTCCGGCGAGTGCCTGCTCCTGGTCGAGGGCGAGGAGCGCCGCCTCGAGGCGTGGGACTTCGTCCACTCCCCGCCGTGGACCGACCACGTCTTCGTCGGTGCGGGCGACGGCCCGTGCGCGATCCTGGCGCTCGGCGGCCGGCTCGGGAGCGAGGTCGTCTACCCCGAGTCCGAGCTTGCCCAGCGATACGGCGCCGGCGTGGAGAAGGAGACGAGTGACGGGCAGGAGGCCTACGCCCGGTTCGGGCGGCCCGCCGAGACCGCGTACCAGGGTTGGTTGCCCGAGTAAATTAAGCTTGCGCTTACGTTAGAGATCGCTTACGCTGCTGCTCGTGGAGGCAGCCCTGAAAGCGATCGCAGCGCCCCGGCGACGCCGGATCCTGACGCTCGTCCGCGACGGCGAGCTCTCCGCAGGCGAGATCGCCGCCCACTTCGACGTGACGCGGCCGGCGGTGTCTCAGCATCTGAACGTCCTCAAGGAGGCGGGGCTCGTGAGCGAGCGGCGCGACGGAACGAAGCGGCTCTACCGGGCCCGGCCCGAAGGGCTCGTGGAGCTCAGGGAGTTCCTCGAGGGGTTCTGGGCCGAACGGCTCGAAGCACTCAAACGAGAGGCGGAAAAGGAGGAGAAGCAGCATGGACGCAACGACTGAGACGACGGCGGTGGAGCGGGAGATCGCAATCGACGCGAGCCCGGAGACCGTCTGGGACTTCCTCGTCGACCCCGAGAAGGCGACGCGCTGGATGGGCTCGACGGCGACCCTCGACGCCAGGCCCGGCGGCGAGTACCGCGTCGACGTGATCGACGGCCACGTCGCGAGCGGCGAGTTCGTGGAGGTCGACCGGCCGCGCCGGCTCGTCTACACGTTCGGCTGGGAGCCGGAGGGTGGCGAGGCGAATCCGGTGCCGCCCGGTGCGAGCACGGTGGAGATCGAGCTGGAGCGGAACGGCGACGGCACGACGCTTCGGTTCCGTCACCACGGCCTACCAGGCGAGGACGCGGCCCGGAGCCACTCGGTCGGCTGGGACCACTACCTCGCCAGGCTCATCGTCGCGGCCCGCGGCGACGACCCGGGTGCGGACACCGGCCCCAACATGTGAGCCCATGTGCAGCAGGGCGGACGCCTAGGATCCCCGCGTGGATCAGCGCCTCAGCCTCGTCACCCTCGGCGTGCGCGACCTCGGCCGCGCGCGGCGGTTCTACGAGGCGCTGGGCTGGAAGACGGGCGCGCAGCCGGCAGACGACGTCGTCTTCTTCCAGACCGGCTGCATGATCGTCGCGCTCTGGGGCCGGGACCAGCTTCAGGGAGACACCGCCGTGGATGACGCGGGCGGGTGGGGCGGCGTCACGCTCGCGTACAACGCCCGCTCCCCCGCGGAGGTCGATTCGGTGCTCGCCGAAGCCGAAGCGGGGGGTGGGACGATCGCGCGGCCCGGGAGCGAGACGTTCTGGGGCGGCTACTCGGGGGTCTTCGTCGATCCCGAGGGCCATCCCTGGGAGGTCGCGCACAACCCGAGCTGGACGGTGGCCGAGGACGGTTCGGTGCGGCTAGGCGAGAGCTGAAGCGAGCCGCTCGAGTCCGACCTCCAGCGTTTCGTCCGTCACCGCGACCGAGATTCGCGCCCAGCCAGTGCCGCTCGGGCCGAAGCCTTCACCGGGCGCGAGCGCGAGCCGGTGGTGTGTGAGCAGCCGTTCGACCGTCAGGCCGTCGGGCAGCTCGAACCACACGTAGAACGTTCCCTCCGCGACCGCGTCGACGACCTCGAGCACGCGGTCCCGCCGGCGCTGATAGGTCGCGGTCCGCTCGGCGACTGACTCCTGCGGCCCGGCCAGCGCCGCAATCGCGGCCTCCTGCATCGGCCGGAAGATCCCGACGCGGGCGTGGTCGTTCAGGAGGTTGATGCGCTCGACGATCTCGGCATTTCCAAGCACGAAGCCGATTCGCCAACCGGCCATCCCGTAGGACTTGGACATCGAGAACATCTCGACGCCCGCCTCCTTCGCACCCGGTGTCGCGAGAAAGCTGCGCGGCTCGCGGCCGTCGAAGATCAGGTCGGCGTAGGCGAAGTCGTGGACGACGGCGGCGCCGGTCTCGGTTGCGTACGCTACTGCACGCTCGAACGTGCCGTCGCGGACGACGACCGCGCACGGGTTGGACGGGTAGTTGAGGTAGACCGCGGCCACGTTTTCCTGAGGCGCGCGGGAGAAGTCGGGCTGCCAGGCGGCAGCGGGGTCGAGGGGCACCGTCTCCAGCGTCGCGCCGGCGAGCGCCGGGCCCGACGGATAGTCCGGGTACCACGGGTCCGGCAGCACGATCGACGAGTCCCGTTCGCCGAGCACCAGCGCCAGCTCGACGATTGCCGTCTTCGTGCCGGGCACGACCGCGACCTCGGTCGCGGGATCGAGCTCGACGCCGTAGACGGTGCGGTAGCGCTCGACGATCGCCTCGCGCATTCCGGGGATGCCGCGGAAGGGCGCGTACCCGTGTGCCGTGCCGCGGTTTGCGGCCTCGGCGAGGGTGTCGACCACGTGCTGGGGCGGCCCGGTCTCGGGGTTTCCACGGCCGAGATCGACCACCTCACCCGCGGCCGCGACCCGTCGCAGCAACGCCCCGAAGTACTGCTCGGGCAAACGTTCGAGCCGGTTGGGGCGCGGGCGCACCGCGGAGATCGTAAGCGGCGGCTGGTCCATCAGGGACTGGCCGCCGCTTACGTCGGCGATGCCTATTCGTCCGCGGACGCGCGCGATTCGGCTTCGCGCTCGTTCGAGCGCGCGTAGTAGCCGCCGATCTCGTCCCGGTACGCGTCGTCACCTTGCCGGTCTTTGTCGTACTCGGGCGCCGCTTCGATCTCGTCCTTCGTGCGGTTGACGTAGACGGTCTCCTCGTCGCGGTCGACGCTTTCGATCACCCCGGCCGGCAAGAGGACCTTCTTGCCGAAGATCCACGTCCCGGTGTCGACGACGATGTAACCGGCGCCTTCCACTTCGTGGCTGGTCTCGTCGACCTTGCCGATGCTGCCGTCGGCGGCCTCGACGTTGAAGCCTGTGACGTCCAGCCGCCCGACCGTCTCGGGATAACTCCAGATCTGATTGCTCATGTCACCTCCAGTCGGGTCTCGTCACGCCGCCAGAAGGCGGTCGAAGAACGCGCGGTACCGGGTCAAGGCCATGCGGAGATCCTCGGTCGAGACGTCCTCGCCGCGGTCCCACTGGTTCTCGAGTCGAGAGCGAGCATCGGCGAAGCCGGCGTTCACCCGCTCGAGCAGGTCGTTGACGAGAGCGTCGGCCTGCTCGACCGCTTGCTTGGGCTCGTCGACGAAACCGACCTGAATCTCCTTCCAACGGGCGCGCTGGCGCTCGAGATCCTCGTCCGGAAAGAGCGGCTGCACGGGCCCGTCCATGCCCTCCGCGGTGGGTTCGGGGCGCTCTTCGCTTTCGCTCACTTCATCACGTCCTTCGGCCGCGCTCTGATCCTCTTCCCGGGCCTCCTCGTCGGTCTGCTGCAGCTCGCGCTCGGTATCCATCAGCGGGCCTCCTGTTCTGCCGGCTCGCGCGTTTCGAGCAACTCCTCGAAGAGTGCGCGGTAGTGGACGAAGGCCTGGCGAAGATCTTCCGTGCCCGCGTCGCCGCGATCGTTCTTCAGGTAGATGTCGTGAGCGGAGCGGTAGTTCTCGACGACCTCCGGATGATCAACAGAGATATCGGCCGCGCGCCGATCGAAGTCGTCGATCGGGTACCCCCGATCACGCATGACGTCGGTCACGAGCTCATCCGCTTCGTTGACGGCTCCCGGGGGATCGTCCACGAAACGGGTCTGCACCTCGCGCCAGGACTCCGAATACCGCCGCTGTGCCTCGGGCTCCAGCGGGACGATATCCAGGCGCTCACGTTGCCGGGCGCGTTCCTGGAGCTCCGCCTCGGCACCGCGTCGGCCGCCGGCGCGATCCACCGTGCGGTCGTACTCAGGGCCGAACTGCTCCTGCAGCTGTGCCCTTCGTCGCTTCCGTGCGGCTATGGACGCGATCACCAGCAACAGCAGGACTGCGGCGGCGACCACGATCAGGATCCATGCCCAAACTGGCATACAGCCTCCTTGGTTGCTAGGAGGCGGCTACCCGTGCGTCAAGCTCCAAAAACGTTCTCGCGTGCTACCTGCAGGCCGACGGCGAGAGCGCCCGTGAGAACCGCGGCCTCGCCGAGCGTCGATACCTCGACGCGCGGCGGGAAGGGGAGCCAGTCCGCCAGCAGACGGCCGACAGGATCCAGCAAGAGGTCGCCGTTCGCGCCGATGCCGCCGCCGAGGACGGCGAGCTCGACGTCCGCGACCGCCGCGATCGCTGCGACGTGGAGCGCGATCCGCCGAGCCACCTCGGCGACCACCGCGCCGGCGTCGGCGTCGCCGTTTCGCGCCGCGCCGAAGATCGCCCGTGCGTCGGCCCGGCCGCCTGCGAGCTCGGCGACCTGCGGGGCCGACGGGTCGACGGTCTCGCCGATCCCGGCGAGCGCGAAGTCGATCTCGCCCGCCGCCCCGTGGCGCCCGCGGTGGAGCTCGCCGCCGAGCACCAGCCCGGCCCCCATGCCGGTGCCGACCGAGAGGAAGACGAAGTCGTCGACGCCGCGGGCGACCCCCTGCCACTGCTCACCCAGCGCGGCGAGGTTGATGTCGTTCTCGAGCGTCACGGTCAGGCCGAGCGCCCGCTCCAGCTCGGTTCCGAAGGCTCGGCCCTCGAGGCCCGCCACGTTCTCGGCGAGGCGCAGGACGCCGGTCTCGGGGTCGGGCACCCCCGGCACGCCGACGACGGCGCCGTCGACAAGATCCGCGTCAAAGCCGGTCGCCGAGAGCAGAGCCTCCCGCAGCCGGGCGCTGGCCTCCACCGCCTGCGGGACGTCGGCCACCGAGAGCTCGACGTCCTGGCGTGCCCGCACCGTTCCCGCGAGATCGCAGACGGCGCCGCGCACGAACCGGGCGCCGAGGTCGAGGCCGAGCACGACCGCCGCCTCGGGCACCGGCTCGAAGTAGACGGCCCCGTAACCGGGCCCGTCGGGGCCGCGCGCCGCCTCCCGCACGAGACCGGCGCCGAGGAGCGACTGCAGCGCGAGCGACACCGTCGGCTTCGAGATCCCCGCGCGCCTCGAGATCTCGGCACGGGAGATCGGCGCTCCCGCCCGAATGGTCTCGAGCACCTCGCGCTCGTTGATCCGCTTGAGCAGTCCGGGGACGGCGCGAGCCTTCGACATGGTAATAAACCTAACGAAAGCAGCCGTTTCTGCCTAGTTGCTTGACTTGCCTAGCCAAACCGAGGGAGAATCGCGTTCGGAACCCTAACCAGAACGGAGGAACGGGATGACACGGGTGCTGGGGACGCTGGGCGTATTGCTCGCGCTGGTGCTGACGGCGAGCGGCTGCGGGAGCAGCTCGAACGACTCCGAAGGAAGCGACACGAACGGCTCGAGCAAGGTCGAGCCGGCGAACATCAGCATCTGGACGCCCTTCATCGACCCCGAGTTGAAGACGTTCAAGGCGGTGGTCGCCGACTTCGAGAAGGCGAACCCCGGAATTCACGTCAAGGTCGTGGGCGGGACGAACGACGACAAGATCGTCGCCGCGATCCGCGGCGGCAACGCGCCCGACGTCGCGCAGTCCTTCTCCTCCGACAACACCGGCGCCTTCTGCCCCAGCGGCGCGTGGATCGACCTCGCCTCGTACATGAAGGACGACGACGTCAAGGAATCGATCTTCCCGGACGCGCCGAGGAACTACTCGAAGTTCGAGGGCAAGCGCTGCGCGCTGCCGATGCTGGCCGACACCTACGGGCTCTACTACAACAAGACGCTGCTCGCGAAGGCCGGGATCAAGTCGCCGCCGAAGACGGTCTCGGAGCTGACGGCCGACGCGAAGAAGCTGACGCAAAGGGACGCGAGCGGCAAATTGAAGGTGGTCGGCTTCAACCCGTTCCCGAGTTGGTACGAGAATGTCCCCGCGCATTTCGGCCCGTCATGGGGAGCCACATGGATGGAAGGCGACAAGTCGGCGCTGGCGACGCCCGAGTGGGAGGACCAGCTGCGCTGGCAGAAGAGCCTGATCGACTGGTACGGCTACGACAACCTCGTCCGCTTCAACGCCGGCGCGGGCGACGAGTTCTCGGCCTCGAACGCCTTCGAGACCGGGAAGGTGGCGATGCACCTGGACGGCGAGTGGCGGGTGGCGTTCATCAAGCGCGAGGCCCCGAACCTGAACTACGGCACGGCGCCCTTCCCGGTCGCGGACGACAAGCAGGATCTCTACGGGGCCGGCTACGTGACCGGCAGCATCATCGGCATCCCGAAGACCTCGAAGCACCGGGATCAGGCCTGGGCGCTGGTCAAATACCTGGCCACGAACGACGACGCGCTCGCGAAGCTCTCGAACGGGATCCAGAACGTCCCGACGACCTTCGGCTCGCTCAAGTCGCCGGCGCTGAAGCCGCTGCCGGGCTTCAAGACGTTCCTCGACGTCTTCGGCGACGACAACACCACCACCACGCCGATCACGCGGATTGGTGCGGCGAACCAGGAGACATTCCAGAGCTTCGTCTCGAAGTACCTCTCGGGGTCGAAGAAAGACCTCGAGGGCGGTCTCGAGAACACGGACAAGCAGATCGACGCGCAGTTGAAGCAGGCCGAGGCCGGACAGGCTCCGTGACGTGAGCGCGGCTACCGCGCAGCCGCTCGTCCTCGACCGCACGCGCGCCAAGCGCCGCGCCGCCTGGCGGCGCCGCGGGCTCGTGCTCGCGTTCATGAGCCCATGGATCCTCGGCTTCTCGGTCTTCTTCGGCTATCCGCTCGTCATGAGCGCGTACCTGTCGTTCACGCACTACGATCTGCTCTCCTCGCCGCGCTGGATCGGGCTCGCCAACTACCGGTTCCTGTTCACCACCGACCAGACCGTGTGGCCGGCGGTCAAGAACACGCTCTGGTTCATCGCGATCGCGGTCCCGCTGCAGGTGCTGTTCGCGCTCGGGATCGCGATCATGCTGTCGCGCGCGCAGCGCGGGATCGGCGTCTTCCGGACGATCTTCTACCTGCCCGCGTTGGCGCCGCCCGTCGCCGCCACGCTCGGCTTCGTCTACTTGCTCAACCCGGCCACCGGGCCCGTGAACACGATCCTCGGCAAGCTCGGGATCGAGGGGCCGCTCTGGTTCGACTCGCCCCAGTGGTCGAAGCCGTCGCTGACGCTGCTCGCGCTCTGGGGCATCGGCAACACGATGATCATCTTCCTGGCCGCGGTGATGGACGTGCCGCGGCACCTGTACGAGTCGGCTGAGCTCGACGGCGCCGGCTGGTGGTCGCGGCTGCGCTTCGTGACCGTGCCGACGATCAGTCCCGTGATCCTGTTCGCGGTCGTCATCGGCGTGATCGAGGGCCTGCAGTACTTCACGCAGGCTTATGTGGCAGCGAACGTCGCCGGCGGCTCGGCCTCGTACTCGGCGGAGCAGGCGAACTCTCTGGGCTACCCCGAGGACTCGACGCTCTTCTACCCGGTACTGCTCTACCAGCAGGGGTTTCGCTACTTCAACATGGGCTACGCGTCGGCGATGGCGATGCTGCTGCTCGCGGTCGCCTTCGCGGTCACCTTCATCATCGTCCGCAACTCGCGCCGGTTCGTCCACTACCAGGCGCCGGGCCGATGAGCGCGGTCGCCGCCGGGACGCTGACCCGCAGGCAGCCGCCGGTCGCGGTCCGCCGGCGCCGCTTCCTGGTCGGGGTCGCGAACCACAGCCTGTTGATCGCAGCGGCCGCGATCTTCCTGCTGCCGTTCGTGTTCATCGTCCTGACCTCGCTGATGACGAAGGAGCAGGCGCTCTCGCCCCGGCTCTGGCCACACCCCTTCGCCTGGGGCAATTTCGTCGACGTCTTCGAGAAGGCGCCGCTCTGGCGCTACGCGCTGAACACGCTCCTCTACGGCGGCCTCGCTACGGTCGGCCTGCTCGTCTCGAGCATCCCGGTTGCCTACGCCCTCGCGCGGCTGCGGTGGCGCGGCGCCAACGCGGCCTTCCTCATCACGCTGGTCGCGATGATGTTGCCGCCGCAGGTGACGATCGTCCCGGTCTACGTGCTCTGGGCGAAGGTGCACCTCGTCGGCTCGCTCTGGCCGCTGATCCTGCCGAACTGCCTCGGCGACGCCTTCTCGATCTTCCTGCTGCGCCAGTTCTTCCTGACGATCCCGGAGGAATACCTGGACGCCGCGCGGGTCGACGGCTGCGGCGAGTTTCGGATCCTGACCACGGTCGTGCTCCGGCTCGCCAAGCCGGCGATCGCGGCGGTGGCGCTCTTCTCGTTCCTCTTCTGCTTCAACGACTTCTTCGGGCCGCTGCTGTACACGGGGGAGAACTCGCACAACTGGACGCTGTCGCTCGGGCTCTCGCAGTTCCGCTCGCTCTACCAGGTGCAGTGGAACCTGGTGATGGCCGCCACCCTCGTCGTGATGGCACCCGTGATCCTGCTGTTCTTCCTCGCGCAGCGGGCCTTCGTCGAGGGCGTGACGCTGACGGGGGTGAAGGGATGAAGCTCGCGGTCGTCGGAGCCGGGTCGACCTACACGCCGGAGCTGGTCTCGGGCTTGTCGCGCCTGGACGTGTCCGAGCTGGCGCTGCACGACATCGACGCGGAGCGGCTCGAGGTCGTCGGCGGCCTGGCGGCGCGGATGCTCGAGCGACGGGGCTTCGGCGGTGCGCCCGAGCTGACGGGCGAGCTCGACCGCGCCGTCGAGGGCGCCGATTTCGTCCTCGTGCAGATTCGCGTGGGCGGCCAGGCCGCCCGGCTGAGCGACGAGACCGTGCCGCTCGCCTGCGGTTGCATCGGCCAGGAGACGACGGGCGCGGGCGGCTTCGCGAAGGCGCTGCGAACCGTGCCGGTCGTCCTCTCGATCGCGGAGCGGGTGCGGGCGCTGGCGGCGCCGGAGGCCTGGATCGTCGACTTCACGAACCCGGTCGGGATCGTCACCCGGGCGCTCCTGGACGCGGGGCACCGGGCGGTCGGGCTCTGCAACGTCGCGATCGGCTTCCAGCGGACGTTCGCGCGCTGGCTCACGGTCGAGCCGGAGCGCGTGCTCGTCGACCAGGTGGGCCTCAACCATCTGACCTGGGTGCGGGCCGTGCGGCTCGACGGGCGCGACGTCCTGCCGGAGTTGCTGGCCGAGCACGGCGACGAGCTCGCCGACCAGCTCGAGCTGCCGCGGCGGCTGCTGGAGGAGCTCGGTGCTGTGCCGTCGTACTACCTCCGCTACTTCTACGCCCACGACGAGGTGCTTGCCGAGCAGCGCGAGGCGCAGCCCCGTGCGGCCCGGGTCGCCGAGATCGAGGCTGAGCTGCTGGAGCTGTACCGCGACCCGGGGCTGACCGAGAAGCCCGAGCTGCTCGAGCAGCGTGGCGGCGCCTTCTACAGCGAGGCGGCAGTCGGTCTCGTGTCCTCGCTCGTCTCGGGCGACGGCGCCGCGCACGAGGTGGACGTTCGCAACGACGGCACGCTCGCGGGCCTCGCGGACGACGACGTGGTCGAGGTGCCCGCGCGGGTGCGGCGCGACTCGATCGAGCCGCTCGCCCAGGAAGCGCTCGCGCCCGAGCTGCTCGGGCTCGCTCAGCACGTCGCCGCCTACGAGCGCCTCGCCGCCGAGGCGGCCGTCTCCGGCGACGTCGAGGTCGCGCGCAAGGCGCTGCTCACGCATCCGCTGATCGGCCAATACGAGCTCGCCGACGACCTGCTGGAACGGCTGCTCGCGGAGGCGGCGGTATGAGCCCGGCCGTGATCGCCGTCGACGGCGGCGCCTCGAAGACGCATCTCGCGCTCGTGGGCGCCGACGGCGCACTGCTCCGGCTCGTGCGGGGGCCGACGAGCCAGCCGCACAACGTCGGCTTCGCGGCGGCGCTCGACGTGCTCGACCGACTCTACGCGGAGGCGGGCGCGCAACCGGCCCAGGTGGCGCAGCTGAGCATGGCCGGCGTCGACTTTCCGAGCGAGGAGCAGGAGCTGCAGCAGGCGATCGAGGCGCGTGGCTGGGCGAAGCAGGCGATGGTCGGCAACGACACCTTCGCCGTCCTGCGCGCCGGGACCGAGCGTGGTTGGGGGGTCGCGGTCGTCTGCGGCACCGGCATCAACTGCGTCGGCGTCTCGGCCGACGGCCGGCACGCCCGCTTCCCGGCCCTCGGGCTGATCACCGGGGACTGGGGTGGAGGTTCGGACGTCGGCTACGCAGCCATCTTCGCCGCCGCGCGGAGCGAGGACGGGCGCGGGCCGCAGACGACGCTCGAGCGCGCTGTGCCGGCGTACTTCGAGCTCGAGACACCCGTCGAGCTGGCGGAGGCGATCCATCACGGCGAGATCCCCGTCCGCCGTGTCCATGAGCTGGCGCCGGTGGTCTTCGCGGAGGCCGCGCACGACCGGGTCGCTGCCGAGATCGTCGAGCGCCTCGCTGCCGAGGTGGCGACGATGGCGCGGGTCGCGCTCGAGCGCCTCGACCTGGCGGCCGAGCCGGCGGAGGTGCTGCTCGGCGGCGGGCTGCTTCAGTCCGGCGACGGCCGCGTCAGCGCCGCGGTCGAGGCCGAGCTGCGGGAGATCGCGCCGAACGTCTCCGTCAGCGCCGCGAGCTCGCCGCCCATCGTGGGGGCAGCCTTGCTCGGGCTCGATGCGGTCGGCGCGCCCGTCGAGGCGCAACAGCGAGTCAGACGTGAGCTGGAGGAAGCGGTCGCGGCGGAACGAGGAGGCACCGATGGCTGACGTCCGGTATGTGCAGGCGACGAAGCTCTACCTGGGCTCGGACATGGCCGCGGTGGACGCGCTCGACCTCGACGTCGAGGAAGGCGAGTTCATGGTCCTCGTCGGGCCGTCGGGCTCGGGCAAGACGACGGCGCTGCGTATGCTCGCGGGCCTCGAAGAGGTCGACGCCGGCGCAATCCTGATCGGCGGCCGCGACGTCACCGACCTGCCGCCGAAGAAGCGCGATGTCGCGATGGTGTTTCAGAACTACGCGCTCTACCCCTACCTGACCGTCTCGGAGAACATTGCCTTCCCGCTGAAGATGGCGAAGGTCAGGAAGGACGAGCGCCGGCGGCGCGCCGCCGAGGTGGCGCGCAAGCTCGGGCTCGACCAGTACCTCGAGCGCAAGCCTTCGCAGCTCTCCGGAGGCGAGCGCCAGCGGGTGGCGATGGGCCGGGCGATCATCCGCCAGCCGAGCGTTTTCCTGATGGACGAGCCGCTCTCGAACCTCGACGCGAAGCTGCGCGTCCAGATGCGGGCGGACATCGCGGCGCTCCAGCACGACGTCGGAATCACGACCGTGTACGTCACGCACGACCAGGCCGAGGCGATGACGCTCGGGCACCGGGTCGCCGTCCTCGACCACGGCCGGCTCCAGCAGGTCGGCTCGCCCCGTGACCTCTACGACCGACCGGCCAATCGCTTCGTCGCCGGCTTCATCGGCTCGCCGGCGATGAACCTCTGCGAGGTGCCTCTTGGCCCGAACGGCGCCGTCGCGTTCGGTGCCGAGCGCGTGGAGCTGCGGGAGGCGCAGGCCGCTGTGGACGGCAAGGCGTCTGTGGTGCTCGGCCTGCGACCCGAGGCGCTGGAGCTGGGCGGCGAGGGGATCCCGGCGAGAGTCGAGGTCGTCGAGGAGTTCGGCGCCGATGCGTTCGTCTTCTGCAGCGCCAAGGTCGGCCGCGGCGAGACGAGGCTCGTGGCCCGAACCGAGGCGCGCCGCGCGCCCGCCCGCGGCGACAGGGTCTCCTTGCGCGCGCGGCCGGACGAGGCGCACCTGTTCGACGTCGAGACAGGCGAGCGCCTCGGCGGCCGCTCACGCGTCTAGTAGGTGAAGCTGACGTTCCCGGCCACGCGCGCCTTGTAAATGAAGCAGGTTCCGAACAGCGAGACCCGGTAGTGCGTGAGGATCGCGGCGAAGTCGCCCGATCCGCCTGAGGTCGTCGACGTGGCGACGTCCTCCAGCGCTCCTCTGACCAGGAACTGCTGGTTCGTGCAGTTCGCGCCCGGGTCGCGTGTGGTGATCTCGCCGCCCTCGTGGACGAACGTCCCGGTCACGAAGTCGACCGAGCCGGTCGGGCTCCGGGTCGCCATCTGGAACGTGCCGCCGTTGACGTCCGTCGGCGTCGAGCCGAGCGGGTCGTGCTCGACCCTGGCGTTCCAGCCGGCGACGTCGCCCGCGTTGCCGCGCCCCGTGCCCGCGAACGACCCCACGGTCTGCGTGAAGGCGTACTCGTAGCCGACGAGCGAGAAGCTGGTTGAGGTTGGTGCCGCTGACCCCGTGGCCGGAAGCGCGAGCGCGACGATCGCGGCGAGGGCGGCCACCGAGGAGCGAAACAGATGCTTCATCAGGAGGCTCCTTTCGATGCTCGACGGGCCGGGTGTACCCCGTGGCCCGCATAGCAATCGCCCTACGGACGCAGCAGGTAGAAGCGCCAGAACTCGTTCTCGATCGGCAGCACCTCGCAGCCCGCGAAGCCGGCTTCGTCGGTGTAGCGGCGAACGGTCTCGGAGCGCATGACCGTTCCCGTGCCCGCGGCGCCCTCGCCGACCAACCCGACCGGGAGGCAGTGGAAAACGCTGAAGCCGTAGAAGAGGCGCTCGGTCTCGCTCGCGGGAGCCGTGTAGGCATCCTCGGTCCGCTCGTCGCCGATGAAGACGACGCCGCCGTCCGCAAGGAGGTTTTTCGCCGCGCGGAGCACCTCGACCGGGTACGACATGTCGTGGAGCGCCTCGAAGATCGTGACGAGGTCGTAGCGACCCGCCAGCTCGGGATCGGCTGCGTCGCGCTCGTGGAAGGCGACCCGATCCTCGACGCCGCTGCCGGCGAGGTTCTCCTTGGCGCGCTCGATCGAGGCGTGGTCGGAGTCGATTCCGTCGACCTCGATCTTCGGATAGGCGCGCGCCATCTCGATGCTCGAGCGGCCCTGGCCACAGGCCACGTCGGCAACGCGTGCGGGCGGATCGCCGAGCAGCCGCTCGTGCAGCTCGGGTACGGCGCCGAGCCACTCCTTGCCGAGCAGGTTCTCGAACAGCGGCCGAGTGAACCCTGCCTGCCCCTCGTGCAGGTCCTCGCCGTAGTCCGCATAGGGAACGCCGTCGCCGGTCCGGAACGCGGCCAGCAGCGCCTCGAGCGGCCGGAGCGAGCCGGCGACCGAGCGCGCCATCGGCGCGATGTAGTTCATGCTCGACGCGTCGAGGAGCGCCTCGGTGTGGCCGTCTGGCAGGCGGAAGCGCCGCTCGTCCCCGTCCGGCTCGACCTCGAGCAGGCCGCTCGCGCCCTGCTGCTCGAGCCACTCCCGCGCGTAACGCTCGTTGATGCCCGCCGTCTCGGCGAGCTCGGCGGACGTGAGCGGGCCGCGATCGGCGAGCGCTCGGTAGAGGCCGAGCACGTCGCCGAGGTAGACGGAGAACAGGTCGAACGCGCCGATCGCGCCCATGAACAGGCGCTCGACGAGCGCGTCGCGGCGCTCCGTCGCGGCGGCAGGGGTCGCCATGGCCGCGATCTTCCTTCGACCGGGCGCGGGGCGCAACTGCTTACGCTGGCCACGTGCCCCGCTACATCGGTCGCGAGAACGTCCGCAAGCGTCTCGAGCCGCTCGAGGGCGGGCCCGGCCGCACACGCTACGCCGACGGCGCGGCGGAGATCGAGACGGCGGCCGAGACCGTCGTCGTCCGCCCCGCGTTCGGGCTCGCGCACGAGGGCGAGTACGAGTCGGTCCACCTGGGGCCCTTGTTCGAAGAGCTGGCCGCCGACCACGTCGTCGCCGTCCTGCTCGTGCGCCTCGGCGGCTACGCGGTCGGCGTCTTCGAGGGTGAGCGGCTCGTCGCCTCGAAGGTCGGCTCGCGCTTCGTCAAGGGCAGGCACAGGAAGGGCGGCTCGTCGGCCAACCGCTTCCGTCGACGGCGCGACGAGCAGGCGCACGCGCTGATCGAGGACGCAGCGGAGGTCGCCGCCCGCGTCATCGGGCCGTGGCGGGACCGCGTCGAGTTCGTCGCGCTCGGAGGCGACCGGGCCGCGGTCGGCCAGGTGCTCGAGGCGAGGGCGGAACTCGGCTGGCTCGCCGACCACGCACTCACGCGCTTCTTCGCGGTCGAAGAGCCGCGGCAGCGCGTGCTCGAGCGGCTTCCGTACGACCTCTACGCGGCGGAGCTCAGTAGCGCCCCGGGCGCCTGACGCGAGCGCCCCTCGTTCGAGGGATTTCGCTGCAAAAGGCAAGTTTTCGCCCGTTGGAGCGTCAACTGTTCCACACAACGCAAAGGAGTTCCAGTGCGGAAGCTGATCTTTCTCGTCCTCACAGCGCTGCTCGTCGTGCCCGCCACCGCGGTTGCAGGCTCGCCACCGAGCCCGTCCGACAAGGCGGCTGCGGCGAAGCAATGCTCGACCGAACGGAGCGCGATGGGCGTGCCGGCCTTCAAGCTCCTCTACGGCACGAACGCGAGCAAGTCGAACGCGTTTGGTAAGTGCGTCTCGAAGCTCGCGCAGCAGAACCGGCAGAACCGCTCGAATGCAGCCGCTCAGTGCAGCACCGAGCGCTCGGCCGACCCGGACGCGTTTGCCGCCAAATACGGCACCGGCAAGAAGAAGGCGAACGCCTTCGGCAACTGCGTCTCAGGCAAGGCCAAGGCAGCTGCCGCTGCCCAGGTGAAGGCGACCGACAACGCGGCGAAGGCCTGCTGGACCGAGCGCAAGGCTGACCCCGCGGCCTTCAAGGCCAAGTACGGGACGAACGCGAACAAGTCGAACGCGTTCGGCAAGTGCGTCTCCGGCAAGGTCAAGCACTCCAGCTCGTAACCTCCCGAACGGCCGGAGGAGAGGACTCGCCTCCTCTCTTCCGGCCTTTCCCGATCAGTAGCGGTCGAGCTCGATCAGGCGCTCGTCGCTGATCCCGAAGTGGTGCGCGACCTCGTGCAGGACGACGCGGCGCACCTCCCGTCGTAGCTCCTCCGGGTCCCGTCCGTAGAGCCGCTCCAGCGGACCGCGGAAGATGGTGATCTTGTCCGGCAGCACGGCGCCGTACTGGCTGCCGCGCCGGGTCAGCGGCACACCCTGGTAGAGGCCGAGCAAGGGCTGTCCGAAGGGCGGCTCGTCCTCGACCACGATCTCGACGTTCGACATCCGCTCGCGCAGCTCCGGCGGTAGTGAATCGACCGCCTCCTGGGCGTACTCGTCGAACGGCTCCATCAGCGGCCCAGCCGGGTCCGCCGCCGGATGCCGAGCCGAACCTGCAGAGCCTTGTCCTCGTCGCCGTCCTTGCGCGCTGCCCAGACGAAGAGGACGCCTACGACGACGAGCGGCACGAGCATCACGACGAGCAGGACGATCTCTGCGGCGAGGTTCACAGAGGACAGTGTGGCGTTCCGAACCCGGCCCGCGCGGGCAAAGAGGCCGAATCGGCCTGCGGATCTGGAAATCGTGCGCGCTCGCGGGCGTCCTCGCCATCCTCGCCACAGGCTGCGGCGGGGGCGAGCTGAGCGCCGACGCGCTCTCGAAGCAGGCCGAGTCGGTGCAGTCGGTGGCCGCCGAGGGGGCGATGCTCGCGCGCGACGCCGCCGCCGGCAAGGCGACGGGGACGTTCACCCGCGTCCACTCCTCCGAGCTCGAGAAGAGCGCCTCGCAGGCTGCCTCGTCGCTCGAGTCGGCGCAAACGCAGCCCGCGCTCGAGCCGAAGCTTCGTCGGCTGGCCGCTCTCGCCGGCGACGTCAGCGACGAGCTCGACCGGCTCGGCGAGGCATCGAAGGCCGAGCAGCGCGCGCTCGCGGTCCGGCTCGCGTCCGCCGCGGTCCGGAGCAAGCGGCTCGGCAAAGGGCTCAAGTGAGCATGAAGAACATCCTCGCCGTCGCCCTCGGGATTCTCTCGGCGATCGGCGGCTTCGTCGACATCGGCGATCTCGTTTTCAACATGCAGGCCGGCGCCAACTTCGGCTTCCAGCTCCTGTGGGTCGTCGTGATCGGTGTCGTCGGGATCATCGTGTACTCGGAGATGTGCGGCCGTGTCGCCGCCGTTTCCAAACGGCCGGTCTTCGATCTCGTGCGCGAGCGGACCGGCTTCGGCGCGGGCTTCGCGACGCTCGTCGCGTCCGAGGTCGTGAACCTGATGACGTGCGCGGCCGAGGTGGGGGGTGTCGCGATCTGCCTGGAGCTCCTCGCCGGGCTGCCCTACCGGGTGCTGATCCCGGTCGGCATCGCCGCTCTGATCGTCGCCGCTTGGACACTGCCGTTCGAGTGGATCGAGCGCGTCTTCGGCTACCTCGGCCTGTGCCTGCTCGTCTTCGCTGTCGCGGCCGTCAAGCTCAATCCCGACTGGAGCGAGGTCGCGCACGGCTTCGTCCCCGGGTCGCACTCCGGCGGCAGCCTCCTGGTCTACCTCTACTTCGTGGTCGGCCTGCTCGGCGCGGCGATGACGCCGTACGAGGTCTACTTCTACTCGTCGGGCGCGGTCGAGGACGGCTGGGGGCCGCAGGACCTCGGGCTGAACAAGGTGACGGCGACCATCGGCTACGGGCTCGGCGGGTTCCTCTCGTTCTCGTTGATGATCGTCGCGGGCGTCCTGTTCCTGCCGCGGGGGATCGACCCGGCGTTCCTGGGGACACCGGCGCTCGCGGCCGGCGACACGCTCGGGGAGATCGGCCTGCTGCTGGCGCTCGTCGGGATCCTGTTCGCGGTCGGCGGCGCTGCGATCGAGACGTGCTTCTCGGGCGCCTACAACCTGGCCCAGTTCTTCGGCTGGAGGTGGGGCAAGCACGAGCGGCCCGTGCGCGCACCGCGCTTCACGCTTGCCTGGCTCGTCATCTTCGCGCTCGCCCTGCTCGTCGTCATGACCGGCTACGACCCGGTCAAGCTGACGGAGTACTCGGTCATCTTCTCGGTCGTCGCGCTGCCGCTGACGTACCTGCCGATCCTGCTGATCGCGAACGACCGCACGTACATGGGCACGCATGTGAACGGCCGGGTCGCGAACGCGCTCGGCATCCTCTACTTCGTGATCATCATGCTCATTGCGGTGGCGGCAATCCCGTTGCTGCTGCTGACGAACGGGGGCCAGGGATGAGTGAGCCCGCCGCGGTCGACCTCGCCCTCGGGATCCTCGATCACCAGCTCGTCGATGCCGACGGTGAGAACTGCGGCAAGGTGGACGAGCTCGAGCTGACCGGGCTCGACACGGGCTCGCCGGAGGTCACCGAGATCCTGGTCGGCGGCACCGCCTGGCGGACGCGGGGGCTGCTCGGCCGGATCGCAGCCCGCTTCGCCGGCGACGCCGTGCACGTGCCCTGGTCGGAGGTCGAATCCGTCGCGGCCGTCGTCACTCTGGGGAGGCGAGCGGCCGAGCTGCGGCTCGACCGTGGCGACGAGCGCCGGGCGAGGTTGGTCGAGAAGCTGCCCGGGGCCGGCTGATGCGGCTGGGCGAGATCCTCGGCCGCAAGGTCGTGACCGAGTCCGGACAAAGCCTCGGCCGCGTCCACGACGTCCAGGGCGAGCTCCTCGAAGGATGCCTGCGGGTGACCGGCCTCGTCGCTGGCAGGATGGGCCTGCTCGAGCGCTTCGGCATCACTGCGAAGGGGAGCGCCCGCCCGGGCCAGGCAAAGCACCACGGCCACGACGGCATCGGGTGGGAGCGGGTCGTCCGCGTCGGCCGCGAGATCGTCGTCAGAGATTGACGTCCTAGTTTGTCAGCGTGTTGACCGCGCGCGCGATCAGCAGCCCGATCGCGATCAGCGCGGCGACCGACTGGACGCCCATCGTCAGCTTCGCCCGTGAGGTCAAGGGCATCGTGTCGGTCGGGCTGTATGCGATCGAGTTCGTCAGCGACAGGTAGAAGTAGTCGACGAACGAGGGCTGCCACTGGGGTGCGAGCCTCCGGCCCTCGTCGGTGTCCTCGATGAAGAGGAAGTCGTACGGCCGCGTCAGGTGCGGATGCGCCCGCGCGACGGGGCCGCCGCGGTCGAGCTCCCAGTAGATCAGCGCGAAGACGAGCACGATCGTTGCCCAGAGGCCGGCCGCGCCTTCCACGAGCCCGCGCCCCGCCTTGCCGCCCTCGACGACGTAATGCGCAAGCAGCCCGAGCGCGACGAGGTTGGCGAGTGCGAGAAGCCCGATCAGCAGGACCGCCAGCCACTGGCGCGTCCGGCTCCCCGGCACCTCTTCGCCCGGAGTGGCGAGGACAAGCGCCACGAACACGACCCCCTCGAGCGCGGGCATCAGCCAATCCGGCCCGAGTGTCAGCGCGTTGGGAAGAGTGAGGTAGAGGACGATCGTGGCCAGGATCGCGAGCTGGGGCTGCCAGTACGGATCGGCCCGCTGAACATCCAGCCGGAGCCGCTCCGCGATCGACTTCACCTGACCGTGCGGCCGACGACCGCCGCTAGGGCGTGGTGGGCGCGGGAGCCGCTTCGGCGCGCTCGCGCGCGGTGAGGCGGAAGTAGGCGGTCGTCAGCGCCGCCATCGCGAACGGGATGGTCAGGCTGTGCGCGACGAGCGACCCGAGCCAGGCGTCGAGGAAGTCGGGCAGCGGCGCGAAGACGAGCAGGATGATTCCGGAGGCGACCGCGACGATCAGGAAGACGACGATCACGAGCCCGAAGACGCTCCAGCCGTTGCCGCTGACGAGCTCGTGCGAGCGGCTGAACGCCTCGCCCACCCGGCGGCGCTCGAGCACGATCACCGGCATCAGCATCGACCAGATCGTCAGGAGGTAGAGGCCCGGGACAATCAGGAACACGAGGCCGATCGCGATTCCGATCCCGGCGAGCAGGCCGGCGAGGATCGCCGACGGCAGCTGCGGCCACACCGCCTGGAACGTCTCGCCGATCGACCGGTCGGCGCGTCCGTCGCGCACGTCGTGCACCGTCTCGACGAGCGCCGCCTGAACCCAGAAGTAGCCCACGATGCTGATCGTCGCAGCCACGAGCCCCCAGAAGAGCCCCGCCAGGACGCCGTCGTTTTCGGCCTCGTCCGCGACCGCGGAGAGCAGGTCGAGCAGTGCGAAGACGACGAGCGCCGTCAGGAAGAAGCGCAGGAGGAACCGCTTGTAGAGCTCCCAGGCCTCGCTCAGCACCTCGCCGATCGGCATTGCGCGGAACTCTACGACTGCGGGCCGATCGCCGCGCTCGCCTACCGATCGTCGTCGTCGAGCGGCGGCGGGTCGCGGCGGGGGATCGGCGACGCGTTGATCAGTGACGTCGTCGTCTCGCCGTACGCGAGGAAGCGGTCGAGAACGACGCTCAGCTCGTCGATCGAGCGCAGGTGGACCTTGAGGAAGAAGCAGTCCTCGCCGGTGATGCGATGGCACTCGCCGACCTCGGGGATCTCGGCGGCGAGCTCCGGAATCCGCGGCAGCTGACCCGCGGCCGGCTTCACGCGCACGATCGCGGTCAAGGCGTACCCGAGGGCGCTGGGGTCGATCTCGGCCCGGTAGCCGGTGATGACGCCGGCCCGCTCGAGCCGCTGGACGCGCTCGGCCACCGCCGGGGACGAGAGGTTGACGCGCCGGCCCAGCTCGGCGAGCGAGACGCGGCCGTCCGTCGTTAGCTCGCCGATGATCTTACGGTCGGTAGCGTCGATCTTCCGAAGATTGGCGTTGTTCGTGCGCACAAGCCCGTTCTTTCCAGTGCGAGAGGACTCTAATGCCTTCGATCGGCTATGTCCATTTGCGGCTGTCGTGGCGAGAATTCCCCTATCGCCCAGGCAGCTCCCTTAGCCGCACCCGCGACGGCCCGCATCGAGTCCGTGCCGCCGCAGGCCTACTTCGTCGGCAGCGCGGTCTTCCACTACCTCGGCCCGTCCTTCGCGGTCCTGCTCTTCGCGCGCGTCGACGTGCTCGGCGTCGCCTGGCTGCGGATCGCCTCGGCGGCGCTCGTCTTCGCCGCCTGGCGGCGGCCGTGGCGGAAGCTCCGCGCGCTCGACCGCGGCGGGCAACTGCTGATCGTCGCCCTCGGCGCGGTCTTCGCGGCGATGAACGCCTGCTTCTACATCTCGATCGACCGCCTGCCGCTCGCGACGGTCGCGGCGATCGAGTTCATCGGCCCGATCGTGCTGGCGCTCGTCGGCGCGCGCAGCGCGAGCAACCTCGTCGCCGTGGCCGCGGCGACCCTCGGCGTCTACCTGCTCACGCACGTGCGCTTCGGCGGCGAGCCGGTCGGCGTCGCCTTCGCCTTCGCCAACGCGGTGCTCTTCACCGCCTACATCGTGCTCGCGCACCGGGTCGCCCGCCGTTCGGCGATGGGCGGGGTCGACGGCCTTGCCGCGGCGATGCTGTTTGCGTTCATCTTCGTCTCGCCGATCGGCGTCGGAGAGGCCGCCCAGGCGCTCGGCGACCCGGTGGCGATCGCGGCGGGCATCGGGGTCGGCATATCGTCCTCGGTCATCCCCTACGTCTTCGACCAGCTGGCGATGGCCCGGCTCGCCCGCGCGACCTACGCGCTCTTCGTCTCCCTGCTCCCGGCGACGGCGACCGTGATCGGGGTCGTCGTCCTCCACCAGCTGCCGACGTTCGTCGAGCTCGCCGGCATCGCCGCGGTGATGGCCGGCGTCGGCCTCCATCGCGAGGTGAGCTGAGGTGGAGCAGATCCGGCTCGGCGACTCTGGCCTCCAGGTCTCCCGGCTGGGGCTCGGGATGATGAGCTACGGCGACGACGCGAACCGACCCTGGATGCTGGACGAGGCCGCGGCCGAGCCGATCGTCCGCCGCTCGGTCGAGGGCGGCTTCACGTTCTTCGACACGGCCGACATGTACTCGCGGGGCGCGAGCGAGGTCGCGACCGGCCGGCTGCTGCGCAAGCTGCTCACGCGCGACGAGCTCGTCGTCTCGACCAAGGTCTACTTCCCGATGACGCCGGGCCCGAACGGCCGCGGCCTCTCGCGCAAGCACATCCTCTCGGCGATCGACGCGTCGCTGCGGCGCCTCGAGCTCGACTACGTCGACCTGTACCAGATCCACCGCTGGGACTCGGAGACGCCGATCGAGGAGACGATGGAGGCGCTGCACGACGTCGTGAAGGCCGGCAAGGCACGCTACCTCGGCGCGAGCAGCATGTACGCCTGGCAGTTCGCGAAGGCGCAGCGGGTCGCCGAGCGCCACGGCTGGACGCCGTTCGTCTCGATGCAGAACCACTACAACCTGATCTACCGCGAGGAGGAGCGCGAGATGATCCCGCAGTGCATCGACCAAGGCGTCGGGGTCATCCCCTGGAGCCCGCTCGCCCGCGGGTTCCTGGCGGGCACGCGTACCCGCGAGGGCGAGAGGCGGACGCGGCGCTCGGAGACCGACCCGCTCCAGGACGAGTGGTACGGGCGACCCGAGGACTTCGACGTCGTCGACCGCGTGCTCGAGGTCGCCGGGGAGCGCGGCGTGCCGCCGGCACAGGTGGCGCTCGCGTGGCTGCTGCACAAGCCCGG
>JBKPOY010000047.1:0-17452 GCA_046733295.1 Actinomycetota bacterium | reverse complement strand
TATCCAGTCAGTCGGGTACGACATCGACACCTCTGCGAAGGAGGCGGCTGACGAGGAGGACGGCGGCGACGAAGAGGACGGAGAGGAGGACGAGAGCGGCGAAGAGTTCCGAGGCACTGCTGATGCCGACAGACTCGTCGGCACGCGCGGGAACGACGTGTTCTACGCCTTGGGCGGGAACGACCGGATCCTCGGCCGTGGCGGTAAGGACATCATCTTCGGCGGGCCGGGGAACGACCGGATCGTCGGCGGCGGCGGCTCCGACCACGTGTTCGGCGGGCCGGGCCGCGACGTGATCGTCGGCGGCAAGGGCGGCGATCTGCTCGTAGGCGGCGCCGGCCGAGACCGGCTGGCCGGCGGGCGCGGAGCCGACATGCTCGTCGGCGGCGCCGGTCGCGACCTGCTCCTGGGCGGCTGGGGGAACGACACCCTGCGAGCGCACGACCGCTTGCGCGACCGTGTCAGGGGCGGACGCGGCCTCGACCAGTACCGCCTCGATCGCTGGCTCGACCACGCATGGTCGATTGAATCGCGTCTGGGCCGGCGCTCGAGACGCAACTAGACATCCGGCTGAATCTTCGAGACGCTAACGCGACCCGCTCCCCGCAAGTTCGCTGCCGTCGGGCTCGTCAAGTTCAACGTGACCTATTACGCAGTCGCCAGCTGGTTCGTCGCCGAGACGATTGAGCTCTTCCAGACGCGCGCAGACGCCCAGCGCGCCCTCGAGACCGTGTGCGAGCAGGCCCCGGAGCTCGCCGACGACATCTTCGTCGTCGAGATCAGGCTCGAGGCTCCTTGCATGAATTAGGGCCGAACCGGCCCAAGAGGTTGCTTGGGCCGGACGTTCGGCCGGCGCAACACGGTCACATCTCATGCACATTCCGAGGGGTGGTCGGTGCTGCGGTGCTGACCGCCCCAACCATCCACCTCGACTCCCGCCGAGGCGGGACCCGACGGGCGCGCTGGCCGGGCCGAGCCCGGCCAGCGCGTGTCGCCACTACAGATACGTGTCGAGGAACGTCTGCGCGGGCACCGAGTCGACCCGGTACTCCAGATTGGGCCCGGAACACCGGTAGCTGAACGTCCACGTGTTCAGCGCGACCAGCGTCCCGTTGTGGAACAGCGGCCCTCCGGAATCGCCGAAGCACACGCCTTGCGTGATCTTGACGAACCGGTCCGGGAACGCGTCCTGGGCCGGGATCGCCGAGACGTTGCGGTAGCTGCGGATGCCGTCGAAGACCGTGATCGCCTTCGGTGAGGCGCCACTGCCCGTGATGAATGCGTCCGTGCCGTAACCGACGACGGTGAAGGTCGCGCTCTTCAGGTCGAGGCCGTCCAGATAACCGGGCCCCGCGATCGGCGCCGGCGTGACGCCCACAGGCGCGGTGAGGAACACGAGCGCAATGTCCTCGGCCGGCGATTTGAGGCAAAGGCTCTTCGAGTTGCCTATGCACGGCCCCGCCGTGAACCACTTGGGATTCACGACGATGTGATCGACCGTCGAGTACGGACCGTCTCCCTCCGGATCGAACGAGATCCGCAGGTCGGCAGGGCCGAAGCCGTCAGGCCCGACATCGACCAGGAAATCCGTGCAGTGGGCCGCCGTCAGCACGACGTCGGGACGGACGAGCGTTCCCGAGCAGAAGTCGAACCAATCGGTGCCGACCTTCAGTTGCAGCACGCCGACGTTGGCGTACGTGTTGGCGGTGTCCGATGTCCCGCCGATCACCGCACCAGCCGGTGCGGCGAAGAGCAGAACGAGGCCCGCCGTCGTCGCTGCGAGAAGACTCGCGCAGCGGTGAATCAACCGCATCTCTCCCCCTCTCGGTGGATCGTTCGCGGGAACCTACCGCGCCGCCGAATTGCTTGCACTAGCCGTCAAGAGCGGCTAGCCGCTCGAAGGCTCAGTCCTCGGTCTGCGCGACCCGATCCGGAGGCGCCAGCGGCACGACCGCACCCGCCGCGGACGCCGGCAGCTCGAAGAAGAACGTCGATCCCTCCCCCGCCGTCGACTCCACCCAGATGTGTCCCCCCATACGCCCGACGAGCTCGTTGCAGATGTAGAGCCCGAGACCCGTTCCGCCGACGCCGCGAGTCATGTGGGGATCGAGCCGGTAGAACTTCTCGAACACGCGCGCCTGCTCCTCGTTCGGGATCCCGAGCCCCTCGTCCTTGACGGAGAAGAGCACGGCCTCGTCGCGCGCCTCGACGCCGAGCTCGATCCGGCCGCCGTCGGGCGAGTACTTGATCGCGTTCTCGACGAGGTTGACGAGCACCTGCCGCACCTTGTCGCGATCGGCATCCACCCGCGGCAGCCCGTCGGCCCCCGCGGCCCTCGCCACGACCACGTCGGGCGGCGCGTGGGCCCGGGTTGCCTCGACGACGCGGTCGACGAGCTCGATCGCGTCGAAGGGCTCGAAGTCGAGCTCGACGCGCCCGGCATCGAGCTGGCTCGCGAGCAGGATCTCGTTGACGATCCGGCCGAGGCGCTCGGACTCGTCCGCGATCAGCGACACGAACCGGTCGCGCCCGCCCTCGTCGAGAGCGAAGTCGTGCCGAAGCAGCGTCTGGGCGGCGCCGTAGACGGCGGCCAGTGGCGTGCGGAGCTCGTGCGAAGCGGTCGCAATGAAGTCGGCCTTCAGCTCCTCGAGGCGGCGGACGTCCGTCAGATCCCTGAACGCGTACACGGTTCCGCCGAAGAACTGAACGCCCGAGATCGCGATCCAGCGCTCGCCCTTCTCCGTTTCGACGGGGATCACGACCTCCGCGTGCCCCGGGTCGGGCGAGACGGAGATCGGCACAGAGTCGGCCGCTTCCTTCCAGCCTGGGATCGCGTCGGTCGCGAGACGACCGATCACGTCCGGGGCGGCGATGGCGGTCATCGCCTCCGCGGCCCGGTTCCAGAAGCGCACGACCCCGCTGCGATCGAGCAGCATGACGCCGTCCGCCACGTGGGCGAGCACGCGGGCGGCGTCCGCGCCCTCCTCGACCTCCGAGTACAGGCGCGCCCGGTCGACTGCGAGCGCGACGCGCGCCGCGATGTCCTCCACGAAGGCGAGGTCGTCCGCACCGTAGGCCCGGCCGGGGCCCGTGCGGGCGACGGTCAGCGCTCCCAGCGATCGATGCCGGGCGCGGAGCGGAACGCAGATCACGGAGCTCGCGCCGATCTCCCCGAGCGCTCGGGCGAGGTCGCCCCCGTTCGAGCTCGGGTCGAGCGCCGGAACGATCTGCGGGCGTCCGCTCGCGACGACCGTGCGGACTGTCTCGCTCACCTCCTCGTCGGGCGCCTTCCCGCCCGTCTCGCCGGGCGGTTCGGCCCGCGCGACGGCAAACCGTTGCAGCGACGAGCCCTGCTCCCCGAGGTCGACGACGCACCAGTCGGCGAAGGACTGGACGACCATGCCGGCAACCCGCTCGATCGTCGCCTGGTAGTCGACGGAGGCGGCCGTGACGTCGGCGATCTCGCGCAACAGATCCAGCCGGCTCTGCCGTTCCATGGTCTCGCCGACGGCCTGGCGCTCGGCTCCGCGAATGCGCTCCCGGTCGTGCTCCATGCGCTTGCGATCGCCGATGTCGATCAGGAAGCTCTGCCCGGCGACCGGCTCACCGTCGGAGCCGGAGATCGTCCGGCCCTCTTCGCAGATCCAGACAATGCCGCCGTCGCGGCCGACGAGCCGGTATTCGGTCTGGAAGGGCAGTCCGCGCTCTACCGCGGACCCGATCTCGGCGCGCGCGCGCTCTGCGTCGTCGGGATGCAGGATCCTGGTGAACAGCTCGTCACCCCACTCCTCGGGCGGGTAACCCAAAATCGTCGCGATCTGCGGCCCGACCTCGCGCGTCTCGCCTCGGTCGCCCGGCGCGTACACCCAGGTCGCGAGCGGCAGCCCCTCGAGCAGGTCGCGGTGCCTGCGCTCCGTCTCCGCGAGCGTGTCGCGCACGCGCGCGCCTTCAGCGGACCGAGCGACCTCCGCGCGCTGCACGCGCTGGGCTAGAAAAGCCGCAGCGATCGCCGTTGCGACCATGAGGCAGAGAGCCACGACGAGCCGGAGCGTCGCGTCGTCGATGAAGACGAAGGGAAGCGTGATCGCGGCCGCCAACACGAGCCCGGCGGCCGCCAGAAACCACGTACGCGAGCTGAGCAACCTCACGTGGAGCACGGGCGACTGCAGGAGCGTAACTCCGCCGCCGAGCGGGGACAACCGCGCCGGTGTGGAGGGCACCGCTGCGTGCGGGATTCTCCGCGTGGACCCCAACTTGCGGCAGCCATGCGTCGTCTGAAAACCACAGGGGCCATTTTTTCGTCGGGGTCTTCACGGTTACCCCGCACCGTGCCGATAGCTCTCAGAGGAGATCGTTCTGCTCGACCGCATCGCCCCCTCCCGCTCGAGGATCGCCGCCTCCGTGGTCGGCATCGCTGTGCTCGCGATCCTCGCCGTGACGCTGCACCTCGTCGGCGCGAAGCTCGACCGCGCGTTCGAGGGCCTGTCGGGCGCGTCGCCCGGGTATCTCTGGGCCGCCGGGGTGAGCTTCGCCGTCTCGCTCCTCGCCTCTGCGCTCGCTTGGCATGCGGCCGCGCGCAGTTGCGGCGCCCACCTCAACCACGGCGACGCGATCGCCCGCTATGCGACCGGCTCGCTCGTGAACTCGCTGGCGCCCGCAAAGCTCGGCGACGCCGTCCGAATCGCCCTTTTCTCGCGATCCATCGACGGGCCCGAGCGCCTGTGGGCGGCGGGCGGAATCTGCGCGGCGCTCGCCGCCGCGCGTTCGCTCGTGCTGGCCGCGCTGATCGTGGCCGGCTCCGCGAGCGGCGCCCTGCCGCTCTGGCCGGCGCTCGCGCTGTGCGGCCTTGCCGCAACGCTGGCCGGGCTCGCCTTCGTCGAGCGGAACGACACGACCCACCGCTTTGCCCGTGTATTCGAAGCGCTGGCAACTCTCGAGCGCTCCCCGCGTGCCGCGGCCACCCTCCTCATGTGGGTGATCGTGTCGACGCTCGCGAAGATCGCGGCAGCCGCTGCGATCGCCGGCGCATTCGACGTCCCGCACCCCCTGCTGGCCGCGCTCCTGATCGTCCCGGCCCTCGATCTCTCAGGTGTCCTTCCGCTGACTCCGGGGAACGTGGGCATCGCCAGCGGCGCGGTGGCGGTCGCGCTCAAGGCCCGCGGGATCGGCACGACCGAAGCCCTCACTGCTGGAATCGCCCTCCACGCCGTCGAGACGGTCGTCGGCCTGGGGCTGGGAGCCGCGGGCGCACTCTTCGTCGTACGCGTCAAGGCCCCGTGGGCGATGCGACTCGCGGCAGCGGGCGCATCGGTCGTCGTGGCGGCCGCCTTCGGCGCGACGATGTACTTCGACTTCATGTGATCGGCCTCCGGTCGGGGGAGGCGATGAGCACGGGTAGGATCCCCCCATGCCTCAGCCGAGCCTCGACCTGATCCGCGGAGTCTCGCTCTTTGCCGAGGCCGACGACCGGTTTCTCGAACGGCTCGCGACCGAATTCATGGAACGGACATTCGCCGCCGGCGAGAAGCTTGCGGAGGAGGGCGAGGCCGGCCGGACGTTCATCGTCATCGAGAAGGGTCAGGTGACCGTCGCGGTACACGGCCGGGAGGTCGCTCGGCTTGGCCCCGGCGACGCCTTCGGCGAGATGGCGCTGATCGACAAATCGGCGCGCAGCGCGACGGTGAAGGCCGAGACAGAGGTGCACGGCTACCAGCTCCCGGTCTGGAGCTTCCGCCCCTTCGTCGAGAGCCACCCCGAGATGGCGTGGGCGCTTCTCGAGGCGCTTGCGCAGCGCGTCCGCGAGGCCGAGGCACGGACCGCTCCGACCGAGTCGTAAGTCCAGGTGAGGCCAGGTAGGCTCTCCCGGTCGAGCCGCTCAGTCCCGAACTAGCGCTCGTCGATCCGGAGCTGGCCCGAAGGGCACGCGCAAACCTTGGCGACCCTGGCGAGTTGGCACCGCGACCGGCGCCTCCAGGGCAGCCGTCCCAGCCGCCTTTAACGCCCCGACCTTTGTCGCTGCCTCAGCACGCCGATGCGGCGGGGTCGGTCGAGACCACACGTCGCGGCAGGAGCAAGGGCAGGGCGATCGTGGCGGTGGTCGCACTGGCGGCGGCGTTCGGAGGAGCAGCCGGAATCTTGGTTTGGTCCAGCGACGGCGCGTCTTACTCCCCGGGAATCGACCGGGCCGCGATGCAGCCTCAGCGCGAGCCGTCGCAGGCGACTGCCAACACTCGGCGCAGCAAAACGACGGCGGCGGCACCGAAACACGGAGTGGCCGGTCAGCGTTACGTCAGGCGGCGACCGCCCGCCTTCCACGTACTCGGCGCGCCGAGGGAGCCGCTCGACGAGATCCCACTGCCCGCCCGCGCCCGACATCTCGACGCCTGGTTGACCGCGGTCCGCCGCCCGACGGCCGCCAACCAGCGTCACTGGCTCTACCAGCACGCCTGGATTGTCACGGGCGCGAAGTTCGGCTGGTGGCACGGCGCCGAAGCGCTCCGCGCCCTTATTCGCGTCGACCGGCGCGTCGAGTCTCAGTGGGGCATCGGTTACCGCAGTGAAGCGGCCGCGCGCCGAGCCCTCGCCGCAGTCGAGGCGAGCGCGAAGTGACGACGCGTCGCGAGGAGCCCGGAAACCAGGCCTTATGATGGGCGGCCAAGCGGTTGGTGCTCGCGCGCCAGCCGGAGGCCCGAGGGAGGGATCATGAGCACCGGCCGCGTCGTTCTCATCGTTCTCGGCAGCATCGTCGGCCTGCTCGGCCTCGGGCTGGCGGTAGGCGGCGGTTTCCTCCTCTGGGCCGACCGCACCCAGCGCGAGGGCGGCTATCTGACGACGCCCACCGAGCGGTTTGCGACGTCCAGCTATGCGCTGACGCGCGAGCGGCTCGAGGTGGACGCCGGTGGGCCGAATTGGATCTGGAACGACGACTGGCTCGGCAAGGTGCGCATCCGCGGCGAAGGCGGCTCCGGAAAGCCGATCTTCATCGGGATCGGCCCGGAGGCGGCCGTCGCCGGCTACCTCGGGGGCGTGGCGCACGCCGACGTCGAGGACATCGAGGTCGACCCGTTCCGCGCCGAGTATCGCCAGATTCCGGGAGGCGCGCCGCGGCGGCCGCCGACGGCCCAGAACTTCTGGGCGGCATCGGCCTCGGGGGAGGGAAGGCAAACAGTCACCTGGAAGGTGCGTGACGGCGACTGGTCCGTCGTGATGATGAATGCCGACGCGTCGCGCGGCGTCGCTGCGGATGTCGACCTCGGAGCCAAGCTGTCGTTCCTGCTCTGGGTCGCGATCGGGCTGCTCATAGCCGGCGTGCTCATCCTCGGAGGGAGCATCGCGCTGATCGTTCTTGCTGCGCGGAGGGCGCCCCCGCCCCCTCCGGCCGCGCCCGCAGGCCCCGCCCCGACGACCGGCGAAGCCTGAATGGCGAAATCCGCGTGATCAGGTGATGGGAAGTCCTACCGACCAGACGGCGATCCGCGCCCCGTAACGTGAGCAGATCGAAGCACCCTTGCCCTCGAACGGGGTCGCGTGCAACCCACGAGCTTGCCTGAGGATGTGGAACGCGAAGTCCGCATACGCATCGTCGTCCGCGTTCCCGCCCGTTAGTTGAAGAAGCTTGAGCCGCTCGTGAGCTCGGTGGCGAGCCGCGAAGTAGGGCACCAGGCTCGAGCGGTTCGTGGCGGCGCTTCCCGCGCGTGCACCCGGAGCACCGGTCGAGTACCACTGGAACCCCGGCTGTCCGTGACGACCTTTTCGAGCGAACAGACCGTCGAGCGTCCGGATGTCACCGGCATTGAGAGCGCGGATGAAGGCAACGATCCCTTGTCTGACCTCGCCGGGCCGGCAGTCCCGAAAACGGCTCGACTCGGGCGATGTGGCGTGCACCGCCGGGGCCGCAAAGGCCGAGATGCAAAGACCGACCACTGCGCTGCGTAGGCGCATCGAACCTCCGCTGACTGACCCAATGGTACGCGCAGTCGCCACGCGTCTCGACTGGCCTTTCAGTCCCAGGCGTGATTCAGTCGCTCCAACTCGATCGAGGAGGCAACGATGAGCGTTTCCAGCAGTACCAAACCTGTAGGCCAGCCGCGCGGGATCGGCTTCGGGATTCTCCTGTTCATCGTCACGCTCGGCTTCTACGGCTGGTACTGGGTCTACAGGACCGAGGAGGAGGTGAAGCAGCACACTGGCGACGGACTGGGCGGAGTGCTCGGCCTCGTCATCTGGATCCTCCTCAGCCCTGTGATGGCGTTCGTCATCCCGTCGGAGGTCGGCAAGATGTACGAGAAGGACGGCCAGCAGCCGCCGGTCACGGGCTGGACGGGCCTCTGGCTCTTCCCGTTCGGCATCTTCATCATCCCGGCAATCGTCTGGTTCGTGAAGGTGCAGGAAGCCCTCAACCGGTACTGGGAAGGGAAAGGGAAAGCGCCGGAAGGGGTTGCTACGGCTCCCGCTTGATCACCCGAAACCCGCGGCTACCGAACACGGAAGCGCGACCGCGGTTCCCGGCCCCGTTGAACGCTAGGGACGCTAGCCGTAGGAGTTGGGAGGGGGGCCAAGCGCGCCTGACACGGTAGACCCCACTCCCGCCACTTTCTTCGGCCAGGTAGCAAGCGAATAAACCCCACCTAGCTGCTCGAGGGGTCGGAGCGGTGGCGCACGACCCAACTGCGGCTAGTGGGTCTAGTGTGGCCCCTCCCTCGAGGGGGAAGGGAGGCTGCTCCGACCCACAACGATCGTGTCACCGGCGCGGTCGAGGTCGCCTGACGCACTTAGGTCATTTCCGCTCGCGGCTGCGCCTCGTCCCCGCCGCCGCTCCCGCTGCCCACCGGGTTTGCAACTGCTCTCGCAGCGGAATGAACGAATGGAACGTTGCGGCGACGATGCGGGCAGCAAGGGGAGCGCTGCCGCGTCTCCTACACCGCCGAATGAGCTGCGGATGATGACAGTCACCACCCATTCGAAGGCTGAGGCTGAGTGCATCGCGAATGAGCTCACGGGCTTCGGCTCAGCGATCAAGAAGGGACGGCGTGGGTGGTGCGTTAACGTGGCGGCCGACGAGAGGTTGGTTCCAATACTGACCGTGCTTGAGAGATGCCTCGATGACAATGGCATCACGTCGGTAACCGTCAACGTCCACGACCGTACGTACATCATGGAAGCGGCCTCAGAGTCGCTGACGGCTCCAACAGCGCAAGCTACGTAATCCTCCGTTTCCCCACCCGGATCTCGGCTGTTCTAGCTACTGCGGCGCCGCGGACAACGGGGAAGCCTGGGTAGGAAGCTGCGCTCCACCGTCTGCGGGAACGGGAGGCCTCAGCCGCGCGCGCGATCCTCGACTTTCGCCTGTTTGTCGGACTAAACGAGATAGCGAAGCGCGATCGGAGGCCATACAACCGAAGAGAAGACGTTGCGTTTTCGATTCAGCGGGTACCTGGCGAAGCACCGAAAGGAGGCTGCAGATGTACATCGGTGGTGGCGTTATCGTTCTGATCATCATCATCCTGCTGCTTATCTGGCTCCTCTAAATCATTGAGCTAGATCAACTCTCGTAAGGCCGACACGGCTGCCCCTCCCTCCGAACGCCTGCGTGTTTACTACTCGCAACCAAGGTCAATAAGGCATCCGGCTTGCTGACTGCGGCGGCAGGCCATGCGGCGGAAGAGGGGCCGCGCAGCCCGGGAGGCGCGCGGCCCATCCGCCCGTCTCATGCTCGCCCCGAGATAGGTCGAGCACTCAGGGCCGGGCGGCGAGCCGAACGCCGATTGCGCTCCGCGATTCCGGCCCGGCTGCAACCTTAAGCTTGTTCCGACCATGCGCCCGGTGGCCGAAAGAGCGGCGTCCGCCTTAAGACTGTCTCGCTGCCGGCGTGTTCTCTCCGTCGTGCTCGTGATGGTGGTCGCGGTGCTGGCGGCACGAATCGTTCCGCCCTCGCGTGCCGGCCACTTCCGTTACTCGGCCGCACTTGCCTGCGGCGTCGAGCGCTGGAAGGTCAAGACCTTGCAGGATCGTCCACGCCTCCTTCGGGCCCACACGATCCCGATCGTCCAGCTGATCAGCCACGAACGGCCAACGCCCCTCCCGGGAACAAGGCTTCCGTTCGAGCGCCACATTTGGAGCGTCGACGCCGCAGTGACACTCGTCCGTCACGAGCCGGACGGCGATCTCCACGTCGTCCTCGAAGCTGGCGCCGACCAGATGATCGCGGAGTCACCTTCGTCGGAGTGCATGCGTGGGGCCACTTCTTACCGACGGCGTCAGATGCGCGAGGCGCGCGCCAAGCTCCGGCTCTGTTCACATGCGCGAGTCCTCGGCGTCGCCTTCTTCGATTTCAAGCACGGGCAGACCGGCCTCGCCCCAAACGCAATCGAGCTGCACCCCATCCTCGACTACGCCTGCCTAGCCGGTTAGTTGCGGAACTGACCGGCCCCGATTGTTGACTTCCGATGCGGAGCGCATCTGGGCGCGCACCCTCGCGCTTCGGGTCTCGTGGCCCGGCTTCTTCGAAACCGCGGGGTTGGGGGCGGCTGAGGAGGGGCTCCGGCGGCGGTTGCTGTTCGGAGTTCTCGTCAGGCTGCCGCGTTGCCCACCGTTGCCCACTACGGCCGAGAGACCAACCTTCGGCGAATGGTCCTTTCAGACGATGCGAAGGAGACGGCGATGCTCTCGCAGGGCTTCCAGGACCGCATGGATGTCCTCAGCGGCGTTGTAGCAGTGCGGCGAGATGCGCAGGTTCCCGTCGCGCGACGACGTGACGATCCCGCGGTCCTCCAGGGTTGCCACCAAGCTCTCCGCGTCCGTTGAGGCGACGCACGTCAGCGCACCGCGCTGATTCCAGGCGCGCGGGGTGACCACCTTGGCACCGAGTTCGTCTAGGCCTTCGAGCAGCAGTTCGCTCAGGCCGCGCACGTGCCTCTCCGTCTCTTCGATCCCGATCTCCCGCATCAGCTCGATGCCGGCGATGGCGGCATAGATCGCGGGAACCGGCGGCGTCCCCGCCTCGAAGCGCCGCGCCGTCGGCGCCGGCGAGTAATCGTGGATGTCCATTTCGAAGATGTTTCGGTCGGCGAACCAGCCCGTCGCCGTCGGGGCGAAGCGCTCGACGAGGTCCCGGCGGCAGTAGAAGAACGCGATCCCGGCCGAGCCGAGCAGATATTTCAATGCCCCTGCGGCCAGGAAGTCGCAGTCGAGCGCCCTGACGTCGAGCGGCAGCGAGCCAGCGCTCTGGTACGCGTCCAGCAGCAGCGGCGCCCCGCGCTCGTGCGCCAAGGCGGCGATGGGCCCGATGTCGAGCCGGGCCCCGTTTCGAAAGCAGGCGTGGGTGACGGCGACGAGTGCGGTCTGCTCGTCGATCGCAGCGTCGAAGCGCTCGACCGGGATCGTTCCGTCCGCCTCGGCGTGAACGTGCTCGACCCGGGCTCCGCGGCGCTCCTGCGCATGCGAGATCTGGCCGATCGTCGGGAACTCGAAGTCGCTGATCACGATTTTGTTGCGCTCCCCATCGAAGGAGAGCGCGCTCGTCAGGGCGCCGACGCCGGCCGAGACCGAGGTCGTGATCGCGATCTCCTCCTCGTCGGCGTTGAGCAGGCCGGCGACACTCGCCCTCGCGGCGTCGAGCTGCGCTACCCAGTACTCCCAGGGGGCGCCGTGCTCGTCCCAGTCGGACAAGTAGCGGGCGTACGCTCCTCGAACGGCGTCCGAGAGGGCGCCCTGCGAGCAGCTGTTGATGTAGGTGAGCCGCTCGAAGATCGGAAAGCGCGGTCGGACCCGCTCGGCCAGGGCGTCGGCGCTAACGGCCAAGGTACGCCTTTCGCAGATCTTCGTTCTTGATCAGCGACGCGGCGGGGCCTGAGAGCACGATCCGCCCGGTCTGGAGCACGTAGCCGCGGTCGGCGATCGACAGCGAGACGTTCGCGTTCTGTTCGACGACGAGGATCGCGACGCCCGACTCGTGCACGTCCTTGATGATCTGGAAGTTGCGCTCGACGAGGATCGGCGCCAGGCCCATCGAGGGCTCGTCCATCAGCAGCAGCTTCGGCCGCGACATCAGCGCGCGGCCCATCGCCGCCATCTGCTGCTCGCCGCCCGACAGCGTTCCCGCGAGCTGCTTGCGACGCTCATGCAGCAGCGGGAAAAGGGAGTAGACGCGGTCGAAGTCGTCCTTGTGGCCGCCGTTTCGCAGGTACGCACCCATCTCCAGGTTCTCCTGGACCGTCATTGGCCCGAAGAGGCGCCGGTTCTCGGGCACGATCGCCATGCCCCGGCCGATCCGGTAACTGGTCGAGCGGTTGACGACGTTTTCGCCGGCGAACCGGACGCTGCCCCGGCGCGGATGCACGATGCCGAGAATGGTCTTCAGCGTCGTCGACTTGCCGGAGGCATTGCCGCCGAGCAAGCAGACGAGCTCGCCTTCGGCCACCTCGAGGGACACGTTCTGCAGGATGTGGATCTGGCCGTAGTAGGTGTCGATGCCTTCGAGCTCGAGCAGCATCAGACCGCCTCTCTCTCGGCACGAACCCCGAGGTATGCCTCGATCACGAGCGGGTGCGTCGCGACTTCGTCGAAAGAGCCTTCCGCGATCTTGAGACCGTGGTCGAGGGCAATCACCCGGTCGGAGATGCCCTCGACGACGTGCATGTCGTGCTCGATCACGAGAATCGTGTAGCCGGCGTGTTCGCGGAGGCGCGCGATCAGCTCTGTGACCTCGTGCGTTTCGTTCGGGTTCATTCCGGCGGCGGGCTCGTCGAGCAAAAGCAGGCGGGCGTTGGTGGCCATCGCGCGGGCGATCTCGAGCCGGCGCCTGTTCGCATACGAGAGGCTGTAGGCGGGTTGGTCGAAGCGGTAGCCGGCGAGCCTCTGCCCGAAGAACGCGAGCTTCTCCTCCGCCAGCGCTCGGATTCGCTTCTCCTCGCGGCGCGCTCTTGGGAGCTGGAGCATCGACTCGAAGACGGTCGCCTTCGTGTGGCCGTACTCGGCCGCCATCACGTTCTCCAGCACAGTCATGTTCAGGAACAACCGCAGCGTCTGGAAGGTGCGGGCAATCCCCCGGCGTGTGATCGTGTGCGGCGGAAGACCTGAGATCTTCTGACCCTCGAAGACGATGTCGCCGGAGTCGGGATGGAAGATGCCGGTCACGAGGTTGAAGACCGTCGTCTTGCCGGCGCCGTTCGGTCCGATCACGCTGACGATCTCGCCCGCGTCGACGTGGAGGTTCAAGTGGTCGACCACCCGCAGGCCGCCGAAGTCCTTGGTGACGTCGCGAAGCTCGAGTAACGGCACGGGTCAGACCACCTCCACGCGGGCAGTGCCGAATATCCCCGACGGCCGTACATTCATGATCACGACGAGCAGGGCGCCCAGCAGGATCAGGCGGGTCGCTCCCGACACCTGCTCGACCAGCTTGTTCTCCCAGACGAACGAGGCCAGGTAGAGGGTCGGGATCAGCACCAGCACGCGCCACCAGCCGTAGACCATTGTCAGTGCGAGGGCCGCGACGATCAGTAGGAAGTAAGCCCAGCCGGCAATCCGTCCGGGGTGCGTCGGGAGAAGCACCCAGTGCTCGAGGCCTCGCCCCAGCGCGCCGCCGCCCTCGATGTTGCCCGCTGTTCCGCGCGACCAGGCTGCGCCGACGATTGCGTCAACCGCGAACCCGAACACGATCGTCCCGGCCAGGACGACAAGCGGGCGGTACCAAGGCCGCATCGCAACGAGCAGGGCGAGCACGAGCACGCCGTAGAAGAGGAAGCGGGCGTTTGCCGACGACCGCAAGAGCTCCGGCGCTCCGTTGACGATCAGGGCGCCGATCACGACGCCGCCGAGACTCCCCAGGCCGCCGAGGATAACGATCGCATAGATCGTGATCAGAAGCCCGACGTCGTAGTCGCCGGGAAACGCGCCGGACTGGACGGCGCCGAAGATCGTCCCCGTGAACCCCGCGGTCGCAGCGCCGAACATGAACGCGAGCAGCTTCAGGCGGTTAACGGGCGTGCTCATCGCCTCGGCGGCGAGCGGGTCCTCCCGCAACGCGCGCCAGGCGCGCCCCGTTCGCGACGAGTTGACGAAGTAGAGCATCGTCATCACGAGCGCGAGCGCAATCAGGGTGTAGAAGTAGTACCCCTCGGTGGTTGAGATCTTGAAGCCGAAGAAGTTGAGCGGGTCGATTCGATCGAGGCCGTTCGCTCCGCCGGTCAGGTCGACCCTGCCCACGAAGGGATAAGAGAAGTCGCTCGGCCCACCGTTCGCGTTATTGACGAAGATCACGAACGCCTGCAGGAAGAACAGCGTCACAATCGCGAGGTAGTCGCCGAGCAACCGCCACGAAGCGAGCCCCAGCAAGAGCCCCACTAGTGCCGAGGAGACGACGACGATCGGGATGGCGATCTCGGCCTGCAGATGGTGGCCCGAATGGCCGCTGGCCATGATCCCGTACAGGTAGGCGCCGAAGCCGAAGAATGCGACGTATCCGAGATCCAGCAGGCCCGCGAAGCCGACGACGATGTTCAGCCCGAGCGCGAGCAGGGCGTAGATCAGCGTGATCAGCCCGTAGCGGAACAGATTCCCCTCGTTCGTAATGAAGGGGAAGACCGCGAAGGGCCCGAGCAAGAGGAGCAGGCGGCCGGGCGCAGGCACTCGCTCCCACCCCCGGGCGACGAGGCCGGTCAGGCCTTTGCCGGCCTCGCGTCGCTCCTCGACCTGCGCGACCCATTCGTCGGTCCCTACACGCGGCCGGTCGACGGCATCCGGGAGCTCGGGGGCTCCCTCGGGGAGACCAGGACCGCCCAGTTGTCCGTCGGGCACCGGTCTCACACCTTCCGGATCACAGGCGATCCGAGAAGCCCGCTCGGCCGGATCAGGAACATGGCGATCAGTAGGGCGAAGACGTACAGGTTCGCGTAGGTCGACCCGCCGGGGAGGTAGCCCGTCGAGAACGCTTCCGTCAGGCCGATTAGGAAGCCGCCGAGCATCGCGCCCGGGATGCTTCCGATCCCGCCGACGACGGCGGCGGTGAAGCCCTTCAGGCCCGCGGTAAAGCCCATCAGCGAGAAGATCTGGCCGAATACGATTCCGAACATCACCCCGCCCGCAGCCGCGAGCGCCGAGCCGACGAAGAACGTGAACGAGATCACGCGGTCGACGCTGATTCCCATCATCTCGGCCGCCTCGCGGTCGAACGACGTCGCCCGCATCGCTTTGCCGGCGCGCGTGCGGGACACGAGCAGCGTGAGCACGATCATCAGCCCGATCGAGGCCGCGATCGTCAGGATCTGGACGTTCGAGATGAAGAAGTTCTTGCCGATGCTGTAGCTCTTGACCCCGATCAGGTCGAACGTGTTGTAGTCGCGAAACTCCGGGCCCCAGAGCAGGAGCGCGCTGTTCTGGAGAAAGATCGACACGCCCAGGGCGCTGATCAGCGGCGCGATTCGGGGCGCGTTGCGAAGGGGGCGGTAGGCGAAGCGCTCGATCCCGACGCCGAGCGCGCCACAGCCAAGCATCGCGACCGCGAACATGATCGCGATCGCGAGCCAACCGGTCACCGCCGGCGAGATCGGCCCGCCGAGCCACTGGAGAACGAAGAAGGCGATGAACGCGCCCACCATGTAGACGTCGCCGTGGGCGAAGTTCAGAAGCTTCAGGATCCCGTAGACCATCGTGTAGCCGAGTGCGATCAGCGCGTAGATGCTCCCGAGCGTGAGGCCGCTGACCAGCTCGCCGAAGAAGAGACTCCAGTCCACAGGGGGAACAAAGATCGCATAAACAAGTGCGACCCACCTGAGGTGGGCCGCACTTACTTCAGCTCAGCTCGGCTGGACTATGCGACCCGGACGAAGACTCCCTTGACCGAGTGGTAGATGCCGAACGGACGCTTGATCATGTCGCCACCCTTGTCGAACTTGACCGGAAGGCCAAGGAGCGACGTCTTGACGGCGATGCTCGTCCTCTTGATCTGACGACGAACCTCGGCGCGGGTGGCATTGCCGTCCTTGCAGGCCCGGTCGATCGCGCCCGTCACGACCTGCGCCGCGACGTAGCTCGGGGCGCCGAAGAGCTCGGACTTGCCCCCGTGGGTCCTTTTGAAGGCCGCGACCCGCGCGTCCGACGGGTTCACCGGGAAGAACGAGTCATAAACGTGATTCCCGAGGCCCGAGAATAGGGGATCGAAGAGCCCGTCTGAGCCCATCAACTTGATGCCGCCGCGCCCGAGCGTCTTCATCTGCTGACCGAAGGCTTTGCCCTTCGGCGGCAGCTGCCAGGGCAGGTAGACCAGCTGCGTGTTGCGCGGGATCTTGTTGATGATCGCCGAGAAGTCCGACTGCGACTGGCTGACGCCGTCACGCGAGACCCTGACGCCCTTGGCCTTGAGCTGGGCCTGAACCTCGTCGGCGAGCCCGATGCTGTAGGCCTCCTGGTCGTCGACGATGTAGACGCGCTTCACATTCAGCGTGTTGACCATGTAGCCGGAGACGCTCTTGCTCTGCGACGAGTCCGGCGGGACGGTCCGGAAGAAGAACCCGGTCCGAGTTTTGTCGGTCGTAAGCGTCGTGTTCGTCGCCGAGCCGGAGACGAAACCGAGACCCGATCCCTTCAAGGCTCCGGTCACCGCCTTGACCTCGTTCGAACCGGCGGGCCCGACAACGCCGAGCACGCTGGCGTTCGAGCCGAGCGCCTGCGCGCCCTTTACGGCCTCGGCGGTCCCGTTCGAAGCGCCGAGCATCGTGTCCTCGTTGACGAATTTGATCTTCTTCTTGTGCGTCTTGTTGTACCGGTTCTTGTAGAAGTTCGCCCAATGCACCTGGTTGATCCCGATCGACGCGGCCGGCCCGGTGAAGGGCGCCATCAGCCCGATCAAACGGGTCTTCCCGCACTTGATCAAAGCGCTCCCGCCGTTTGACGGCGAAGACGCCTTTTTCGGCGCCTTTGCGGCACCCCAGGCGGCCGTAGCAAGCACGGCCAGCGCTGCGGCGAGCGCCGTAGCGACTACCACTTTCCTCATGTTCTCCTCCTGTTGATCGCCCGATCCTCGTTTGAGACTTCCAGTCTTGAGACTCCAAACGGCGTCATTCGTTTGCTTCGTACGCACGCGAAGCCGGATCGCCGGCGGGATGGAACACCGCGACGATCCGCATGGTCGAGTCGCCCGAGTTCTCGAGCGAGTGCATCAGATACGCGGGCAGGTGGATGCAGCTTCCCGCCGTCACCGGGGCGTTCTCGCCTTCGGTGTGCAGCGCGCCCTCACCTTCGAGGACGTAGATCACCTCGTTGTACACGTGGCTGTGTTCGGGCGCGCGTCCGGGCGCGATGTCGCCCCGGAACTGCGTCACGTCGCGGCAGCCGACTTCGTCGGTGACGAGGTACCGGAACTCGCGGTCGCCGCTCGCTGTCAGGGTCGGCTGGTCCGCCTCGCGGACAGCGCGGCGCTCCGCCGGAGGCGAGCCGTTGGGTTCCGAGGGCGCCG
>JBKPOY010000046.1:0-14500 GCA_046733295.1 Actinomycetota bacterium | reverse complement strand
CCGAGGGTGGATTACCCACGTGTTACTCACCCGTTCGCCGCTGTCCCCAGGGCCGAAGCCCTGGTTCTCGCTCGACTTGCATGTGTTAAGCGCGCCGCCAGCGTTCGTCCTGAGCCAGGATCAAACTCTCCGTGAAGATCGTTCGCCGGCACGAGGTGCCGGCAGTCTTCTCTTCGAGCTTGAGCTCAAAGGTCCACCTCAGATGAAGCTCGAGGCGGACGGGTTTCTTGATTCCTCCTGCACACGCATACGCGCGCGAGGAGGTCTCGACGTAAACGCTCGCTGCTGAGTTTTCAAAGACCGGCGCTACTCTCGACGGCGTAAAAAAACCTCCGACTCGCGCCAGAGGCCTCCAGTACTGCGGATCCGGTCGTATCCGAATCGAGTCTTAGAGGCTCTCCGTTCGTCGAGTTACAGGGACTTTCCTACACCGCCTCGAGGGCAGCCGCGGAATGATAGCAGCATCCCGCGGCGGAGTGTCGAGGATTTTTTGGAGTCACGAGGCGACCCGGAGGAACTGCCGCTTGCCAGCCTGAATCACCGAGCCCGAGAGGGTTTCGGCCGCTACCTCCAGCTCGCGGACGGGCTCGCCGTCGACCTTGACCCCTCCCTGCTCGATCACGCGGCGCCAGTGGCTGTTGGACTGGCCGAACTGGCCGCTCAGGAACTCCGGCAAGTAGACGATCCCGCCGTCGACGGTCACCTCCGGGATGTCGGCATCGTCCGGCGTCCGCCCTTCGCGCACGACCCGGGTGAAATGGTCCTCGCCGCGCTTGGCGCCCTCCTCCCCGTGCGAGCGCCGGACGACGAAGCGCGCCAGGTCGAGCTTCGCCTCCAGTGGCGCCAGTGTCGCCGGGTCGAGCTCGGATTCCATCACCAGCCGGTAGTACTCCGGCAGCATCTCGTCCGAGATCCGCATCGCCTTGCCGAACTGCTGCTCCGGCGGCTCGGACAGACCGATGTAGTTTCCCCTCGAGGCGCTCATCTTCTCCCCGTCCCAGCCCAGCAGGAGCGGCGTCGGCAACGCGACCTGCGGCTCGAGCCCGTAGGCCTCCATGACGTCGCGGCCGGCGAGCAGGTTGTAGAGCTGATCGGTCCCACCGAGCTCGACATCGGCCTCGACCGCAACCGAGTCGTAGGCCTGCATCAGCGGGTAGAGGAGTTCCGAGATCGAGATCGGCGCCCGGGCGGCCATCCGCTTCGCGAAGTCGTCGCGTTCCAGCAGTCGCGCGACGGTCGTCGTCCGGGTCAGTCGCAGGATCTCCGCGAAGTCGAGCTTCGCGAGCCACTCGCCGTTGAACCGCACCTCGAGCTGCTCGGGCGACGTATCGACAATCAGCGCCGCCTGCTCGAGGTACGTCGCGGCGTTGCGGTCGATCTCCTCGTCGGACAAGACCGGGCGCTCGGACGAGCGGCCGGACGGGTCGCCGATCCGCGTTGTGTAGTCCCCGACGATCAGGACGCCCTTGTGACCCTCTCGCTGGAACGCGGCCATGCGCTGGAGCGGGATCGCGTGGCCGACATGGACGTCTGGCGCCGTGACGTCGATTCCGAACTTCACGCGCAGCGGCCGCCCCTGCTCGAGCTTGCGCTCGAGCTCGCCTGCGGGCAGGACGTCGACGGCGTTGCGAGTCAGCTCGGCGAGGCCCATTTGACGGGCGAGTCTAGCGTTACAATCCCGCAGTTCTGTCACCCCGACGACGCCCCGCGAAGGCGCGGCCGCAGCGCCGGCGCCGCATCCGCAAGCTCCGTCTCTTCGCACTGCTGGCCCTCCTGGCAGTGCTGAGCTTCGCCTCGTTCAGCGTCGGTCTCGTGACCGCGATCGCGGGCGAGATCCCTTCGCTCGACCCCAGCCGGATCAAGAATCAGACGGACGGCTTCATCTACGGCGGCAACGGCCGGGTGCTCTCGGTCCTGCGCGGCTCGCAGAGCCGGATCATCCTCCGTTCCGGCCAGATCGCGCCCGTGATGAAGCAGGCGATCGTGGCGATCGAGGACCGACGCTTCTACGAGCACCGCGGCGTCGACCTGCACGGGATCATGCGCGCCGTCTGGGCCGACGTCCGCCACAAGGGCGTTGTCGAGGGCGGCTCGACCATCACGCAGCAGTTCGTCAAGAACACGTACACCAAGGATCAGCGCTCGATCGCGCGGAAGCTCAAGGAAGCCGCGCTCGCCTGGCAGCTCGAGCAGCGGTGGTCGAAGGACCGGATCCTGACCGCCTACCTGAACACGATCTACTTCGGCAACGGCGCCTACGGCGTCGAGCAGGCCGCGCAGACCTACTTCCACCACAGCGCTGCGCCGGGGAAGCTGACGCTCTGGGAGGCGGCGTTGCTCGCCGGCATCCCCAGCGACCCGAGCGCGTACGACCCCGCGACGAACCCCTCCGCGGCCAAGCAACGGCGCGACCACGTCCTGCAGGAGATGCTCGACCAGGGCGACATCACCCGCGCCGACTACACCCACGCGATCGCGCAGGCGCTGCCCGAACGGGAGGAGATCAATCTGCCCGGCGACGAGGGCCCGGCTCAGTATTTCGCGAACTACGTCAAGCAGCAGCTCGTCGACCGCTACGGCTCAGGTCGCGTCTTCGGCGGGGGTTTGCGCGTCCACACGTCGATCGACCTGAAGCTCCAGAAGATGGCGCGGAACTCGATCGGCAAGTGGCTGACGAACCCGTCCGGGCCGACGGCGGCACTCGTCGCGGTCGACCCGCACGACGGGCGCGTGTTGGCGATGTTCGGCGGCAACAACTTCCGGAAGAGCCAGTTCAACCTCGCCGTCCAGGGTGAGCGGCAGGCCGGTTCGGCGTTCAAGCCGTTCGTCCTGGCGACGGCGATCAGGGAGGGAGTCGCCCCGAGCACGACGTTCACGTCGCGGGAGGTCACGATCAACGCCGGCGGGCGCCTCTGGGAGGTCCACAACTACGAGGACGAGTACCTGGGCCCGATCACGATCCAGCAGGCGACGCAGTACTCCGACAACGCCGTTTTCGCCCAGCTGACGAAGCTCGTCGGCCCGGAGGGGATCGTGCGAACGGCGAAGTCCCTCGGGATCAGAAGCAAGCTGAGGCCGTACTTCTCGCTGGGCCTCGGCGCGCAGGGCGTCAACCCGCTCGAGATGGCGCGCGCCTTCTCCGCGTTCGCCAACGGTGGACGGCGGATCGACGGGGCGGCCTTCGGCAACACGCCGCGCGTGATCCTGCGCGTGACCAACGACAAGGGCAAGACGATCGACAACAACTCGCCGCGGCCGCGCCAGGAACTGAGCGAGAATAACGCGGCGCTGATCGACTCGCTGCTCGAGAACGTGATCAAGGGCGGGACGGGCAAGGCCGCGGCACTGTCGGGCGGGCGCCCGGCGGCCGGCAAGACGGGCACCACGGAGAACTACGGCGACGCCTGGTTCGTCGGCTTCACGCCCCAGCTCGTCGTCGCGGTCTGGGTGGGCTACCCGAACCGCCTGCGCCCGATGCTGACCGAGTACCACGGCGATCCCGTGGCCGGTGGCACGTTCCCGGCGCTGATCTGGAAGAGCTTCATGGAACGAGCGCTCCCCTATCTCGGCGCCGAGCCGAAGCCCTTCCCGTCGGTCTCGATCCCCTACGCCGCGCCGAAGAACGTCGTGTTGCGGGACGGGCGATTGCAGCTCGACAACGGCTACTGCCACAACACCGAGTCGGTCGAGTACTTCGGCGACTCCGGGCCGAGCAAGGTCGCGAACTGCCTGCCGAACGAGGTGGAGGTGCCGGACGTCGTCGGCGTGCCCGCGCATCAGGCGACCCAGACGCTCCAGGCGCAGCCGCTCGAGGCGGCGTACGTGTACCGACCGGCCGTGCCGCGGCAGAGGCTCGGGATCGTGCTTCGCCAGTTCCCGGCAGGCGGCCGCCATCTGTCCTCGCACGCGCGCGTTACGCTCGTGCTCGCGAAGGCGACGCACGGCGTGGTCCCGAACCTCGTCGGGCTCACGCTCGAGCGTGCGCGGAGAAAGCTCGAACGCCTCGAGCTCGACGCCAACGTGACGCCCGACGACGCCTCGGGTTCGTCGCGGGTCGTGGCGCAGTCGCCGAAGGCGGGCCGCGCGGCCGGGCCCGAGATGCACGTCACGCTGGCCGTAAAGTCCGGCTGAGATACCGCGAGCCGGCGAGGCCGTAGCGCCACGGCAGCTCGGTCGCACGCGTGATCCCGACGCGCGGGCCCTTGACGATCTCAGGCTCGGCCTCGCGCGGCTCGAGGCGGAACGGCGGCCGGTCGAGCGGCAGGCCGTCGTGATCACGCGTGACCGCGAGTGCCTGACAGAGACGGCCGGGCCCCGCGCAGAGCAGGCGCTCGTCGGTCAGGCCGCGCCGCTCGCGCATCGCCTCCAGGCCGTGCGTCGGAGCGAGAGCGCGGATGAGAACGGCATCGGCGGTCCCCTCTGCTTCGCAGACGAAGTTGACGCACCAGTGGACCCCGTACGAGCGATAGACGTAGGCGTGGCCGGGCGGGCCGAACATCGTCGCGTTGCGCTCGGTTCGGCCACTGTAGCCGTGAGCCGCCGGATCCTCGTGGTGGTAGGCCTCGAGCTCGACGATCGTCCCGCCGACGCCGTCGACGAAGAACGACGCGCCGATCAACTCTGCGGCGACCTCGTGAACCGAGCGGTCGAAGAACGCTCGCTCGATCACGTCGCGGCCTTGGCGTCGTAGCGGAGCAGCGCCGGTATCGCCAGGGCGATCAGCCCGCAGCCCGCGATGCAGGCGAGGCCTCCGGAGACGATCGAGAACCGCACACTCGTGAAGGATGCGAGCACACCCGCCTCGACGTTCCCAAGCGTCGGCGCCGCCGCGACCTGCGTGAACTCGATCCCGGTGACGCGGCCCCGCATCTCGTCCGGCGTCGCCATCAGCACGATCGTGCTCCGCAGGACGGCGCTGACGAAGTCCGCGGCCCCGGCCACTGCCAGCAGCAGCAATGCGAGCCAGAGCGTGGTTGCATAGCCGAAGCCGACGAGCGCCGCTCCCCAGGCTGCTGCCGCGATGACGACGCCGAGGCCCTGCCGCCGAACCCGGCTGACCCAGCCGGAGACGAGCGAGGCGACGAAGGCCCCCGCGTACGGGGCCGCGTAGAGGAAGCCGACCGTCGTCGAGCCGCCGCCGAAGTGCTCGCCGATCGCGGGGAAGAGCGCCATCGGCATCCCGAAGATCATCGCGTTCGTGTCGACGAGGAAGATGCCGAGGATGACGGGCTGGCTCCAGACGTAGCGAAACCCGTCGACGACCGAGGCCACGCTCGCCCGCTCGGCGTCGGGCGCTGCGGGAAGCGGCGGCAGCAGCCAGATGCTCGCGAGCGAGGCGCCGAAGCTCGCCACGTCGATCAGATAGGTACCGGTCAGGCCGACCGCCGCGATGATCACGCCGGCGGCGGCCGGCCCGGCCACGGCGGCGAAGTTCGAGTAAAGGCTTTCCAGGGCGTTGGCGGCGACCAGCTGCTCCTCGTCGACGATCCGCGGCAGCAGCGATCGCATCGACGGCGTGCCGAAGCTGAAGACCGCGGTCCCGAGAAAGTCGAGGACGTAGAGCGCCCACACATGCGGGTCGGGGAGCGACGCATTGACCGCGAGCCCGACGGAGACGAGCGCGAAGCCGATTTCGCTCACGAGCAGGACTCGGCGCCGGTCGAGCGCGTCCGCGACCGCGCCGCCGATGATCGGCATGACGATGAGCGGCACGAGGGTCGTCAGGGCGAGCAGCCCCACGTACAGCGTCGAATGCGTGAGCTGGTAGAGCTGGTACGGCACCGCGACCCACGTGATCTCCCCGGCGACGAACGAGATCGACTGACCGAAGAACAGCCGGCGGAACGGCGGCGACTCCCGGAGCGGCGTCAGGTCGAGCGTCAGGCGTCCGAAGCGCCCCGCGGCCCGCGGGGGCGCCGCGCCGACCGGCTCCTCGGGCGGCTCGGGAAGCGAGGGCACGCGCTCGTCCGACACGGGCGCGGAGCCTAGCGACGGCCCCTTCGGACGCTAGAAGAGCTTGTCGGCCTCGCCGGGCTTCGCGGTCGCCTCGAGCAGCCGGCGCGCGCGGCGACCGAGATCGTTCACGTCGACGCGTCCCTCCTGCGTCTGCTCGGCCACCCGCTCGGCAAGGTCGAGGGCCTGATCCAGCAACGGCGTGCCCCCGAGCTCCTGCTGCCCCATCTCGTGGAGGATCGTGCGCTCGGTCCGCGAGGCCACGATCGGCTCGCTGACGCCCTCGACCCAGACCAGCGTGCGCCGGCCGTGCCCGCGCCGCTCGTCGCGAATCGGCTCGACTGCGTAGATCTTGTCCGCCCGGGCGTACTTGCCGAAGCCGAGGAAGACCATGCGGTTGGCATCTGCCATGCGTCGATTATCCCTACGGGACCGGCGATGACAGGTTGACGCGCGCACGACACCTGGCCCCCCGCCCTGGGTGGGGCTTGCCGCCCGCCTCCCTCGAAGCCGAGCCTACGCGACTACGCCGCGCCGAATCGGTTCGCGCCGGTGACGATTGTGTGTCGTTTTCCGGCCCCGGCTAGCCGCCGAGGGCACCCCGGAGAGTCTCGACCACCCGCGCCTGGTCGTCGGGCTCGAGCTGCGTGTAGAACGGGAGCGCAAGCGTTCGCGAGCACACGTCCTCGGCAACCGGGAACATCCCCTCGCGAAAGCCGTGCCGCTCGCGCATGTAGGGCTGCAGGTGGACGCACGGGACGTACTCGGCGCTGCCGATCCCGTGCTCGCGGAGCTCGCGCATGACGCTGTCGCGGTCAATGCCCTTCGCGAGCTCGACGACATAGACGAACCACGAGCGGCGATGGTCGCCGTCGTCCGCGAGCGGCGTCTCGACGCCGTCGACGTCGGCGAGCAACTCCTCGTAGCGGGCGGCTACGGCTGCGCGCCGATCGAGGATCCGGTCGAGCTTCTCGAGCTGCGCGACCCCGATTGCCGCCTGCACGTCCGTCCACCGGTAGTTGAACCCGAGGCGCACGTGGTCGAACCAGGCGCCGGTGTCGTACGTGCGCCCCTGGTTTCGCAGGCTGCGCAGCAGCTGCAACTCCTCTTCGGAGTGCGTGACGACGACGCCGCCCTCGCCCGTCGCGACCTGCTTGTTCGGGTAGAAGCCGAAGACCGCCGACGGCCCGTGACCGCCGATCGGCGTCCCCTTGTACTCGGCTCCGAGGGCCTCGGCCGAATCCTCGATCAGGATCAGGCCGTTCCGCTGGCAGACGGCGCGAATCTCGTCCAGGTCGCAGGGATAGCCGAACATGTCGACGGCGACGACGCCCTTCGTCCGCGGCGTGATCGCGGCTTCGACAGCGGCCGGGTCGAGGTTCAGGGTCTGCGGATCGACGTCCGCGAATGCGGGTGTCGCGCCCTCGAACATAAAGCAGTTCGCGGAGGCAACGAAGGACACCGGCGACGTGATGACCTCGTCGCCCGGGCCGAAGCCGGCGATGTGGCACAGCAGATGGAGCCCGGCGGTTCCGCTCGAGACCGCCGCCGCGAACGGAGCGCCGACCCGCTCCGCGGCGAGCTCCTCGAAGCGGTCGATCGTGGGCCCGAGCGAGAGCCGGCCCGAGCGGAGCACTTCGAGCACGAGCTCCTCCTCCCGCTCGTCCAGCCACGGCCGTGCGAGGGGGATGTCGCGTGTGCCTGTGCTCACGCCTCGGCGGGCGTGCGCTCGGCGTACTCGAGCCATTGCGCCCAGCGCTCGCTGCGCCCGCGCACGGTGTCGATGTACGCCTCCTGTAGCTCGAGCGTCACCGGCCCGACGCCGATCTCGACATCGTCGATCTCGCGCAGCGGCGTCACCTCGGCGGCGGTGCCGCACATGAACGCCTCGTCGGCCAGGTAGAGGTCCGAGCGGATCAAACTCTTTTCGACCACGCGGTACCCGAGGTCCTGGGCGATCTGGATCACCGTGTCCCGGGTGATGCCGGGCAGGATCGACGTCGCCAGGTCCGGTGTGTAGATGACACCGTCCTTGACGATGAAGACGTTCTCGCCTGACCCGTCGGCCACGTAGCCCTCGGCCGTGAGCAGGATCGCCTCGTCGTAGCCGGCACGGTTCGCCTCGGTGACCGCGAGCATCGAGTTCAGGTAGATGCCCGTCGCCTTCGCGACGTGCGGGATCACGTTGGGGCCGATCCGCTGCCAGCTCGAGATCTTGGCGCGGATGCCCTTCTTGAGGCCGTCCTCGCCGAGATAGGCGCCCCAGGGCCAACTCATGATCACGACGTCGATCGGGTTCCCGACGGCGGAGACGCCGAGCTCGCCGTAGCCGTAGAAGGCAATCGGTCGCAGGTAGCACTCCGGCAGCCCGTTGACGGCGATCAGCTCGTGGCTGACGCCGCGCAGCTCCTCGACAGAGAAGGGGAGCTCCATGCCGAGCAGCTTCGCCGAGTTGTCGAATCGCTTGAGATGGTCCGTGAGCCGGAAGACCGCGGTGCCGTTCGGCGTCTCGTACGCCCGGATCCCCTCGAACACGCCGGAGCCGTAGTGCAATCCGTGCGCGCCGACGTGGACTCGTGCGTCGTCCCACGCGACGAGCTCGCCGTTCATCCAGATCTTCTCGGTCTCACGCATGCATGGCCTCCTCTGACCAGATGTTATGTGTGCGGTTCGACGGCGTCCATGGGCTCGGCCCTGGCAAGGCGCACGAGGTCGGCGGCCGTGACGGCGGCCATGTGCCTCGTGGAGCCGGCGCCGATCCAGACGAGCCGGTGCTGGAGCAGCGACCGTTCCACGTAGACCGCCTCGACCTCAGGCAGCGGGAACGGGGCCACGGCGCCGGGCTCGAAACCGGTCGCGGCGAGCACCTGCTCCGCGCCGGCTATCCGGGCCGACGAGCAGCCGGCCACGGCTGCGACCTTCCTCCTGTCGGCGCGACGGTCGCCGGGAACCAGCACCACGACCGCACGCCCGTCGCAGTCGAACACGAGAGACTTGACGATCTGGCCTAGGTCGCAGCCGACCGCGCGCGCAGCTTCCTCGGCCGTCGGCGTGCCCTCGGAGAACTCTTCGATGCGGGCCTCGACTCCGGCCTCACGGAGATGCGCCGCGACGCGCTCAACCTCCTCCGGCCAGGCACGAGCGACCACGACGACAGGGTACCGGCGCAACCTTCTGCCTCGGTTCTCCGTTCCTGTCCCTGGAATGCAAGAACACGAAGTTCGAATCGCGAAAACCGAAGCGCTGTTCCGCGACGTGAACGAGCGGATCGCCGAGACCTCGGATCGATTCGATACCGAGCAGGCCGAGTTCATGTGCGAATGCGCCGATCCCGCCTGCGCGGAGAGGCTGGAAATGCCGCTCGACGAGTACGAGGCGGTACGGGAGAGCTCGACGACGTTCCTCCTGAACCCCGAGCACGTCGCCCCAGAGGTCGAGAAGGTCGCCCATTACCGGTGCGGATACGCGATCGTGCAGAAGATCGACGACGCGGTCGTCCAAATCGTGCGGCAGCTCGACCCGCGCGGCGAAGCCGCCTAGCTGCCTAGTACAGCCCGGGGACGAACCGGCAGGGGGTCGTCTCGCGGTAGGTCGCGTACTGCGGGTACCGCTCTTCGAGCCATGCCTCTTCGAGGCGAGCTTTGAGGTCGAAGAGCACCGCAAGCAGCGCCGTCGGGATCAGGCCGAGCGGGGATTCGACCAGGCTCCAGCCGAGCGCCATCAGGAGCACGGCGCCGTAAACCGGATGGCGGACCGCTCGATAGACGCCGTGCTGGACGAGGTCGCCCCGGTCGGGAGGCTTGGGCAGGACGGTGAGCGAGGCGCCGAGCGAGATCGCCGCGACGAGCAGCAGGGCGACGCCGAATGCGGCCGAGATAAGGCCGAGGATCGTCAGCACGCCTTCGAGGCTGTTCGGCCAGTAGACGCCCGTGAAGGCCGAGGCCACGACTGCGCCCATCAGCAGCACCTGGACGACGAACCAGCCCTCACCGCGACGGCCGAGGTCAGGTAAGCGCGATGACGCGGGCATCGTCGAAACCCTGATCGCGGATCTCGTCGACGAGCGCCTCGGGGGGCCGGCTGTCGAGCGAGAGAGCCATCAACGCCTTGCCGCCGCGGCGCGTGCGCGAAACGGCCATGTTGGCAATGTTGACGCCCGCCTCGCCGAAAAGCGAGCCGACCCGGCCGATCACGCCGGGGACGTCGTCGTAGCGGAAGAACACGAGCAGCGGCGCGAGCTCCATCTCGAGCTCAAAGCCGAGGGCGTTGACGAGCCAGTGGCGGTTCTCCTTGCCGATCGTCGTCCCGGCCACACGGACGTCGTCGCCGTTCGAGCGAACGGTCACCCGCACGAGGTTCGTGAAATCGCGAGAGACCCGGCGGCGCTCCTCGAGCACTTCGATGCCGCGTTCGGCCGCGATCACCGGCGCGTTCACGTAGTTGACCGGCGTGTCGGCACGTCCCTGGAAGGCGCCGTTCAGCGCCGCAACGGTCAGCAGCCTGGTGTCGTACCCGGATAGATCGCCGTCGTACGAGAGCGTGATCCGGTCGGCGCGACCACCGGCCAGCTCCAGCGCGAGCCTGCCGAGCTTCGCCGCAAGCGGCACGAAAGGGCCGAGCGACTCGAGGTCCTCGGCCCTGATCGCCGGGATGTTGACCGCATTGGTGACGAGCGCGCCCTCGAGCGCGGCGGCGACCTGCTCGGCGACGATCAGCCCGGCACGATCCTGCGCCTCCTCCGTGGACGCGGCGAGATGGGGTGTGGCGATGACGTTCTCGAGCTCCAGCAGCGGGCCTTGGTAGGGCTCCGCCGAGAAGACGTCGAGCGCTGCCGCCGCGACCTTGCCGGACGTCAGCGCCTCGAGGAGCGCTTCCTCGTCGACGAGCTCGCCTCGCGCCGCGTTGACGAGCCGAACGCCGTCGCGCATCCGCCCGAAGGCGGCCGAGCCGATCGAACCGCGGGTCTCGTCCGTCAGCGGCAGGTGCAGCGTCAGGAAGTCGGCGGCAGCGAAAACGTCGTCGGGCGTCTCGACCCGCTCGGCGCCCAGCTCGCGGAAGCGCTCCTTCGCCACGAACGGGTCGTACGCGACGACGCGCATTCCGAGCCCGAGCGCTCGGCGGGCCACCTGCTGGCCGATCCGTCCGAACCCGAGCACCCCGAGCGTCTTGCCCTCGAGCTCGATCCCGCCCCAGCGGCTGCGCTCCCACCGGCCCTGCTTGAGCGCAGCGTGGGCCTGCGCGATGTTCCGCGAGAGGGCGACCAGCAGGCCGATCGTGTGCTCTGCCGCGGAGACGACGGTCGACTCGGGCGCGTTCGCCACGACGATGCCGCGGCGTGTCGCGGCCTCGACGTCGACGTTGTCGACCCCTACTCCCGCCCGGCCGATGACCTTCAGCTTGTCGGCCCGCTCGAGGAGCTCCGCCGTCAGCTTCGTGGCCGAGCGAATCACGATCGCGTCGTAGCCGCCGATTCTCTCGGCAAGGTCGGCGTTCGGCTCGACGTCGACATCAAAACGCTCGCGGAGCAGCTCGACGCCGGCGTCAGCGATCGGCTCGCGGATCAGGACACGCGGCTTGCTCACACGCTGACGTGCTCTTCGTACGCCTCGAGCGCCCGGGTCACGGCGACACCGCGCTCGACGTCCGCGCCCAGGTCGGCGAGGACGAGCTCGACCGCCGCGAGCGCCGCCGTGATGTCGAAGACGTCGAAGTAGCCGATGTGGCCGATCCGGAAGATCCGTCCCTTCAGGTCGCCCTGCCCGTTCGCGATCGTGATTCCGTACCGGTCGCGAAGAGCCAGGACGACATCGGTCGCATCGACGCCCTCGGGTGCCCGGATCGCAGTGACGACCGCGGAGGAGTTGTCGTCGGGAGAAAACAGCTCGAGCCCCATCGCCTTCGCCCCCTCGCGGCAGGCCCGACCGAGCCGGAGATGGCGGTCGAAGGCCGCCTTGAGCCCGGCGTCGAGGAGCAGGCCGAGCGCGACGTCGAGTCCGGCGACGAGCGAGACCGGCGGCGTGAACGGCGCATCGAGCGAGGCCTGCGCCTTCCGCGTCCGCTCCCAGTCGAAGTAGAAGCGCGGCGACTCCCCGCGGGCCGCCCAGGCGCGTTCGGAGACCGACGCCATGGCCAGGCCGGGTGGAGTCATCAAGGCTTTCTGCGAGCCCGAGACAACGACGTCTAGGGCCCACGCGTCCGTCTCGAGTGGGACGGCGCCGAGGCTCGACACGCCGTCGACGACACTCAGTGCACCGGCCTCGGCGGCCGCGGCGGCGATCGAGCGGACGTCGCAGACGACCCCGGTCGAGGTCTCCGAGTGCGTGATCAGGACCGCTTTGGCACCGCCGAGCTCGCGGAGGCGCGCGGAGACATCCTCCGCGGAGGGAATCTCACCCCACGCGTATTCGACCCGCTCCACGGCCGCCCCGTAGGCCGCGGCAATCGCGACCCAGCGCTCGCCGAAGTGCCCCGCCGAGACTGCGAGCAACCTCTCTCCGGGCGAGCAGATGTTCGCGACGGCCGACTCCATGACGCCGCTGCCCGCGGAGCCGAACAGGAGGACCTCGGCCTCCGTGCGAAAGACGTCTCGGAGACGCGCGAGGCAGCGCTCGTACACCGGGCGGAAGTCGGGGCTGCGATGGTGGACAACCGGCTGTGAGAGCGCGGCTAGGACCTCCGGCGGCACCGGCGTGGGGCCCGGCGTCAGGAGGTAGCGCTTCCCGCTCACGCGCCCGGAGCCTAGCTCAGGCTTCGGCTACGGAAGCGCGACGAGCGGGTCGACGGCCGCCCCACGGACACGGACCTCGAAGTGCAGGTGCGGGCCGCTCGACTCACCTGTCGAGCCCACGCGTCCGAGACGCGTCCCCACCGCGACCATCCTGCCGGGGCGCACCATGATCGCCGACAGGTGGGCGTACATCGTCACGACACCGGCACCGTGCGCGACCTCGACGAGATTTCCGTAGCCGCCCCAGTCGTAACCGGCGAAGACGACCCTGCCGCCAGAAGCGGCTGAGACGGGAGTCCCGGTCGCAGCAGCGACGTCGATGCCGGGATGGAATCTCGTGCCGCGAGGGCCGAAGCGGTCACCGAGGCGTGCCTGCAAAGGCCAGGCGAGCGCGATCGGGCACCGCGGCGCCGGCGCGCGCAGGGCTCGGAACGTCCCGGGGTCGGCGACGCCGTCCGGAATCAGATGCGCCCAGCGCTGGAACTTGATCAGAGCCCGCAAGGTGTGCCCCCCGAAACCGCCGTCGATCGTCGCACTCGGGAAGCCGTGCCACGCAAGGGCGAATTGAAGCTCGGCGACATCCCAGCCCGTCATCCCGGGCCCCAGGCGCCGTGAGCCGAGCGCGTGCCTGGCGAAACGGCCGAACGCGCGCCGCGTCTTCGGTCCGACGACGCCGTCGGGCGTGAGGCCGCGCCTGCGCTGGAAGCGAATCACCGCCGCCGTCGTGCCGGGCCCGATCACGCCGTCGACCGGCCCCCGGTAGACGTGGTGGTGGTGCAGGGTCACCTGGAGCGCGGCGACCCCCGGCCGGCCCGCAGCCTGGGCGGCGGGCACGGCCAGGGCGAAGCCGATCGCGGCGAGCGGTGCTGCACGGAGTAGACGGCACATGGGCATCCCTCGCATCCCTCGATCGAGGGATCGGCGTTTGCAGGGAAATCTTTAACCGACGGACTGTTTTGGCTCAACCGAGCGGGGTAGCGGAAATGAATGCCGCGCTACTACCTCGGCTGCATGCACGAGCAGTACAACCCCCGCGAGCTGCTCGCCCAAGCCGTCGCCGGCGAGCGGGCCGGCTTCGACGGCATTGCCTGCTCCGACCACCTCCAACCGTGGTGGGAGCCGGGAGAATCAGGCCACGCCTGGATCTGGCTCGGCGCCGCCGCCGAGGCGACGAAGCGCGTGCCCGTCGGGCCGGCCGTCACCGTTGCGCTCCGCCGCTATCACCCGGTTCTCGTCGCACAGGGCTTTGCGACGCTCGAAGTGATGTACCCGGGCCGCGTCTTCGTCGGCATCGGGTCGGGGGAGTCGCTGAACGAGTCGCCCCTCGGTTTCGAGTGGCCTCCGCCTCGCGATCAGCTGGCGGCGCTCGAGGAGGCCTGCGGGCTGATCCGGCGCCTCTGGGACGGCGAGCGCGTCGACCACGACGGGCGCTTCTTCAAGACGAAGCGCGCTTACCTCCATACCCGTCCCCAGCAACCGCCACCGCTCTTCGTCTCGGCCTTCCGCCCCGGTGCGGCGCGAGTCGCGGGCCGGTTCGGCGACGGCATTTGGACGATGGCCGACCCCGACACCGCGCCCGATCTGATCGACATCTACCGGACCGCGGCCGAGGAAGCCGGGCGATCCCCCGGCACGATCGTGCTCGAAGCGGGGTTCTCCTGGGCCCCGACCGACAACGAGGCGCTGGAGGCCGCCCGCGTCTGGAAGGGCGCCGTGCCCGACGACCATTACACCGCCGACTGGTTCGACCCGCGGGCGATGTACCAGCACGGCGAGAAGGAGGTCTCCGACGAGGCGTTTGCAGACCGGTCCCCGATCTCG
>JBKPOY010000045.1:0-42013 GCA_046733295.1 Actinomycetota bacterium | reverse complement strand
ACGGCATGTACGCGTCCTCGATCTGCCAGTACGGGTACGGGACGTCGTAACCGGTGACGCGGATCACCGGCGCCCGCAGGTCGAGCATCGCCTTCTCGGCCAGGATCGCCGCCAGCTCGGCGGCGTAGCCCGCGGTCCGGGGCGCCTCCTGGACGATGACGACGCGGCCCGTCTTCGCCGCGGACGCGAGCAGCGCCTCCTCGTCGAGCGGTTTCAGCGTGCGGATGTCGAGCACCTCCACGGAGGCCTCCCCGGCGAGCGCGTCCGCCGCCTCCTCGGCGAGCGGCACCATCGACCCGTAGGCCACGATCGTGGCGTCGTCGCCCTCGCGGGCGAGACGCGCCTCGCCGAGCGGCACGACGTGCTCGCCCTCCGGCACCTCACCGCGCATCGTCCGGTAGTGGAGCTTGGGCTCGAGCACGATCACCGGGTCGGGATCGCGGATCGCGGCCGCCAGCAGACCCTTCGCGTCGGCGGGCGTCGACGGGATCGCGACCTTCACCCCGGGCGTGTGCGCGTAGTACGCCTCCGGCGAGTCGTCGTGCAGCTCCGGCGCGCGGACGCCGCCGCCGTACGGCATCCGTACGACGAGCGGAAACTCCATCGCCCCGCGCGTCCGCCAGCGGTACCGCCCCACGTGCGTGATCAGCTGGTCGAGGCACGGGTACGAGAACGCGTCGTACTGCATCTCGCAGACGGGCCGCCACCCCGCCATGCAGAGCCCCACCGCGCTGCCGATGATCCCGGCCTCCGCGAGCGGGGTGTCGACGCAGCGGTCCGCTCCGAACTTCTCCCGCAGCCCCGCGGTCGCCCGGAACACGCCGCCCGCGCGGCCGACGTCTTCGCCGAGCACCATGACGGAGTCGTCGCGCGCCAGCTCGACGTGGAAGGCGTCGTTGATCGCCTCGACGATCGACCGCTCGCTCACGCCGGCCCGCCGCCTCCCAGAAGCTCCCGCAGGTCCGCGAGGTCGCTCGCGAACGACGCGGGCGGCTGCGCGTAGGCGTGCTCGAACAGCAGCTCGATGTCTGCCTCCGCCTCCTGCTCGGCGTCCGTGATCCCCGTCCGCATCACCTCGGCGGCCTCGGCCCTTGTCGATTCCGCCAACTGGTCGTTGAGAACGCCCTGGCGCCGAAGGTACGCCTCGTAGCGGCCGAGGCATTCGCGCTGCTTCTCCTCCTCGACGCGCTCGAGGTCGATGTACGCGGCCGGATCGTCCGCCGTCGCGTGCGGCGCCGCGCGGTACGTGACCGCCTCGATGAAGGACGGCCCGTCGCCGGCACGCGCACGCGCGACGGCCTCGCGCGTCGCCTCGAACACCGCGAGCACGTCCCCGCCGTCGACGCGCACGCCCGGCATCCCGTAGCCGGCGGCCTTGTCGGCGAGCGTCTCGGCGGCGGTCTGGGCCGAAATGGGCGTCGAGATCGCCCACTGGTTGTTGTTGCAGAGCAGGACGAGCGGCGCCTTCATCACCGCGGCGAAGTTCGCGCCCTCGTGGAAGGAGCCCTCGGAGGTCGCGCCGTCGCCGAAGAACGCGATCGCACAGGCGGACTCGCCCCGCAGCTTCTTGCCCCACGCGAGCCCTGCGGCGTGCGGCACGTGCGTGCCGATCGGCACGCAGATCGACGCGACGTTGAAGTCCAGCGGGTTCCACCAGCCGGCCGGATGCCCGCGCCACCACGACAGAACCGTGGAGACGGGCATGCCCCGGAGCAGCCCGATCGCGGACTCGCGGTAGCTCGGAAAGATCCAGTCGTCGCGTTCGAGCGCGTGCACCGCGCCCGCCTGCATCGCCTCGTGGTTCCAGAAGATGGCGTAGGTGCCGATCCGGCCCTGCCGGTGGTAGACGACCGAGCGCTCGTCGTACGTCCGCAGCAGCACCATCGAGCGGTACAGCTCGAGCAGGTCACGCTCCTCGAGACCCTCGACCTCGCCGTCCGGAACGCTCTCGCCGTCGCCGATCACGCGCCGGAGGTCGCGCTCGGCAGGAAGAACCTGCGCCATCGCGCCGCGAATCTACCGCAAGCCCCAGACCCGGACCCTGCCGTCTCCGTCGCCCGAGGCGAGCCGCTCCCCGTCCGGCGACCACGCGACCGTCCACGCCTCCTGCCGACCCGCGCGAAGGGTCCGCAACCCCTCGCCGCCGGCAACATCCCAGACGCGGACAGTGCCGTCGGCCCCGCTCGAGGCGAGCAGCTTCCCGTTCGGCGACCAGGAGACGCCGCGCGTCCAGCCCTGGTGGCCGCGAAGCCTGCCGGCGATCTTCCGCTCGCCGACGTCCCAGATCCGGACGATCCCGTCCTGGTTCGCGGCGGCGAGACGCTCGTCGTCCGGGGACCAGGCGAGGCCGTTCACGTCGGCGCCCTCCGGTTCGCCGAAGCGGTGGATCGAGCGACCCTCGCGAACGACGATCGTGGAGTCGATGCTCCCCGAGGCGAGCCGCTCTCCTCCGTGGGCCCAGGCGACAGCGATCACTTCGGCCGCGTGGCTCCGCCAGCTTCGACGAGACCCTTCGGCGCCGAGCACGCGGACGATCCCGTCGGCATAGCCCGCGGCGAGATCGCCGGCAGCGGACCAGGACACCGAGAACGCCGGGCCGGCGTGCGTCCCCCCGACCACGCCGCCCGGCAGCCGCCAAACCCTCCCGTCGTCGGTGCCCGCCGCAAGGAGCTCGCCGTCACGTCGCCAGGCGACTCCCCACACCTGGCTGCGGGTCCGGTAGCGGCGCTCGACCCGGCCCGTGCGCGCGTCGAGGACGACCACGCCGTCGGGCGCACCCGCGGCGATCCGCTTGCCGTCCGGGGACCAGGCGAGCGTCAGCACCTGCCCGCCGGCCCGCGCGCGCACGAGCTCGACGATTCGCTTCGCGTCGCCGCTCCCGATGTCGTGCGACCCGCCGCAACCCGCCAGCGCCAGCGCTGCCGCGGCCGCAGCGACGAGCCTCAACGGGCGCCCTCGCGTGCGAGCGTGAAGAGGAGCAGGAGCAGCCCGACCGCCGCAGCCACGCCGACCGCCTCGAGCACCAGCCCGCCGCCCGCGTTCAGCCCGAGGGCGGCGAGCAGCAACGAGGCGAGCACGAGGGCCCCGACGGCCCGGAGGACGATGCCGGCCAGCCGCCGAGCGAGGAGCTCGCCCTCGTCGGCGACCGCCGCCTGCTCGAGCGAGGCGAAGGCGAGCTCCGCCGCAGCGAGGATTGCGGCGGCGACGAAGATCGTGCTTCCGGGAGAGTCCGGCCCGCGCGTCCAAGCCGACACCGCCCAGCAGGCGCCGAGCCCTGCGATCCCCGCGGTGACGGCCTCGGGCAGCCGCGCGGCCAGCCCGGCGGCGAGCACGAGGGTCGCGGCCGCCGCGAACGCGCCGATCACCCCCGCGAGGCGAGCCGCCTCCACGAGCGAGAACATCCCGACGGCGGCTCCGAGCAGGAGGGAGCCGGCGGCCAGGCCTAGGCGACCACGCGCGCGTGCCTTCGGAATGCGCTCACCCCCTCCAGCACCGCGGTCAGCGGCTCGCCGTCGCGCCATTCGACGACCGGAGCGCCTGCGCGCTCGTACTCGAGCCGCCGCGCCTCGCGCCGCAGCGACCAGAGGCGGAACGCGAGCTCCCCCGACTCACCCGGCGGCGCGACGGCGAACGGCAGCGGCGACACCTCCACGATCACGAGGTCGAACCCACGCGCGCGCAGGTCGAGCAGGGCGCCGATCGCACGGTCGTCGAGCAGGGGGGTCAGCGCGAGGATCAGCGCCTTTGGCGGCAACGTCCGCCTCGGCAGCACGTCGATCTCCTTCCAGGCGTAGCTGAGCGTGACCTCCGTGTTGAGGAGCGCCTCGACGATCCGGTACTGCTGCACCTGGCCGGTCCCCGGCTGCAGCCAGTTGAGCACGCCGCCGAAGTTGACGAGCCCCACCCGGTCCTTCAGCGACAGGTACCGCTCGGTCAACGAGGCCGCCGCGCGGATCGCCTGGTCGAGCGTGCCCGAGCGGCCTTGCCTCGCCTCGGCGAAGCTGTCGAGGAAGACGATCACGTCGGAGTTCCGCTCCGCATAGAGCTCGCTCACCCACAGCTCACCGCGGCGCGCGCTGGCGCGCCAGTTGATGCGGCGGATCCGATCGCCGACGGCGAAGGGCCGCAGATCCGCGAACTCGAGCCCCTCTCCCTTTTGCCGCGCGACGCGGTTGCCTGCGAACACCTGGGTCTCGAGAGGACGGACGAGCTCGCGCAGCGCCTCGGGTCGTGGGTAGACGCGCAGGGGGAGCCGCCGTTCGAGCGTCCGTTCCCAGGTCGTCAGGCCGGCGGCATCGCGGGCGCGGAGATGCACGTCGCGAAACGTGAAGCCGCCCCAGCGCGCACATCGCAACCGCAAGTCGAGCCGCCGCTCCTCGCCCGTCTCGAGCCGGATCGCGATCGGATTCCTGCCGTCGACGACCTCGAGCCACGGCGGCACCTCCACGAGAATTTCGAGCCTCGAGGCCGGGTCACGTGCGTAGAGGTCGATCCCGAGCGTGACCTCGTCGTCCTCCAACACGCGGTCTCGGTCGAGCTCGAGTGAGACCCGGACGTCGGGCGGTCTGGCGATCGCCATCGCGACGGCGAGGGTCAGGCCGAACGGCGCCGCGAGCACCGCGAGCTCGGGCCGGGCGAAGACGAGCGCGCCGAGCAGGCCGAGGGCCGTCAGCGCGACGTAGGCCCCGAGCTTCGGCGTCGAGCGTCGCGTCACTCGGGAAGCCGGAGCGCCTCCTCCGCCGACGGTGTCGGGACCTGCTCGAGCGTCTCCCGGACGACCTCGTCAGCGCTGATGCGCTGAACCCAGAGCTCCGGCTTCAGCGTCAACCGGTGCGCGAGGGCGGGCACCGCCACCTCCTTCACGTCGTCCGGCGTCGCGAAGTCGCGGCCGTGCAGCGCGGCTCGGCAGCGCGCGAGCTTCAGCAGCGCCAGCGCGCCGCGGGGGCTCGCGCCCACCTGGAGCCGCTGGCTCGTGCGCGTCGCAGCCACCAGGTCGACGATGTAGCGCCCAAGGCTCTCGCCCACGTGCACGTCCTCCACCGCGTGCTGCATCTCGAGCAGCCCCTCGCGATCGACCACCGCCGACAGCTCGACCTCGTCGGTGCCGCGGGCGAGCCGGCGCTCCAGGATCTGCCACTCGTCGTCGCGCTCCGGGTAGCCGATCCGCAGGCGCAGCAGGAACCGGTCGAGCTGGGCTTCCGGTAGCGGGTACGTCCCCTCGTACTCGATCGGGTTCTGCGTCGCCAGCACGAGGAACGGGCGCTCGAGCGCATGCGTCCGCCCGTCGATCGTGACCTGCCGCTCCTGCATCCCCTCAAGCAGCGCCGCCTGCGTCTTAGGCGGCGCGCGGTTGATCTCGTCCGCGAGCAGCAGGTTCGTGAAGATCGGGCCGGGGCGGAACTCGAAGTCGGAACGGCGCTGGTCGAAGATCGAGGAGCCGGTCACGTCTCCGGGCATCAGATCCGGCGTGAACTGGACGCGCGTGAACCGCATCGACGTCACCTGCGCGAACGACCGGGCTATGAGCGTCTTCGCGAGCCCGGGGAAGTCCTCGATCAGAACGTGTCCGTCCGCGAGCACGCCAAGCAACACCAGCTCGAGGGCGTCGCGCTTGCCGACGATCGCCCGCTCGAGCTCGGCGAGGATCCGCTCCGCGGAGCTCGAGACCGCTTCGAGATTCACAGGCGCTCCAGGTCCCGGACGAGCTGGGCCGTACGGTCGAGCGGGAGACCGGGCCCCGAACGCCGCCGTAGCTCGCGGCCCGGGCGGACGATCTCCCACAGACTGTCGCCGACGAGCTCGCGCGCTCGCTCGGGCTCGCGGTCGAGCTCGACCCCGTGATGCGCATGGAGCCGTTCCGAAGCAAGGTCGCGGAGCAGTGGGCGAAGCCGGTGGTGGACGTCGAAGGCGCTCGAGGCCGCCAGCACGAGCACCCGGTCCATCCGCTCGAGCTCCGCAATCGGCTCCGGCCGCGGCGGTCGCTCGGGAGGCCGCTCGAAAACAGACCGGGGCTCCCATTTGCCCGGCTCGAGGGCCCGCAGGGCCCCGAGGATCGCACCGATCGCCAGCGTGCCGAGCACGAGCTCGTAGGCGGCGACGAGCGGCTCGCGCCGCCCCGGGAACGCGAGCAACAGCCCCAACAGGAGCAGGCTCGCGAGAAAAGCGCCGCTGCCGACGCGGACGACGATCGATCTCACGCCGCCCGCTCCGCGTCGGCCGCGGCCAGGTCCGCCTGGAGCTCCTCGACCGCGGCGACCGCTTCGTCCTTCATCGAGCGGTCGATGTCGTGTGTGCTGAAGCGAGCCCGTTCGAACAAGGCCGTCAGCCGCTCGGCTCCGCGCCCACCGTGGGTCAGGTCCGACAGCACACGCGCGAGGTACTCGTACGGAGCCTCGAAGCGCCGTCTGGGGATGCCGTGTCGAGCGAGCACGCGCTCCATCCTCGCGTACGCGGCGATCACCGCGCGCCGCGGATCCGTCTCCTCGCGCAGGTCGCCGAGGGTCTCGTCGAGCGCCTCGACGAGCTCGTCGGTGACGGGCCCCTCGCCGGGCAAGCGCCGCTTGCGACGCCGCTCGGCCGCAAACAGCGCCGCAAATCCCGCCCCCGCGGCCCCGAGAACGACGAGGAACGGGACGATCTGGAAGCTCGGATCGTGGTGTCGCCCGCCGGAAGAGGGAGGCGTCGCCCCCTGTCCTGCCGGATTGGTCGCCGTGGCCGTCGAGGCCGCCCCGGGCGGATGGAGCCGCGAAAAGTCGAAACGCCAGTGGAACCGCTCGGACATCAGCATCAGCGCCCCGAGCACGGCGAGCGCCAGGAGCACGGTCGGGAAGGTTCGGCGCCGCCTCCGCACGGGCGTGGGCATCGGGTTTCTGCGCAGCTCCACCCCGGCCCAGACCACCGCGCCGACAAGCGCGATCGCACCGATCGCGTAGACCGCCAGGAGGACCGTCACCATCGTGTCGACCGCGTACGGAGACGCCTCGTCCGAACCGGAGTCACCGAGGCGGTAGCCGCCGGCCGCGACGACGACGAGCCCGAGCAGGACGAGAGCGGCCGCCGCGAGCAGCAGCGCCCGCACGAGCCGCCCCAGCGGGCCTTCCGTCCCCACGCCCGGTCCGACTCCCCGCGCCACCGTTGGTTAGTCCGGAGCGAGGAGCCAGACGGCGTCTCGCTCGGCCTCGAAGACCGCTTCGTCGACGTCGCCCAGATCCTCACCGTCGACCTGCAGGGCGAGCGGCCGGTCGCAGCGCACGAGGACCCGGTCGAGATCGTGCCCGTAGAGGACGTCGTCGGCGTGCTGCTGCCCGGTCCCGCGGAACGCGTACGCGAGCAGTCGCGGCACCGTCCTCGCGCTGACGCGCTCCGGCGCCACGAAGTCGAGGCCGAGCTCGAAGCGGGCCTCCGGTGCGATGCGGAGCGGGTGTCGGCCCGCGTACGAATAGGGATCGGTGTTCGCGACGAGCGCGAACGCCGCGCGGCCGAAGCCCTCGACCTCGAGGACCGGGTCGTAGCGCGCCCGGTTCTGCGCGAGCAGCTTCACGGCCTCCCACGTGAACGCCACGTCGCCGGGCCGCCTGCCGTCGTTCGATCTCCCGAGCGCGTCGACGCGGCGGACGAGCTCCGCATCGAAGCCGATGCCCGCGGCGAAGGCGAAGCGGCGTCCGTTTGCGCGGCCCGCGGTGACCCGGCGCGGCCGCGCCTCCATGAGCGCCCGGGCGGCCGCGACCGGCTCGATCGGGAGTCCCAGCGCCCGCACGACGACGTTCGTCCGGCCACCGGGGATGACGCCGAGCGGAGAGTCGCCGATGCCGTTGAGCACCTCGTTCAGCAGGCCGTCCCCCCCGTAGACGAACACGCGCTCGACGTCGCCCGCCTCGCGCGCTAGCTGCGTGGCGTGCCGGGGGCTTTCCGTCAGCGCGACGTCCAGCTCGAACGCCCGCCGGAGCTCCGTCTCGACGGCGGCGAGGCGCTCCCTCGTGACGGCGCTCGCGAAGGGGTTCACGATCAGCGCGGCGGGCGTCATGCCGCCGAGCATGCCACGGCTGCGCGGGCTGCCTTCGTCCGGGTGCGATCATCGCCCCGTGAAGCGGCCCGCCCTCGTCGCCGCGGCGATCGCCGCGCTCGTCGTGGCGGTTGCGGTCGTGGCGCTCGCCCGCCGGCACGATTCGGACGGCGGCGAAACCGTGGCCTCGGTAGCCGGCCGGACGATCACGCGGCATCAGCTCGACCTCGCCGTTGAGCACTTTCACGAGGAAGCCGACCGGGAGGGCCGCCCGTTCCCCGACGAGGGAACGGCCCAGTTCAGGCAGGTCGAGAGGCAGTCCCTCGGGCTGCTCGTCGCGCGCGCCGAGCTCGAAGTGGCGGCGCGGCGGCTCGGGATCCACGTCACCGATGCGCAGGTCGAGCGCAGGCTCGCCGCCGGCGGGGCGGGGGGCGAGGAGGGCGCCGGAGACATCCGGATCGAGGCCGAGGCCGCCTTCCGCCGCTCGACGGCCCGGACGCAGCTCCTGACCGAGGCCGTCTTCCGCGAGGTCACGGCAGGCATCCGCGTGACGCGACGCCAGGCCCGCGCCTACTACTCGTCGCACCGCAGGGTCTTCGGCAACACGCCCTTCGCTCGGCTCGCCGTCCCGATCCGCAGCCAACTCCTCGCCGCCCGGAGGAATGCCGCGATGACGCGGTGGCGCGCCCGGGCGCACCGAAGCCTGGCGGATGAGACGCGCTACGAGATCGACTGAGGGGCCGTCGAGGGCGACCCCTCAGTCCGGAGAAGCCTCAGCAGGCGGAGGCGCCCTTCGAGCTGCGGAGGACGTAGTCGAACGAGCGGGTCGTGTCGACGTCCGCGTAGAGGTCGTTGTCGGCGTTCCGGCCACCCGACACCGCGGTCACGTTGTAGAGAACGGCCCCCTGGACCGGCTGCCCGAAGGCGCCGAGCGGAACGTCGACGACGAGCGAGTTTCCGCAGACCTGGCCCGCGATCTGGTGCTGAACCGGGTAGTTCGTCACCTTGCAGGTCTTCGGCGTCGTCTCGGTGCAGGTCGTCGACCCGACGAAGAAGGTCGGCGCCGTGCCGGCCGTCGACTGCGCACCGACGTAGAAGGCCCGGTACGCCTCCTCGCCGCTGTCGCCGACGGAGAGAGCCTGGAAGCGCGTCAGCCAGAGGGCATTCGCCTTCCCCGCGGGCGGCAGCATCGTCGCGAGGCTCGCCAGGGACATCCGCACCCGCAGCGTCCCGGCGCTCGGCTGGCCGACCTGAAGGCCGGTGAAGTCGAGCTGCGGCTGGTTGGCGCCGGCTCCGGTCGGCGAATAGTGCGGCCACTGCGCGTCCCCGGCCGGATCCGCGGCGGGGTTCTTCGGCACCGCGAGGCCCTTCACGGTCGGTCCGAGGATCGAGCGCCCGCTCAGCTGCCTGGTCTCGAACAGGTGAGCGCCGTGACTCTGGCTCGTGGTGTCGTTGTAGACGATCCGGATCGCCCCCGAATTGTCCGTGTTGAAACCGAAGTAGTCGGCCATCGTCCGGTCGCCGCCGGAGACCGTGCAGCCGATTCCCTGGTTGCAGATCTGCCCGTAGTGCGTCGGCTTCTCGCTGAAGCGCTGCTGGGCGATGGTGGCGGTCGGCGCGGTCGCGCCCGTGATCACGCCCAGGTAGCCCCACCACTTGACCGCGGTCGCGCCCTGGGGATCGTCGCCCCAGTTCGGGAAGCTGTCCGGCTGCCCCGACGTGTCCGTCCCGAGCCAGGCGAGGGCAAGCGTCCCCGCGGCACCGGCATGAGCCCAGAGGAACTCGTTGGTCGTCGCAGGAGCCGAGTTCACCTGCACCGGAGGACTCCAGGTCTCACCCTGATCCTTGGAGTAGGAGTAGTAGACGTTGTTGTCCTGGGTGTCGATCCACGCGGCGTAGACGTTGCCGCCTTTGTCGACGGCGGCGGCCGGGAAAAGGTGGCCCGGGCCCCCACCGCCCGGGGAGACGGGCAGCGCGACGTTGTGGAACGCGATCCCGGTTCGCTGGCCCGGCGCAACGTGGCCGATCGTCATCCTGACGTGGTCGCCTTCGTTGCAGGCGTAGTAGAGGTTGCGGTTGACCGGGTCGAAGCGGAGCTGCGCGCAGGTCGCGTCGTTCGCGAGCGGCAGCGGCGCCTTGGCCGAGGCGTTCTGCCAGACGAGGCCCCCAACCGGGTCGGTCGAGCCCGTCGAGCCGGACGTCGAGTAGATGAAGGTCCCGACGGCCGTCTGGTGGAACGCGAGGAAGACGCTGTTGTCGACGGCCGCCGAGCTCGTCCCGTTGTCGACCGCCAGCCACTGGCGGTCGACCGTCGTGTTCTCGACGGCGACCGGGTTCTTGCGCCAGTTGTTGCCGCCGTCGTTCGACACCGACGTGCCGAGGTTGACGAGCGACTCGAGATCGACGAAGTAGGCGTACCCCTGGTCGTCGGTGACGATGTCAGTGTCGCCGCCCCCCGGCCCGGCGTCAGGCCTGAGCCCGTTCGGGCTGTCGACGTGGAACTCGAGCCCGCCGTCGGTCGACCGGTGGATGAATGAGTTCTGTGTCGTCGTCCCCCAGGGGCCCGACTCCCAGTAGTTCCCGTCGCGGTCGATCCAGTTCAGGGGCTCACCCTCGGTGCGCTGCGCGTCCACGACGGTCGCGGGGCTGAACTGCAGCTTGCCCGTGACGCGGGTGATCGTGGACGGACCGTACTCACCGCCGGGCGTCGACCCCGGGACCGCGACGGCGGGCCCGTTCGTGACCGCGTACGAGCCGGTGTAGTCGTAGGGGGCGGCGACGACCCCGCCCTGGAAGGGGCAGACCTGGAGGTGGTACGTCCCCGGCGTCAGGTCGTCGCTCGCGTAGTGGGCGGCCTCCGGGCTGGTGCCCGTGTCGCCGTGGTAGAGCAGCCGCCCCGCCGGCGAATAGAGGTCGAGCGTGATGTCGTTCGCGGAGACGAACTCCGCCGCGACGGCGTCGATCGTCGTGTCGCCGCTGACGACCTGGACATCGTGCATCGGGCCGCAACTCGTGGGCGTGATCGCGCCTGAGAACGTCCCGTCCCCCGCTGCGCTCGCGGCTCCGCCGAGCGCCAGAACGGCGATCGCGGCCGCAGCCGCCAGCGCAGTGAGTGTCCTGCCTGAACGATGCTGCACCTTGTCCCCCCTCAATGGACGCACGAAATGAGACGCCGGGTTTTACCGTGATATCGCGAGTTCCAAACGCCGATGAGCACGCGCAATTCGATTGATTTGCCAGTCAATAATTGACTGACAAGTCAATCAGGACAATTCCGCTCAGCCGGGCCCGCGCGGCGTCGCGTAGCCCCGCATTCCGTCGACGAGCAATGCGTAGAATCGGTCGGCGAGCGCGTCGGTGTCGCTCCCGGCGCGCAGCCAGGTATACGCCCAGTTGACCGCCGACAGGACGAGGAGCGCCGCCGTCGCGTCGTCCAGGTCGGTGCGCAGCTCGCCCAGGTCGCGCCCCTCGCGAAAGTACGCGCGGATCCGGTCCTCGTAGCGCCGGCGCTCGGCGACGATCTCGTCGCGCCGTTCGCCTTCGAGGTAGCGCCATTCCTGCACGAACACGGTGGCGACGTCGAGTTGCTCGGCGACGACACTCAGGTGCGAGCGGAGCGCGAGCCGGATCTTCTCGGTCGGCGGCAGCTCATCGGGGATCGCGTCGAGGCCGCCGTGGAAGGCGCGCGCGCCCTCGGCCATGGTCTCGTAGAGAAGGTCCTGCTTGGAGCTGATGTGCGCGTACAGCGACCCCTTCTGGACGCCCATCGCCTCGGCGAGGTCGCCGATCGAGGTGCCGTGGTAGCCCTTCCGGGCGAAGAGGCGGGCGGCCTGCCGCGTCAGCTCGTTTCGACGCGTGCTCACCTGCGCTAGCCTAACGATCGTTAGGGTCGAGCAAAGGAGCGCCGTGGAGCCTCGCGAGCAGGAATTCCTCGAGTACGTGCAGGGCGGCGGACAGGTCGAGACCGACGACTGGATGCCGGACGAGTACCGCAGCCGGTTGATCAAGTTCATCGAGATGCACGGCAACTCGGAGCTGATGGGCGTCCTCCCCGAGCGCGAATGGATCCTGCGGGCGCCGACCCTGCAGCGGAAGCTCGCGCTCACCGCCAAGGTGCAGGACGAGGTCGGCCACTCCCAGCTGATCTACCGAGTGGTCGAGGACCTCGGCAAGCCGCGGGAGCGGTGCCTCGCCGACCTGATCTCGGGCAAGTCCAAGTTCCACAACGTCTTTCACTACCCGACGAAGACGTGGGGCGACGTCGGCGTGATCGCCTGGCTCGTCGACGCGGCCGCGATCATCAGCCAGAAGGCGCTCCTCAAGTGCTCGTACGCGCCCTACGCCCGGATCATGAAGAAGATCTGCTGGGAGGAGTCGTTCCACATCCTCCACGGCCGCGACGTCATCCTGACGATGATGCTCGGCACCGACGAGCAGCGCGAGCTCGTCCAGGAGGCGCTCGAGCGCTGGTGGGGGCCGCTGATGCAGTTCCACGGGAACCCGATCGCGCGCGACGAGGATCCGATGTACGTGTGGCGGATCAAGAGCCAGGGGAACGAGGAGGCGCGCCAGCAGTTTCTCGACGGCTACGTGCCGCAGATCTGGGAGCTCGGGCTGACCGTGCCCGATCCGAACCTGCGCAAGCGCGACGACGGCGTTTGGGAGTACACCGAGCCCGACTGGGCGGAGCTGAAGCACGTCGTCACCGGGCACGGTCCGCGGACGGCGGAGCGACTCGAGCTGCGCCGCACGACGCGCGAGGAGACCGAATGGGTTCGCCGCGCAGTCCTCGCCGAAGCCGCGTGATCTTCGAAGTCTTCCGGCAGGAGCGAAAGGGGCAGGCGTTCGCGCACGCCGGGTCGATCGAGGCGCCGGACGCCGTGTTCGCGGATGCCTACGCACGCGAGCAGTACGGCCGACGCGGCGAGTCGGCGGCCCTGTGGATCGTGCCGCGAGAGGCGCTCCACGAGATCGAAGACTTCGCCGACGAGCTGCAGAAGAACTACCACCGGGTCGACGGCTATCCGCTCAAGGAAAAGCTCGGGAAAGCACGTGCGCGCGCAGGCACTGCTTGAGCTCGCCGACGACGAGCTGATCCTCGGCTGGCGCAACTCGGAGTGGACCGGGATCGCGCCGCTGCTCGAAGAGGACGTGGCCTTTTCCTCGATTGCCCAGAACGAGATCGGCCACGCACGCGCGCTCTACGAGCTGGCGGCGCGCGAGCTCGGGACGACCGCCGACGAGCTGGCGTTCGACCGCCGGCCGGAGGAGTACCGCTGCTCGAAGCTCGTCCAGCTGCGCCTCGTTCCCGACTGGGCCCGGACGATCGCCCGCCACTACCTCTACGAGGCAGCCGACAGGGAGCGGATCGCGGCCCTGAAGGGCTCGAACGACCCGGAGCTCGCGGGACTGGCGGCGAAGATCGACCGCGAGGAGGCGTACCACCGCATGCACGCGGAGATGTGGTCGGATCGCCTCGCAGGCGAGCCACGCTTCACCGCCGCTGTCGAGGAGCTGCGACCGTTGCTGGACATCCGCGACGAACACGCGCCCGAGTTTGCGGAGCTGTGGGAGGAGATGACGATCGTGCGCCGGTCCATCGCAGGGGCGACGTGGTAACAGAGGCCCGAGTCTGGGACGCGCTGGCCGAGATCCCGGATCCGGAGATCCCCGTCGTCTCGCTCGTCGACCTGGGGGTGATCCGGTCTGTGGAGGTGTCCGGAGAGCAGGTTCGGGTGGAGTTCACGCCGACGTTCCTCGGCTGTCCCGCGCTGGAGGTGATGCGCGACGCGATGGCCGACAGGATCAGCGCACTCGGGGCGGCGGCCGACGTCCGGGTCGTGACCGACGACTCGTGGTCGACCGACCGGATCACTCCGGCAGGCCGCGAGAAGCTCCGGGCCAGCGGGTTCGCGCCGCCCGCTGCGCGCGGCGACTCTGCCCCTGCGCTCGTGCAACTCCAGTCGAACGCATTTCGCTGCCCTTACTGCGGCTCGCGGGACACGGCGCTCGAAAACATCTTCGGCCCGACGCCCTGCCGGTCGGTCCGCTACTGCCGCAGCTGCCGACAGCCGTTCGAGCAGTTCAAGACGATCTAGGTCTCGGCGCTACTCGGTGATCGAGATGTTGAAGCTCGGGTACCTGCTGGTCAGCAGGAAGACGTAGCCGAACGTCTGCTGCTCGTAGCGCAGCGCGAAGGCCGCGAAGTTCCGTATCCCCTCCGGCACCCGCCCCAGGATCAGCGCGACGACCCAGCTGAAGATCGCGAGCACCTCGGTCAAGTAGCGCATGATCTGGGAGATGATGTAGGCGGGGATCGCGAGGATCAGCCGGAAGAACACCGTCCACCGGTTCTGCGGCTGCGGGGGGTCGACCTCGAGATCGATCGGGTAGCCCGGCTGTCCGCCGAACCCCGGGAATGGGTCGGCGACCAGGAACAGATACGCCGAGACGTGCGTCATGTAGCGCAGGTATGTGGCGAGGAACCTGTGCAGCCCGTCGGGCGACTCGCCCTTGACGAGCGTCGCGAACCAGTTCGCGATCCACGCCAGCCATGTGACGATCCCCCAGAGGACGAGCCAGATCAGGTGGGGGATCGCGAGCAGCAGCCGGAAGAAGACGGTCAGCCGGTTCCGCTGCAGGTCGTCGTTGACGACGAGCCGGATCGGATGGTGCTGCTGCATCTGCTGCGGCGGCGGTTGCAGGTCTGAGGGCTGTGGTTGCTGCTCGGGGGGCTGCGGTTGTTCTTCCATGGGCGCGGATCCTAGACGGGCCTGTGGTCAGCGGCCCTTGAACTCGGCGTCGCGCTTCTCGAGGAACGCGTTCACGCCCTCGCGGAAGTCCTCCGTCCGCGTGGCGGCCGCCTGCAGTTGCGCTTCCCACTCGAGCTGCTCCTCGAGTGTCGCCGTCGGGGCGCGATCGAAGAGACGCTTCGTCATCCCGATCGCGCGCGTCGGGAGGGCGGCGAGCTCGGCTGCCCGCTCGGCCGCCCGCGGAGCGAGCGCATCCGGCTCGACGACCTCGGAGACGATGCCCCAGGCATGAGCCTCGGCGGCGTTCAGCCGGCGGCCCGAGCCGTACCACTCGAAGGCGCGGGCCGGACCGACGAGCCGAGTGACGAAAAACGTCCCGCCCGAGTCGGGGACGAGGCCGATGTTGATGAAGGCGGGCACGAACATCGCCTGGTCGGACGCGATCCGGATGTCGCACGCGCACGCGATCGAGAGCCCCGCGCCCGCGGCCGCACCGTTGATCGCCACGATCACGGGCTTCTCCAGCGCCCGGATCGCGGTGACGTTCGGGTGGTAGTTGCCGCGTAGGCGGGCCGCGATGTCCCCCGCATCCTCGCGGAACTCGCTCAGGTCCTGGCCGACGCAGAAGCCGCGGCCGGCGCCGGTGATCACCACCGCGCGAATTGCGTCGTCCCGCGCCTCCTTGAGTGCGGCCGCGAACGCCTTGTGCATGGCCGTGTCGAACGCGTTCAGAACGTCCGGGCGATTGAGCGTGATCGTGAGCACGGCCCCCTCGCGCCGGGTCTCGACCTCGGCCATGCGCGCGAGCCTAAAGGACGATGCGCGCGCGTGACCCCACCGTAACGGTGTCCGACACCCGCGCGGCGCCGCTTGCGGCGTCGCGCGGCGTGGCTTGATCATCCCGTTTGCGGGCGCGTCGGGGCGACCGCTGTGGACGAATCGTCACGCCCGCGTAACGGTGTCCGACGTGAGGACTGGTCTGCACGGCGCCCGTCCGAAAAGGCCGCCCGCTGCGAGGCTGCGCCGCGTTGGTAGCTTGGCCGCGATGCCGGAGCTGACGTACATCGACGCGCTGCTCGAGCCGGAGCGGGATGGCGGGCGCACGCCGGAGCACGGGCTGCCGAGCGAGAGCGAGGCACTCGACGCCTACTCGCGCGCCGTGACGGGCGTCGCCGAGCGGCTGACGCCGTCCGTCGCCAACCTCCGCGTCTCCCGCCGAGTGCGCGGCGGCCGTGTGATGAACGGCGGCGGCAGCGCGGTCGTGATCACGCCCGACGGGTTCATGCTCACGTCGGCACACGTCGTCGACCGGACGTCGGGAAAGGGCCGCGCCTCGTTCGTCGACGGGCGCGAGGTCGGCTTCGAGGTCGTCGGCTCGGACCCGCTCTCCGACCTCGCCGTCCTGCGCGCGGACGCGCACGAACTCCAGGCGGCCGAGCTCGGCGACGCCGAGCAGTTGCGCGTGGGGCAGCTCGTCGTCGCCATCGGCAATCCGAACGGATTCGCCGGTTCGGTGACCGCCGGCGTCGTCTCGGCGCTCGGGCGGTCGCTGCCGACCCGCCAGGGACGCGTCGTCGACAACGTCATCCAGACGGACGCCGCTCTCAACCCGGGAAACTCGGGCGGCGCGCTCGCCGACGGGCGCGGCCGCGTGATCGGCGTCAACACGGCCGTGGCCGGCGTGGGCCTCGGCCTGGCCGTGCCGATCAACCGGGCCACCCGCACGATCGTCGGCGTCCTGATGACCGAGGGCCGCTTTCGCCGCGCCTACCTCGGGATCGCGGGCGGCACGCGCCCGCTCCCGCCCCGGCTCGCCGCGCGACTCGGCCGCGCGAGCGGGGTCGAGATCGTCGAGGTCGTCGAGGACAGCCCGGCGGCCGAGGCCGGCCTGCGGGCAGAGGACCTGATCGTCGCCATCGACGGCGCGTCGGTGACGACCGTCGACGACATCCAGCGTCTGATGGTCGGTGATCTGATCGGCGCCCGCGTGCGCGCGCTCGTGATCCGCGAGGGCGACGAGCGCGAGCTCGAGCTCGTCCCGGCCGAGCTCACCGCCGAATAGCCGCCGGCGGACGCTCTCGCTACCTTCCCGCTTACGTCAATGAAACGTCGGATGCTCACGATCGGAATCGGCGCGGTCCTGCTCGTCCTCGCGGCGGGGGCCGGCGGCCTGTACGCCTACGATGCGACACGCTCGGACGTGATCGCAGACGGCATCACAGCCGGCGGCGTCGACGTCGGCGGTCTCGACAAGACGAAGGCGCGCGACGTGCTCGAGCGCAGCCTGAGCGCGAAGGTTGCAAGGGAGGTGGTCGTCGAGTACCGCGACCGCCGCTGGACGCTGGGGGCGAACGACATCGAAGCCCGCCTCAACACCGACCGGATGGTGCGCGAGGCGCTGCGCCGCAGCCGGCGCGGGAACTTCGTCGGCCGCGCCTTCCGCGACCTCCAGGGCCACAAGGTCCGCGCGACCATTCCGCCCCGCGTCGCCTTCTCCCGTGCGAAGCTCGACGCGTTCATCGAGGAGATCGCGAAGCAGGTGAACTTCCCGGCCGTCAGCGCGAGGATCAACCCGAACGGCCTGGCCCTGAACGTGACGCCGTCGAAGCCCGGGCTGGCGGTTCAGAAGCGCTTTCTGAAGTTCCGGATCCTGCGGCAGCTCCGCGACCCCGACTCGTTGCATGTCGCGCTCGTGCCCACCCGGGAGCTGCGGCCGAAGCTCAGCACGGCCCGCCTCGCCGTCAAGTACCCCACCTACCTGACGATCGATCGCGGCCACTTCAAGCTGCGGCTCTGGAAGAAGCTGAAGCTCGCGCGGACCTACACGATCGCAGTCGGTCAGCAGGGCCTCGAGACGCCGGCGGGCGAATACGAGATCAACGACAAGCAGACGAATCCCTCCTGGCACGTCCCCAACAGCGATTGGGCAGGAGCGCTCGCGGGCCGCGTCATCCCGCCCGGGCCGGACAACCCGATCAAGGCGCGCTGGATGGGCTTCTACAACGGCGCCGGCATCCACGGCACGGACGCGATCTACTCGCTCGGCACCGCCGCCTCGCACGGCTGTATCCGCATGGCGATCCCGGATGTGGAGCAGCTCTTCGAGCTGGTGCCGCTGCACGCACCGATCTATGTAGGTTGATTCAGCGGCCGCGGAACTCGGGCTCGCGCTTCTCGGTGAACGCCGTCAAGCCCTCCCTCGCGTCGTCGGAGGCGAACGCGAGGTAAAGGGCCCGCCTCTCGGCCTCGAGCCCGGCCTGCAGCGTCGTCTCGTAGGCCCGGTTGACGGACTCCTTCGCGAGGCGCGTCGCGACCGGCGCCTTCGCAGCGATCTCGCCCGCGATCCGCTTCGCCTCCTCGAGCCACGCCTCGCGTGCGACAACGCGTGAGACGAGACCCGCCGCCAGCGCCTCGCGCGCGCCGAGGCGGCGCCCGCTCAGGATCACATCCATCGCCAGGGCCTTGCCGACGGCCCGGGTCAGCCGCTGCGTGCCACCGGCGCCCGGGATGATCCCGAGCGTCGTCTCGGGCTGGCCGAACTGGGCCGTCTCCGACGCGATGATCAGGTCGCAGGACATCGCCAGCTCACAGCCGCCGCCGAGACAGAACCCGGAGACCGCCGCCACGAGCGGCGTCCAGAGCCCGCGAATCGCATCCCAGCGATCGACCCTCCGCTGGTAGTAGAGGTCGATCGGGGACGAGCTCGCGAGCTCGCCGATGTCGGCGCCCGCGGCGAAGACCCGCTCGCTGCCGCCAAGCACCATGCAGCGCACGTCGCCGTCGCGATCGAGCTCGGTCAGCGTCGCGACGAGCTCGTCCATCAGCTCGTCCGAGAGCGCGTTGAGCGACCCGGGACGGTTGAGCAAGACCACTGCGACCGGCCCCTCGCGCTCGGTGAGGATCAGCCCTTCTTCAGGAATGCCTGGATCGCCTCCTTCGCCTCGTCCCCGAGCATCGAGAGCGAGAGCCAGTCGCGGGCGTGGCCGATCGTCTCGTGCCACGAGATGTCCCGCCACCAGTTGAGCTGCTGCTTCGTGTAGCGAAGCGTCTGCGGCAGCTTCGCCGCGAGGCGCTCGACGTAGTAGTCGACCGCCGCGTCGAGCTGCGCGGCCGGGACAGCGCGGTTCACGAGGCCCCACTCCTCCGCCTGCTTCGCGGGAATCTCGTCGCAGAGGAGCAGGATCTCGCGGGCACGGCGGTCGCCCACGAAGATCGGCAGCCACTGGGTCGCGCCGCCGGCCGGCACCGACCCGTGCTCGGGGCCGACGTGCCGGATGAACGCGTCGTCGACCATCACGGCCAGGTCGCAGGCCATCTGCAGCTCATTGCCACCGCCCACCGCGATCCCGTTGACGCGCGCGACCGTCGGCTTGCCGATCTCGCGCAGCCGGTCGTGCATCTCCTTGAAGGCGCCGAACCACTTCCAGTACTCGCGCGGGTTGTCGAGGAGATCAGCCCCCCACGACCTGAGGTCGGCGCCAACGCAGAAAGCGCGGCCGGTTCCGGTGACGACGACGACCCGCACCTCGTCGTCCCACGAGGCGTCCTCGCAGGCGCGGCCGATCTCGCGCAGCATCCGAAAGTCGAAGGCGTTGAGCACATCGGGGCGGTCGAGCGTGATCGTCGCCCGCGGCGGCGCCTTCTCGTAGACGATGCGCTCGAACCCGAGCTCGGCCGGGTCGACGGGCTGGGGCCGCTCGGGCTCGGTCACGCCGCGAGCCTAACCGAGGCGCCGTCTAGCATCCCGCCGGTGTCGGGAGCGAACACGGTCGCGGTCGTGATGACCCTCGTGGCCGGCGTCGCGGGAACCGTCCAGGTCGCCGTGATGGGACGGTTCGGTGAGCGGATCGGGATCGCGCCTGCCTTCGCCTTCGCGGCGACGGTCTCCGCCCTGATCGCCGTCCTGGTGCTGCTCGTCGCACGGCGAAGCCTCGCCGGCTTCTCCGACGCGCTCCACCAGCCGGCGTGGCTTTGGATCGGCGGGCTGATGGGCGCGATCGTCGTCTTCACGGTCACGCTTGCGGCGCCCAGGATCGGCGCGACGGCGACCGTGGCGATCTTCGTCTTCGCCCAGTTCGCCGCGGCGGCCGTGATCGACCGCTACGGCTACTTCGGGCTCGAGCGGATCGGGCTCAGCTGGCCCCGCCTCGTCGGCCTGGGGCTGCTCTGCGTCGGTGCGGCGCTGACGCTGAGGAAGTAAGCGACCTACTCGAGCTCCGCGAAGTAGACGCGGAACGGGACGCCGAGCGCCCGCGCGTCTTCGGCCGACCTCATCAAACCGTCCTGCGCCTGCTTCCACGTCTCACGGTCGGGAAACTCGAACTCGAAGTAGTGGGCGACGTCCGACGCGCCCTGCGGCGTCCCGAGCACGCGTCCGTGGCGAATCGTCGCCGTCGGCACCTCGCGTGCGCTCAGCTCGACGTGCTCGGCATAGCGCTCGGGGTCGGGGGCCTCGGAGTAGAGAACGACGACTCGGATCACGCCGCGGGAGCCTACCGGGACGGCGGGCCGGGTAAGGCTCGTTGTCATGCACGTGAGCAGGCGGACGAAGATCTGGATCGCCCTCTGGACCGTCTACATCGTCTGGGGATCCACCTACCTCGGGATCGAGCTCGCCGGCGAGACCATGCCGGCGACGTATGCGGCAGGCGTCCGTTTCACGATCGCGGGGAGCCTGATGCTCGGCTTCATCGCCTGGCGGAGCGGGAAGAACAAGCTGCGCCTGACACGGGCAGAGCTCGCATCTTCCGCCGTGGTCGGGCTGCTGCTTCCCGGTGCGAACTCACTGCTCTTCATCACCGAGCGTGAGGTGCCGATCGGGCTCGCTTCGTTGATCATCGCCTCGATCCCGCTCTGGGTCCTGCTGCTCCGGCTCGCGGTCGGGGAGCGTCCGGATCTCGTCTCCACGGCCGGGCTCGTGGTCGGCTTCGCCGGAATCGCGCTGCTCGTGCGACCAGGCGGCGGCACCGGCTCGCTCGGCTACCTCATGCTCACCGTCCTGGCCGCGATCCTCTGGGCCGTCGGCTCGTTTCTGTCACCGCGCATGCGCGTGCCGCGCGACCCCTTCGTGGCGACGGCCTACGAGATGCTGATCGGCGGCGTGATCCTCCTGATCATCGGCCTCGCTTTCGCGGACCCGGCCGACCTCGATCCGTCAACCTACTCGGCCCGCTCGATCTTCGGTCTCTGGTACCTGATCCTTTTCGGCTCGATCCTCGGCTACAGCGCGTACGTCTGGCTGCTCGCGAACGCCCCGATCGGCCAGGTGTCGACCTACGCGTACGTGAACCCGGTCGTGGCGATCGCGCTCGGCGTGATCGTCCTGGGCGAGGACATCACTCCGCGGGTCGTTCTCGGGGCACTCCTCATCCTCGCCGCCGTCGCGCTCGTGATCCGGCGGGAGTCTGCGCCGGAGGTGCCGATCGAGGGTCAGGGCTACGCGAGCGGAGCAGCTCCGGTCCCGCAGGAGCCCGACTAGAGGCCGACGAGCTCGTCGGCGCGCACGGGCACCCGGGCCAGCTCGCGGCCGCTCGCGTCCCGGAGGGCGGAGACGATCGCCGCCGTCGACACGACCGTGGGCGGCTCGCCCACGCCCTTGACACCGAACGGCGCCTCCGGCTCCGGCACCTCGACGAGCTCGGCCTCGACCGGAGGCATGTCGAGTGTCGTCGGAATCAGGTAGTCCGTGAAGCTCGCGTTGGTGATCAAGCCGTCGCGCGTCTGGATCTCCTCCATCAGAGCGAGCCCCAGACCCTGGGCGGTGCCGCCCTCGATCTGCCCGTAGACCGCCTGCGGGTTGACCGCCTTGCCCACGTCCTGGGCCGTGCCGACCCAGACCACGCGGGTGAGACCGAGGTCGACGTCGACTTCGACGACGACGCGCATCGCCGCGCAGACGTACGCGACATGCGCACCGCTTTCACCGGTGATCTGGCCGGTCTCCGGGTCGAGCGGAACCGTGCGCCGGTGGTGGTACACGCGCTCGAGGTCGATCGAGCCGCCGGGTTGGAGCCCCCCGCGCCGCGCGAGCTCCTCCTTGGCCGACCGGCAGGCGAGCTGCACGGCGCCCGCGGCCATCCACGTCATCCGCGACGCCGACGCGGAACCGGCCGAACCGACAGTCCCGGTGGTGGCCGGTCCGAGGCTGACGTCGGCGAGGTCGAGCTCGGTCCGGGCCGTCTGGAGGATCACGTTGACCACGCCCTGGCCGACCTCGGCGGCGGCACAGTGGATCTCGGCGGATAGGTCGCCGTGGGCGTCCGCGGTGATTTTCACGCGTGCGGCGCTGGAGTCGTCGAACCCCTCCGAGTAGCAGACGTTCTTGAACCCGACCGCGAAGCCCACGCCGCGCTTCACGCCCTGGCCCCTGGTCGTGTTTCCCGTCCCGCCGGGTAGGCGCAGGACGTCCCGCGGCAGCTCCTCGGGCTCGGGCACCTGCAGCGCGGCGCAACGCCGGATCACCTCGGCCACGGGGAACGAGCCGGTGATCCGCTGCCCGGTCGGCAGGACGTCGCCCGGGGCGAGCGCGTTGCGCAGGCGAAGCTCGACCGGGTCGAGGCCAAGCCGGGCGGCCAGCTTGTCCATCTGCGCCTCGTGGGCGAAACAGCTCTGGACGGCTCCGAAACCACGCATCGCGCCGCACGGCGGGTTGTTCGTGTAGACGCACGTGCACTCGATCAATGCGTTCTCGACCGCGTACGGCCCGCACGCGAAGGAGGAGGCGTTGGCGGTCACCGCCGCGGAGCTCGAGGCGTAGGCCCCGCCGTCGAGCAGGATCCGCGCGCGGACGTTGACGAGCTTGCCGTCGCGGTTGGCGCGGTGCTCCATCCACAGCTTCGCGGGGTGCCGATGGATGTGGCCGACGAATGACTCCTCGCGGTTGTAGACCATCTTCACGGGGCGGTTCGTGTGGAGCGCGAGCATGGAGGCGTGGATCTGCATCGACAGGTCCTCGCGCCCGCCGAAGGCGCCACCGACGCCGGCGAGATGGATCCGCACCTGTTCCGGCTCGAGCCCGAGGCAGGGCGCGACCTGGTCACGGTCGACGTGGAGCCACTGCGTCGCGACGTAGATGTCGATGCCACCTTCGCCGTCCGGGACCGCCAGGCCCGACTCCGGCCCGAGGAAGGCCTGATCCTGGATTCCAAGCTCGTAGACGCCTGCGACGCTCACATCCCCTTGCGCGTCGGGGTCCCCGTGGCGGATGACGAGGATGCGGACGACGTTCGGCCGCGGATCGTCACGGAAGCCGTGGCCGTGGGTGGGATGTCCCTCGTGCAGCGGCTCCTGCTCGGTCGCCCGCTCCGCGTCGACGACGGGCTCGAGCGGCTCGTACTCGGCGCTGATCCGCTCCGCCGCGCGGCGCGCCTGCTCGGGATGCTCGGCAGCAACGACCGCGACCGCCTCGCCGAAGTAGCGCACGCGGTCGATCGCGAGCACGGGCTGGTCGGGGAACTCGAGCCCGTAGGTCTTGGCACCCGGTATGTCGTCGTGCGTGAGCACCGCGTGAACGCCCGGCATGCCGAGCGCCTCTGAGATGTCGACCGCCTTCACCAGCGCGTGCGCGTGCGGGCTCCGCAACGTGTGTCCCCAGAGCATCCCGGCCGCGAACAGATCGCTCGAGTACGCGAACTCGCCGGTCACCTTCGGGATTGCGTCGACACGCTTGACGCTCTCCCCGACGCGGCCGAGCTCGAGCGTCCGGGCGGCCGTGCTCATTCCGGGCATGAGACGGTTGCGGTCACGATGCGGCCAGCCTGACGGCGTCGAAAATCTTCGCGTAGCCGGTGCAGCGGCAGAGGTTGCCCGACAGCGCCTCGCGGATCTCGTCGTCGCTCGGGGACGGGTTCCGCCGCAACAGATCCGCCGTCGCGACCACGAAGCCGGGCGTGCAAAAGCCGCACTGGACGGCGCCGGTCTCGGCGAACGCCTCCTGGACGCGGTGGAGCTGCCCGTCCTCCGCGAGCCCCTCGACTGTGACGACGTCGTGCCCCTGCGCCTGGGCGGCGAGCACGAGGCAGGCGCAGACGAGCTTGCCGTCCACCAGGACCGAGCACGAGCCGCATTCGCCCTGCTCGCAGGCGTTCTTAGAGCCCGGCAGGCCGAGCCGCTCGCGCAGGACGTAGAGCAGGCTCTCACCCGCCCACGCGTCGGTTTCGTACCGCTCGCGGTTGATGGTCAGCTCGATCCTCACGCCAGGCAACGCTCCAGCGCCCTGGCCGCGAGGACCCGCAGTGAGTGGCGGCGGTACGCGGCCGTCCCGCGAACGTCGTCGATCGGGCTCGCCGCGCCCGCGACGCGCGCCGGGAACCCCTCGGCGTCGTCGAGCGAACCCGTCACGAGCCCGGTCACGGGGCCCGCCGACCCGAACGCGGCCCGCAGCTCGCCGGCTTCGCGGTCGACAGCGAGCGCGAGCGAGACGACCGAGATCACCATCGCGTTCCGCGGGCCGATCTTCATGAAGGTCTCCGCGCCGCCCGCGGCGGGCCGTACCAGCACGCCGACGATCAGCTCGTCCTCGGCGAGCGCGTTCTGCCGAGGCCCGGTCAGAAACTCCGTCAGAAGCAGCGACCGTTCGCCGCGCACGCTCGCGAGCTCGACCTCGCCGCGCGCGACGAGCAGCGGCGGCAGCGCGTCACCCGCCGGCGACGCGGTGCCGAGATTCCCGCCGAGCGTCCCCCGGTTGCGAATCTGTGGTCCGCCGATCGTCCGGGCGGCTTCGGCCAGCGCGGGCAGCGACTCAGCAAGCGCGGGCTCCATCGCCTCGGTGTACGTCAGGCCTGCCCCGAGACGGATCGAACCGTTTTCCTGCGACCAGCCGCGGAGCTCCGAGACCTCGTTCAGGTTCAGGAGGGTCGCAGGCCGCGCGCGGTCGAAGTTGAGCTCGACCATGACGTCGGTGCCGCCCTGGATCGGCACGGCCTCTGGGCGATCCGCCTTCAGGCGAAGCGCCTCCTCGAGGGAGCTGGGGGACAGCACCTCCACGGGCGACAAGCGTATTTACTCGCCCAGCACTACGAATCTCGACCGGTGCGTTGCTCCTTGTGCGGCCGCGCCAGGCCGCGGGTGCTCGTTCTGGCGCTGGGCTCGAGCGCCTCCGACGTGTACGTGACCGCGGGATCCCACAAGAGGAACTCGTTGATCCCGTTGCGGCGCGCCGCCCGGATCTGCGCGCTCACCTCCGCCTCGCCATACGAGACGCCGAGTGTGAAGTCCTGGAGCCACGGAACCACGCGCGCGCCCGTGCCACGCGTCTGCTCGGAAAAGTCCCCCAGCGAGCGGAGGACGATCTGGTACGGCTGGCTGTTCGGAGCGGCGACGTTGTACTCGCCGGGCGCCCAGTGCGACGGGTAGACCATCGGCGCGATGTAGTCCGACTCGCGAGCCATGGCGGGGATGTCCTGCGCGACCTCGAGCGGACGACTCGCTGCGACACCGAAGACGGATACGCCGAGGTAGGTGCCGTACGGCTCGAGCGCACGCCGCGTCTCGCGTATGAACTCGACGATCGAGCGCTCCGGAGTCCCGCGGAGCCCCGGGAAGATCATGCTCGAGCGCGGACCGTCGGGCCGCCGCACGTAGTCGTAGAGCACGTCATCGACGCCCGCGCGTGCTGCGGCAAGCGCGACGTCGATGTTGTACCTGCGAACCGCCGGGTCGGCGAAGTTCGTGAACCCGCCATAGTCGCCCGCGTACAGCCCCCCGTCCGGTGTCTGGACGACCCGGCTCCGCTGGCCGCTTCTCCACGCAGCCGAAGCGAGCACCGGATCCCGAAAGCAGACGAGCCGGCCGATCACACGGATTCCCCTCGCGTGCATCTGCCTCACGATGACGTCCAAGTCGTAGATGTGCTTGACGGCTTGGATGCGACGGCCGAGCGGCACCGACGCGTCGAAGCCCACGTCGCCGGACTCGTCCTTGAGGTCGATTTCGATCGCGTTGATCCGCCGCTCGTCGATCAGCTTCATGACGCCGCGGTGAAGATCCGCGTCCGCCCAGCCGTAAGAGGTGACGTGCACCGCGCGCACCGGCACCGGCGGCCGCCGCCGGACGATCTCGACCGGCACGCGTCGAGCCGTGCGGTTCCCTGCGAGATCGACCGCCTCCAGGAGGAGTGTCCTCGGCAACGGCGGCGCGACCCGGAAGACGAAGCGGCCATCCTCGACGGCGGCGGCGCGCCCGGCGATCCGCACGCGTGATCCGGGCTCCACCGTTCCTTCGGACACGAGCGGGCGCCGCGGCTTCGCGATGGCGGGACCGTCCAGCCGAATCGACGGTGGCGTCGTGTCGACTGCGAAGTGCCAGGTGTGCGTCGCCGATGCGCCGAGAAAGCCGCCGCCCCTCTCCACCTCGACGCGATGCTCGCCGTCCGGAAGCGTTCCGGGCCGGAACACCTGCGTTGCACCCCTTCGTGTCGAGCGCGCGGAAACGTCGCGACCGTCGAGCGTCCATCGCACGTTGCCCGCGGCGTTGACGGTGAACGCGAGGTCCGCGAGCTCGGCGGGGCCAACACGCGCATCGGGGGTGGGCCCTGTCGCGTCGAGCGAGGGGGCGAAGACGCTGCGTCCGCCCGCGAAAGCCGCAACGGCGAGGGCGATCAATCCGAGGAGTGCCAGCGCGACGGCACGACGGCGGCGAAACGTCCGGGGAGAAGCACGCGGCCGCATCGGCCGCGCTGCGGGCTGCTCGGCGGGCTCGATCGGGCGCTCGCGGACGCGAGCCTGTCGGCGGTCGTCCAGCACGGCGAGGATCGATCGGGCCGCGGATCGCTCGGCTGCCGTATCGCCGCGACGGGCCGTCGTCCGCGCCCATTTCAAGGCCGCGGAACGATCTTCCTCGCTCGTTCCTCCGTTGTCCGCAGCGGCAAGCGCCGTCGCCACCGCAGCACGTGCGTCCGGGGTCAGCGCCTCGTCGTGCTCACCGGCCCACCGGCGAACCGCGTTCGAGTGGGCTGGATCCACGCGGAGAGAGTAACGCGGCGCCAGCGATGATTGCCGGTGCCCCACAGGACTGCCAGCGCACTGAAATCGACGCGCGACCCGCGTGGTTTGACAAGAGCTTTGGCGCTCGAATCGCCTTCGGAGGTGAAAGCCTCCCAGCCGAGGGTTATCGTCGCCGGATGCCGGACCTCGCCCGACGGCTCGCGGTTGCACGCGGAGACGAGCCTGCCGACCTCGTCGTCCGCGGAGGCCGCGTCCTTTCGGTGTTCACGCGGGAGTGGCTCGACGCCGATCTCGCGATCGCCGACGGCTACGTCGCAGGCCTCGGGGACTACGCTGCGGCGGAGGAGATCGATGCGACCGGGCGGTTCCTCGCCCCGGGATTCATCGACGCGCACATGCACCTCGAGTCGCCGAAGCTGCTCCCCGACGAGCTCGCCAGGCTCGTGCTCCCGCTCGGAACGACCACCGTGGTCGCCGACCCGCACGAGCTCGCGAACGTGCTCGGCACGGACGGGATCCACTGGTTGCTCGACTTCTGCGCCGAGCTTCCGCTGGACGTCTATTTCATGGCCTCCTCGTGTGTCCCGGCCTCGCGGTTCGAGTCGCCGCGCCGCGCGCTGACCGAGGGCGATCTCCAGGGCCTGCTGCGCCGCAGACGTGTGCTCGGCCTGGCCGAGATGATGAATTTTCCGGGAGTGATCCACGGCGACCCCGGCGAGCTCGTGAAGCTCGGCCTCGCCGGGGCGACGCACGTCGACGGCCACGCCCCGGGCGTGCTCGGCAAGGAGCTCAACGCCTACGCGGCATCCGGCATCCGCTCCGACCACGAGGCCCTGACAGTGGAGGAGGGCCGGGAGCGGCTGAGGGCTGGGATGTGGCTTCTGATCCGCGAGGCCTCGATGGCCCGCAACCTGCAGGCCTTGCTGCCGCTCGTGCTCGAGTACGGCAACTCGCGGATCGCCTTCTGTACCGACGACAAGGACCCGGACGACATCGCCGAGCGGGGCCACATCAACGGGATGGTGCGGGACGCCGTCGGCGCCGGGGTCGCGCCCGAGGACGCCCTCGTCCTCGCCTCGTGCAACGCCGCGCTCTGGCACGGGCTCGGTCACCTCGGCGCGCTCGCGCCGGGCTACCAGGCCGACGTGCTCGTCCTCCCGGACCTCGTCGCGTTCGAGCCCGAGCTCGTCCTCAAGGCCGGCCGCCCCGTGGGCGAGATCGCCCGTTCCGAGGTACCGGAATGGGTCAAGCACACCGTCCGCATCGAGACGATAGGCAGCGAGCGCTTCCGGATTCCCTGGGCCGACGGCCGGCGCGCCCGCGTGATCGGGCTCGTGCCCGACCAGGTCGTCACGGAGTCGCTCAGCGACGAGCCGGCGACGGAGGACGGGGAGGCGGTCGCAGATCCTCCGCGCGACCTCGCGAAGATCGCGGTCGTCGAGCGCCACCTGGGGACCGGCCGGATCGGGCTCGGATTCGTCCGCGGCTTCGGGCTCCAGCGCGGGGCCCTCGGCTCCACGGTCGCACACGACGCCCACAACATCGTCGTCGTCGGCGTTTCCGACGACGACATGGCCCGCGCGGTCGAGCGGCTCGCGGAGCTCGGAGGGGGCATCGTCGCTGTGGAGGAGGGCGACGTCCTCGCCGAGCTGCCGCTCCCGGTGGGCGGGCTGCTCTCGGATGCTCCGCTCGCCGAGGTCGTCGAGCGCAGCCGCGCCTGTACCGCGGCGGCCGAGCGCCTCGGCTGCCAGGGTTCCACGCCCTTCCTGACGATGTCGTTCCTGGCCCTGTCCGTGATCCCGAGCCTCAAGATCACCGACCAGGGGCTCGTCGACGTCGACCGCTTCGAGCTCGTGCCGCTCGAGGCCGAATGAGCTTCACCCTCGCGAACGCCCGCGTCGTGACGATGGACGACGCGGGCACCGAGCTCGACGGCTGGATCCGGATCGACGACGGCTTCGTGACCGAGGTCGGCGCCGGAACGCCGCCGGGGGAGGCGGAGGATCTCGCCGGCGCCGTGGTGACGCCCGCGCTCGTCAACACGCACCACCACCTGTTTCAGACGCTCACCCGGGCGCGCGCGCAGGAGGCCGACCTGTTCACGTGGCTGAAGGAGCTCTACCCCGTCTGGGCCCGGCTCGACGCCGAAGCCGAATACGCCGCCGCGCGCGCGGGGCTCGCCGAGCTCGCGCTCTCCGGTTGCGGCACGGTCTTCGACCACCATTACGTCTTCCCCGAGGGCGAGGAGGGGCTGATCGAGGCCGAGCTCGCCGCGGCACGGGAGCTCGGCGTGCGACTCGTCGCCTCCCGCGGCTCGATGGACCTCGGCGAGTCGAAGGGCGGCCTGCCTCCCGACGGGCTGGTCGAGGAGCTCGACGCGGTGCTCGCCGACACCGAACGCCTTGCCGGCCTGCACGAGGATGGGCCCGGCGCACGCGTCCAGCTGGCCGTCGCGCCCTGCTCACCGTTCTCCGTCACCGGCCGGCTGATGACCGAATCGGCCGAGCTCGCACGGCGCCTCCGGCTGCCGCTGCACACGCATCTCGCCGAGACGGTCGAGGAGGAGGCGTACTGCCGGGAGGTGTACGGTTGCCGCCCGGCCGAGTACCTCGAGCAGCTGGGATGGCTCGCCGGCGACGTCTGGTGCGCCCACTGCGTCCACCTCGACGCTGCGGACATCGGGAAGTTCGGCGAGACGGGGACGGGAATCGCCCACTGCCCGACCTCGAACCTGCGCCTGGGAGCGGGCGTCGCGCCGGTGCGGCAGCTGGTCGACGCGGGTGTCCGCGTCGGGCTCGGCGTCGACGGCTCCGCCTCGAACGAGCGGGGAGACCTGCTCTACGACGTCAAGCAAGCCCTGCTCATCGCGCGCGGCCGTGGTGGGCCCGCGGCGCTCTCCGCCCGCGAGGCGCTGCGCATCGCCACCCGCGGCAGCGCCTCTTTGCTCGCTCGCGGCGACCTCGGTGCGATCGAGCCCGGTCGCTGCGCCGACCTGGCCGTGTGGCGGACGGACGGGCTCGAGCTCGGCGGCGCCGACGATCCCGTCGCGGGGCTCGTACTCTCCGCGCCGCACCGCGTCGATCGCCTGCTCGTCGGCGGCGAGGACGTCGTCCGCGACGGTCGCCTCGTGCGGGCGTCGGAGGAAGAGATCGCCGGCGCGCATCGCGTCCAGGCGAGAAGATTCGCCGCATGATCTCGACGCACGTCCTGGACACGGAGCGCGGCGAACCGCGGCCTGGCCTGGCGGTCACCCTCTTTCACGGCGACAAGCTCGTCTCGGAACAGCGCACGGACGACGACGGCCGGATCGGCGAGCTGGCGCCGGACGGCCTCGAAGCCGGGGAGTACCGCCTGGTCTTCGACGTCGCCGGGGAGTTCTTCCGCCGGGTCGAGGTGACGCTGACCGTGACCGAGCCCGACCGCCACCACCACGTGCCGCTGCTCGTCTCGGCCTACTCGTGCACGACCTACCGCGGCAGCTGAGCGAAGAAGAGCTCGCGGAGCTCTTCGAGGGACGGACGCGGCTGGTCGAGCGCCTCGCCGCCCGAAACGATCCCCTGGGCGCCGCAGACGAGGTGATCGCCGAGCTGGACGAGCGTGACAAGGTCGCGGCGCTCAATGCGCATCCCGCGATCGGTGCGCAGCGCCTCTCGAACCGCTCCGCCGCCGAGCAGGGCACCGACGCGGATCCGGTCCTCCTCACCGAGCTCGCCTACTTGAACCAGGTCTACGAGGAGAAGTTCGGCTTCCGGTTCGTGGTGTTCGTCGCGGGCCGGCCGAAGTCGGAGATCCTCGAGGTCCTCCGAGAACGGCTCGAGCGCACGCGCGAGGAGGAGCTGGAGGCAGGGCTCCGGGATCTGGTCGCGATCGCGCGCGACCGCTGGGCCACCGCCTGATGGACCCCTACGCGAACGAGTGGCTCGACCTGCTGCTGCGCTGGCTGCACGTGATCGCGGCGGTGGCGTGGATCGGCGCCTCGTTCTACTTCATCGCACTCGACAATCACCTACGGCCGCCCAAGAAAACGGAGGACGCCGACCGGGGCGTCGGCGGCGAGGCCTGGGAGATCCACGGCGGCGGCTTCTACCAGGTGCAGAAGTACCGGGTCGCACCGGCGAGGCTGCCGGAGCAGCTCTACTGGTTCAAGTGGGAGGCCTACACGACTTGGCTCTCCGGCTTCGCCCTCCTGATCGTTCTCTACTACTTCAACGCAGACACCTACCTGATCGACAAGGACGTGGCGGACCTGCGCCCGTGGGAGGCGATCGCCATCAGCGTCGCCCTCCTCGCCGCGGCCTGGATCGTCTACGACTTGCTTTGCAGGGTCATCCCGGACGACCTCGTGCTCGCCGCCGTGCTGCTCGTGCTCGTCACCCTGAGCGCCTGGGGGCTCAGCCACGTCTTCTCGGGCCGGGCCGAGTACATCCAGATCGGGGCGATGCTCGGCACGATGATGGCCGGCAACGTCTTCCTCGTGATCATCCCCGCGCACTGGGAGCTGATCCGGGCCAAGGAGGCCGGGCGGGAGCCGGACCCGGCGCCCGGGATCCGGGCGAAGCAGCGGTCGGTGCACAACAACTACCTGACGCTCCCGGTCGTGTTCACGATGATCAGCAACCACTTCCCGATCACGTACGGCCACTCGTACTCCTGGCTGATCCTCGTCTGCCTACTCGTGATCGGCGCCTGGGTACGCCACTTCTTCAACCTGCGCCACACCGGCCGGACGGCGTGGTGGATCCCGGCAACGGCGGCGCTCGGAATCGCGGCCGTCGCGGTCGCAATCCGGCCACAGGACTCGGGAGGAGAGTCGGGCGGCGCGCCCGTGCCGTTCACGCGCGTGCAGGCGATCGTCGACCAACGCTGCGTGGCTTGCCATTCCCTGCACCCGACGAAGGCGAGCTCGCCGCCGAAGGGGATCACGTTCGACGAGCCGGGCGAGATCAAGGAACGCGCCGACGCGATCGAACGTGTCGCCGTCGAGACGAAGACGATGCCGCTCGGGAACGTGACCGAGATGACGCAGGCAGAACGAGACGAGCTCGGGGCCTGGATCGAGCAGGGCGCAAAGATCAAGTAGGTTCCGCCGAATGCTCGAGATCGAGGTGGCGGGCGCCTACTTCTCCGCGCGCCTGGAGGAGGACGCCGCGCCGAAGACGGTTGCCGCGTTCCGCCGCCTGCTGCCGCTCGACAGCAAGCTGATCCATGCACGCTGGAGCGGTGAAGCCTGCTGGATCCCGTTCGGCGAGCTGGACGTCGGGATCGGCTCCGAGAACGCGACGACCTACCCGGGGCGCGGCGAGCTCCTGCTCTATCCCGGCGGCGTCAGCGAGACCGAGATCCTCTTCCCGTACGGGCCGACGCAGTTTGCGAGCAAGGCGGGGGTGCTCGCCGGCAACCACTTCGCGACGATCGTCAAGGGCGCGGAGCAGCTGCGGGAGCTCGGGCCGCTCGTGCTCTGGCAGGGCGCGCAGGCGATCCGCTTCGAAGAGCGCTAGAAGCGCGAAAGCGCGTCCTCAAGGACGCCGACGGCAAGCGTCACGTCCTCGTCGCTCGTCAGCTCCTCGGGCGAGTGGCTGACGCCCCCGTTGAGGCTGCGGACGAAGAGCATCGCGGTCGGCACACCCGCCGCCGCGAGGACGAGCGCGTCGTGGCCGGCACCCGAGACCAGACGGGGAGCGTCGGGCAGCAGCTCGCTCAGCACCTCGAGCGGGCGCCCGCCCATGGGGACGGGGTCGAAACGGGAGCTCGGCTCGAAGCCGATCGCGGCCACGAGGTCGTCGAGCAGGCCCGCGCTCGGCGCCCGGACATCGACCGACGCGGTCACACGGGCGGGCACGGCGTTCACCGCGTTCGGCTCCACCTGGAGGAAGCCGACCGTCGCCCGTGCGGGCTCCCGGGCGCAATCGCGCACGCGGAGCACGAAGTCGGCGGCCTTGACGAGGGCGTCGTCCCGGGCGTCCATCGGCGTCGTGCCGGCGTGGTCCGCGCGGCCCTCGAAGACGACGTGCCCGCGCACCTGCCCCCCGATCGCGGTGACGACACCGAGCGGCTCGCCGAGACGCTCGAGTTCGCCGCCCTGCTCGACGTGCACCTCGACGAAGGCGGGCGGCCGCTCGGCGAGCGACTTGCTGCCCATCGGGCCGGTTTCCTCGGCGCGGAAAGCGACCACCGCCAGCGGGGTGTCGGCGAGCCGCGCGGCGGCCTCGATCCCCGCGACGACGCCGAGGGCGCCGTCGTACTTCCCCCCTTGCGGGACGCTGTCGAGGTGCGAGCCCGTCCACACACCCGGATCTCCGCGGCGCCCGATCAGGTTCCCTGCCGAGTCGGGCTCGACGTCGAGCCCCGCCTCGCGCATCCAACCCCCCGCGAGCCGGTGCGCCTCGTCCTCCGCGGCCGAGTAGCCGGGACGGTTCGCGCCCGGCCCGCCACCGATCGCGTAGAGCTCCTCGAGCCGCTCGAGGACACGCTCAGCCATGGAGCAGCGCTAGAGCCCGAACGGGTTGAACGGCTTCGGACTCGTCGACACGAGCACGCTCTTCGTCTCCAGGTAGAGATCGAGCGTCTCGAGCGCGAGCTCGCGGCCGAACCCGGACTGCTTGTAACCGCCGAACGGCATCCCGGGAAAGGCCGTGTAGGGCGTGTTGATCGCGACCGTGCCGGCCTTGATCCGGCGGGCGAGCCGATGACCGCGGCCGGGGTCGCCGGTCCAGACCGTGGCGAACAGGCCGTACCTGACGTCGTTGGCGATCCTGATCGCGTCCTTCTCGTCCTCGAAGGGGATGATCGTGACGACCGGGCCGAAAATCTCCTCCTGCGCGACCGGCGAGTCGTTGGTCACGCCGGCGATCACGGTCGGTGGGTAGAAGGCGCCGTCGCCGTCGACGGGCTCGCCCCCGGCGACGACATCCGCGTTCTCGGCACGCGCACGCTCGACGAAGCCGTGAACCTTGTCCCGATGAGCCGTGGAGATCAGAGACCCCATCTGCGTCTCGGCCTCGAGCGGGTCGCCGACCTTCAGGCGCCCGGCCGCATCGGCGAATTGGGCGACGACGTCATCGTAGATCGACCGTTCGACCAGGATCCGCGACCGCGCCTCGCAGCTCTGGCCTGCCGCGTAGTAGATGGCCCAGACCGAGCTCGGGACGGCGTCGGCGAGGTTCGCATCCGCGAACACGAGGTTCGGGCTCTTGCCGCCGAGCTCGAGCAGAAGCCGCTTGATCGACCCGGAGGCGAGCCGCATGATCTCGGCCCCAGTCTCGGTCGAGCCGGTGAACGCGATCTTGTCGATGCCCGGGTGCCGGACGATGGTCGCGCCGGTGGTCGGCCCGTCGCCCGGCACGACGTTCACGACCCCCGGCGGCACGCCGACCTCGCTCGCGAGCTCGGCCATCCTCAGCGCCGTCAGCGGGGTCGCCGGGTCCGGCTTGAGCACGACCGTGCAGCCGGCAGCCAGGGCCGGCGCGAGCTTCCACGTCGACATCATCAGCGGGTAGTTCCAGGGGACGATCTGGCCGCAAACACCTACGGGCTCCTTCAGCGAGTAGTAGAGGAGGGAGCCCCCGATCGGGTTCGAGCGGCCGCCGATCGACGAGATCGCCGCTCCGAAGAAGCGGAAGTTCTCGACGGCCTGGGCCAGCTCGGCCTTGACGGAGGAGATCGCCTTGCCCACGTTCCGTGCCTCGAGCTCGGCGAGCTCCTTGCGGTTCGCCTGGATCGCGTCGGCGAGCGCGTGCAGGAGGCGCGACCGCTCGTTCGGCGGCGTCTTGCCCCAGTCGCCGGCGAGGGCGTTCTGCGCCGCCTCGACGGCGCGGTCGACGTCCTGCTCGCCGGCGAGCGCGGCGCGCGCCAGCGGGGCTCCGGTCGCGGGCTCGGCGAGCTCGCGGATCTCGCCGGAGGCGGGCTCGACGCTCTCGCCGTTGACGAACAGGCCGTACTCGCGCTCGGTCGCGACCGCCATCGTCGCGGAGCCTAACGAGTTTCTTCGGCCCTTCAGGTGACAGAATGACGGGCCATGGACGACAGCGTTCAGGTCGAGGCGGCGCGGATTCCCGACCGCGACCGCCTGCTCGCGGAGCTGCGCGCTGCCGGTCTCGATGCCCGGCCCGTCGACGAGCTCAGCATCGAGGTGCCGTGCGGAGACGCCGACCAGGCCTCGGACGAGCTCTTCGGCCGGGCCGAGGATCTGATCCTCCGGATCGGCGCTCCCTTCGTGCCGATGAAGCACGAGGGAACGATCTACATCCGGCCGCCGCTCTCGTAGCGGGCCGGCTTCAGTAACACGCGCGCGCCCCCTCGGGGGCGAACGAGCGCCCCTACCGAAACGCTAGCGGCGGCCGGCGCGCGTGTCCGTGCCGCGTCGGTGGCGAATGTGTCACGCCTGCGCGCGCTCGAACAGCGCGGCCTGGCCCTGGCCCACGCCGACGCAGAGGGTCGCCAGCCCGTAGCGACCGCCGCGCCGGCGGAGCTCGTGCAGGAGCGTCACGACGAGGCGCGCTCCACTCATGCCGAGTGGGTGGCCGAGCGCGATCGCGCCACCGTTGACGTTCACCTTCTCGGGATCGAGCCCGAGCTCGCTGATCACGACGAGGCTCTGCGAGGCGAAGGCCTCGTTCAGCTCGACGAGGTCGAGGTCGCCCGCCTCGATTCCGACCCGCGCGAGCAGCTTCTGCACCGCGGGGATCGGGCCGATGCCCATCACGCGGGGGTCGACGCCGGCGACCGCCGCGCCGGCAAAGCTGCCGAGCGGCTCCGCGCCGAGCTCGCGCGCCTTCTCCTCGGAGGCGATGACGAGGGCGGCCGCGCCGTCGTTGATGCCACTGGAGTTGCCCGCCGTGACCGTCCCGCCGTTGCGGAACGCGGGCTTCAGCCCCGCCAGCTTCGCCTCGTCTGTGTCGGGCCGGGGGTGCTCGTCCCGCTCCGCGCCGTTCACGGACACGAGCTCCTCGGCGAACGCTCCCGACTCGCTCGCCGCCGCCCACCGCCGCTGCGAGCGCAGCGCGAACTCGTCCTGCTCCTCGCGCGTCACACCGTAGCGCTCCGCCACGTTCTCCCCCGTCTCGCCCATCGACTCGAGCGGGAACATCTCCTCCATGCGCGGGTTCGGAAAGCGCCAGCCGAGGGTCGTGTCGTAGACGACCTGGTTCCCGCGCGGAAAGGCGTGCTCGGACTTGCCGAACACGAACGGCGCGCGGCTCATCGACTCGACCCCACCCGCGACGAAGAGCTCGCCGTCACCGGCGGCCACGGCATGGCAGGCCGAGACGATCGCCGACAAGCCCGAGGCGCAGAGGCGGTTCAGGGTCACGCCCGCGACGGAGTCGGGCAACCCCGCGAGCAGACCCGCCATCCTGGCGACGTTCCTGTTGTCCTCGCCCGCCTGGTTGGCGGCGCCGAAGTAGACGTCCTCGATCTCGGCCGCGTCGACGCCCGCGCGGTCGACCGCCTCGCGGATGACGATCGCTGCCAGGTCGTCCGGCCTGACGTCCGAGAGCACGCCGCCGTACCGGCCGACGGGGGTTCGAACTCCGGAGATGACGACGGCTCGGGGCACGCCGTCAGCGTATTTGACGAGCTCGGGCTCAGGCAGGCAGCCGCTGCAGCGGCCCAGCGTCTAGGCAGACGTGGAGCAGTGCGCGCGTTAGCTGACGAACTCGAGCTGAACCGGCGCGGGGAACGCCCGCAGCTCTTCGCCGCGGCGCAACAGCTCCTGGACCGCCTGGCGGCCCTCCTCGCCGTAGTCGCACGTGAAGTCGTTCACGTACATGCCGACGAAGCGGTCGGCGAGCTCGGCGTCGAGCCCGCGGCCGAAGCCGACCGCGTACTCCATCGCCACGTCGCGGTTGTCGAGGCCGGCCTGAATCGATTCGCGCAGCACCTCCGAGAGGTCGTGCAGGACCTCGCGGCCGAGGTCACGACGGGCGACGTTGACGCCGAGCGGTAGTGGCAGACCGGTCTCGAGGAGCCACCACTCGCCGAGGTCGACCGATTTCGCCAAGCCCTCGGCGCCGTAGGTGAGCTGGCCCTCGTGGATCAGGAGCCCTGCCTCCGCGCGGCCGGTCTTGACCTCGTCGAGGATCCGGTCGAACGGCACCTCGCGGTAGCGGAAGTCCCCGAGGAAGAGCCGCAAAACGAGAAACGCGGTCGTCATCCGCCCGGGAACCGCGATCTCGACGTCCTGCAGCTGGGCCCGCGTGAGCGGCTCGCGCGACACGACGATCGGCCCGTACCCCGAGCCCATGCTCGCGCCGTGCGGCAGGAGCATGTAGCGCTCCTGGACGTACGGATAGGCGTGCAGGGAGATCGCGGTCGTCTCGAGCTTCCCTTCGACCGCCCATTCGTTCAACGTCTGGATGTCCTGCAGCACGTGCTCGAACTCGAACCCGCGGGTGTCGATCCGCTCCGCCGCGAGCGCCCAGAACATGAACGCGTCGTCTGGATCGGGGCTGTGTCCGAGCCGGATCAGCACGCGGCGAGGCTAACAGCCCCGGAAGGGTTGGACGGGACGTGCCTGCTCGCCCACCCCGCGCTGTGTCGAATCCTCCTAGACTGGCCGCAGTGGCCGGACCGCCGCTCACCGACTCCATCCAGGACTATCTGAAGGGCATCTACAAGCTCCAGGAAGGTGAGGCGCGCGTCTCCGTCACGGCGCTCGCGAAGCAGCAGGGCGTCGCGGCCGGGTCGGCCAGCGAGATGGTGAAGAAGCTCGCGGCGCTCGACCTCGTCGACCACGAGCGCTACGGCGGCGTGCGTCTGACGGCCGCGGGAGAGCAGGTCGCACTCGAGGTCATCAGGCACCACCGTCTGCTCGAGCTTTATCTGGCCCGGACGCTCGGCCTCCACGTCGACGACGTTCATGCCGAGGCCGACCGGCTCGAGCACGTGCTCTCCGAGGAGCTCGAGGAGCGGATCGACAAGGCGCTCGGCTTCCCGACCCACGACCCGCACGGGGATCCGATCCCGAACGCCGCCCTGGAGTGGCCGGAGGCGGAGTCCCGAAATGCCGGCTGAGGAGGGGTCCTTACCTGCCGAAAAACCAGCGCTCGAGCGGCCGTAGCAGCTCCTCGCGCGCGAACGGCTCGATGCCGGCGCCCCGCCCATCCTGCTCCGAGACGCGCGCGTCGTCGCCCAACGTCGCGTTCGCCTGCTCGAGCGCGTCCTCGAGCTCGTAGCCCTCGAACACGTAGTCCTCGCGGCGCGGCTCCTCGCTCTGCCGGTGCTGCGGATTCACCGCGCGGCCGACCGTCCAGAGGGCGCCCTGCTTGCGCTCGATCCAGATCACGATCGTCTCGGCGGCGCCGAGGTCGTCCACGCCCTCGACAACCCGTTGGGCGAAGACGGCGCTCGACTCGCGGCGCTTCACGTCTCTGACCCTAACGCGGTCCGGCCGTACAATCGAGCCGTGGCCGATCTGAAGAGCGTCTTTCGGAACCCGTTCTCGTTCCTCTTCACCCGCTCGACCTCCGAGGACCGCGTCGCCTCGTACGTGATCCGCGAGCACGAGCGAGGGCGGTCGCTCGACGAGATTCTCGAGGATCCTTATGTCCGCAACCGGACGTCGGAGAGCCAGCGCCTCCGCCTCCTCGAGCGGCCCGAGGTGATCGAGGCGGTCGGGCGCGGCCCCGCGGCGGAGACTCGCGACAGGATCTCCTCGACTTAGTCCTAGGCTTAGACCGTCGCGCCGACGCCGCGCTCGCGCGCACGCTCGATCGCGACCGCCCCGGCGGCGATGTCCCAGGCCGCGATCCCGTTCGACTTGAAGAGGATCACGTCCTCGTCGGACTGGCGTCCCTCGAGCTCCCCGGAGACGAGCTGGTGGAACTCGTGCACCTCGAGCCAGTCGAGGACGCCGGCCTCGACCGGCTCGATCAGGTCGCCCGACTCGAGGCGAGCCTGCTCGCGCGAGTCGCAGCAGACGAAGGCGGCCCGCTGGAGCACGACGTTGTCGAGCTCGCGGGCCCGGGGTTCGTTCGCGCCGACCGCGCAGACGAGGGCGCCGTCGCGGAGCCACTCGCCGCGGAGAACCGGATCCTTGGCGGTCGTGACCGTAACGACGACGTCGCACGCGGCTGCGTCCCGTGGAGACTCACCGGCCTCCGCGCCGGTCTCGGCACAGAACTCCTCCAGACGTTCGCGGGTTCGGCACGAGGCGATCACGCGGTCGATCGTCGGCACGGCCTTGCGGATGCAGGCGACCTGCGAGCGCGCCTGCCAGCCGCAGCCGATCACGCCGAGGCTCGCGGCGCCGGAGCGGGCGAGGTACTTCGCGGCGACCCCGCTCGCCGCCCCCGTCCGCAGCTGACCGAGCTTGTCGGCCTCGATCACGGCGGCCAGAGCGGCGGAGCGCGTGTCGAAGAGGGCGACGACGAACGGCGTCCCGTCGGGGAGCCAGGCATACGACTTGAGCCCGGCCAAACCAAGCCCGCGGTCGACGGCGGCCATGACGGCGAACACACCGTCCTCGAGCCGGAGCCGCTCTCGGGGGCGGTTGTCGACCTCCCCCGCCGCGAGCCGGCGGAACGATCCTTCGACCGCCTCGAGGACGTCGGCGGGCGCCAGGAGCGCCGCAACGTCGGCTTCGGTCAGATACAGCGGCATCCGGCCACGTTTCTACCGTTTCCGCGATGCGGACGATGTTCGCGGCCTACTGGTTCTTCATCCTGACCGTGTTCGTCGTCTACTTCACGGTCGGGATCCTCGACCGCTAGCCGTGCGCTTTCTGCGCGAGAACGCACTCTCGCTCTTCTTCGGCGCGTTGCTGCTCGCCTCCCTGATCGGTCAGTCCTTCGCCGGGCTCCACCAGTTCAACGCGGAGGCGATCGAGCACCACGAGGCGACCTACACGTGGGGGCGATACGTCCTCTCCTCGGAGTTCGGCGGCGACGTGCTCGAGAACTGGCAGTCGGAGTTCCTGCAGTTCACGCTCTACATCCTGGCCACGGTGTGGCTGCTTCAGCGCGGCTCGTCGGAGTCGAAGCCGCTCGAGGGCGGCGGCCTCGGCTCGGACCGGGAGGCGCTCGTGGGCGGCCACGTACCCCCGAAGGGACCCGCCTGGGCACGGTTGAGGGGCGGCGCCCGGCGGCGGCTCTACGAGTACTCGCTCGTGATCGCGATGACAGCCTGTTTCTTCGGCAGCTGGGTCGGCCAGTCGGTCACCGACTGGCGCGCGTACAACCACGACCAGGTGACGCACAAGCAGCCGACGATCGGCTGGGGGGAGTACTGGGCGAACGCCGATTTCTGGGACCGCAGCCTCCAGAACTGGCAATCCGAGTTCCTCGCGATCGGAGTGATGGCCGTCTTCACGATCTATCTGCGGCAGCGTGGCTCGCCGGAGTCGAAGCCTGTCGGCGCCGCGCACGACGCGACCGGTCAGTCGAACTGACGCGCTGTGTACTAGGGGCGCTTCTGGATGAAGCTGATCCGCCCGGAGGTCTCGAGGACGGCCCACTGGACGTCCTCGAGAGAGGTGATTCCCTCCTGGCGCGCGGCCGCGGCGACCTCGACAAGCGCGAGCCGCTCGCGGCGCAGGTTCTTCGTCACCGGCTTGCCGTCCTCGACGACGATCAGCGGCTCGCCCTCGATCACGGGACGGAGCCGTTCGAACCGCCAGCCCAGGTAGGAGAACAGGACGGTCATCGCGCTGATCGTCCCGGCCGCGAGCATCATCCCGGTCACCGAGAAGTCGTTCTGGGTCACCCCCTGCTGCACGAGGTCGCCGAGGGTGATGAGCAGGATCAGGTCGAAGGGCTCGAGCGAGCTGAGCTCACGTCGGCCGACGATCCTCGTCAGGAAGAGGATGAATACGAACGCGAGCGTGGCGCGGAGGACGATGTCCATTACGGAAAGACCGTGATCGTCCGCGAGACCTTCGTGAGGAGGGTGTCGCCGTCGTAGAGCCAGGTGGTGTTCCGGCGGTGGCCAACATTCGTGGGATTGACCTGGAACTGGATGTAGAGGAGGTACTTCTCGCCCGCGGGAACGTGACCGAGCTCGAGCACGAGCTTGCCGTCGCGGCTCCCCTCGGAGACCGGGCTCGGCTCGATCGTGTTGACGGTCATGCCCTCGAGCCAGCCGGAGTCGAGCACGAGGGTCGCGTTCTTCAGCTCCTGCCGGGCCTCGATCGTGAAACGGGCCTCCCAGTAGAGCCCGCTCCGGACCCGGGCCGGCGCGTAGACGCGCAGCTGGGCGGCCGAGATGCTCGCGGACGATGTCGAAGGACGCTGGCCGAAGACGTTCAGCAGCGCGGCCAGCAGGAAGATCGTGAGCAGCACGATTCCGGCGCGGCGGGCGTAGCACTCTCGCCGTCCCGCCCGGTCACGGTGTTGCGCGAGCACGAGGAATTCAGGGATGTCAGCCACGGCCGCAAGTTCGGCGGCTCCCCGGCTCTTTCCTGTTGGGGCGCCGACTAGCGGGGCTGCGGCACGATCCGGAGGTACGGCCGCGGTGAGTTCCAGCCCTCCGGATACGCCTCCTTGGCCTCGTCGTCCGTGACCGACCCAGCGATGATCACGTCGTCACCCTGCTGCCAGTTGACGGGCGTCGCAACCTTGTAGTTCGCCGTCAGCTGCAGCGAGTCGATCACACGCAGGACCTCGTCGAAATTGCGGCCCGCGGTCATCGGATAGACGAGGATCAGCTTGATCTTCTTGTCGGGGCCGACGACGAAGACGTTCCGCACCGTCTGGTTGTCCATCGGCGTCCGCTCGGCGGGATCGCCTTCGGTCGCGGACGGCAGCATCCCGTAGAGCTTCGAGACGGTGTAGTCGGCGTCCCCGATGATCGGGTAATTGGGCGCCTCGCCCTGCGTCTCGGCGATATCGCTCGCCCAGTCGAAGTGCTTTTCGACCGGGTCGACGGAGAGGCCGATGATTTTCACGTTCCTGCGGTCGAACTCCGGCTTGATCCTCGCCATGTAGCCGAGCTCGGTCGTGCAGACCGGCGTGAAGTCCTTGGGGTGCGAGAACAGCACCGCCCACGAATCGCCGATCCACTCGTGAAAGCGCATCGGGCCTTCGGTCGTCTGCGCCTCGAAGTCCGGCGCCGTGTCACCGAGTTGCAAGGCCATTGATCTCCTCCTCTCGAGTCGCCCCCCGCAACGTGCGTGTTTACCAGATGGGGGGCGGCTGCCGAAGAGTGCGCCCGGCATGATTCGAACATGCGTCCTTTGCGTGCGCGTTCGAGCTCGGAGCGCGGCCTCACCAGCGGTGTCCCGCGCTAGAGGCTGCGCTCGCCGAAGCCCCGAAGGTGCGCCCAGTCCTCTTCTGTCAGATCGATGTGGACGTACGTCTTCCGAAGCACCGCGACCGACGTTCCGA
>JBKPOY010000044.1:0-3697 GCA_046733295.1 Actinomycetota bacterium | reverse complement strand
TTCCAGATCACGAGCACTTTCGTGAATCCCGGAGGGCCCGCTGTGCGCACGTTTGACACGTTCTCACAGCCACTCGCCGAGCTCATCGAGGCACGCATCTGGGCTGGCCTCCACTATCGCAGCGCGGACGTGCAGGCCCAGGCGCTCGGCCGGAACGTCGCCAACTACGGGGCCGCGAACTATTTCCAGCGGGTAGGCAACTGACCAACTGACCATTCGCAAGGCGGCCCAGTCGTAACGAGAAGGCCCGCTCCAAGCGGGCCTTCTCCATCTCGGCCGGTGACATGATCGTTGTGGATCGGAGCGGTTTATTTCGCTTTCCACCTGGGCCGAAGAGACTGGCGGTAGTGGGGTCTACGGTGTCAGGCGCCTGGCCCTCTCCCAACTCCTACGCGCTGACAAGGAAACCGGTCGCGCGAGCATCTGTTTTCGGCACCGGCAGCACTGACCGCCTCGTTGAAACAGAAAGCGTGAGGCCGGAGCGAAGGATCCTTCCGGTGCCGCAAACCGGAGAATCGGGCTCCTCCTGCCCCTCCAGACACGAGCCAGCCTCCCCGACCTCACACTTCCCGTGTCCGCCAGTCTGCACAAGCGAACGGCCGCAGTCCATGGGCCGACCGGCCCATCATTGAAGGCAACGAATTCGGCCACTGGCGCTGTCTGCTTTCCTCGCCAAAACAGACAGAGACGGGCTCGGCTTGTCACCGAGCTTCCGTTGGAAAGGGTGAAACCGCGCGGCCCTTCTGATGCCGTTGAGGCTTTGACTCTCCCTCGGTTGCCTCCCGCGTCGGGCCGGTAGGACAGGGTCGGCTCAACCCGGAGCCTCGTCAGCGAGCCGCGGGCATTGGCTGTATGGCCAGGCGGCACGCGCGGAAGTGTGGTTTTCCACACTTGCACCTTGTCGAGAGACTGAATGATAAGGCCCGGGCGGCTACCGAACGCCGAGCGGCTCCGCGGTTTCCGGCGCGAGGCTCACGCTACCCACCGGCTTGCCAATCCGCCGCATCGTCAGGCAAAAATGGCTTGTCAGACAGTAGGCGGCAAGACGATTGCTGAGAAGCACCCGACCGACCGAACGCAGACGGTTGAACGACGTCCATCGAATCCTTGGGCCTCGGAAACCAACCTCGGTGAGCATTCCCGCCCAAAGTTCAGGCTTCTGATGCTTGTGCCATTCGATCGTCGGCGCGACAGGGTTCTTGACTCCGAGACGGGCAAACAGATTTTCGTTGCTGCAATCGCTAACGATGAGTGTTCCGTTCGGCGGGCTCAGACGGGCGAGCTTCTCGAACAGCACGCGATAGATCTCGCGAGCCGTGGGATCATCGCGCAATCTCATGCATGCCGCCTCATCGAGGTGGTTTACAGAATCGTGGAGAAGCAGGACATCAAACGTCTCACCGCGAGGGTCGTAGTCCTGCAGTCGCCTCGGTTCCAAATCGACTGTCTGAAGCCCAAGCAGCGCTCGCGCTCGTTCGAATCTCTCGTGCATCCCCGTCCACGAGCCTTCCACCTCGGGCTCGAGACTCACGACTCTCCGCGCCCCAGCGCACGCCGCGTAGAACGAGTACCGACCATCACCGGCGCCAACGTCCAGCATCGTCTTGCCTTGGAGCGGGATCTCGTCGAAGAGGTAGTCGCAGTAGAAACGGACGCGGTCAGCGCTCTCTCCGGTCTCCGCGAGCACCGTCGCCCAAGCCGCAAAACACTTCTCCACCGCCGCTAGGCGATACCCGAATTGGGCGCGAGGCTAACGCCACGACCGGCAGCGGGGTTCCTAGGTTCTTCGGGGGCGAGCTAAGGGCAGGATCGCCACGAGGTCACCGACGAGTTCGGCGTTCGTGACCTGAGAGCCTTGCCTCGTGCATCGGATCCCGGAAATTTAGGAGGCGCCGGGGCGGGTACCGCCGCCAGGTCAGTCCCCCTGTTGTCCTCGGCGCCCTGCTCTAGTAGACGCACGCAACAAATGTTTCCTGCGCATTGCCGTCGGACTCGGAAGGCGGCGGGCGTTGGCAAGCGTCGCGGGGTGATTTAGCAGGGAATGCAGCCGGAGGTCGCTGGCGGCGAAACAATGAGTTGGCGTCGGCGGCCTGCGCGACCAACGGCGAGCCGGCTCCGCTTCGGCCCGTCAACGTGATTGCGGCGGAGGCCTTCCTTTACACGTAGAAGGTGGAGCGGCGCACACGGGCACCGCAAGAACCGAGCTGCAAACGCCATCTACGGATGTACAGGAGTCGGCAGGCGGGAGAACCGGCTGCGGCCGGGGGCCTGCCGACTCGTGCAGACTTTCCCCCTTTGCGGCGACTCTCCTTGGCCCATTCCTTTGAAGCGCGGGGCCACGCGATACCGTCCAGCCATGGTTCTCTTAACCGGCACAGGATCGGCCGTGACACGGCGTCTACGAAAACGGCCAAGGCGCTGCGCTTGGAGGGGACTAAACCGCAGACGAGCGCGCTTCAGGGGAGAGGCAGGGCACGCCCTCGCCTTGGCCGCCGGTCATCGAGCCTAGCGGCTTTCGAGTCGGGTTTCGGGGGTCGCGTTCAGCGACTTCCGGAAGGACGCTGCCCGCCACCTCTTTCTCCTCTCCCCGCGGTGGAGGCGCTCGCCCGCTCTCCTTCATCGCTCCAGACTCGGATAGACCGTCTGGCCCGGAGAAAAGGAACGAGAACCCGTCGAACCCCGGTGTGATCAACTGCGCCAGAAGCATTTCGCGACGACGAAGCTGATCTTTCTCGCTACCGCATCCTACGGGCAGGGATCGACGGTATCGCCATGCGCCAAGTGCGCTGGCACCGCGTGCTGAGAGACGATGATCGTCACCGACGGGTTCGTCGCCGATCCCGTGCGATGGCAAATTGTCACCTTTCCCTCGTACTGGTACTGCGCGGCCGCCGGCGACGTACCTGCCGAAAAGACGAATGCAGCCAAGGCGCCGAGGCCTGCGGCCACCGTAGCGGCAGACGCAAACAGATCCCTCAGCCGCCGACCATGCGGCCGTGACGTGGCGTGGAGCGCGGAAGGCGCTACGCGCTCGCGCGCCGTTGGGCGGACACGGGCGGCGAGCTCCGGATCAACGAGTACGAGCTCTGGACTGATCGGCTCCAATCCGTCCAGCCTCTCCCCTTCCATCATGTCTTACCCCCCTCGTACTGACGACGTCGGCGACTCTAGCGGCTCCGAAGGCCTTTCCGTAGAAGGGTTCGCGGAGCTAGCGAAAACTTACGACCAACCCCTGCAGATCGGGGCGCTAGTGGCCACCACGCGCAGCGTTCTCTTCCCCAGCCGGCACTCGTCAGTGTCGGCCCTCAGAGCTCTCGCGCTCTATTGCCGCCGCAACGGAATGATCCGCCCGCTCACTTCTTCGCGAACGCCGCCGTACAGGTGCTGTTGCTCGCGAAGGCCTTTCGGAGCTGGGAATCAGAGGGAAGCTGCTCGATGTAGCCGGCGGCTTGCCGCAGCTGATTCACCATTGTGACCAGCGTCCCCCTTATCGTGGCGATCTTCTGCGCCAGGGCTTGCGCGTTCCCTGCGGGAGCGCTCCAGTCTCCCTGGAGGTTCTGGTTGTCGAACTTGAGGCGCTGGCCGTAGAGATTCAGCTGCTGTGCCGCCTGCTGGGCCCCGGGCGGTGGCCCGAGCGTGGAGAGTTGCTCTGAGAACAGGATCGTTGCCGACTTCGCGCCGTTCAGGGCCGCGGACG
>JBKPOY010000043.1:0-30518 GCA_046733295.1 Actinomycetota bacterium | reverse complement strand
CCCTCGCCGACGCGGCCGATCCTCACCTGGCTGTAACCCCCCTGTCCTCACGTCGGACACCGTTACGGAAACGTGACGAAGCTTCCCCAAACGCTGTTCCGGAGCCCGCCCGCAGCCGCTTCCGAGGCGCCGCGAGGAGTGTCGGACACCGTGACTGAGGCGCAACGCATCGCGCACGCGTTTCGAACGGCCACGGCGGCAATGGACCCGGCCTCATGCGCCGAGGAGACGGTCGAGGCCGACGGTCAGGCCCGGGGGGAGCGTCTGCAGCTTCTCGAGCGCGAGCAGGACGCCCGGGACGAAGGCCTCGCGCGACAGTGTGTCGTGCCGGATCGTCAGGAGCTGGCCCTCCCCGCCCAGGAGCACCTCCTGGTGCGCCAAGAGACCCGGCAGCCGGACCGAGTGGATCGCCGGATCGCCCGGCATCCTGGCCGCCGTCGCGCGCGCGGTGCCGGAGGGCGCGTCCTTCTTACCTTCGTGGTGGAGCTCGACGATCTCGCCGCGCGGGAGATGCTCCGCGGCCTCGGCCGCGAACCGCATCATCAAGACAGCCCCGATCGCGAAGTTCGGCACGACGAGAAGCGGCAGCGACCGCTCCAGCGCCAGCTCGTCGAGCTGCTCGAGCTCGCGGCCACCCACGCCGGACGTGCCGACGATCGCGGCGACCCCTCCCTCCAGCGCAACCCGGACGTTTTCGGCCGCAGCCTGCGGCTCCGTGAAGTCGAGAGCCGCGTCGGCTCCGGCGACGTCGACCGCGTCGCCGCGCCCGATCCCCCGCACCTCGTGCCCCGCGGCCTCGAGAGCCGGCGCCACCGCTGCGCCCACCTTGCCGCGGTGGCCGAAAAAGACGACGTTCACGCGGCCTTTGCCGACTTCATGCCGCCTTCGCCAGCTCCGGATTCACGCGCTGCACCGCGGAGAGGAAGCGCCGCTCGCTCGGGCCGATCCCGGCCGCCGAGAGCTTCTCAGGCGCCAGCAGGACGCCGGCCAGCTCCGCGAGCTCGTCCGGCTCGACGGCCTCGATCTCGGCGATGATCCGCTCGATCGACAGGAGCTCCGTGTCCGAGATCAGCGACTTGCCGAGCCGGCTCATCCGGTTCGAGGTCGACTCCATCGAGAGCATGATCCGGCCCTTGAGATTCGCCTTCGCCCGCTCGAGCTCGTCCGGCCGGAGGTTCCCCGCAGCGATGTCCTCGATCTGCTCACGCGTGATCTCGAGGCATTCCCGCAGGTTCTCCTCGCGGGTGCCGATGTAGACGCCGACCTGGCCGGTGTCCGTGTACTGCGACGCGAAGCTGTAGACCGCGTAGGCCATCCCCCGCTTCTCGCGGATCTCCTGGAAGAGGCGTGAGGAGGCCGAGCCGCCGAGGATCCCATCGAGCAGCGACGCGGCGAACCGCCGCCGATCGGAGCGCGAGATTCCCGGCGCCGCCAGGCAGAGGTGGTACTGCTCGGTGTCCTTGCGCTGGAAGCGAACGCCGGGCGCCGGAGCCCTCACCAGCGGCCGACGCACGCGCGGCCCTTTCTTCTGGGGCGCCTCGAGCGCTTTCATCTGGGCGCGGTTCAGGAGCTGCAGCAGCGTGTCGTGCTTGATGTTTCCGGCCGCCGCCACGACCACGTTTCCCGGGAAGTACATCGAGCGGTGGTACGACGTGATTGCGCGTCTGCCGAGCGACTCGATCACCTCCCGCGTGCCGATCACGGGCCGCCCGAGCGGATGCGAGCCGAACGTCGCCTCTTGAATCAGGTCGTGCACGAGCTCCTGCGGCTGATCCTCGTACATCGCGATCTCCTCGAGCACGACCTCGCGCTCGGCGTCGAGCTCCAGGAACTGGGGCGCGAACACCATCTCCCCCATGACGTCGAGCGCGGTTTGCAGCTCCTCGTCGGGAACGCGGGCGTAGACGACCGTGTGCTCGCGCGAGGTAGCGGCGTTCAGCTCGCCGCCGAGCGTGTCGAACACCTCCGCGATCTCCTGGGCCGAGTAGGTGGCGGTGCCCTTGAAGAGCAGGTGCTCGATGAAGTGCGAGACGCCCGCGCGGTCGGCCTTCTCGTCGCGCGAGCCGGCGCCGATCCAGAAGCCGATCGCGACCGAGCGGACGTGGTCGAGCCGCTCCGAGATCACCCGCTCGCCCGTGTCGAGCTCGCTCAGGACGTACTTCTGCACGCGCGGGATGGTAACCCGGGGCAGCGCCGAGGCCGCCCCGGGCCGAGCCTGTTAGCGCCGCTCGCGGTCGCGGCCGCCGCGGCCGCCTCGCCCACCGCGGCGCTCGCGCGGGCGATCCTCCTCGGGGGGCCTCGGCGGCGCGTTCTTCGCCCGCTCGATCAGCTCCTCGGGCTGAACCATGTTGCCGTTCTCGTGCTTCGCGACCAGCTTGAGGCCGATCCGGCCGCGGTCCTTGTCGACCTCCTGGACGATCACGTCCACGACGTCGCCCCGCGTCATCACGTCCTCGATGTGGCCGACCCGACCCGGCCCCACGTTGGAGACGTGGAGCAGGCCGTCCGTGCCCTTCGTCAGCTCGACGAAGGCGCCGAACTGCGTCGTCTTGACGACCTTGCCGGTGTACTGGTCGCCGACCTCCGGCTCCTTGGTGATCCCGTTGATCGCGTTGATCGCGGCCTCGGCCTTGTCGCCCTCGGTCGCGTAGATGAGGATCGTGCCGTCCTCTTCGATGTCGATCTGGACCTCGTAGTCCGACTCGAGCGAGCGGATCGTCTCGCCGCCCTTCCCGATCACCATCCCGATCTTCTCGGGGTCGATCTTGATCGTCGAGATTCGCGGCGCATGGCCGGCCAGCTCGCGGCGCGGCTCGGGGATCGCCTCCAACATCCGCTCGAGGATGAACTCACGGGCGCGCTTCGCCTGATCGAGCGCGTTTCGCAGGATCTCCTGCGTAACGCCCGTGATCTTGATGTCCATCTGGAGCGCGGTGATGCCCTCGCGGGTCCCGGCGACCTTGAAGTCCATGTCGCCGAGGTGATCCTCGGCGCCCTGGATGTCCGTTAGGACGACGTAGTCGTCGCCTTCCTTGACGAGTCCCATCGCGATGCCGGATACGGGGGACTTGATCGGCACGCCGGCGTCCATCAGCGCGAGCGTCGAGCCACAGACCGAACCCATCGACGACGAACCGTTCGACTCGAGGGTCTCCGAGACGATCCGGATCGTGTACGGGAACTCCTCGACGGCTGGGATCACGGCCTCGAGCGCCCGCTGCGCGAGCGCGCCATGGCCGATGTCGCGGCGCTTCGGCCCGCGCATGAACCCGGTCTCGCCGACCGAGTAGGGCGGAAAGTTGTAGTGGTGCATGTACCGCCGCTCCTCCTCGAGGGAGAGGTCGTCGATGCGCTGTCCCTCCTTCGCGGTGCCGAGCGTCAGTAGCGACATGATCTGGGTCTGTCCTCGCGTGAAGAGCGCCGACCCGTGCGGGCGCGGCGCGACCGTGACCTCGCAGGTCACCGGCCGGACCTCCTCCGGATCACGCCCGTCGGGCCGCCGCTTCTCGACGGCGATCTTCGCGCGGACGAGCCCCTTGTAGATCGATTCGGCGGCCTTCTTCACGTACTGCCGGGTGATCGAGTCCTTCGAGGGCGCCTCCTCGCCGTCCGCGGTGGCGGGGCCGGCCGGGAACGGGAGCTGCACCTGCTCCTCGATCCGGTCGAACAACAGGTGCCGCTTCGCGGACTTCAGCTCCTTCGGATCCTGCTCGGCCTCGGTCAGCGTCTTCAGGTCGTCTGCGAATTGCTGGCGGACCGGCTCCTCCACGAGCTCGAGCCGGATCTTTTCGAGGAGCATCCCCATGCTCGAGCGGATCTGCACGAGCTTGATGATGTCGTCCTCCGACGACTCCATCGTCAGCGTCGGCCCGCTCTGCTCGACGATCTCCTCGACCGCGGTGGCGGCCTCGCGAAGGCCCTCGGAGCGGATCCGGTCGCGGATCTTGTCGCCGTGCTCGCGCTCCAACTCCTCGGTCAGCGCGTTGTCGAGCCACTTCGCCTTGCCCACCTGCCGCTGCAGGTCCTCCTGCAGCTCGCAGAGCTTCCTGATCTCCTCATGGGCCTGCTCGAGCGCCCGGAGCAGAAGCTCCTCGGGGATCTCCTGTGCCCCGGCCTCGACCATCGTCAGCGCATCCTTCGTGCCGACGACGATCAGGTCGAGCGTGCTCTGGCCAGTCTCGATCTCGGCGAGCGTCGGGTTGACGACGAGCTCTCCGTCGATGAGCCCGATCCGGACAGCGCCGACCGGTCCGAGGAACGGCAGCGGCGAGATCATCAGCGCCGCGGAGGCGCCGTTGATCGCCAGGATGTCATGGGGGCTGACAAGGTCGGCCGACAGCGTCGTCGCGACCACGTGCACCTCGTTCTTGAAGCCCTTCGGCCAGAGCGGCCGGATCGGGCGGTCGATCATGCGCGCGGTGAGGATGGCCTTCTCCGTCGGCCGGCCCTCGCGCTTGAAGAAGCCGCCCGGGATCTTCCCCGCGGCGTACATGCGCTCCTCGACGTCGACGGTCAGCGGGAAGAAGTCGGCTCCCTCGCGCGCCTCCGTCCGGCCCTGCGCGGTCGCCAAGACCATCGTGTCGCCCTCGCGAACGATCACGGCGCCGTCGGCCTGCTTGGCCAGCTTCCCCGTCTCGAACGTGATCTCGCGGCCCGCGATCTCCACCGTGAGTGTGGTCGGGCCCTGCGTGGCAATGCTCATTTGTCCTCCACTTCGTTCTTGAAGGTGGAGGTTTGAGCGAGATCAGGGCCGCAGCCTCTGAGCTCGCTCAAACTTCCACCTTCGGTTGCTGCTCGGTTATCTCCTGAGGCCGAGCTCCTGGATCAGCGCGCGGTACCCTTCGAGGTCCCGCTTCTGCAGGTACTGCAGGAGTCGCCGCCTGCGGCCGACGAGCTTCAGCAGCCCGCGGCGCGAATAGTGATCCTTCGGGTGAGCGCGGAGATGCTCCGTGAGCTCGTTGATTCGCCGTGTCAGGAGCGCTATCTGGACCTGCGGAGAGCCGGTGTCGGCGTCGCTACGGCCGTGCTGGCCGATGATCTCCTGCTTCGCTTCCTTGGTGAGAGGCATGGTTCCTCCTCGAATACGCGTCGCCGCAATCTCCGCCTGCCGCGCCAAGGAACGCGAGCGGGCCGGGACCGCGGTCTCGCAGTAGGGTAGCAGCCGCCTGATGGAGCGGTTCTCGGCCGAGGATTTGTCGCAGTGGGTGGCGCGAGCCCGCGAGCGCTGGAGCGTCCCCGCGCTCACGGTCGGCGTCTTGAACGGCGAGGAGGCGGTCGTCGCCGCCGACGGGGTGCTCGAGCTCGGATCCCCCGAACCGGCCCGGCCGGACTCGGTCTTCCGGACGGCGTCGATCACGAAGCCGTTCGTCGGGACGCTCGCCCTGGCGCTCGTGCAGGACGGGCTGCTGGAGCTGGACGAACCGCCGCCGGGGACAAAGGTGGATGCGACCGTCCGACAGCTCCTCAGCCACCAGGGCGGGCTCGCCTCCGAGTGGCCGGGGCCCCTCGACAGTCTCGGCGACGACGACGAGAGCCTGCTGCGGCTCAGCCAGGGCGAGCCCGAGCGGCTGCCGGTCGGGCCCGGCGAGCTCTTCTCGTACGGCAACGTGGGCTTCTGGCTCGTCGGCGCCGCGATCGCACAGGCCTGCGGAACCACGTTCGAGGACGCAATGCGCGCCCGGGTGGTCGAGCCGCTCGGGCTGGACGCGACGACGTTCGACGGAGTCGGCGTCGCCCGCGGCCACAACCAGGTCGCTCCGGGCGCCGACGAGCACGTGCCGGTCGACGACAACTATCCGCGTGTCCGACGGCCGTCCGGCGGTCTCTGGTCCTCCGTCGACGACCTGCTGCGATTTGCCGACCACCATCTCGGCGGGCCCGGCCCGCTAACGCCGGAGTCGATTGCCGAGATGCAGCGGCCGCTCGTCGCCGGCCCCGGCTTCGAGTACGGGCTGGGTTGGTTCATCACCGACATCCGCGGCCGGGTGTCCGTCGAGCACTCGGGCTCCGCCGCCGGTTACCAGTCGCTGCTCGTGCTCGTCCCCTCGGAAGGCGCCGCCTTTGCCGCCCTGGCGAACTCCAGTCGCGGCGGTGCCGCCATCCGCGACGTCCTCGAGCGCCTCGGCCTCGCGCCGGACGATCCCCCGGACGTCTCCCTGTCACCCGACCAACTGGCCGCTTTCGCCGGCCGCTACGAGGGGCAGGGAGTCGAGATCGAGCTCGTCCCGGCCGACGGTCGGCTCAGGGTCGCAATGACCGAGCTCGACCCGTTCTCGGGCGAGCGGCAGGTCTACCCCGGCGTCACCGCCCGCCCGATCGGCGAGCGCGAGTTCGAGATCGTCGACGGCGAGTGGCGCGGAGAGCGCTTCGGCTTTCCCCGTGACGACATCGTCACGATGGGCTCGATCGCGGTCCGGGTCGAGTGACCGCCAGAATCGCCGCCGGCCACCCCGCCACCGTCGCGGCCGGGGTCGAGATCCTGCAGGCTGGCGGGAACGCCGCCGACGCTGCGATCGCCGCCTCGCTCGCGTCGTGTGTCGCCGAGACGGTGATGACGGGCCTCCTCGGCGGCGGTCACGCCCTCTACTACGAAGCTGCGGACGGCCGCGTGCAGAACCTCGATTTCTTCGTCGCGATCCCGGGGCTGGACGCGGAGCAGCGCGAGGTCGAGCTGCTCGAGCTCGACGTCCCGTTCGGGGCCGAGCTCGTCCACTACGCCGTCGGGGTCGCGTCGTGTGGGGTTCCAGGCGTCGGGGCGGGCCTCGGCGCCCTGTGGGAGCGGCACGGGACGCTCGGGTGGCCCGTTCTGGTCGAGCCCGCGCTGCGGCTGGCGCGCGCAGGGGTCGAGATGCCTCCCGCCCACGCCTCCTGCCTGGCGATGCTCGCCCCGGTGATGACCATGAACGACGGCGCGCGGATCTATTCGCCCGAGGGACATTTGCTGACGGCCGGAGAGCGGCTCGACCAGCCTGGGCTGGAGCAGGCCCTGGAGTTCTTGGCCGACGAAGGACCTGCCTCCTGCTACTCGGGCTCGCTCGCCGACGCCCTGCTCACGTTCGTCGACGAGCTCGGCGGGCTGATCACCCGGCGGGATCTCGAGTCGTACGAGCCGCTCTGGAGCGATCCCCTCGAGGTGCGCTACCTGGACAGGCGCGTCCTGACGCGCGGTGACCTCTCAAGCGTCCCGGAGACCCTCGCCTCCCTTCCGCGTCTCACGGGCCTGCGCGAGGCCGAACGCGCGCTCATCCTCGCGCGCTCGCTCGACGTGGAGGGCCCGGAGGGCGGAGGGGACACGACGAACATCACGGTCGTCGACGCGGACGGCGATGCCTGCGTGCTGACGACCAGCCTCGGCCTCGGCTCAGGCGACTACCTGCCGGGCTTCGACCTGCATCTCAACAGCATGCTCGGTGAGGCCGACCTGATCCGCGGGACGCTCGAGCCAGGCGAGCGGATGGGCAGCATGATGGCGCCCACCGTCGCCCTCGGGGAGGCGGGGCTCGAGCTCGCGATCGGCGCCGCAGGCGGCACGCGGCTTCGAAGCGCGCTCGTCCAGGTCGCGGCGGGCGTCCTGGACGAGGGACTGGAGCCGGCGGAGTCCGTGGGGCGCCCACGGCTCCATGCGGCGAACCGCCGCGTTCAGCTCGAGCCGGGTTTCGCGGAGGAGGTGCCCTCTGAACTCGAGCGGGCAGGGTTCGAGACGCGGGTCTGGCCCGCTCCGCATCACTTCTTCGGCGGGGTGAGCCTTGCTACGCGGAGCTCTGCCGCAGGGGACCCCCGAAGGAGCGGCGCTGCAGCGATGGTTCGGTGATGGGGGCCGTCGTCTTCACCCACCCGACGTAGCCGCACTCCGGACAGCCGGGGTTGGCCGTCGCGGTGCCGCCGCCGAACGGCTTCGAGTAGACGGCGTTGCACTCGAGGCAGCGCACGCTCTGCAGGAGCTCGAGCCGAGGGGACGTTTGCGTGGTCTCGTTCTTTCCCATTGCGTCAAGAAGATTCCGCACTTTGCGAAAACTTGCGCTGTTATCGCGCATTGCGCGGCGATGTGCAAATTCCTCCACCACCGGCGGTGGCCGACTAGACCGGCGGGCCGGCTGTTCGGGTGGCTTCGACGTCGCGCGCGATCTGCTCCACGAGCTCGGTTTCGCTCTCGAAGGCCCGCTCGTCCCGCAACCGCTGCCAGAGTTCGACGACGAGCCGTTGCCCGTAAAGATCGCCCTCGAAATCGAGCAGGAACGCCTCCACCCGACGCTCGCTACCGCCGTAGTGGGGGTTGGTCCCGATCGAGACCGCGGCGCGGTATCCGGACGCGGCGCCGGCGTAGATCCCGTAGGCGGGGACGAGCAGGTCGGGGTCCGGCAGCAGATTTGCCGTCGGGAAGCCGAGCGTCCCCCCTCGGGCATCGCCGGAGACCACGGTCCCCTCGATCTCGGGGGGGCGCCCGAGCATCCGGGCGGCACCGGCGAGGTCTCCGCTTCGCAGGAGCTCGCGGATGACGCTCGACGAGACGCCGGCCACGAGCTCGATCGGCGTCACCCCGAATCCCAGCCGCTCGAGGAGGTCGAGGTCGCCGCTCCGCCGGTGGCCGAAGCGGAAATCGGCGCCCGCGACGACCCGCCGCGTCGAGATCGGCCTCAACAGCTCCTCGGCGAAGGCCTCGGGCCCGGTCGCAGCCAGCTCCGGCGTGAACTCGACGACGAGCGTCTCCTCGATGCCTTGCTCGGCGAGGAGCTCCAGTCGCCGGGCGAGCGTCGTGAGGAGCTCGACCTTGTTCCCGAGCACCGCGCGGGGATGCGGCGCGAAGGTGACGACGGTCGACCGCAGGTCCGGTTCCGCCTCGCGGGTCGCAGCGAGCACGCGCTGGTGGCCGAGGTGGACGCCGTCGAACGTACCCAGCGTCACCGCCCGCGGGCTCGGGGCGAGCTCGGCGGCATCCCGCACGATCCTCACGAGCCGGACTTCGACTCGCCTAGCTCGAGCCCGATTCGCGCCAAGGCCTCAGCCGGGTCGATGATCCTCTCCGGGTCGGCCTCCTCGACCCGGAACGGCCCCACCTCCGTCCTACGAAGCGTGACGCAGTGCCCGCCCAGCGCCTCCGCGATGGAGCGCACGTAGGTTCCGGAGCTCACGCGCAAGTCGAGCGTCGCAACGCCGTCTCTATACGCGATGACGTCGAGCGCGTCGACGCGCGATCGGCGAAGCGGCATCTGCACCTCGACACCGCGCCGGTGCAATCGGTACGCGCGCTCACCGCCGATCTTCACCGCCGAGGCGGCGGGGATCGGCAGCTCGATCTCGCCTCGGAGGGCTTCGAGCCGCGGTTCGAGCTCGTCCGCCGCGGGCGATTCGTGCTCCTCGACGACATCCCCCTCGGGGTCGCCGGTGGACGTCCGGGTGCGCAGATCGACGTCCGTGAGATACCGCTTGTCCAGTCCGACGAAGCACGATGCCAGCTTAGTTGCCCCACCGGACAACAGGAGCAGCAGCCCGGTCGCGAACGGGTCGAGGGTTCCCGCATGTCCGGTCCGCGCTCCTGTCTTCCTCCGGATCCTCGCAACGATCGCGAACGAGGACGGCCCCGCCGGCTTGTCGACGAGGATCAACCCGCTCGGGCTACGTCCGCGTCGGGGCACTCGCGAGGAACTCGCGCTTGATGAACTCCGTGATCTCCTCGACGGAGTCGTCGCTCGAGAAGCCGGCGGCCTGCCGGTGACCTCCCCCGCCGGACTTGCGCGCGATCGCGGACACGTCGAGCTCGTCCGTGCTCGCCCTGAGGCTGATGCGGCGCGCCGGACCGTCCGATCGAGGCGGCTCGCGGATCAGCGCCGCCATGTCGGCTCCTTCCACGGCCCGCAGGTAGTCGATGATCCCCTCGGAGTACGCCTCCGCGGCGCCGATGTCCGTGAAGTCGCTTCGAACGAGGTAGGAGACGACCAGCCGGCCGCCGTCGTAGATCTGTGCCCGTTCCAGCGCACGGGCGAGGAGTTTGAGCTTGGCGAACTGGACGGTCTCGTAGACCCACTGGAAGATTCGGTGCACGTCGGCGCCCGCCTCGACAAGCTCCGCCGCGAGGCGAAGGGCTTTCGGGGTCGTGTTCGCGTACTGGAAGCGGCCGGTGTCCGTGACGAGAGCGATGTACAGCGCCTCTGCGATCTCGGGTGTCAACACAACATCGAGCTCCGCGAACACGTCACGGAGTACCTCGCCGGTCGACGAGGCGTTGGGGACGATCAGGTTGACCGCGCCGAAGCGGGTGTTGTCGTGGTGGTGGTCGACGTCGACGACGAGCGGCGCCTCGGCGAGCAGGCTCGGGTCGGGGCCCATTCGGCTCTCGTTCGCGCAGTCGACCGCCAGCAGCACTCGCTCGTGCGCATCGTCGGGCAGCTCGCGCGCGAGCTTCTCGAGCGACATGAAGGAATACTCCGCCGGCAGCGGCGCGTCTCCGAAGAGGTACATGACGCTGTCCTTGCCGAGCTGGTCGAGCGCCAGCTTCATGGCGAGAATCGACCCCAGCGCGTCGCCGTCCGGGTTTTCGTGCGTGACGATCAGAAAACGGTCGTGCGAGCGAATCGCATCCGCGACCGCCTCTATCTCACTCGTCGTCTGGGGCGAGCTCATCGATCAGCTGTGTCATGCGCACCCCGCGCTCGACGGAGGGATCGTATTCAAACGAGAGCTGGGGAGTCCTCTTCAGCCGAAGCTCCCGTCCGAGCCGGGCCTGCAGGACGCCGTGCGCCGCCTCGAGGCCGGCCAGGCTCTCGCGCTGCCTCTCCTCGGGCCCGAAGACGCTGACGTAGACGCGCGCGTACCGGAGGTCGGGCGAGGTGTCGACACCGGTGACGGTGACGAACCCGATCCGCGGGTCCTTCAGCTCGCCGACGGTTTCCGACAGCACCTGGCGGACGGCCTCGTTCACGCGTCGCATCCGGTCGGCCATGGTCGTATTCAAGCGCCGCGGCTGACAGGAGCGCTACTCCTACGCCCGATCGTCGAGCGAGACGACCTCGCGCTCGACGGCGCCGAGCTCCCACTCCTGGCCCGCCAGGTAGCGCTCCGCGCCGTCGAGGAGCTCGACGAGCTCGCGATGCCCGCGGGCGACGCAGGACAGGGTGAGCCGCGATCGCTGCCACAGCTCGTGGTGGTCGACCTCGGCGACGGAGACGCCGAACCGCTTCTGTAGCTGGGCCTTCGCGGACTTGATGTACCGGCGCTTTCCCTTCAGCGACCCTGCCTCCGGGAAATGAAGCTCGGCGGTCATGATCCCGACGTAGCCCGCGCCCACCCCCGTATTGAACCGGCCCGCCGCCGACGCGGCGATTTCGACGTCTAATCAGACATGCGCATCCTGCTCGGTGTGCTGGGGGCGACCGTGTTCGCCCTCTCCCCCGCCGCGGCGCCGAAAGCGCACGTGCTCGGGCACGCCTATCCCGGTGGCGGCTACTCAGCCGACGTCTACGCACACCGCGGCTTCGGCTACCTCTCGAGCTGGCACGGAATCGCCTGCCCCTCGCAGGGCGTCCGTGTCTACGACCTGTCGAAGCCGGCGAAGCCGCGTCGGGTCGCAACCTTCGGCGACGGCCGCTCCGAGCTCGAGGTCCGCGGCACGTGGACCGAGAAGACGATCGTCCAGCACGTCGCCACGCCGAGCTTCAGCGGTGAGCTCGCCGCGACGAGTTTCCAGCACTGCCCGGGCACGAACGCGTTCAGGGGCTTCGGCATCTACGACGTCAGCACCCCGCGCAGCCCGAAGCGACTCGCCCTCGTCCGGACGGAGCCGGGGGGCGCTCACGAGCTCTGGCTGCAGGCGGTCCGGGGCCGCGCGTACGTCTACGCCGCGATCCCGCTCGCGGAGCGCGGCACTCCCCTCAGCTCGGGCTTTCGCATCTTCGATGTGAGCGACCCGAGGCACCCGAGCGAGGTGGGCTCTTGGATCGCCCCGGCCGCGCTTCGCGCCGGCAAGCAGGCCGTCTTCGTGCACTCCGTGCGCGTCAACGCCACCGCCACGCGCGCGTACCTCTCGTACTGGGATCTCGGCACGGTCATCCTCGACATCTCGAGGCCGTCGCATCCGGTGTATCTCGGCCGCACGACCGACACGCAGGGCGCCGCGCACTCGGTGGCGCTGACGGTGAAAGGCAAGGTGCTGATCGAGACCCACGAGACGGCGGGCGGACGGCCGTCGTTCTGGGATGTCTCGAAGCCGCGCGCGCCCAGGCTGATCGGCGTCTTCCGTGCGCCCAGGAAGCTGATCGCAGCGGCGAAGCGGACCGGGGCCACCGGTTTCTCGCTCGGCGTGCACGACGCGAAGATTGTCGGCCGCCGCGCCTTCTTCTCCTGGTACGCGCTCGGCGTACTCGTGGCCGACATCTCGGACCCGCGCCATCCGAGGTTCGTCACGCAGTTCCTGCCCCCCGGCAGCCGGGACCCCGAGCGCGGCTTCTGCCCCGGCCGCCGGTGCTCGTACACCTGGGGCGTCTACGTGCCGGGCAGATACGCGCTGGCCGGCGACATGGTCGGCGGGCTCTGGACCTTCCGAGTCCGCTAGCGGCGAACGGCTAGCTGGGCGTGGCGGCTGGTGCCGTCGGCGCCTCTGAGAGGTCGGTCCGCTCGACCTGGCGCGTCTCGTAGATCTCGAGCACGTCGCCTTCCTTCACGTCGTTGAAGCCGTCGAGGAGGATCCCGCACTCGAAGCCTTCGGTCACCTCTCTGGCGTCGTCCTTGAAGCGCTTCAGCTGCGCGATCGTCGTCTCGTGGATCACGGTGCCGTCGCGCACGACCCGCGTCTGCGCGCCGCGGCGGACGAGGCCCTGCGTCACGTAGGACCCCGCGATTGTCCCGAGCCGCGAGACGCGGAAGAGCTGTCGCACCTCGACCTCCCCGATCGTCTCCTCGGTCGTGACCGGCCGGAGGAGGCCGACGAGCGCCTGCTCGATGTCCTCCGTCAGCTGGTAGATGACGCGGTAGGTCCGGATTTCGACCCCTTCGCGCTCGGCGAGCGAGCGCGCCTCGGCGGACGGCCGAACGTTGAACCCGACCACCATCGCCCGCGAGGCGACCGCGAGGTTGACGTCGTTCTCGGTGATGCCGCCGACGCCCTGGTGGATCACGTTCACGCGCACCTCGGGGTGCTGGATCTTCTGTAGCTCACCGACGGCGGCCTCGACCGAGCCCACGACGTCGCCCTTGAGCACGAGGTTGAGGTCCTGCGACGCGCCCTCCTGCAGCTGCTCGAACAGCCGTTCGAGGGAAACGGCGCCACCGACCTGGGTGGCCAGCTGCTCGCGACGGAGCCGCTCGCCCCGCACCTGGGCGTACTGGCGCGCCGCGCGCTCGTTCTCGACGACGCGGGAATGCTCGCCGGCGGGCGGCGGCTTGTCGAAGCCGAGGATCTCCACAGGAGTGCCAGGACCGGCATCGTCGACCTTTTCGCCCCGGTAGCTGTAGAGGGCCCGCACTTTCCCCCACGCGTCGCCGGCGACGATCGAGTCGCCGACCCGCACGGTGCCGCGCTGGACGAGCATCGTCGCGACGGGCCCGCGGCCGACATCCAGCCGAGACTCGACGATCGGGCCAGACCCTTCCGCCTTCGCATTGGCGGTCAACTCGAGCTCGGCGTCCGCGACGAGCAGAACTTTCTCGAGCAGGTCGTCAAGGTTCTGCTTCGCCTTGGCGGACACGTCCGCGAACTGGATCTCGCCGCCCCACTCCTCTGGCTGCAGACCCTCGCCCGCGAGATCGCCCCGCACCCTGTTCGGGTCGGCGTCGGGGAGGTCGATCTTGTTGACAGCGACCACGATCGGCACCTCGGCCGCGCGCGCGTGCGAGATCGACTCGCGCGTCTGCGGCATGACGCCGTCGTCGGCTGCCACGACGAGCACGGCGATGTCCGTCACCTTCGCCCCGCGGGCGCGCATGGCAGTGAAGGCCTCGTGGCCCGGCGTGTCGAGGAATGTGATCTTCCGCCCGGCGTGCTCGACCTGGTACGCGCCGATGTGCTGCGTGATCCCGCCGGCCTCGGTCTCGACGACGGCCGACTCCCGGATCGCGTCCAGCAGGGTCGTCTTGCCGTGGTCGACGTGGCCCATGATCGTCACGACAGGCGGCCGGTCGGTGAGATCCTCGGGCGCGTCTTCGTACTCCTCGGGCTCGAGCTCCTCCTCGGCGGCGTGCTTGATCTGGAGCTCACGCTCGGGGGTCAGCTCGGCCGCGATCAGCTCGACCTCGTCGTCGCTCAAGGACTGGGTGATCGTGACCATCTTCCCGAGTCCCATCATCACCTTGATGATGTCCGCGACCGTCTTGCCCATCGCCGCCGAAAGATCCTTGACCGTGACGCCCGAGGGGACGCTGATCGGCCCTGTCGGCGGCGCGACCGGCTGCTTCGGCGGCCGGGCTTCCTGACGCTCGCGCGCCTGCCGCGGCGACTCGCGCGGCCGTGCCGCCGCGTTGTCGATCACGACGCGGCGCTTGCGCCGGCCGGTCACGGCGCCCTGGCGGGGCCGGATCGGACGGTTTGGTCTGTTGGAGCCGTTAGCCATTCGCGTCAGTGTAGAGCCGCGCCAGTCCGGGATCGAGCTGGACGCTCGTCTTCAGGGTTCGATTGAACGCGCGGCTCGCCTGCGCGCGCTCGAAGCAGGCCAGACGTGTGCACGTGTAGGCGCCCCGTCCCGGCGCGTGGCGTCCCGGCGTCAGGACCCCGCCGTCGGCGACGAAACGGATCAACTCGGTCTGCGGCGCCCTTCGGCCGCACCCGGCGCATGTCCGCACGGGGACGCTCACGCAGCGGTGGAGCCCTCCTCCTCGCCGCCCTCGTCGGCCTCCGCGCCGGAGGTCTGTTCGACCGGGATCCCGGCCGGCACCTCGGCGGGCGGGGCACTTTGGGGGCGGGAGACATCGAGGTCGACCTCGCCTTCGGACTCCGCGACCGCGGTCGCAGGTGGGCCGTGGGTCGCGGCCGCGTCGGCCGGCGCCTCGGATTCGAGCCCCTCGGCGCCCAGCTCCGAGACGGCGGGCCCGACCGCCTCTGCGTCCGGCGGCAGCTCGTCGGCGAGCGCCTCGAGCTCGGGCTCGGACTCGGAGACGATCGGTTCGGCGTCGGCCTCCTCCTCCGGTCGGTGGGCGAGCTCCTGATGCGCCGGAACTCCGCAGTAGCGCGACCCCGGCAGCGCCGCGTTCGGGCAGCGCTTGCCGTTCGCAAGGATCGCGGCGCAGCGGCCGGTGAACTCCTCGTCCTCCCCCCCGCCGCCGAACGCCGCCTCCGCCTCGGCCTGGGCGAACTCGCTGTCGGACTGGATGTCGATCTTCCACCCGGTCAGCCGCGCCGCGAGGCGCGCGTTCATGCCTTCCTTGCCGATCGCGAGCGCGAGCTGGTCGTCCGGCGTGACGACGGTGGCCTCCCTGCCGTCGTCGTCGAGGTAGACCTCGCGGACGCGCGCCGGCGAGAGAGCCTTTGCAACGAACCGTGCGGGCTCTGGGTTCCAGGGGATGATGTCGATCTTCTCGCCGCGCAGTTCGGAGACGACCATGCGCACGCGTGAGCCGCGTGGGCCGACGCACGCGCCGACAGGGTCGACGCCCTGGGCGTGCGACTCGACCGCGATCTTCGAGCGGTAGCCGGGCTCGCGCGCGACGCCGCGGATCTCGACGAGGCCGTCCGCGATCTCGGGCACCTCGAGCTCGAAGAGCGTCTTGATCAGCTCCGGGTCGCGGCGGGAGACGATCACCTGCGGCCCCTTCGTTCCCGAGCGGACCTCCGTGATCACCGCCTTGATGCGGGAGCCCTGTTCGTAGCGCTCGCCGTCGACCTGCTCCGACCGGGGCAGGAGGGCCTCGACCTTGCCGAGGTCGACGAGCACGTTGTTCCGGTCGCCAGCCTGCTGGACGATTCCGGTCACGACCTCTGCGACGCGATCGATGTACTCCTCGTACATCATCTGGCGCTCCGCCTCGCGGATCCGCTGGGTGATGACCTGCTTCGCGGTCTGCGCGGCGATGCGGCCGAAGTTCTCCGGGGTGACGTCGGCCCGCTTGATCTGATCCTCGGGCACGTCGGACCAGTCGATCTCGAGGTCGTCGTCGGTGACGAGGACGTGGGAGCGCTCTCCCGTCTCCTCCTCCGCCTGCTCGAGCTCGGTCAGGACGCGCTCTCGCGCCTCCTCCAACAGCCGCTCCTCGGTATCGGGCGGCAGCTCGATCGAGAACACGCGGAAGTCGCCCGAGTCGCGGTCGAGCTCGACCACGGCGTGACGGGACGCGCCCGGCGTCTTCTTGTAGGCGGCGAGCAACGCGTCTTCGAGCGCCTCGATCAGCGTCTCGGCTTCGATTCCCTTGTCGCCCTCCAGCTCCTGGACGAACTCGATGATCTCTCTGCTCATAGTTATCCCTCGTCGATCAGGTTGCCCCGGACGATTTGCTCGTACGGGATGTCCACTGGCCGCGGTTCCGTCGCGAGATGCACCTCGCGCTCGTCAGCGCCGATGAGCTCGCCCTTGAAGCGCCGGCGCCCGCCGATCTCGTCCGCGGTCCGGACGGAGACGCGGCGGCCGACGAAGCGCTCGAAATGCTCCGGCTTGCGCAGCGGGCGTGCGAGACCCGGCGACGAGACGTCGATGGTGTAGTCCCGCCGGTATTCGTCGAGCTCGCGCGTGACGCGCTCACAGAGCGCGTGGTCGACGCCCTTAGGGTGGTCGATGTAGACGCAGAAGCGCTCGGGCGAGAGCAGCTCGACGGCGAGCACCTCGGTGCCGGGCAGCCGCTCCTCGATTCGCCCGGTCAGCTGTTCCTCCAGCTGCCGCTCCTTGGTTCGTACGTCTCGCATGTCCTCCCTCACAAAAAATGGGCGCCGCGCGCCCATTTCGCCAAGCCGGTGAAATGTGGTCGATCGAGGATAGCAACTGTCACTCGAGCACCAGGGCCACGGGCCCGGGGGCAGGCGCCGATCTCGTAAACGTGATCGCCGCGCGGGGACAATCGGGCCGAGCGACCGCAACGAGACAATGACCCTCTGGCCCCTAACCCGGCAAGCGACCCGCCTCCGCTCGGCCCCTCGGCGTGATTGCCGGAAAGCCGCTCCTTAATCGTCGACGAATGCGCGCAAGCGTGCCGCAAGAAACCGAGTCGTACCCCGTCAATTGATGGAGAGAGTCGGCAGGCGGTGCCCGGCTGCGGCTGCCGGTGGGCCTGCCGACTCGTTCACTTTCTTCCCGCTTTGCAGCGACCCTTACACTCGCGCGAGGCAGGTGCAGAAGGCCCGGCGGCTGTACGACCCAGAGGTGACACGAGCATGACGGGCCGTCGTTGCCCAGCTCGACCTCCATTCGCGCGCCGAAGCCCGGCGGGCACTCCGGAGGATCACGTTCGTTGCTCCCTGACCGGTTTCGTCCGGAGGCCGGAGTTGGCCGCACCGGGCGACATCGGGTGTCGGGCTTGATTTCCGGCAGCGTCCTAGTTCATCGGGTAGAGGTCGACTTGCGGCGACGCTGGCGGCGTTCGGCGCGCTCGCGGCGGTTCTTTTCGAGCTGAGCAGGGCTCGTACGCCGCCGCAGGCTGGGCCGGGCCTCGTCATCGTGCTGACCGTTGCCCTCCAACCCGGCAACTTCCTTGACCCGACCGAGCAGGTCCATCTCCTGCATCTCGGACGCGCGATCCTTCGCCTGACCGGCAAGCGCCTTGGCCGAGTGTCCGACCGAACGATTCCGCGCGACGGCGTATACCGCAGCGCCGACTGCGGGCAGTATCAGCCACCGCGCGCCATGGCCGCCTTTCCTCCCACGCTTGCGCACGGCGCCAGACACATTTTCGACGACGCGCTCAGCTACTTCCGCGGCCTGTTGCGTGAGCTCGTTCCCGCGCTCGGCCATCTGTCCGACCTGCTGCGCGATCGTGTCGGCGCGCTCGGCTGCTTCTCCCAGCTGCTGCGCGATCCTGTCGAAATCGACGTCCTCCATCTGCTTCGTGATCTTGTTGAAATCCATCGACGCAGCCTCCTAGTTGGTTTCCTGACGGCACTGCGTTCGGTGCAACAGTGCACGGCCTAAGGGTCTTCGATGACGAAGAGGCGACCTGCAGGATTCAGCTCGACCGCGTGGAGTTCGACGCTCGACGACGCTCACGTCGCTCGGCGCGCTCCCGAAGGTGCGCATCGAGCTCACGCGCGCCCGAGCTGAGCTGGCCGTAGGGCCGTCCCTCGTCCTCCTGTTCATCCTCCTCTTCGACAGCGGTGAGCTCGATCTCGGGAGCGCGTGCTTTCGCGTGAGGTAGGAAGCCGGTGCGTGGCTCTGCCGGCAGGATCAGCCACCGTGCGAAGCTGTTCCCGGCGCCGATTCGCGCTCCCTTGCCACGGGCGGCGTCAGAAACGTCTGCCACTCGTTGGGCCACATCGGCTACCCGCTTCGCGATCTCGTTGAAGTCCGCCATCCCGGTCACCTCACCCTTCTCTCGGAAATTCGAATGAAGTGGTGCGTCGGATCCAGGTCAGCTGGCAGCTGCGGATTTCCGACGGGAAGAGGCCTGCGAGCCGTTCCCACGGAAATCCTCCATTCGCTGCATCAGCGTCTCGTTGATGCCGCCGAAGGTCTCGGCAAGCGCATCTGCCTGGGCGCCGATCTCGTCCGCAAGTTCGACGAGCCGATCAAAGTCACCTTTCGACTGGCTTAGCTCAGACTTGAGCTCACGCACCAATTCCTCGAGTGGTGCAGTCAATTCCTTAGCGTCCTGAAGCTTGGGCACAACAACCTCCTTTTCTAATGTCCGTTCCTGCTCTCCCCATCGAGCGACACTAAACACGCAATTTCCGAACTCCGTTCGTGGGTCACCCCCGGGCGACTGCGTGAAGCGGAAGCCGGTCGTCGTTATAGGTCGACCACGAATGTGACCGGGCCGTCGTTGACCAGCTCGACCTCCATTCGCGCGCCGAAGACGCCGGTGCGAACGGGCACGTCGAGATCGCGGAGCCCCGAGCAGAACGCCTCGTAGATCGGTTCGGCCTGTTCCCGGGGTGCTGCCTCGGAGAAGTCCGGCCGGTTTCCCTTCTGGCGTCTGCCGGCGGCGAGCAGCGTGAATTGGCTGACGACGAGGGCCTCACCGCCCGTGTCGAGCAGGCTGCGGTCGAAGCGCCCGTCCTCCCCCTCGAAGACCCGCAGCCGCGCGATCTTGCCGGCCAGCTGCTCGGCCGCGGCCGCGTCGTCGCCGCGAGCGATCCCGAGCAGGAGCACGAGCCCGCGGCCGATCTGGGCGACGCTCTCGCCCTCGACGAACACGCCTGCGCGGGAGACGCGCTGCAAGAGAATCCTCATGCCGTACGCGACTATCACCGATAGGGCGTTCTATGGAGGCTGCGGAGCTCCCAGGCGATTCCGGCACGCTCGCGTTCGGCGACGCGCGGAGCCTGCCGCTCGGCGCCGTCCTGGCCCAGAACGGCCTGCTGACGCAGACCCAGCTCGAGCGCGCGCTCGCGGAGAAGGAGGAAACCGGGGAGCGGCTCGGTGAGATCGTCGTGCGCCACGGCTGGATCTCCGGCCGTGATCTCGCCGGTGCGCTCGCGCTCCAGCACGGGCTCGACTTCGTCGACCTCGGGCAGACCGAGGTCGACCCATCGGCCGCGGAGCTCCTGCCCGAGAAGCTTGCGCGACGCTACAACGCCCTCCCGGTCTCCTTCGTCGACGACGCCACCGTCCTCGTCGCCGTCGCGGACCCCACGGACGTGCGGACGTCGGACGACCTTCGGATCGCCCTCGGGCTGAACGTCCGCCTTGCAGTTGTCGACGCGAACGACCTGCAGCAGACGATCGCCCGGATCCATCGCAAGGAGGTCGAGGTCACGGACGAGCCCGAGGAAACGCCCGAGCTCGTCGAGGACATCCTCGAAAGCACGGAATCCGGCGCACCGGCGGTCGAGCTCGTCAACTCGATCATCAGCCGGGCGATCGACGACGGCGCCTCCGACATCCACTTCGCGCCGCAGGCGCGCGGGATGCTCGTCCGGGCCCGCATCGACGGCGTGATGAGGAAGCTTGCCGACGTCCCCGCCTCGATGCAGGCGGCCGCGATGAGCCGCCTCAAGATCATGGCCGAGCTCGATATCGCCGAAAAGCGCGCGCCGCAGGACGGCCGCGTCTCGATCCGGTTCGGGGGCAAGCCGATGGATCTCCGCATCGCCGTCCTCCCAACGACGCACGGCGAGCAGGCCGTGCTCAGGATCCTCCACCGCGGCAAGGGCCGGCTCGTGCTGGCCGACCTCGGCATGAACGCCGAGGCCGAGCAGGACTTCGCGCGCGCGATCGGCCAGCCCTACGGAGCGGTGATCGCGGTCGGACCGACCGGCAGCGGCAAGACGACCACGCTCTACGCCGCGCTCGACGTGCTCAACCAGGACACCCGGGTGGTGACGACGATCGAGGACCCCGTCGAGTGGCAAATCCCGGGCGTCAACCAGATCGAGGTCAATCCACGAAGTGGCCTGACATTCGCACGGGGGCTGCGGACGATCCTGCGCAGCGACCCCGACGTCCTGCTCGTGGGCGAGGTTCGGGACGAGGAGACGGCCAGGATCGCGATGCAGGCGGCCATGACCGGCCACCTCGTGCTGACGACGCTGCACGCGCACAACGCGGCGAGCTCGATCGCGCGCCTCTGCGACATGGGCATCGAGACCGGCCTGCTTGCGACGTCGATCAACTGCATCGTCGCGCAGCGCCTCGCGCGCCGGCTCTGCGTCGATTGCCGGGAGGGCTACGCGCCGACCCCCGGTGAGCTCGCGGAGCTGGGCACGGATCCGACCGAACCGATCACGCTCTACAAGCCGGTCGGCTGTGTTCGCTGCGGCGGCACGGGCTACCGGGGGCGCGTCGCTCTCTACGAGGTCATGCCGGTCACCGGCGAGGTGCGTCGCAAGATCGCGGAATCGACCGAAGAGATCTTCGCCGCGGCGGTCGAGCAGGGCATGACGACGCTACGCCACGACGGCATGCGCGTGTGCCTCGCCGGCATCTCCTCGCTCGAGGAGATCCGGCGTGTCACCGGCGACCGGTTGGTCTAGCCGGCGTCGAGCTCCCGTATCCTGGATGAGTAGTGCTTGCTGGCCGGCCTCAGGGAGCTGGCGAGCTTGTAGTGGCCCTGCGCCTCGGCCTCCTTGCCGAGCTTCTCCAGCGAGCGGCCGAGCGCGTAGTGAGCGTAGTCGTCGGTCGGCGCCAGCTCGAGCATGGCGCGGAACTCCGACTCGGCCTCCTCGTACCGGTGGATTCGGAAGTAGGCGATCCCGAGCGCCTCGCGGATGGATGCCTTGTCGGGCTCGCGACGCTTTGCCTTCTCGAGCGGAACGGTCGCTTGGGCCGCCATCCCCTCCCGGAGATGGGCGCGGCCCTGCTGGAAGAGGTTGTAGGTGTCGCTCATGCCGGTCCCAGGTACGGAAAGTTCTCCTTTACCAAGTCAAGCGGGTCCGTCAAATCACGGGTTCGCCTCACCTCGAACGCTGAAACCTCGTGGCCGGCCTCGATCGCGCGCTGGTACGCCTCCGCGAGCTCGAAGGGTGGGCCCGCGAGCCCGTCGAGGTACGGCACGATCCGATCCGTCAGGGCCCAGAGGGAGGCGTGGGCATACGGCGTCTCTGCGCCCGCGACGATCCGCACGGCCAGCCCGCCGGCGATCTGCACCCCCGCGCGGCGAGGCCCGGGCGGGGGCTCGCGACGAACCGCAACGGAGGCGCGGCCGCCCCCGCGCTCGACCTCGGCCGCAAAGCTCGCGACGTCTCCCGGCGCGAAGACAGTGTCCGCCGCCGTCACGAGCAGTGGTGTCCTCGCACCCGCGGCGAGGCCGCGCGCCACGGCGTCGGCCGAGCCGTCTGGCTCGGGCTGGCGCGCGTAGCGGATTCGCAGGCCGAAGCCGCTCCCGTCGCCGAGCAGGCCCTCCACCTGGTCGGCGAGGTGCCCCGTCACGACGGTGATCGTCTCGCAGCCTGATCTCGCGAGCTCGCGGACCACCGCGGCGATCACCGGCCGGCCGTCGATCGGCAGGACCGGTTTCGGCCAGCGCTCCGTCAGCGGTCGCAGGCGCCGGCCCTCCCCCGCCGCCATGACGATCGCCTCCAACGCGGAGGATCAGCCCGTGAGGCCCAGCGACCGAAGCGAGACGAGCCCGAGCGCTCGCTCGGACTTCGAGAGCGCCGCCCGGAGTCGGCGGCGCAACGCGCGCAACTCGCGACGGGTCTCTCGGGCGGCCGCAGCCGCGCCCGCGGCGGGGCCGAAGCGTGCGGCCGCCGCGGCTTCGACGAACATCGCTGCAGAAACGCCGATCTCGGCTTCGACGAGGCGTGCCAGGTCGCGCAACGTCGCGCCCGGGGGTGCGTTCGCGCCCTGGTCGGCGAGGTAGTCCTTCAGCTCACGCACGCAGGCGCCGGCGATGCGCCGCGGATCGCGGGTCAGATAGCGCCGCTTCCGGAGGAGCGACTTCACGAGGGCGACGACGAGCACGAGCCCTCCGGCCACGAGCACGAGAAGCTTGAGCAGCGCCCCGATCCCCGACCCTTCCGAACCGCTGCGAGCCCTGGCCTTGCTCTCCTTGGCGCCTGCGCCGACCTGCGCCCTGCGGCCGTTGCCGAGCTTGCGCAGGTCGAAGGAGCCCTTGGGCCTCTTCAGCTGTGAGGTGACCGCGAAGAGGCCGTCGGTGAGGTCGAAGCGCGGCGACGACGCCGTGTACGGCCCCTCGAGCTCGCCGCGACCCGGTGTCGGATCGAAGGGCAGCCAGCCGTAGCGCGGGAACCAGGCCTCGACCCACGTGTGCGCGTCATGATCCGTCACCGACCATTCGCCCTTTTTTTCGTCGTACGTTCCGCTCGTGAACCCAGCAGCGACGCGTGCGGGGATGCCGAGATATCGCAGCATCAACGCCATTGCGCCCGCGAAGTGCTGGCAGTAGCCGCGGCGCGTCTGGAGCACGAAGGCCACGAGCGGGGCGGCCCCCGCGACCTGCGGCGGCGTCTCGTCGTAGCGGAAACCGCCCGCCCTGAACCACGCTTCGAGCTCGAGCGCTGCGGCGTACGGCGTCAGCGGTTCGCCGACCACACGCTTCGCGGTCGCGTAGACGCCCTTGTACTGACGTGCCACGTAGGAGTTCTCGAAGATCTTCGCCACCTGCTCTTCGCGGCCCGGCTTCCCGAACGGCGGCGCGGTCACGTGCGGAGCCACCCGCAGGTCGATGGCTTTGACCAGGGCCGGGTAGCGCGCCTCTAGTCGTGCGAGCTGCCGCGGAGTCGGCTGGGGCTGGTAGCTCCAGACCGTGTACTCGTCGCCGGGCGAGAGCGGATCGCTCTGGAGGAACGCGACCCCGCCCGCCGCGAACTCGGCGACATGCCTGTCGGACTGGTATGCGACCGGGACGCTTGCACCGATCAGGTGACGGTCGCGAAGCGCACCCACCTTCACGTCCTGGCGCACCCAGCGGGAGCGCTTCAAGGCCGCACGCGGCAGCTCGACGTCCCCCCGCAGCTCATAGCGGTCGCCCACGCGCGTCGGCAGCGTCACGACCGCGTCCTCGAACCAGTTGCCGTTGTCGAACTCGTCGAGCGTCGTCGCCCGCCAGTACGTCCGCCGGGGCGGCGCCTTGATCCGCAACACCGTCGTGATCTTCTTCGGGAACTTGAGCCCTCTGTAGTCCGAGTTCCAGACGTATTCGACGCCGACCGGCTTCTGTGGCTTCGTGTAGAAGTCCCAGCCCTCCCAGTGGAGTACCTGACCGCTCGCGACAGCCGACGAGTGCGCGACGCCGAAGGACGCGAGCACCACGACCAACCCGACGCCGACGGCGACGCCGAGCCGCCGTGGATGCAGCCGGCCGCCGAGCCCGACGACGAGCAGCAGCATCAGGGCGAGCAGCGCGACGCCACGCGAGAGGTCGTCCGGCCCCGTCAGCAGCGTCGCGGGCCAGCCCGCGCCGACGAGCAGGACGACTGCGGACGTCACCGGCCGTCGGGCAGCGACGGCGAGGGCGAGGGCCGCGCAGGACACGAAGACCGCGACCAGGATCACGCCCTCCATCCGCGGGTGATGCACGGCCGGGAACGGAAGCCTGACGTCGTAGAACTCGAGAAAGCCGCCCCAGAAGCGCGAGACGAGCCGCAGCGGGTGGGTGATCCAGACGCCGAGAGCGGCATGCGCGGCGAGCACCGCCGTCGCGGCCAGCGCCGGGAGACGCCAGCGGCGCGGTAGCAGCGCCGGCACGACGGCGAGGACGATCAGCCATAGGGCAGTCCAGGCGCCGGCGTGCGGGTGCTCGAGCCGGAGCCAGCACCACGCCAGCAGCGCGGCCGGCCCCGCACAAAGCGCGGCCGTCCTAGCCACCGGCCGCCCTAACCAGCGACGCGGCTCCGAGCTTCGTCTGGAGCTCGTCGCCTCGGCCGACGATCGCGACCGGCATGCCCGCGGCCTGGAGGCGCAGCAGCTCCGGGCGGCGGGGCGCCTCGACCCGGCCGGGGGCGAACGTCACCGGATCGACGAACACGAGCGCTGCCTGCCGCTGGCCGAGCATCCGCTGGAGCAGGCGTTCGACCAGCTGGTGGGTGAGCGTCGCCGTGACGACGGTCAGCTCGCGGGCCCTCGCCGCGGCGCCTTCGTCGTCACCGAGGAGCGCCGCGACGGGCGTCACCCCGTCCGGCTCGGCGGCTGCGAGCAGGTCGTAGGCCGGCTGCCAGTCCGTCTCGAACGAGTGGACCCGCTGGGTGGTGCGGCGCGCGCCGTTGACGAGGAGAACGGCGCGCCGGCCACGTCGGACCTGCGCGAGGAGGATCGAGCCGGCCGCCCGAACCTGCACGTCGAACGCCTCCTGGCCTGCGCCCCCTTCCGCGTCGAGCAACACCGCGACCTCGTCGCGGGGTGCATCCTCGAGCTCCTTGACCATCAGCTCGCCCCGCTTGGCGGTCGAGCGCCAGTGCACCTTGCGAAGCGACTCTCCCTGCTCGTACTCGCGCACGCTGTGCAGGTCGAAGCCGCTCGGACGCCGCAGGAGCAGCCGACGGCCGTCCTGGGCGAACGTCCCGCCCTCCGAGAAGAGCCGTTCGAGCTCCACGAGCCGCGGGTAGACGAGAAGGGTCGACGCGGAGCCCAGCGGCACCTCGGCGCGCTGGAGCCCGAACGCATCCTCGATCACGGCCCGCACCTCGGCGAAGGCGTAACGGCCGCGCCGGAGGGCCTTGAGCGTGTACTGGCCGTGTCGAGCCTCGAGCGGCGTCCGGCGCTCGCCGAGGCCGCTGACGTGCTCGACGACGACCAGCGACGCAGGCGGCACCGTGGCCGTGTGCTCGAGCTCGAGCGAGACCAGGACGTCCTCTCCCTCGAGACGGTTCTCGGTAGCGATCTCGCGACGGAGCCGCATCGGCCCACGCCCGAGCCGGACCCAGAACCAGCCCAGCGCGACGACGAAGAGCAATCCGATCGCGGCCGGGTAGAGCGGCTTCGCCGCGAAGGCCCGCGCCACGACGTAGGTCAGAAGACCGAGACCGAGCAGCGCACGGCCGCGGTGCGTCATACCGGGACGGGAGTCCGTTCGAGCGCGTCGCGCACGAGCTCGGCCGGTGTCTGGCCGGCGGAGCGCGCTTCGGGAGCGAGCACGAGTCGGTGCGCGAGGACGGGCTCGGCGACAGCCTTGACGTCGTCGGGCTCCACGAACTCGCGGCCCGTGGCGAGCGCACGCGCTTTGGCCACGCGCAGCAACGCGATCCCCGAGCGCGGGCTCGCGCCCACGTAGAGCCGCTCGTCGCCGCGGGTCGCGCGGAGCAAGGCGACGACGTAGCGATTGACGCTCTCCTCGACGAAGATCTCGCGCGCCTGGTCGACGAGGGCGACCACGTCTGCTCCCGACGTCACCGGCTCGAGCGTCTCCAGCGGCGGGTCGACCGTCTGCTCGGTGAGCATGCGGGCCTCTTCCGCGAGCGGCGGGTAGCCGATCGCGAGACGCATCGTGAAGCGGTCGAGCTGCGCCTCCGGGAGCGGGTACGTTCCCTCGTACTCGACCGGATTCTGCGTCGCCATCACCATGAACGGGCGTCCGAGCTCGTAGGTGTTGCCGTCGACGGTGACCTGGTTCTCCTGCATGCACTCGAGCAGCGCCGCCTGCGTCTTCGGCGAGGCGCGGTTGATCTCGTCGACGAGGAGCAGGTTGGCGAAGACGGGCCCGGGCCTGAACTCGAACTCGTTGGAGCGCTGGTCGAAGACGCTCACCCCCGTGACATCCGAGGGCAGGAGGTCGGGCGTGAATTGCAGCCGCGAGAAGGAGCAATCGACCGAGCGCGCGAGCGCCTTCGCGAGCGTGGTCTTTCCCACCCCGGGCAAGTCCTCGACGATCAGGTGACCCTCGGCGAGCAGGCAGAGGACCGTAAGCTCGAGCGTCTCCGCCGGCGCGTGGACGACGTGACCGAGGTTCTCGACCACGCGCCGCACAGCCTCCGCCGGCTCGGCGTGCGTGGCTGCCCGGATCGGGTCGTCCATCAGCGCTCGTCCACCATGTTCACGACCTCGTCAATGATCTCGCAGGCGATGCGCTCCTTCGCGTTCTTCGAAACCGTCCGCTCCCCGGTTTCGGAGACGAGCACCACCTCGTTCGCGGCCGCGTCGAAGCCGATGTCGTCTCGAGCCACGTCGTTGAAGACGATCAGGTCGGAGCGCTTCGCCGCCAGCTTCGCGCGCGCCCGTTCGAGGCCCCTCTCCCCTCGATCCGCGGCGAAGCCGATCAGAACCTGGCCCGAGCGCCGGCGGGCACCGAGCTCGAGCAGGACATCAGGCGTCGGCTCGAGCTCGACCGTCCAGCGAGCGCCGTCCTTCGGACGCTTCTCGGCGCTCGGGCGTGCGGGTCGGTAGTCGGCGACCGCCGCAGCCATCACGACCACGTCGGCGTCCGCGCGCGCGAGCACCTCGCGCTCGAGCTCCGCTGCCGTCGCCGCCGGCACGAGCTCAACCTTTCCCGGCGGTGGAACGGAGAGATTCGCGGCGACGAGCGTCACGTCGGCTCCCCGCAGGCGCGCCTCCTCGGCGAGCGCCACGCCCATCCGCCCGGACGATCGGTTGCCGAGAAAACGGACGGCGTCGAGCGGCTCCCGCGTCCCGCCCGCGCTGACGACGACCCGCTTGCCGGCCAGCTGGCCGAGCCGGGCGAGCACGGTCTCGACCCGGTCGAACACGTCCTCAGGTTCGCTCATCCGGCCGACGCCGAACCCGCCTTCGGCCAGCTCGCCCTCGTCAGGGCCGACGAGGACAATGCCCCGCTCGCGAAGCAGCGCGACGTTGGCGACCGTCGCGCGGTGCGCCCACATGCGGGGGCTCATGGCCGGCGCCGCGAGCACCGGCCCGTCGAACCCGAGCGCGGTCTGGGTGAGGACGTTATCGGCGAGCCCGTGCGCCAGCTTCGCGAGCGTGTTGGCAGAAAGCGGGGCGATCACGAGCAGATCGGCCTCGACGAGATGCGGATAGAGCTCCCGTGGAGCCTCGCGGCGCGCCAGGGCCGCGAACGTCTTGGCGGTCACGAACGACTGGGCCTCGTCCGTGAGGATCGGCGTCACCTCGTGCCCGGCCTTGACGAGCAGGCGCGTCAGCTCTGCAGCCTTGTAGGCAGCAATCCCGCCGGTCACGCCTTGAAGCACGCGCGCCATCGGCACATTGTGCCCTCAGCGCGAAGCGGGATGGCGCCGCGCTACTTCTTGTAGGCGTACTTGATCTTGCCGTCGGCCGTCTCTTCGAGCGCCATCGTCAGGTAGTTCTTCGAGCGCGACTCGATCAGCGGCGGCAAGAACTGGTCGAACGTCCCTTCGCCGAGCTGGTGATGGTAGTTGTTGATCTGCCGGGCGCGCTTCGCCGCGACGATCACCAGCGCGTAGCGGGAGTCGACGTTGTCGAGCAGTTCGTCGATTCGAGGATGGATCACGGTCCAGGAATGCTACCTGCGGCCGCGATCTCCTTTCGAACCACGGCTTCGAGCTCGTCCACCGCCGTCTCGAGGTCGTCGTTGACGATCGTGTACGTGAACTCTCCGGCGAGCTTCCGCTGCTCGAGCGCCTTCGCGACCCGCTCTTCGATCTCGTCCTCGCTTTCGGTGCCGCGCGCCCGCAGCCGGCGCTCGAGCTCCTCCTCGCTCGGCGCCGTGATGAAGATCGTCACGCTGCCGGGAATCCGATCGCGGACGGCCAGGGCGCCGCCCGTCTCGAGCTCGAGCAGGACGGGCCGTCCGTCTCCGGTGATGCGCTCCAGCTCCGACCAGAGTGTCCCCGAACGGCGGCCTTCGCCCCAAGGGAGCCGCACGTACTCGAGGAAGTCGTCGGCCGCAAGCTTCCGGTTGAACTCGTCGTCGGAGAGGAAGTAGTACTCGCGACCGTTTTCCTCCCCGGGCCGTCGCTCCCGCGTCGTCGCCGAGACTGCGAGCACCAGCTCAGGGACGCGTTCGAGCAGGCGCCGTGCGAGGGTGCTCTTCCCCTCGCCGGACGTGCCGGTGACGACGAAGACCGGGGGGCGCTTACCGGTTGAAGAGCCCGATGAGCTCGGTGCGCTGGCGCTCAGACAGGCCTCCAACGGTCTTCGACTGGCTGATCCGGCACTGGTTCAGGAAGCGCGCGGCCTTGACACGGCCGAACTTGGGCACGGCCATCAGGATGTCGAAGACCTTCGCCGTCGAGACGTACTCCGGCGGATCGCGCAGGATGTCGTCGATGTTCGCGGAGCCTGTCTTCAGGTCTTTCTTCAGCTGCGCGCGGCGAACCCGGATGTCGTTCGCCCGCTTGAGAGCTTCCATGCGCTGATCAAGCGAGCGGAGGGGTGCCTGGGCCTGAGTCTTGAGCGCTGGCACGGACGCCGCATACTAACAAGTCACGAGAGGCCGTCAAACCCCATGAAAGATGCTTTTTTGCAGGATATTTTCTAAACGGGCAACGATGTATCCCGCCTCGGCGGGGTCTCTGCGAACGAGTGCGCGGCGTGTGCAAGCCCGGTTGCGTTGTCAGGTGAGTCAACGGCCAGCTTCGCCAATTCCGCCTGCAATTCCCGCCTGATGCGGGTCGGCGCTCCGGGGTCGGAGAAGAGAACCGTGCCGATTGCGACGTCGCTCGCGCCCGCAGCGAGGAACTCGAGCGCGTCCCGGCCGCTCGCGATTCCACCCATACCGACGATCGGTAGCCCGGTCGCCTCGTAGCAGGCGTAGACGGCGGCGAGTGCGATCGGCTTGAGCGCGGGCCCCGAGAGCCCGCCCCGGCTGCGCGAGAGCTTCGGGCCGAGCGTCCGTTCGTCGAGCGCCAGCCCGAGAATGGTGTTCACCAGGGAGAGCCCGTCGCTGCCGCCGTCTCGAGCCGCGCACGCGACAGCGCCAATGTCGGCCGTGGCCGGCGAGAGCTTGGTGTAGATCGGCTTCCGTGTGGCCGCCTTCGCGGCCGCCACGATCGCCCCCACGCTCGCGGGGACGTCCTCGACGTTGGGGCACGAGACGTTGAGTTCGATCGCGTCGACGTCAGGGCAATCGTCCAGGCGGTCGCAGAGGTCGGCGTAGTCGGACTCGGCGAAACCGCCGACGGAGACCCAGATCGGCACGCCGAGCTCGCCGAGCCGCGGCAGGGTATGCGAGACGAAGTGGTCGATCCCGGGGTTGGCGAGGCCGATCGAGTTCAGCATTCCATGCTCGATTTCTGCGATCCGCACGGGCGCGTTGCCCTCCCGGGGCAGCGGCGTGACGGTCTTCGTCACGAACAGGTCCAGCGAGCGGGCGACCTCCGGCGCCGCGAGCGCGTCGAGGCAACCGCTGGCATTGAGGAGTCTCACTCGGCTGCGACCGCCTCCGACGCGAGCACGGGCCCCTCCACGCAGAGGCGCTTGAGCTCACCGTCGATTTCCACCGCGCACCCGTAGCAAGCCCCGTACCCGCACGCCATCGGCGCCTCCCAGGCGAGCTGCGCGTCCGGGACCAGGTCGGCGACCGCCCGGAGCATGGGCTCGGGGCCGCACGCCAAAACCTTGTAACAGTCTGTTACGAAGTCTCGGAGCGGTTCCGTCACGAGCTGCGGCTCCACGACGACCTCGGCGTTCGGGACGAGGCGGGCCGCCTCGGCGTGCCGGTCGCTGCGGAAGCCGAGCAGCGCCGGCGGGTGGCCCAGCGCATCGGAGAGATACGGAAGCGGCGCCACGCCGATGCCGCCGCCAACCAGGAGGGGGCTCTCGACTTCGAGGTCGTACCCGTTGCCGAGCGGGCCGAGGACGCCGAGGTCGGCGCCTCGCTCGAGCCCGCAGAGCGCGCGCGTGCCGGGGCCGATGGGGTCGATCAGGAAGGCGAGCTCCCCCGGCGGCGCCAGACAGACGCTCATCGGGCGCGGCAGCGGCCGTCCCGCCGCCTCCAGCATGAAGAACTGGCCTGGAATCCCGGGCTTGAGCCCACCGCGGCGGATCCGGAGCAGGGTGTACGGGCCGACCGGCTCCGCGCCGAGGACCTCAGCTCGCGCGCGCTTCACCGATGCGTTCCTGCAGCGAGACGGAGATCTCGGGCTGGGCGTGTGCGATCGCCTCGAC
>JBKPOY010000042.1:0-8379 GCA_046733295.1 Actinomycetota bacterium | reverse complement strand
CGGCGCTCGTGTTCAGGGAGGCACGATGGACGAAGTGATCCTCGCGCGCCACGGCGAGAGCGAGCTCAGCGTCGTCGGCACGGTCAACGGCGACCCGGCCACCGCCTGCGCCCTGACGCCGGCGGGCGAGCGGCAGGCGCGCCGCCTCGGAGAGCTCCTCACGGCGACGGAGCTCGATCTCGTCGTCACGAGCGAGTTCGAGCGTGCGCGACAGACCGCCGAGATCGCACTCGCCGGTCGCGACGTTCCGCGCCTCGTCGTGCCGGAGCTCAACGACGTCCGATTCGGCGGCTTCGAGGGCGGCACGCTCGCCGACTACCGCGTGTGGGCCTCGGAGAACGAGCCGACGGTCGAGGCGCCGGGCGGCGGCGAAAGCCGGAGCGGCACAGTCCTCCGCTACGTCGGCGCCTACCGGACGGTGCTGGCCCGGCCCGAGGAAACGATCCTCGTGGTCGCCCATGGCCTGCCGATCCGCTACGTGCTGAACGCGCTCGACGACCACGATCCGGCTCCGCTCGTCGAGCAGGTCGCCTACGCCGAGCCGTACCGCCTTCGCGTGGCGGACCTCGAGCGGGCCGTCGACCGCCTGGAACGCTGGGCGGCCGCGCCGGCCTGGCCGACGTAGTCGGGGCGGCCGGATTCGAACCGGCGACCTCCCGCTCCCAAAGCGGGTGCGCTACCAGGCTGCGCTACGCCCCGAGCCTGCACCGAGTCTAGCCCCGGCCTCCGTTGGTAGCCTCGCGCGCCGTGGCCGAGCCGGTCTTCGTGCCCGTCGCGTCCCGGCCCGATCGCCGGCCGCTCCTCGGCTACGCGATGGTCACGGCGGCGGCGACGCTCTGGGCCGTCAACGGGACGGTCTCGAAGGTGATCCTCACGACCGACCTCTCCTCGGAGCGGCTAGCCGAGATCCGCTCGACCGGCGCCTTCGTCGTGCTCGCGGTGGTGCTTGCAGTCGCCCGGCCGGAGAGCCTACGGCTGCGGCGGGAGGAGCTCCCCTACCTGGTGCTCTTCGGCGCGGCGGGGCTCGCGCTCGTGCAGTGGTTCTACTTCCTCGCGATCCACCGTCTCGCGATCGGCATCGCGCTCCTGATCGAGTACCTCGCGCCCGTTCTCGTCGCGCTGTGGGCGCGCTTCGTCCTCCATCAACCCGTTCGGAAGCGGATCTGGGTCGCACTGACGCTCGCCGTCGTCGGGCTGGCGCTGGTCGTCGAGATCTGGAGCGGCGTCAGCCTCGACGCCGTGGGCGTCGGCGCCGCGCTCGCAGGCGCCTGCGCCTACGCGCTCTACCTCCTGCTCGCCGAGCACGGGGTAGGCGAGCGCGATCCGGTCTCCCTGATTTGCTTCGGCTTCCTGTTCGCGTCGATCGTCTGGGCGTGCGTGCAGCCCTGGTGGGCGTTCCCGCACGGCATGATCGGTGCCGACGTCTCGCTCCACGGCAACCTGGCGTCCCTGCAGCTGCCAGTCTGGCTGCTGATGGCCTGGATGATCATCCTCGGCACGATCGTCCCGTTCGGACTGCTTGTCGGTGCATTGCGCCACATCCCCGCGACGCGGGCGGCGATCGTGGCGATGCTGGAACCGGTCGTCGCGACGATCGTGGCCTACGCCTGGCTGGACGAGTCGCTGACGGCCGTGCAGCTCGTCGGAGGAGCCGTCGTGCTCTCCGCCATTTTGCTCGCTCAAAGCGCGAGATAGACCGGTTCCCACCGGTCCGCGGTTGATTTCCGTCAGACAACGGTGTTACAACTCCGCCCTTCGCATGCGGACGGCCGCAGCATCCGTTTGCGTTGTCGCACTGGTTGCCTTGTTCGCCGGCCCCGGCGCGGCTCGCCCAGAGACGAACAGCGGAGCCCTCGCGCTCAGCCCGCGAGAGACCGCGCTCGTCGCCGCGATCAACGCGGTGAGGACGGTTCACCTGCTACCGAAGCTGCGGGTCGACAGACGGCTCGTCCGGGCTGCTCGATCGCACTCGCGTGACATGCTCCGTAGGCACTACTTCGCGCACGGGAACTTCAGCCGCCGCATGGTGAGCTTCCACGTCCGCGGCTCCATCTTCGCGGAGAACCTCGTCTGGGGCAGCGGCGTCATGGGCGCGAACGCGGCCGTGGCTCAGTGGCTCGCCAGCCCGCCCCACCGCGTGAACCTGCTCGACAGAAACCTGCGCCGGATCGGCGTCGCGGCGCCGCTGGGGCCGTTCGCCGGCTTCTCCAGCGCCACCATGATCACCGCGGACTTCGCGGGCTAGCCGCTAGTCGCGCTCGAGCAGCTCGCGCAGCTCCGCGAACTTCTCGCGTCGCAGATCGTCGCGCTCGCCACTTTCGACCCGCTGGACGAGATCCCGGACAAGGGGCGCCAGCTCGACGGGGTTGAACGGCTTCGTCACGTAGTCGACTCCGCCGAGGTCGATCCCGCGCGCCCGATCCTTCACCTCGGCGCGGGCGGTGAGGAACACGATCGGGATGCCGTTCGTCCGCTCGTCCGCGAGCAATTCCTCGGCGACCTCCCAGCCGTTGCGGCCGGGCATCATCACGTCCAGCAGGATCACATCCGGCCGCTCCTCGCGGGCCGTGTCGAGTCCGACGTCGCCGTCGGACGCTTCGAGCACCTTCATGCCCTCGGCTTCGAGGTTCACCCGGCAGAGGAGACGAATCGGCGCCTCGTCGTCGATTACGAGCACACTCGTCATCGCTGGCATACGTTCGGTTCGACGCTGCGGGTATACCCCCTCGCTCGCACCCTCACTCCCTCGCGCTCAGGGCCGCCTCGCGGGCAGGCGGCAGGTCGAACCCGAACGTCGATCCGGCCCCTTCGCGAGAGTCGACCCACATGCTGCCGCTCATCTCGTTCACGAGCCCGCGCGCGATGAACAGCCCGAGCCCGGTCCCGCTCGCTCCAGGATCACGCGTCACCGACTCGCCTCGGTAGAAGCGCGTGAAGATCCGGCGCTGCTCCTCCTCCGGAATGCCGATGCCCTCGTCGACGACGCGCACTTCGACCCGGTCGTCCGCGTGGCGGGCGAGAACCGTCACGGTGCCCCCCTCCGGCGAGAACTTGATCGCGTTGTCGACAAGGTTCCCGAGCACCTGGCGCAGCTTCTCTCCGTCGGCCTCCGCGGCGAGCGGCTCGTCCGGCAGCTCGACCACGAAGCGGTGGCCGGTGCCGCTCCGCGACTGCTCCGCTGCTTTGACAACGTCCGAGACGATCGGCCGGATGTCGACCGGCGCGAGGTTGACCTGCAGGTCCCCGGTGTCGAGGCGCGCCACGTTCAGCAGCTGATCGACGATGCCGGTCAGGCGCTCCGATTCCGATGCGATGTAGCCGAGGAACGTGCGCCGCTCCTCCTCGCCGAAGAGCACGTCCTGGCGCAGCAGCGTCTCGGCAAAGCCGTAGATGGAGGTCAGCGGCGTCCGCAGCTCGTGCGAGACGGCCGTGACGAAGTCCGACTTCATCTGCTCGACCACACGCTCCGTGGAGATGTCCCTGAAGGCGAAGATCCGGCCGGCGACGGCTCCGGCGGGGTCGCGCATGACCGCCTGCGTCAGCGAGAGCCAGACGTCGTCGCCGTCGCGCTGGATCGAGAAGAGCCGGTCGCCGAGATCGTCGTCGTCGGACTCGAGCGTTCGCTGGAGGACCTGCTGAGTCGTTCGCCCCAGCGCGTCCACCGCCTGCACGCCCGTGATTCGCTCCGCGGCCTCGTTCCACAGAACGACGTGGCCCTCGCGGTCAACCGCGACGATCCCGTCCGCGATGTTCGCGAGGATCGCGACGCTCCGCTCCTTTTCGAGCGCGACGCGCTGGTAGAGCTCCGCGCTCGAGAGGGCGACGGCTGCGTTCGCGGCCAGTGCACCGAGCGCCTCGATCTCGTCCTGCCGCCACGATCGGGGGCGGCGCGCGTAGACCGAGAGCACGCCTTGCACCGCCTCCTCGGCGCCGACGAGCGGCACCGCGAGGAACGCCCGGTAACCCGACGTGAGCACCGGGTCGGCGCTTGCGATCGGACCGCTTTCGCCGATGTCGCCGACGGCGACCGGAGCGCGCATCTGCACCACGTCTCCGCCCGCCCAGCCCGTCGACGGCCCCTTCGAGTCGAGCAGGTCGTCCGGCACTTCGCCGCGGGCGGCGCTGACGAGGAGCTCATCGTCCTGCAACAACCGCACGACGGCCGCATCAGCGCCGAGCAGCAGAGGCGCCTGCGCGACGATCTCGTCCAGGACTGCAGCCGGATCGAGCTCGGTCGACAGCAGCCCGCCCGTCCGGGCGAGCTGCTGCGCGAGGCCGCGCGCCCGACGTTCGCTCTCGAACAGCTCGCTCCGCTCGAGGGCGCCGCGCGCGGCGCCGGCGAGATTGCGCGCCAGCTCCAGGTCGTAGTCGCTGAAGCGGCGCTGCTCGTCGAAGAAGACGATCGCCAGGCCGCCCAGCCCGCCCGGCGCCTCCACCGGCACCGCGAGCAGCGACTCGTAGTGCGCCGATCTCGTCGCCTGCTGCCAGTCGCCGGCGAAGCGATCGTCCTCGGCGAGCGCCGGAGCGGCGAGCACGTTGCGCGACCGCGCACACGTGGCGAGGGGCTCGGCCGCTTTGCTCGCCGCCTGCCGCAGGAACGTCGCGAGAGGCCTCGGGAGGTCGTAGCCGGCCGCGAGCTCGAAGGCTTCCTCCGTCGGCAGGAGCAAGGCCGCCGAGGACCCTTCGAGAGCCTCGGTCGCGGCCCGCGCAACTGCCCGCATCGTCTCCGCGTGTGAGATCGGAGCGGCGAGGACCGATGCGATGTCGTAGAACGCGCGCTGGATCCGAGCCTGGCGCGACCGCTCCTCGAAGCTCTCGGCGTTTCGAAGGGCAAGTGCCGCGAGGGTTGCGTACGCCTGGAGAAGCTCGGCGTCCGAATCCTTCAACGCCCGTTCGGGATCCGCGGTGCCCACCCCGAGCACGCCCCTGATCTGCCCGGACCAGACCATGGGCGCGACAAGCGCGCCTGCATACCGCTGATAGGCGCGGTGCGGAACGGAATCGGACAGCTCGCCGTAGTCGCGGGAGAGAGCCGGTGCGCGCTCGGCGATCGCGCGGCCCGCAAGCCCTCGATCGGAAGCGAACTCGAAGTCCACCACCTCCGGCTCGAGGCCGTGGACGGCCGCGCAACGCAGGATTCCGCGCTCGGCGTCGAGCAGGTAGCAATCGGCGGCTTCACAGCGTAGGAGCAGGGCCACCTCGTCCACGAGCCGCTGCAGCACCGCCTCGAAGTCGAGCTCGTTCGTGACCACCTGTGCGGCGCGCAGCAGCGCCGTCTGCTCCGCGAGACGCTGCTCGTTCTCCTCGAGCAATGCGGACGAGTGGATCGCGAGGGCGAGCTCCCTCGCGACGGCCTCCGCGAGGGCCACCTCCCCCGCCGCCCAGGGGCCGACAGCGCTGCGATGCAATCCCAGGACGCCGATCAGCTGGTCGAAGGCGATCATCGGCGTGGCGAGTACGGCCTTCGTGCCGAGCCTGACGAGGGTCTCGGACCCGCCGAGCGCAGGATCGTCCAGCTCGGAGGCGTTCTCGACGTCGGAGATTGCCACCGTGCGCCGGTCCCGCGCAGCGAGGTTCGTCGCGGGAAGGTTCTGGGTCTGCGTCCCGATCGGCTGCAGCCCGGCCGCGAACCATTCCGCCCGCAACCGCAGGTTCTCACCCGGCGCGCCGAGCCTGATGAAGCAACGCGAGGCGCGCAGGGCGCGGCCGATCTCGGTGACCGCGACGCGCGTGCCGCTCTCGAGGCCCTGGACGGAGCGAACGCGGCGCGAGATCTCCCCCACGAGCCGCTCGCGGGTCAGGGCCTCGTCGAGCGCGCCGGCCGAGCGGGTGCGCTCCAGCGCCAGGGCGGCCTCGGCGGCGAGCGCCTGCATCAGCGTCACCTCGTCGTTCGAGAACGCCCGCTTAGCCGAGGTAGGCGCGCCCACGAGGACCCCAACGACCCGCTGCTCGACGATCAGCGGCACGAAAACACCGCTCTGGGCCCCAACCGCCTCGACAAGACGCGGGCTGACGAGCGGCGAGGCCGCGCAGTCGAAGACGACCACCGGCGCCGCCTGGAAGTAGGCACTCGCGATCCCCGACGGCTCATTGCCCAGGTCGATCCGCACGTCGCGCCACCAATGCACGTCCGCGCCCCTGTCGCGGGCAAGCAGGCCGTGCGCCTCGCCCTGGTCCTCGTCGATCAAGGCGAGGGCGGTGAATTCGACGCCGAGCACGGCGGCGACCTCGTCGAGCAGGACGCGGCCCGCCGTCTGGGGGTCGTTCGTCCGCGCGAGCGCGTCCGAGATCGCGGCAACGGCCTCGAGCTCGCGGTCCCGGAGGGAGACGAGCTGCTCGGCTTCTCGCGCGCGAGGACCGCTCGTGAGGAGCTCGGCCCGTTCCGGCCAGCGGAAGAGGAACACGACGGCCGGCACGAGGGCGATCAGGCTCGCCGCGAACGAGAGCCAGAGATGACCGCCGATCGGGCGGCGCTCGTACAGCACCACGGTGCCGAAGATCGCCAGGGGGATCCCGAGGCACGGGAACACGAGCGCGAGGGCGTAATCGTTCAGCCGGAGGCGCGACCGCTCTCGCCACAGCTGCGGTGTGAGCGCGGCGGCCACGCCGAGATAGGCGCCCGCCAGCACGAAGAGCGGCACCGCATTGAAGAACACGGCCTTGTTTTCGGGGGTCACTGGGCGCTGAGGATGATAGGAGTCGCGCCGGGGTGCGTCGAGACGGCGGTGGTCCCCCTGTTTCAAAAGATGGGCCGGTCGGCCTATTCACAAGCGCGTTTGCGGGCGCTAGCGTCATTGCCACTGGGCGATGCGCACCGCGCGGTGTTTACCTGGCCATGAGCCCGCGGTGAGCAATTGAGAGGGTCCGCCGCCACAACCCCCCGAGCGGCGGGCCCTTTCTGTTCTTGTGGCCAGTAAGAACTGTTTCACGCGCGAGAACGCGGGCTACAGTGGAGGCGTGGTCAAGCGGGTCCTGCTCGCGGCACCCCGCGGGTACTGCGCCGGGGTCGAGCGAGCTGTCGAAACGGTCGAGCGCGCGCTCGAGCAGCATGGGCCGCCCGTCTACGTTCGCAAGCAGATCGTCCACAACACGCACGTCGTTCGTGAGCTTCGCGCGCGCGGGGCGATCTTCGTCGAGAGCGAGCAGGATGTCCCGCCGGGCGAGGTCGTCGTCTTCTCCGCCCACGGGGTCGCGCCGGCCGTGCGCGAGGGAGCGACGCGGCGCCAGCTGAGGACGATCGACGCGACGTGCCCGCTCGTGACGAAGGTCCATGCAGAGGCGCGCCGTTACGCGGCCGCCGGCTACACCGTCGTGCTGGTCGGCCACGCTGGCCACGAGGAGGTCGAGGGCACGATGGGTGAGGCGCCGGAGTCCACGCTGCTCGTCGAATCCGTCGCGGACGTCGACCGGTTGACGGTCAACGATCCGAATCGCGTCGCGTACGTCACGCAGACGACGCTGTCGGTCGACGAGACGGCTGAGATCGTCGAGGCCCTGCGGCAGAAGTTCCCGGCCCTGCATGGCCCCAAGAAGGAAGACATCTGTTACGCGACGACCAACCGCCAGCGCGCGGTGAAGGAGCTCCTGCCGCACGTCGAGCTCCTGCTCGTGATCGGCTCGGGCAACAGCTCGAACTCGAAGCGGCTCGTCGAGGTCGCCGAAGCCGCAGGGGTGCGGTCCTACCTCGTCGAGGACGCGGCAGCCGTCGACGAGCGCTGGCTCGAGAGCGTCGAGACGGTCGGCCTCACCTCGGGCGCCTCGGCGCCGGAGGGGCTGGTGGACGAGCTGTGCGCGTGGTTCCGGGCGCGAGGCGTCGACGAGGTTCGTGAGGTGAGCCCCGAGCGCGAGACGGTCGTCTTCAAGCTCCCGGCCGAACTGCGCCGCTCCGCGGCCTGAACGGCCCCGTCCGGGGTCAGACCCCGGCCGTGGCCAAATGCGTCGGCTCTACAGTCCGCGTTCGACGAAGTCGCGCAGCCTCGCGCGCGCCCTGGCGGGGTCGGGGCCGAAGAGCGTCAGGACGCTCCTCTGGTCGATGAACGGATGGGGCGAGGCCAGGCCGACGAGGCCCGCGTAGCTACTCCAGCGCCAGTCGGCCGGCCGGGGCCGAAGTCCTGCCCGAACCGGGTTCAGGGCGATGTATCGGAAGAGCTCGAGGAAGTGGCCTTCGGCCTCGACGAGCTGAGCGCCGTAGCGCCCTTGGAAGACGTGTCCGTACTGGCCATGCCGGTGATTGAAGGACTGCGCGTACAGGCCGTTCAGACGCTTCATCCCTTCGGAGAGATTCGGCTGCGGCGTCGTCACGAGCAGGTGGTAATGCGTCCCCAGCAGGCAGTGCGCCTTGCACGACCACGCGAACCGCCGGATGACGTCGTCGAGCCT
>JBKPOY010000041.1:0-21404 GCA_046733295.1 Actinomycetota bacterium | reverse complement strand
CCATCGTCTCGTCGAGCGGGGTCTCGGGGTCGAAACGATGCGAGTAGAAGATGTCGACGTACTCGAGGCCCATCCGGCGAAGGCTCTGGTCGAGGCTCGCCAGGAGGTACTTCCGCGAGCCCCACTCGCCGTACGGGCCGGGCCACATGTCGTAGCCGGCCTTGGTCGAGATCACGAGTTCGTCGCGATACGGGTGCAGGTCGAGCGCGAGCATGCGCCCGAAGCTCTCTTCCGCAGAGCCGTACGGCGGGCCGTAGTTGTTCGCCAGGTCGAAGTGCGTGACCCCGAGGTCGAAGGCGCGCCGGACGATTGCGCGGCCGGTCTCAAAGGGAAAGTCGTCGCCGAAGTTGTTCCACAGTCCGAGAGAGAGCAGCGGCAGCTGAAGCCCGCTGCGACCTGACCTCCGATACCGCATACGCTCGTAGCGGTCGTCTGCGGGGACGTACGTCATCGAACAGTGTCCGCGGCTCGTTGCAGCTCGACCGCCGCGCCTGTGCTCGCGGAACGATGGAGTGCCTCCATTGCCCGTGCTTGGCCAATCGCGTCCGCACGACCGAGCAGCAGCTCGGTCTCCCCGCGCATCGCGCCCGAGACGTTGTCGAGCTCGAGCAGGTAGGCATCGGCGGGCTCGACCGGGACCTGCACCCAATCGACGTCGTCCTTGTCACTCGGTCGGCCGACCGCAATTCCGGGCGCGCGTGGCTGCCACGGCTCGGCCACGAGCAGCGTCACCTCTTCGCCGACGACCTCGAGCGCCGCACGGCGGGGGAGGACGAGGCCGGTGTCGAACAACCCGACGACGTCATTGGCCAGCGCGAGCGTCCCCGCCAAGCAGACGTCGACGCCGCTGGGCCCGAGTGCCTGTAGCGCCTGGACCCGGTCGGGCTCTCCCGCGACCAGCCGGATTGCATTGACGCAGTACGCACCGACGTCCATCAGCGCGCCGCCTTCCAGTTCGGGGTCGAGGCGGACGTCGTTTGCGCCGTGCACGGACGCGGCGTCAAAGCCGAACGCGGCGCGGACAAGCCGCATGCGACCGATGACATCTGGGCGGGCGAGCTCCACGAGCTTCGCGGTCTGAGGATGGTGTCGCCACATGAATCCCTCGGACACGATCAGTCCACGCTCGTCTGCGCAGTCGAATAGCCGTTCGACCGCGTCCGCGTCGCGCGAGAGCGGCTTTTCACAAAGCACGTGTTTGCCCGCCTCTAGTGCCCGCAACGTCCACTCGGCGTGGAGGGAGTTGGGCAACGAGATGTAGACCGCCTCGACTGCGTCGTCCGCGAGCAACGCGTCGTAGCTTCCGTGAGCCCGTTCGAGCCTGTGCGCTCGGGCGTACGCTTCGGCGCGCGGGAGGCTCCGGCTCGCCACCGCGACCACGTCGGCGAGGTCGCTCTTCGCCGCAGCTTCGAGGATCAGGCGATTGATCCGGGCCGTGGACAGCAATCCCCAGGCGACGGTCATGCGTCGTCCGCCGCGGGCAGGTCAGCCGGCGGGCCCTCCGCAACGAGCGCCTGCTCGAGCTCGCCGCGTGTGGCGCCGGTCATGATCGCCACGGCCTCCGGCATCGTGTGGCTCTGCGGCGTGACGACCGCGACGCGCTTGCCCAGTCTCATGATCTGGATCCTGTCCGCTAGCTCGAAGACGTGCGGCATGTCATGGCTGATCAGGATGACGGGCAACCCGCGGTCGCGAACTCTCAGGATCAGGTCGAGCACCTGGCGGGTCTCCTTGACGCCCAGCGCGGCCGTCGGCTCGTCCATGATCGCAACCCGCTGCGCCCACTTCGCGGCTCGTGCCACCGCGACGCCCTGCCGCTGCCCGCCGGAGAGATTCTCGACCGGTTGGCTCATCGACTGCACGCCGATTTCCAGCTCCTGCAGGTGCCTCGCGGCCTCACGCCGCATCGTCCGCTTCGCGAGCATGCGCAGCGCCCGGCCGAGCGGCCCCCGTCTTCGTGCTTCGCGGCCGAGGAAGATATTCGAGGCGATGTCAAGCGAAGGCGCCACTGCGAGATCCTGGTACACGGTCTCGATGCCGGCTCTCCGCGCGTCGCCCGGGGAGCGGAAGCGGACGGGCCTTCCGTCGAGGCGGATTTCGCCGCGATCGGGCTGCAGTGCGCCCGAAAGCGACTTGATCAACGTAGACTTGCCCGCGCCGTTGTCCCCGATCACCGCGACGATCTCGTCGGCGTAGAGCTCAAAGTCGGCGCCGTCGAGCGCCACCACGTGCCCGAAGCGCTTCACGATGCCCCGCGCCTCGAGGAGCGGTTGCCGCTCGCTCACAACCGCCTCCGGTGGGTGAGCTGGTCGACCGAGACCGCGAGGATGACGAGAACGCCCGTTACGAGGTACTGGTAGATCACCTCGACGCCGATCAGCGTCAGCCCGTTGCGAAAGACCCCGACGATGATGGCGCCGATGAGAGTTCCGATCACCGTGCCGCGCCCGCCGAAGAGGCTCGTGCCGCCGAGAACCACGGCGGTGATCGAGTCGAGGTTCTCGGTCGTCTGACCGGCGTTGGGATCGCCGAGCTCCGTTCGCGAGATGAGCAGCCAGGCGGCAAGGCCGTACATGAGCCCGGCGACGACGTACACGCTGAACAGCACGCGGCCGGTCTTGACGCCCGTCAGCCTGGAGGCTTCCGGGTCGTCCCCGGTCGCGTAGACGTGCCTGCCCCACGCAGTCTGCGTGAGCGCGAACCAGGCGAGGGCGAAGAGCACGAACATGAAGACCACGCCGTACGTGATGTCGGTGTGTCCGATCGTGAACGTCCGCCCGAAGAAGAGCAGCGCGCTCGGCAGGCTCGACGCGCCCGACTCCCCCGGAGGGTAGGTCAGGTCGTTCGAGTAGATGTGCGTCAGCGCGAAGGCGATGTTGAGCGTTCCCAATGTGACGATGAACGCCGGCAACCGCACGACCGCCACGAGCCCTCCATTGAGCATCCCGAACACGACGCAGGCGAGGATGCCGAGCAGGATCGCCGTCGCGGGGCTGTAGCCGGAGTCGATGGCCAGCTTGGTCATCACGATCTGCCCGAACGCCATGACGGTTCCGACCGACAAGTCGATCCCGGCGGTCAGGATCACGAGCGTCTGCCCGATCGCGAGCACACCGACGACCATCACCTGTTGCAGCACGAGCGAGAGGTTCGGCCCCTGCAGGAAACGCTCGCTCTTGAGCGAGAAGAACGCCATCGTCAACAGCAGCGCGAGGAGCGGGCCAACCGCGGGTGCGGCGAGGAAACGGCGAATCTGCTGGACCGCAGACCGCTCCCAAAGTGGCTGCACTGAGCTGTCCATCGCGTTCAACGTCGATCTCGTTCCGGACGCGCGATCCTAGGCCGATCCCACTGCGACCGGAGAGCCTTCGGCCCTCCGGTCGCGATGGGTGTGAGGGTCTGCTAGCCCCAGCAGTTCGCGAGGCCGTACCTGACGCTCTTCGACTTGACGCCGACGAGCGGCTTCTTGGCGATCAGGTTGACCCCGGTGTCGGTGTAGCCGCTCGGCTTCTTGCCGGTCTTCGCGAACTTGACGACGGCACCGACCCCGCGCGAGGCCATCAGCAGGGGGTACTGCTGCGATGTCGCGTCGATGATGCCGGCCTTGACGTTGCGCACGCCCGCGCAGCCGCCGTCGACCGAGACGATTGTCGTGCCGGCCTTCGTCTTCCCGGCCTTCTTCAACGCGTTCCAGGCGCCGAGCGCGCTGGGCTCGTTGATCGTGTAGACGACGTTGATGTTCGGGCTCTTCTGGAGACAGTTCTCCATCGCCGTCTGAGACGGGGCAGTCTGGCCTTCCCCGTTCCCCGCGCAGGCGATCAGCTTGCTGTTCTTCTTGATCCCGAACCCCTTCAGGAAGCCGTTGTGTCGCAGGGCTCCCACCGACGAGCCCGCATGCTCGTCGATCATTCCGATCGTCACCTTCTTGCCCTTCGTCGCGGCGCGGGCGTACTTGCCGATCAGGATGCCCGCGTTGAAGTTGTTCGTCGCGAAGAGGGCATTGGTCGCGCTCTTCGGGACGGTGGGCGTGTCGAGAGCGATCACGATGACGCCGGCCTTGCGCGCCTTTGCGATCGCCGCGTTCTCAGCCTTGCCGTCGGCGACCGTGATCAGGATCCCCTTTACGCCCGCGGTCGTCATGTTCTCGATCGCCGCGATCTGGCTCGCGTTGTCCGAGCTGCTCTTCCCGGCCGCGTAGATAAGCGTCGCGCCGAGCTTCTTGGCCGCCTTCGTTGCGCCGGCGCGCATCTTCACGAAGAACGGGTTCGTGGCGTCCTTGGTGATGAGGCCGACCTTGATCGTCGCACCCTGGGACGTCGGCTTCGCGGACGCCGCGGCGACGAGCACCGACGTACCAATGACGGCCGCGAGGACTGCCGTCGCGAGAACCAGCGTCCGCCAAGACGTGTGCTTCCTCTGCGAATCGCGCATCTGCTACCTCCCTTGCCCCGGTGTTGTGGTACCGATAACACGTTTTTCACTTAAGAGTCAAGCCGTTTGGAGGTAGCTCTACAGCGAGTTCCGAGGTTAATGTGTGTTATCGCTACCAGTGAATCCCAGTGACGACGAAACGTTCAAACGCGACCATCAAGGACGTCGCCAAGCTGGCGGGCGTCTCGCCGATGACCGTTTCGCGCGTCATCAACGGCAGCATTCGCGTCAGCCCCGACACACAGCGTCGCGTGGAAGTGGCGATCTCCGATCTCGGCTACATCCCGAGTCGACTCGCCCGCGGACTCAGCGCAAGGAAGACGGGGACGTTGGCGGTGATCGTTCCCGACGTGTCGAACCCGTTCTTCACGCTGATCGTACGCGCGGCCGAGGAGGTGGCTCGGCGGTCGACCTACCGCGTGATCCTCTGCGACACCCGCGCGGATCTCTCGGTGGAGCGCGACGTCGTGGAGGAGTTGATTGCCCACCGTGTCGAGGGGATCGCCATCGCCCCCGTCAGCGACCGGTCGAAACCCCACCTGGCGCGGCTGGCCAGGTTCGGCGTGCCGTTCGTGCTGATTGACCGAACCGTGGACGGAGTCGACGCCGACGCCGTCGTTGGCGACAGCACCGGAGGTGCGCGGCTGCTCGTCGAGCACCTGATCGGCCTGGGCCACAAGCGCATCGGCCTCATCGTCGAGGGAGACGAGGTCTCGACTGCCCGTGAGCGCCGGAAGGGTTACGAGGTCGCGCTGAAGGCTGCAGACCTGTCCCTTGATCCGACGCTTGTAGAGGTACAGGCACCGGATCCCGACGGCGGGTTCCTTGGAATGAGTCGGCTGCTCGCGGGGGACGAACCCCCATCCGCCGTGTTCGCCGTGAACAACCTCGTTGCTCTCGGCGCGATCGAAGCGGTGCGCGGCGCCGGTCTGGAGGTCCCTGACGATGTCGCGCTCGTGTGCTTCGACGACATCGAGCTGGCCTCGCGGCTGTACCCGTTTCTCACGGCGATGGAGCAACCCGCCGAGACATTCGGCACCCTCGGAACCCAGCTGCTGCTCGAGCGGCTCGACGGCCGCGGGCCGGCGCATGGCCACGTGGTCGTCCTGCCGGGTCGGCTGACGATCCGCCGGTCGTGCGGCGCGCGCCCGGTCGTAGCGCTTTGACGGTCTACGGCGGCATCGAGGCGGGCGGAACCAAGTGGGAATGTGCGATTGGCACGGGGCCTCGCGACCTGCGTGCGCGCACCACGATTCCGACCACCACGCCGCGAGAGACGATCGACCGCGCGGTCGCGTTCTTCGAGCGTGAGGGACCGGTCGCGGCGGTCGGGATCGGGTCGTTCGGCCCGCTCGATGGGAAGCTGGGCTCTCCGACCTGGGGGTACATCACCACGACGCCGAAACCGGGTTGGGCAGAAACCGATCTCGGCCGAGAGGTCAGCCGCAGCCTCTCGGTTCCCGTTGTCTTCGACACCGACGTCAACGCGGCGGCACTTGGCGAGCACCGGTGGGGCGCCGCGCAGGGGCTCGAGACCTTCTGCTATGTCACGGTCGGCACCGGCATCGGCGGTGGGGGCATGGCCGGAGGGACGCTCCTGCACGGTCTCGTGCACCCGGAGTTCGGCCATATCCGGATTCCCCACGACCGGAGCGTGGACCCGTTCCCGGGTATCTGTCCCTACCACGGAGACTGCTGGGAGGGGCTGGCCTCCGGTCGCGCGATGGAGGCGAGGTGGGGTCGGCCTCCCCATGAGCTGACGAACGAGGCGGCGTGGGACCTCGAGGCCCGATACCTCGCGCTCGGGCTCGTCTCCGTCCTCTGCGTCCTCTCACCCGAGCGGGTCGTGATCGGTGGCGGCGTGATGAAGCACACCGGGCTGCTGGAGCTCGTTCACGGCGAGATCGTGGCGCTGATGAATGGCTATCTGCGAGCACCGCAGCTCACCGACGGTGTCTCGGGCTTCGTCACGAGCCCGGGCCTCGGCGCGAAGGCGGGGTTGCTCGGCGCGCTGGCGCTCGCGGAAGACGATCCCGTCGGGCAAGGCTAACGCGACAACAACCGTCACTGACGGTTGAACACGCTACGTGTGGCATACAGGGGGTAACGGTCGTAGACATCCCGCAAAAGCTGATCGAACGTCTTCCCCGCCACGCCAAGCTTGATTTCATGCAGCTTGCGCACGCGTTCGCGATCAGCTTGATTCCGAAGCGCTAAAGCCGCCTCTCGGCCTCTCTCGGTTGCTGTGTACCTCCTCCATGAGTGACCCGATACAGGCTCCCCCCGGATAAGACCTTCCGCCGCGAGCGCGTCCACGTCGGCATATACGCGGGGTGACATTGGCCCATATGAGGAGGGAACGAACGAGTACTGCTCGGTATCCGGTATGGCCCCTTCGTGTGCGAACAGGAACATGCCTTTCTGGATCCGAACGGGATCGAGTTCTTGGGGTGCTCCCTTCAAGGCGAGATACAGAAGGAGCCAGTCTCGAGGGGTCACGAGCAGCCAGCCTGCGAGTTCGCGCGCTGTTCGCGGCTTGGGATTTCCTCAAATACGCCGAGATGCAGACCCGCGAGCGGCCGTTTCAGGTTCGGAACGAACCTGACGAGATTCTCTAGCTGCGCCACAACTGCGCCACAGTCCCTATCCCGTGCCAACGGGTCGGAGCGGGCGGGAGCGGGTGGAGGGAGACGAGCCTGCGGCTGACTCGCCCCCGCCAAACCACCTGCTCAGATGTGCTTTTACGCTAGATCAAGCGGAGGGGGAGGGATTTGAACCCTCGTCGGACGAAACCGCCCGAAACGGTTTTCGAGACCGCCGCATTCGACCGCTCTGCCACCCCTCCGAGGAGCCTGACGGCCGCCAAGAGCCTAGCCCAGACGCGGCTCGCCCGCGGACGCGCCACCCGCGGCCGTAGGCCGCGGCGAAGCGCTAAGCGGAGAAGGAGGGATTCGAACCCTCGAGGCAGGGATGTACCCCACCTAACGCCTTAGCAGGGCGCCGCCTTCAGCCACTCGGCCACTTCTCCGGGGGTGCACAGGTTAGCGCACCCCTGCTGCGGCCTTGGGCGAAATCACCCTTCAGGGGCATGCCCGGAAACGCCGCCGGGGACATGCTGAAAGCGCCGGCTCCCCCCTCATAACCCCCGGCATCTGCGTCGCCCGTCTGCGGCTAACCCAGGCGGGCTTCGCCCTTTCTAGGAGACTTTCCTGCGTGAAGGTCGGCCGCCACGAGGTGAACGTCTCCAACCCGGACAAGGTCTTCTTCCCCGAGCGCGGCCTCACGAAGGGCGACCTCGTCGGTTACTACGTCGACGTCGCGGGATGGGCGCTGAACCACATCCGGCGCCGGCCGTTCCACATGAAGCGTTACCCCCACGGGGTCGAGGGCGACTTCTTCCACCAAAAGCGCGTCCCCGCCCATCCGGACTACGTCGGCGAGCAGTTCGTCCGCTTCCCGAGCGGCCATTCCACCGTCTTCGCCGTGGTCGACAACCCCGCGGCTCTCGCCTGGGTGATCAACCTCGGCTGCATCGAGCTCCATACCTGGCACTCGCGGGTCGAGCACATCGAGAGGCCCGACTACATGCTCATCGACCTCGACCCGACGACCGACGACCAGTGGGAACACGTGCTCGTGATCGCGCTCGTCGTCCGCGAGGTGCTCGACGAATTGCGGCTGCCGAGCTATCCGAAGACCTCGGGGGCGACGGGCTTCCACATCCTCACGCCGATCCAGCCCGAGCTGGGCTTCCCGGACGTCCGCCGGTTCGCGAAGGCGGTCGCCGAGGAGGTCGAGCGCCGCGTCGGCGATCAGGAGGTGGCGACGACGACCTGGCGCGTCGCCCACCGCAAGGGCGTCTTCGTCGACTTCGGCCAGAACGCGCGCGACCGGACGATCGCCTCCGCGTACTCGGTGCGGCCCACCCCCGACGCGCGCGTCTCGGCCCCGCTCCGCTGGGAGGAGGTACCCGGTGCCGACCCGTCGGCGTTCACCGTCGAGACCATGCCCGCGCGGATCGCCGAAATCGGCGATCCCACCGCCGACATCTGGCGGCGGAAGGTAAAGCTGTCCGGGCGCTTCGACGCCCTCGGTCTCGAGCCGCCTACGCCCGGGTCAGGCGAACGCGCGGATCGAGCAACGCATACGCGAGGTCGACCACGAGGTTCGCGACGATCACGAGGAGGCCGGTGAAGACGACGATCCCCTGGAGGACCGGCCAGTCCTCGCGCTGGATGCTCAGCCAGGCGACCTGGCCGAGCCCGGGCAGCCCGAAGACGATCTCGACGTAGATCGCGCCCGCGAGGGCGAGGCCGACGTCCATGCCGAGCATCGTCACCAGCGGCATCATCACGTTCCGCAGGACGTGGCGGACGAGGACACGGGACTCGGTCGCCCCCTTCGCCCGCGCCGTGCGCACGTACTCCTCCGACAGCTCCTCGAGCACGTTCGCCCGGATCATGCGCGTGTAGAGGGCCGTGAACATCACAGCCATGGTCAGGCACGGCAGCACGAGGTGCGAGAGCCACGCGTGGAAGCCGCTGCAGGGCGCGCCCGGCGGGGGCGAAAAGACCTGGCAGTAGCCCTGGATCGGCGCCCAGCCGAGCTTGAACGCGATCGTGTACGAGAAGACGAGCCCGATCACCAGCGGGTGGACGCAGAGCGCGATCAGCGTGACGGTCAGGACACTCCGATCGAACAGAGATCGGGCTCGCAGCGCGCTCAGGATCCCGAGCGGGACCGAGATCGTTAACCACACGAGCGCTGCCCCGATGACGACGGCCGCCGTGACCGGGAACAGCTCGAGCACGAAGTGCGTCAGGTCGCGGCGGTTGTATGTCTCGCCCAAGGAGCCGTGGAACAGGATTCCTCGCAGGTAGTGCCAGTACGCCGTCGCCGTCGACGTCCCGGGCGGCGGGGCGTAGACCGCAACGACCTGGAACATCACGAAGGCGACGACCGTGACGGCGACGAAGGCCACGAACGAGAACGCCAACCGCTTCACGACGTAGGTGATCACGAGCCCGTGGCATAGTACGTTTCGGACTATGGAGCGACAACCGGTTCCGGCGTCGCGGGCGACCACGATCTCGGCCAACGACGCTGCGGTCCTCGGCCTGCTCATGGACGGCGAGTCCTCGGGCTACGACCTGAACAAGCGGATCCACCGGAGCGTCGGCTTCTTCTGGACGCCGGCCAAGAGCCATGTCTACGGGACCCTGGTTCGGTTCGTCGCGGCGGGGCTGGCCACGGTGCGCGAGGTGCCGCAGGAGACGCGGCCGGACAAGCAGCTCTACCGGATCACGCGCGAGGGGCGGCGGGCGTTCCTGCAGTGGCTCGAGAGCTCGCCACTCGAGCCGGCACGCTTCAAGAACACGTTTCTGCTGAAGATCTTCTTCGCGGGCCACTGGGACCGCGAAGCGCTGATCCGCCACATCGAGGAAGGCCGCGCGGAGGTGCAAGAGGAGCTGTCACAGCTCGAGGCGATCGAGAAGGGGCTCGACCGTGAGGGGAGCTTCCACGGCTGGTTGACGCTCAGGTACGGCCTCGAGCGCGACCGCGCGACGATCCGCTGGGCCGACTCCGCTTTGAAGCAGCTGAAGCGGTTGGAGTAGCGTCGAGCAGCTTCGGGACGGTCAGATCGGTGCGCTTTCGCGGCGGCCTGACCTCTCGCCAGGTGCAGTCCTTGGGATCCTTGTCGGGGCGGAAGCGCAGGAAGCGGGTGCCGTGCCGGAAGCGGTTTCGCTCGAGCTTGTCGTAGCGCACCTCGCACACGAGCTTCGGCTTCACCGGGTTCCAGTCGAGCTCCTTGCCGCGTGACCAGCGGCTCTGGCCGCCCGGCACCCGCTCGCCGCTGATCGATCCCGGTGAGCGGAGCTTCGGCAGCGCTTCCTCGAGCTCGCGCCGCATGGCAGCGGGAAAGCCCGAGCAGTGTCCCACGAAGTCGAGCCCACCATTGTCGTCGTAGAGGCCGAGCAGCAGCGTCGAGATCCTGCCCTCCGCCTTCTCGCTCCAGCGAAAGCCGACGATCACGCAGTCGGCGGTCCGGTACGGCTTGACCTTGACGACTCCGTCGCGCGACCCCGGGAGGTACGGCAGATCGAGTCGCTTCGCGACCACGCCGTCGAGGCCGGCCGCCTCGAGCCGCTGGAGCCACTCGACCGCCTGATCGCGGTCGCGGCTGATCGGAGAGAGCCGGAGCTTCCGGCCGCGCTTCTCGAGCTCCTGCCGCCGCTGCTCCAGCGGCAGCTTGTGGATCGGCTCACCGTCCCAGACGAGCACGTCGAAGGCGATGTACTGCGCCGGGATCTCGGCCGAGAGCTTGCGGATCCGGCTCTCGGCTGGGTGGAGGCGCAGCTGCATGGCGTCGAAGTCGAGCTTCCCGTCCCGTTCGATCACGATCTCGCCGTCGAGCGCCGACTTCGCCGGCAACAGCGCGCCCACGTCGCGGAGCTCCGGGAAGTAGCGGAGCAGCGGCCGCGCATTGCGGCTCCAGAGGTTGAGCTCGCCTCGCAAGTTCTCCAGAACCCCGCGAAAGCCGTCCCACTTCGGCTCGTACTGCCAGCCGTCGGGCTCGGGAAGCTCCGCGATCAGCTCGGCTTCCATCGGCGGAAAGGGCAGGTTTCGCGGGGGCACGTCGCCGGGAGATTAATCCCCGTGGGCGAGCTCGACGGAGTCTGGAGCGTCCGGCGCCTCGGCGGCGCGCTGCCGCCGATGCCCGGCCTGCGGAAGGAGATCTCCGGGACTTCCGGCGAGACCAAGCTCGGTCGGTTGCCGGGGGCTCCCTTCGACGTCGTGGGGCTCTCGCTACGTTACCGCGTGCCCTTCGGGGGCTTCATCGACGAGCTCGAGCCGGACGGCGACGGCTATCGCGGCCGCGCGACCTTTCGCGGGCGGCAGTTCGGAAGCTTCCGGCTCGAGAGGATGGACGATGAGTCGATCCGCTGACCGCAACCGCAGCCTGCGGCGCCGGGTCTAACGTGCGCCTGTGCGCAGGGTCGTCGTCACCGGATTCGGAGCAGTAACGCCGCTTGGGAACAGCGCGCCTGAGACGTGGCGCGCCGCGCTCGCGGGCGAGAGCGGGATCGATTGGATCCGGGCCTTCGACGCAGGGGAGTTCCCCGTCCGCGTCGCAGCCGAGGTGAAGGACTTCGACCCGGGCGACGCGGCCTCGCCGAAGGAGCGGCGGAAGCTCGACCGGAACGTCCTGCTCGCCCTGGCGGCGGGTCGCGAGGCGGTCGGACACGCGGGGCTGAACGGTTTCGACCCCCACCGGGTCGGGATCGCCTTCGGCTCTGCGATCGGCGGCATCGCGGGGATCATGCAGCAGGGAGACATCCTGCGGGAACGCGGTTTCGAGCGGGTGTCCCCGAGCTTCATCCCGAGCGTGCTCGTCGATGCGGCGAGCGGCCAGCTCGCGATCTCGCTCGGCATCCGCGGGCCCAACTACGCGCCTGTCTCGGCCTGCGCCACCGGGTCCCACGCGGTCGGGGAGGCGGCCGAGCTGATCAAGCGCGGCGACGCCGACGCGATGTTGGCGGGCGGGACCGAAGCCGCGATCCAGCCGATCATCCTGGCCGGGTTCGTCGCCATGCGCGGCCTGGCGGCAGAAGACGAGCATCCTCCGCACGCGTCGCGCCCGTTCGACGCGACCCGGGCCGGGTTCGTGATGGGCGAGGGCGCGTGCGTGCTCGTGCTGGAGGAGCTCGAGGCGGCGCGCGCACGGGGAGCGACGCTCTACGCTGAGGTCCTCGCCTACGGAACGTCGAACGACGCGCACCACATGGCGCAGCCCGAGCCGGAGGCGATCGGGGTCGGCGAGATGATGCGCGCCGCGATCGAGCGGGCGGGGCGCTCACCCGGTGACGTCGGCTACATCAACGCGCACGGCACCTCGACCCCGCTGGGCGACGCCGCCGAGACCAAGGCGATCAAGGATGTCTTCGGCGACCACGCCTACGAGCTCGCCGTCTCCTCAACAAAGTCGATGATGGGTCACTGCTTCGGGGCGGCGGGCGCGATCGAAGCGCTCATGTGCGTGCTGGCGCTCCACGAGCAAAAACTGCCGCCGACGATCAACTACCAGAATCCCGACCCGGTCTGCGACCTCGACTACGTCCCGAACGAGGCGCGCGACGCGAAGGTGGACGTGGCGCTGTCGAACGCGATGGGCCTCGGCGGGCACAACGCCTGCGTCCTGCTCGGCCGCGTCTGACCGATCTCCTGGTTTTTTCGCCGGGCGCCGCGGAAGAACACCCGCGGACACGACGTCTTGCATTTGCGGCAAGGGCCGCGACAATGGGAGTGCGGTCAAGAGGGGAGTAGGGATGCGGCCAACAACCTGGGGTCTCGCGGCTGTCGTGGCGTGCCTCGCGCTGCTCGCGCCGCTCGCGGTCGCGTCGAACACCGCGTCCTACGCCGACCCGATCGCGGATGCTCCCTCAGCCGCGCCGGACCTGACGTCGGTGCAGGTCACCAACGACGATCTCGGCAACGTCGTCTTCCGGATCTCGATCCCGAACCGGACCGCGCTGCAGGATCCCGATTTCGTGGCGATTTTGGTCGACGCGGACGGCAGGCAGCACACCGGGTGCTCGAGTGGCACGTTCGGCGCGGAGTACGCGCTCGACGTCCTCTCGCGCCGCTTCCTCTTCGGGCGCTGCTCCGGCGGCGCCTGGAGCTTCGCGAAGAAGCCGGCCTCCTTCGGCGGCTCCTTCGCGAGCTCGGTCCTCACGCTGAAGGCGAATCGGCGCGACCTGGGAAGCGCGAAGACGTTCCGGTTCAGGATCGGCGCCGCCACCACGAGCGTGGCGGATGCCGCCTACGACTTCGCCCCGGACATCGGCCTCGAAGCGTGGAGCTACAAGATCGTCGCGCCCCCGCAGGCGGTGAAGAAGCCGCCGGCGCGCAAGGTGAAGGCCTGCAAGAAGAAGCAGCGCCGGACCGTCCGCTGCTTCCGCCGCACCATCAGGCGCTAGTCAGAACGCGTCCGGCGTCAGGCCGGCGAGCGACTCGACCACGACGTCCGCCAGCTTCAGGGCGTCCGGCTCGGGCGGGAAATGCGGGTTCGGGATCGCGACGACGTGCATTCCAGCGGCCTTCGCGGAGCGGATGCCGTTGTGCGAGTCCTCGACGGCGGCCGTGTGGCTCGGCTCGATCCCGAGCCGGCGCGCGGCCTCCAGGTACACGTCGGGAGCGGGCTTGCCCCGCGGAACCTCCTCGGAGGACACCGTTGCGCGGAAGAGCGCGGTCAGGCCGGCGAGCTCGAGCGCGAGGTCGATCAGCTCCCGGTTCGAAGACGACGCCAGTCCCAACGGCCACCGCGCAGCAATGCGGCGCACGGCCTCGGCGGCCCCCGGAAGGAGCGGCAGATGCTCGCGGTATCGCTCCTGCATCCGGCGGACGACCTCGGCGTTGATCTCGGCGGGGGACTCGCTCAGCCCGATTTCGTCGTGCATGTAGCGCGACCATTCAGGCGAGCTCATCCCCATCATGTCCCGCTGGGCGCGCTCGTGCCAGCGGCCGCCACGCTCGCGGGCGAGCTCCTCGCGGACCTCGTCCCAGAGCTGCTCCGTGTCGAGCAGAAGGCCGTCGAGGTCGAAAACGACTGCGTCGATCACGCGGGGGCGTACGCCTGGTCGACGTAGACGAGCGGCCGGGTTCCCGGCCCCTCCTCGACCGAGGCCACCTTGCCGACGAAGAACGTGTCCTCACCCGTCCGCAGCTCGTTCGCGACCTCGCCGACGAACCAGCCCACGGCGCCGGCCAGCAGCGGCGGGCCGTCGCCGTCCCGAAGCTCGATGCCCTCCCACAGGGCGATCGGCGGCACGCCGCGCGCGAAGTGCTGGGCCACGTGTTCCTGCCCGGCCGCGAGCAGGCTGATCCCGAACGTCCCCGCCTCGCGCAGGAGCTCGTGCAGCGCCGCCTCGCGCCGGACCGCGAAGCCGACCAGCGGCGGCTCGAGCGAGAGCGGTATCAGCGTGCCGATCGTGAGGCCGAGCCGCTGGCCGCCGAGGTCGACCGAAAGGACCGCAACCCCGGCCGGGAACCGCCTCATCAGCGCACGGAGATGCTCGCCGCTAGCTTGCACGAGCGGCGAGGTTATCGACTGGGTCACTAGCCCCTGAACCGGCGCGGGCAGAGCCCTCCTTCGCAGGGCGTGAGCGCCCGCCGGTCAGGGACTAGGGCTAGTGATGGCGGCAGAGCCTGTCGCCGGACAGGATGGCGTCGAGCTGGGCATTCATCGCCTGCTCGAAGGCGACATCGGCCGAGTTGCGCGCGTTGAAGTCGTGCAGGCCCCTGCCCATCCACATGACGTCGGGCGTCACACCGGGGCCGACGGCGGTGATCCGGTAAGCCTCGCCATTGCCCTTCGGGCGCACCGGGCTGTAGTTCGGCGGGTGCTTGTAGCCGCCGCCGGCCGAGTTGTGCTTGAAGAAGCCGTAGCAGAAGACCCCGGTCGGCTTGTGCGGCAGGAACGAGTTCTCGCGCTTCCACCCCCGGCCGTAGGCGGAGTTGAAGGTGTCGAGGTACATGAGGCGGCCGTACCCGTCGGTCGGCGCGCCGTAGCGGCTGCTGCCGAAGCCGTGAACCGGCTTGCCCATGTACGTGTAGCGCCCGAACATGTGGTGAAAGCGGCCGCTGTAGACCCAGTCCTGCCACACATCCAGCTTTGCGACCGAGGTCGTCCAGTGCGAGATGTGGAGCTCCCACTGGCGCAGGCCCGAGGTCCAGGGCGTGAAGCCGAGATTCGGGAGCTGGACCTGCCACTTCTGGAGCGCCCAGTAGCTGCCGTCGGGCGCCTTGCACGCGGTCACGAGCCACGGGAGCGCGGGGCCGTCGTAGGAGCCGCAGCTGTTTCTGAAGCCCTTCCAGTACCGCCTGTGGTACTTGCCCCAGCCGCCCGCGTAGTCGACCTTGAAGCGAACCTGCCGGAGCGTCGGGTTCGGTTGCCGCGCGTTGACCGCGCCCCAGACCAGCACCCGCTGAGCCCTGCCGCGCGCCGTGCGATAGGTGACGAGAGCCTCGCCCCTGGTGTTGACGGCGAGCTGGATCCCGCGGACGTCGCGGTTCACGAGCTGCGAGGCGCCGGCGGGAGCGACGAGCGTCGAAGCCAGCGCGACCACGAAGAGAAACGCCAGCACCTTCGTGCGCACGAGGAGGACCCCTTCCATAGGCAGGTTCAGCCGCAGGTTCAGCCGCATGGACTCCCTATCGGCCTCACCTCGCCGCCACTATAGCCCTGTTTTCCCCGTTTTGGGGGAGACCCGCGGCCCGTTGATAGCGTCGCCGAATGGCGGGCATGACGGGACGCGAGCGCGTCGAGATCGGTGTCACGGCAGGCCTCGTCGCGCTAGCCGGCGCACTGGATCTCGGTGGCGCCAACCCCATCCTTCGCTTCGTGGCTGCCGCCGTCGCGCTCGCGATGCTCGCGCGTCTCGTGGGCATGGCGACCGAGCAACTCGGAGGCAGGCTCGGCGCGGGCGGTGCGGGGACGGTGCAGTCGGCCCTGGGAAACCTGCCGGAGCTCTTCGTCGTGCTCTTCGCGCTCCACCGAGGGCTCACAAACGTCGTGAAGGCCGCGCTGGTCGGCTCGGTGCTTGCCAACAGCCTGCTCGTCCTCGGCCTGGCCTTCGTTGCGGGCGGCCTTCGACACGGAACCCAGCAGTTCCACTCCTCCCGGGCCCGCACGATCGGGACGCTGCTGCTGCTGTCGGCCGCCACGCTTTCGATCCCGAGCTTTGCGCACGAGCTGCACGCCCCGGCTGCGGCGCACGAGGAAACGCTGAGCCTGATCTGCGGGGGCGTGCTCATCGTCGTCTTCCTGGCGACGCTGAGGATCTTCCTGGCGGGGGAGGCCGGTGACCTCGAGCCGCCGCGGTGGTCGCTCTCGGCCACGATCGGAGTGCTGGCCGCGGCGGCCGCGGGCGCGGTGTTCGTCAGCGACTGGTTCGTCTCGGCCCTCGAGCCCGCGACGTCCTCGCTCGGCATGAGCGAGGCGTTCGCCGGGCTGGTGGTCGTCGCGATCGCGGGTAACGCAGTCGAGAACGTCGTGGGTGTCCAGCTGGCGATGCGGAACGAGGCGGACTTCGCCGTGTCGGTGATCGTCAACTCGGCGCTGCAGGTCGCCCTCGTGCTGACGCCGGTGACCCTGTTCGCGAGCCTCTTCTTCGCGACGAACCTGACGCTCGTGTTCCCGACGCTGCTGGTGGTCGTCCTGCTGCTGGCCGCGATCGTGACGTCGGTCGTCGTCTACGACGGCGAGAGCACCTGGCCGGAGGGCGTGGTCCTGATCGGCCTTTACGTCGTCATCGCCGCTGCGTTCTGGTGGGGCTGACCCGGTAGGTCCTAGTCCTCCAGCTCCTCGGCGAGCAAAGCGCAGGCGTAGGCCCGCCAGGCGAGCGTGCGGTTCGTCAGCAGAGAACGAACCGCGGCCTCGACATGCGGGTATTGGGCCGCTTGGAACCGGAGCTCTTCGAGCCCTCGCCGCACCTCGGCCTCACGGTTGTGGCCGGACAGCTCCTCCGCGAGCGCGGTCACTGCACGTCCGTCGAGCTCGAGCCCGCGGTGGGGATCCCCACCAGCCGCCAGCAGGAGGACCGCGCGCCGCCTGGCGGCGTTCAGCTCGTTGGGGGCGATGACGAGCTCCCGGCCCGCGAGGAGCGCCACTGCCGGCCGCAGGTCGGTCTCCACGCCGACCTGCTCTAGCGACTCCATGAGCGCCGACAGCTCCACGCCCGTCACCGTAGTCCAAGGGCGGGGGCGCCGGCCCCGCCCTTGGAGGCGATCAGCGCCCCTTCACGCCGTGCGCTCGACCGGCCGACGCTCGCGGGTCGTGACGAACCCGAGCGTGATCATGCCGAGGCCGAGGGCAAGATGAAGCCAGTCGTCGGCGGTGTTCATGGGCACGAAGTTCGCGCCGCTGTCGGGCCCGACGATCAATCCGTAGAGCCACAGCACCAGGTAGATGATCCCGCCGCCGATCAGGTACGTGCGTGCCCCCGCCCAGGTCTTGGCGAGCGCGAGGCCCGCAATCCCGAAGCCGAGGTGCACGAGATTGTGCAGCCAGCTCACCTGAAAGATGTGCAGGAGCTTCGCCTGCGACTCGTGGCCCGCGAAGTCGAGACCGCCGTACAGGTTCGAGGTGATGCCTGGGATGAACCCGAGGATCCCGACGAGCAGGAACGTTGCTCCAACCAACGTCGCCAGCGCCTGAACCTGAGTTCGCTCCGTGGTGCTCACCCGTTCCATCGTTCCTCCTGCGGTTAGTCGTTTGCCGAAGTTTTGTCCATCTTCGGCGCGCGTAAATCATCCTGAACGAACCCTGATTCGCATGGAGGGGGAGCTCGGTTCGGACTGATCGGCGGCGCTACGCCGCGGCGGACCAGCTCTCGCCGCGCAGCGTCAGGAATGCCTCGACGACGCGGGGGTCGAACTGGGTTCCGGCCGCCTCCTGGAGGCGGCGGCAGGCTTCCTCGACCGACAGCCGCTTGCGATACGGGCGGTCGGTCGTCATCGCATGGAAGGCGTCGCAGACGAGGACGATCCGCGATTCCAGCGGGATGGCCTCGCCCGTGACGCCGTCCGGATAGCCCCGTCCGTCGTAATGCTCGTGGCAGCTCCGTACGATCAATCGGACCTCGGAGAGGCGCTCGATCGGCGCCAGGATCTTCGCGCCGAGCTCGGGATGCTGCTGCATGATCTCCCGCTCCTCGGGGCTCAGCGGGCCGGGCTTGAGCAGGATGCTCGCCGGGATGCCGATCTTGCCGATGTCGTGGAACAGCGCACCGAGCTCGAGCTGCTTGAGGGCCTTCGAGTCGAGCCCGAGCTCGGTTCCGACCTTGAGCGCCATGTCGGTAATCCAGCGCGTGTGCGAGGAGGTGTACTCGTCGTTTGCCTCGAGCGCGTTCGCGAGCGCCTCGACCGTCGAGACGAACGTCGACTCCAGGCTCTCGAAGCTTCCCGCATTCGTGATCGCGAGCTTCGCCTGGTGCGCCAGCCCGCCGAGGAGGCTCATCTTCGCGTCGTCGAAGTCGTCCGCACGATCGGGCGGCACGGAGGCGACGATGCAGCAGAGCCGACCGCCGTCGAGCTTGACCGGCGCGATCGCGAAGCTGGTTCCCTCCGGCAGTTCGGGCGTTCCCTCGATCGCCGCGGCTTCCTCCGCGTCGAGCACGAAGGGCTCCGAACGATCTGCCACGTGTCGCACGGCCGCGGGGTCGAAGCCGAGCGAGAGTACGGTCTCGCGTCGCACGCCCTCGAAGCCCGACACGGCGGCGGGCACGAGCTTGTCGGTCTCCTGATCCTGCAGCCACACCGACGTCGTCGGCGTCTCGAGGATCGTCGACGACAGCTCGACGATCCGGCGCAGCACCTCCGGCAGGCCTTCCGCCGTCGCGAGCTCGCGGCTGAACTCGAGCAGCTCCTTCAGATGCTCGGCTTCGCGACGCTGCGACTCGAAGCGCCTGGCGTTCTCGAGCGCGACGGCGGCATGGCCCCCGAGCACCTCGAGCAGGCGAATGTCGTCCTCGTCGAACTGGCCGGTGCCGAGCTTCGAGATGACGATCACGCCGACGACCAGCGACCCGTACGAGAGCGGGACGGCGAGCAATGATTCCTCCAGCGGCTCGGTGCCGGGAATGAGCACGGCGTAGTCGCAGTCGAGCGCGTTGGCGATCAGGAGGGACTTCCGTTCCTCGGCCGCGTGGCCCGTGATGCCCTCGCCAACTTTCGTACGGGGAAGCTTGACGTCCCGCCCGGCCGGCGAGGAGAGGACGCCGCGGAAGGCGATGGGCACGATGTCGTCCCCTTCGATCAGGGAGACCCTGCAGTTGTGGTAATCGATCAGCGCGCGAAGCTCGTCAGCGATCGCGATGCCGATCTCGCGCACGTCGTCGAGGCGGTTCAGCTTGCCGGCGAGGCTCTGCAGCATCTTCAGGTGCGCGATCGAGCGGACGTCGCGCGTGATGTCTACGGGGGAGTCGGGGCGTTCGTCGGTGGACTCGTCGAAGAGGACGATCCGGTCCTTGCCTCGCGCCTTCGCGGTCATCATCGCCGCCTCCGCGCAGGCGATCAGCTCGCGCGGGTTCGACGCGTTCTTCGGCCCCACGGCGACGCCGACCGAGATGGTGATCTTTCCGGCCGGGCCGAACTCGGTCTCGAGCAGCCGTTCGGTGAGCCGCTTCGCGAGCCCGAGCGCGTCGCGCGATCCGCAGGAGCCCATGACCACGCCGAACTCCTCGCCGCCGAGGCGGCAGACGACGTCGGAGCCGCGGACGCTGGCCTTGAGCTGCTCGGCCAGCTCCCGCAGCACCTGGTCGCCCACCCCGTGCCCGTAGATGTCGTTGACCTTCTTGAAGTCGTCGATGTCGAGCATCAGCAGCGCCACCGAGCCGCGGTTCCGGCTGGCGCGCGTGAGCTCGGCGCGCAGGTTCTCGTGGAAGTAGCGGTGGTTGTAGAGCCCCGTCAGCGAATCGGTCTGCGCCTGTAGCTCGAGCCGCGCGCGGGTCTGCGCGTTGTCGAGCGCGAGCGCGGCCGCGTCACCAAATCGCTTCGCGAGCTCGAACTCCTCGTCGTTGAAGCAGGCGTTCTCGCCGAGCCGGTAGATGCTGAGCACGCCTTTCACCGACTCGCGCGCGATCAGCGGGATCGTGATCAGCGCCTCCTGCTCGTCCGGCGGCGTTCCGGGCACGACCATCATCCGCTCGTCCAGGTGCGCGTGGTTCGTGAGCACCGGCTCGCGATGCTCGGCCGCCCAGCCGGCGAGGCCGGCCCCGAAGGCGATCTTGTTGCGCATGATCTCGTCGGCCCAGCGGTCACGCGCGAGCACGGGGAGGAGTACCGTCTGCCCCTCGTCGGCCTGGAAGATGCTGAGCGTGTCGTACGGGATCAGGTCGGCGAGGGTGTCGGCGATGCGGTCGAGGAGCGTGTCGAGGCTGTGCTCGGAGAGCACGTGGTGGAAGACGTCTGCGAGCCGCCGGTAGGAGTCGACCAGATCGCCGTGGGCAGGCAGCGGCGCAACGGCGCCGTTGCCGTTCTTCTTGCCGTTCGTCGCGCCCGCAGGAGCAGGCGTGGTCGCTGCCGCATGCGCTCGCCGCACGCCCTTCATCTTTGGGCAAAAATCGCGGCCTTTTACCCCCCGTCCGGGGGATCTAGAACGACCTGGCGCCGACGGCGGCGTGCCCTAGGCCACGAAGTACGAGATCGCGAACGCGGTCAGCGCCGCGAAGCCGGCGGCCGCGATGAGCGGGCGCTGCTGGGCCAGGAAAGCGCCGACGGCCGCATTCGGCATCGTGGCGCGCGGCAGCGCACCCAGCGCGAGCAGGAAGATTGCGGCGGCGAGAACCAGGAACAGGGCGAACTGCGTCTCGTCCGACCCGGGCAGGATCTTGGAGGCGCTCGTTCCGAGGATTCCCGACCGTCGCGGCGATGCCGGCGAGGGCGACCCGGTCTTCGCCGGGGAGTTCCTGCTCCCCGATGCTCCAGTCGGCACACCGGCGGCGACGAACCCCGTTGCAGACAATGCGGGCACGCCTGCGAAGGTGACGTACGCGCAGCCGGCGGAGCGCCGGTCGCCGACGAGAAGTCTCGAGCGGAGAACGGTGTGCCCTCGGCTGACGCCGCGGATCCGGTACGTCCCCGGTGGTAGGGGGCGGCCATGGACACGCCCCCGGAAGCGGATTCGATTCGTGCCTGCGTGCCCGCGCACAGTGAACCAGCCGACGACGCCGCAGCCGGGCTCTCGGATCACGAATGTGACGCGGGCCGGGCGGCGGAGCGTGAAGACGAGCGTCGTCGACGGATGCCGGGACGTCAGTCGCAGCGCGGGCCGGGCCGGTGTGTGCGCAGCGCCCCCGCCGGAGGCCGACGCACCACCGGGGGCGAACACCCCGCCCGAGTCTGGCTGAGACGACGATCCGCCGGCCGGCGCCGCGCCCGCGGGCGGCGGCGTCGACCCGGGCGCGGCCGGGGAC
>JBKPOY010000040.1:0-7679 GCA_046733295.1 Actinomycetota bacterium | reverse complement strand
GTCGAGGTGCGCCTCGATCGTGGCCTCGTCGAAGAGACGACGGGCGATCGAGTCGGGGTTCGGGGCGAAGTCGAGCGGCGTGTGAACCTCGCCCTCGGCGTCGGGGTCGAGCGCGACCATGTCCCGGTCGAACAGCAGCCTCCCGACACGCTCGAAGGCCTGCTCCGCCCGGCCGCGATCGGGCACGTGCTGGAGGAACTTCAGCACGCCGCGGAAGCCGTACGGCCCTGGGTCGTCCAGATCGTCGATCCGCCGCCAGAGCAGGGCCGTGGCGTCGTCGAGCCACGGATGCTCGACGCGGCGCGCATACAGGGTCGCCGCGATATCTCCGGTGGTGAAAAGCGATGCCGGCCGCCCTTCCTCGGCCTCCCACCACGGAGCGTGCGGCCACCCCTCGACCGTCGGCTCCACGAACGAAGCGCCGCCCTCGGCGGCCGCGTTGGCCGCGAGCCACCCGCATGCGCCTGCGACAAGCTCCTCGTCCCATGCGTCGGCCTCGTCGAGCGTGCGGAGAGCCATCGCGACTGCGGGCGGCTGGCTGGCCGGCATGCGCCCGTCCGGCTCGAGCGCGTGACCGAATCCGCCGTCGGAGTTGCGGAAGGCGGCGACCGCGTCGCGGACAGATCGAGCGTCTCCGTCGGAGAAAAGCCGTTCGAAGCGGCGACGGTCGAGAACCCGGGCGTTGCCGGCCAGAAACCGGGCGGCAGAGTCGACGTCGGGAGTCGTCACCGGCGGGCATCTTAGAGCCACGCCGTTCGGCCCTGACAACGAGCCTCGTGAGTGATTGGGGCGGTGCAGGCCGAGACGCCGGGGAGGATGGAACCTGCCCAGGGTCCCCTGTTGTCCCCGGCGCCTCAGTAACTAGAACGGGCGAGATTCCGCGGTGGGATACGCCCTTTGACAGCGTTGCGGCGTTGCTTATCTGTTCCACACGACCTCGATCGGTCGGTCGACGCCTGGAAGCGGCAGGGCATTGGCCTCGGCCTCGATCGTGTCGCGCGTTCCAGGCGAGAGACGTGCCCAGGGGTCGATCCGTACGGTGTGGTGCGCCCGTCTCCAGGTCCCGCGGATCTCGCCTTCGACGAGGACCGCGCCTGGCCACACGCGGGGCGTCCAGAGACGCTGCCGCTGATCCTCGCGCGGAAGTAGAAGCTCCCGGTCCGCTCCGTCGAGCAGAAAGTAGGCATCGCCACTCGGCAGCAGGCGCGCGGGGGCGGCGACCGTCTGGCGGGCGCGAATCGCCGGCTCGTCTTCTGCGAGCAGCCACCCGTCGCCAAGTGGCGATCGAACCGGCAGCAGCGATGCCTCGAGGGACGCGAATGCGTCAGTAGCCGACCGCCGGGAGATCCCTGCCCAGCGGGCGAACCCATCAGCCGTCGCGGGTCCGAAAATGTGGATGTAGCGTCGGGCGAGCTCGCGACGCGCGTCGGCAGGGTCGACCTCCGCAGCGGCGACCGTCCAAACAGTCGGCGCACGCGCGCCCTCCCAGCGGATGGCGACCGTGCCCGTCGTCGCGGCGTACCTGAGGGCGTTGCCAACACCGAGTGCGCGCGCAACCTCGCGGTCCGTCATCCGCGCGCCGGAGAGATGGGCGTGCAACCGCGCAGCCATTCGCTCGGCCCGAAGCCGGCTCTTGGCGTTGTCAGGAAGCCTCCCGAGCGAGAACAAAGCGAAGTCGCGCTTTGCGACGACATAGGTGTGGTAACGAGGGCCCCACAGCTGGGCGAGCGACGACTCCTCCCAGGTCGACGACTCGACCCCGTCTACCCGCGCGTGCAATGAGAGCAGCGCGGCTCTCGGCATGCTGTCCTGCAGGCCGACCCAGGCCGCCCGCCGCAGCGACTGCGAGCTCATTGGCATTCGCTCGTCGAGCGAGCCGACTCGTCGTCGGAACGCCAGGATCTGCCGGCGCGTGACTCCGAGCCGCGACTCCGCCGAACCCGCCATCAGCGCCAGGATCCTAGGTAAGTCTCAGCATCTCGCCTCGGCGAGCATCGTGGCGTTCACGCTTAGCGGTCGGTGCTCAGAATGCGTTCGCGGCCGACTTCCACTCCCGGAGGCGCTGAGCGATGAGCTGGCCCCGCTCCTCCTCGCTCCCGCCGTCAAGCACCTGGAGGTCTGAGGTGTCGGCTCGAAGGTAGACGCCGGCGGTTCGGGCATTCAGCCCAGGGTCGCGATCCGAACGTGTCGTCCAGTATCCGGTGGCACGGTCGGCGTTCTCGACCCTGATCTCGCCGGTGCCCTCGAGCTGCGGGGCATTCGGGTGCCGAGGGCGCTCGCCTTTCCAGAAGTAGAAAACGCCGGCCGGATCCCTGCGCTCCTTCGCAGCCTCGCTCCAGTATCGGGCCGAAAGGGTGCCGTCCTCCTGCCAAGCCCGTCCGGTCACGTTCAGGCCACCGTCGCGGTCCCGCGAGATGTGCAGGAGGCTCACCGCCGACGGTTCTTCCTCGCTTCGCATGGTGAGCGAGAGCTGCCACCACAGCCCCTCGACCGGGCCGCGGCGACCCTCGGTCTCGATCGCCTTGCGGAGCTTCTGGTTGATCGCGCGAACCTCCGCCGGGCTGGTGGCCGGGTCGTACCGGACGGAGGTCAGCCCGAGCAGGTCGCTCGGCAGCTTGGAACCGTTCGCATGAAGGATGAACGTGCGCCGGATGCCGAGCGCGCCGCCGAACAGCCCGGCCTCGAACACCACGTTGTCGCGCGGCGACGCCTGGCCGGACTGGGACGCATCCGTCGCGGTCCAGTCGTCCTGGGCGAACACGAACGCGGCGAAATCGACCTCCTGGGAAAGCTCGACGAGCCGGTCGAGGGTGGACCGCCCCGGGTTGAACGTGGTCGTCCAGGGCTCGACATCGGCGACCTCCTCGAGCCCGCGCGTGATCGCCTGGAGCAGTTTGGCCTGCTTGCCCGAAGACCCGAGGAAGATGCGCGGCTTGTTCATGCGCAATTCACCTTTCGGTCAAGAGACAAGCACCAGGGCGAAGCTGGGTCAGTGATGAGTCTTCGGACGAAAGCTTGCTCGGTTGTTGGGTCAGCGCGACCCTAGACCGTTCTGACGGACGCTACAAGAAGCTGGTCCTGGAGCTTTCTCAGAGCGGCGCGAGCCCGTCGGTCAGTCGCGACCCTCGTCGACCGCTCGCGCACCGTTGACCTGGTTGTCGTCGGGTCACGTGGCGTTCACGGCGTCCGCACAATCGGCAGTGTCAGCGAGCGCGTCGCGCACCAAGCTCATTGCACGGCCCTCGTCGTGCACGAGCCGCAGGCGAAGAGCGCCGCTTGAAGCTCGGTCGATCGCGCCTCAGCCTCGAGTGCAGCCGCCCTCGTCGACGTCGTCCTCTTCGACAAGACGGGGCGCTGACGGGTGGCGAGCCAGCCCCCACGACCTCATCACTTCGAGTAGTCGTCCGCTTCCCAGTAGTAGACCTCGTGGGCGAGCGCGGGACGGCCGGCGAGGAGCGGCACCCAGGCCACGAACGACGCCGAGCGGACTGGATCGTTGATGACCACGCGGACCTGCGCCTCGACGTCCTCCCCTTCAAACACGAAAATCACGAGCTCGTCGCCGAGGTAGACCGCGTGGCGCGCGAGGCCGAGATCTGCCGGGTCGAACGGTGGGCCTGCAGCGATCAGCTTGGCCGCTCGCTCCTGCGTCCCCTTCCGCAGCTTCAGGGTGACGACCAGCCGCTCCACAGAGGTGATTATCCTGGTTCCGTAGCACGGGAACTCGTCTCGCCGAGCGGCGGCTCTTCCATTACGTGGACGCGATGGCACGACCGCAGGACCCGTGCGCGTCGTCGATCGTCTTCAGGCCTGGCGCGTACACGCCGAACTCGTCCGGCCGAAGTACGACTGAGCGTCGGCCGTTGGGGGACCCCCCGAAGCGAGCTCTCTCTCAGGCGGCGGTCTGAGCGACTGGGTCGCCGACCTCTTCGGCCGACTCGCCATCCGCTGTCGGCCCAGACCGTCGTTTCCCGAGCGCGATCGCGACGGTTGAACCCGTCGCCGCGCCTGCGAGCGCGGCTGCCGCCCAGCCGGCGCCGCGGCGCTCAGACTTCAGCAGGGCGTCGAACGACCACGGACCGGCGCCGCTCTCGGCCAGCGCGAGGGCGCTGATGAGTAGAAGCACCTCATAGCCTCCCTCGCCGGTCTTGAACCCGTCACGCCAGACCGCGGTGCGAAGCGCGGTGAGCATCACACCCGCGAGTGAGGCTGCAGCAAGTGGCGTTGCCAGACCAAGGGTGAGCATGAGCCCACCGCCTGCTTCAGCGGTTCCGGCCACGATCGCGTTCCGGCGGCCTGGGCGCAGTCCGATCGACTCGAAGAATTGGCCTGTCCCGTCCGGGCCGTGACCGCCGAACCAGCCGAACAGCTTCTGGGTCCCGTGCTCGATGAAGATCGAGCCGACGGTGAGGCGCAAGAGAACGCGGCCGAGTTTCACGTTGCGCTTCTTCCCGCTTCCGCCGGTGTTGACACGCAGCTCATCGCTCGCCGCGACCGCCGCGTTCGCCGGCGTCGCACGTTCCCGAGATGATGCGCCGGATCGATGAAGGAGCAGCCCGGCCTCGACACGTTCGTCGTCTGGCCCGAGGAGGAGCCGCTCGTCCAGCTTCAGCGCTTCGTTGAGGAGGTCGTCTCAGGAGTTCGTTGCCGGCGCAGCTAGGCCCGCGTACCCTCGCGCCGCTCAGCTCTCGATCTCGGAGCCAGGCACGGGAACGCGGCCCGCGCGGTCGAGTTCGAAAATCGTCACGGGGATGTGAAAGCCCTCCCGGACGCGGTCGATTAGCCCGCGTTCCTGCCACGCGCTGTGATCGGCGGCGCGGAGCGCGATCAGAATGTGGCTTGGCCGAAAGCGACGAACGGCATCGGCGAAGGCGCTGAGGGGCGTCTCGTCGCCGACGCGGCCCGTCGCGTCGGCGACCGGAGCGAGCGCCTCGACGTGGCCCATCACCGTCCGCAGTCGCTCGTCTGCCTCGTGCCTCACGCGATCCGTGTCCGATGCGAGCCACTGAAGCCGGCCCGGCAGTACGGGTGTGACGACGAGGATCTGAGAGGCCGATTCGATCAGCGATCGGACCTGCGGCGGAAGCTCTTCGATATCCGCGGCAGCGGCGCCGGTAACGATCAGGAGCCGCCTTTCTTTTGTGCTCGACATCGATCAGCGCCGTCCCGGCGTCACGAAGTCGCGGTCCCGGATCATGCCGCGATTCTATGGCCGCTTTCTCCGCTTCGCGCTACTGCCCGCCGTCGAGGAAGTACAGCGTCAACGCACGGCGACGACGAGCGCAACGACAGCGGCCACAGCGAGCCAAACGCCGGTGAGCTCGGCCTCGGCGGCGAGGTCGTCCGCGGCCGTTCGGGACTCGTAGGGGATGGAGCGTACCGGGATCGAACCGGTGACCTCCGGCTTCCAAAGCCGCATGGCTCCTGGCGCTGCGGCGCCGGAGTTTCTGGCGTTTTTCTGGCGTCGGGAAACCGCGGAGGTCTGCGGCCAGATAGGCTCGCCCGCGGCCCGTCGGGTCTCATGAGATAGGAGGGACGATGTCGAGTCCAATTCTCGTCGTCGACAGCTCCGATATCCGCGAGGGCAAGCTCGGAGAGGTGAAGGCAGGGGTCGAGCAGTTGGTCGCGTTCGTCGAGGCGAACGAGGCCGAGCCGCTCGCGTACGACATCTACTTTGACGAGGCGGGCACGCAGATGACGGTCGTCCAGATCCACCCGGACTCGGCGTCGCTGGAGCGCCACCTGACGGTGGCCGGGCCCGTCTTCCGCAAATTTGCTGACTTGCTAACTCTGGGAAGGGTCGACGTCTACGGACGGGTGAGCGAGGCCGCGCTTGCGCAGATGCGCGGGAAAGCGCAGTTGCTGGGGAACGCGGCTGTTGTCGTGCACGAATTCCATTCAGGCTTCAGTCGATTCGCGGCTGACAGTTAATAGGCGTCGTCCTACGGATGCTCGGCGCCCCCGACACTCCGCAGCGTCGCCGTTGGCGTGGTCGCGACGACGACGCCGAGCAAAAGCTAACTGCCATCAGAACAGCCGTCTCGGCGAGCCGTTCAGCTCGCCACCCGGCGATGAGGCTCTTCGTTACGATCATGCTTGGTCTCGGGTTACTCCCGTTCGCCTACCTCTGGCCGTCTCTTCTGCCAGCACGGCGTTCACTCGGCTGAACGTCATTGCGAAGGATGAAGCGAGTGCGCGGCTTGCCCGGCGAGAGATGGTGAAGGCCTTTCACGTCGATCGAATGCGGTTGGCGCGGTTCGCTGGCCGAGTGTCGTGCAGCTGGCTCGGGCTCGTGATAGGCGTGAGATTCAGGAGGTGATTCGCGCCGCCTAGCCGGGGTTGGGTAAGACCACTGACCGGGATCCCGGCGGACGGCATCCCCGGTCATCACGGCCACGAGCTGGCCCAGGGCCCGCCCGGCACGCTTCGGCTGCGGGCCGCGCGGGTCGGTCGATGATCATTCCTGCGGTAACTCGCCCAGCCCTGATGCCGAGGAGAAGGCTGAGGCGCCTAGCGCGGTATCGTCCTGAAATGGCGACGCGGCGTGCTTCCTGCTCGTGCGGGCAGCTCACGGTCGAGGTCGAGGGCGACCCTGTCAGGGTCTCGATCTGCCACTGCCTCGCCTGTCAGCGGCGCACAGGGAGCGTGTTCGGGGTGCAGGCGCGCTGGCCCCGCGAGCAGGTGCGGATTGAGGGCGACGCGACCGAGTATGTGTTCGGACCTCCAACGAGTCCGAGGAGCGCTCGCTTCTTCTTCTGCCCGCGCTGCGGGGCGACCGTCTACTGGGCAGTCCCGGAGCACATCGCGGTGCCGGTCGGCTCGTTCGCCGACCCGAACTTCCCCGCACCGCGTGTCTCGGTGTGGGAGGACCGCATGCACCCGTGGGTCGGGCTGCCCGACGGGATCGAGCACATCGGCTGAGCTCCTCCGTGTACACGTCCTGAGCCGACGCTGACGCAGCCCCGGGCAACCGCTACCCCCGGGCGCGCACTATCCCCCGGCGGGCGTACTGTCGCCGAGCCAGTCGAGGATAAAGGCAACTCTGTAGTCGCCGACCCGATCCTCTGGTTCAAGGCCTCGAAGCGATACGGGCGGCGGAGCGCCGGCATGGCGACGGATGCCGCGAGGCGATACGCTCGACGATCGCGACCGACGACGCAACACGGCGCACATCACCCACCAGTACCGGCATACATGGCCATCGGTTCGATGTGGCCTTCGGTGGACGTCGTCCGCTGGGCATCGCTGTAGCGCAAGACTGCCCGTGGCCCCGACTTTGGAGATACCTATGAAGACCAGCGCACCTCAGTTCCTACGGCGATCCTTCTCGTGCGCCGCGACCGTCGTCCTCGTTGCGGTGGTGACGGCGTGCACCGCCACTGGTGGCGGACAGCTGCCGCCTACCGCCGGGTTCACTGGCCCGGCCTCGTTCGGCGTCAACTTCAGCTGCGAGGACAAGGGCGGCGTGAACCCGCCGACCGGCCAGCTCCGCACCCAGCTGTCCTACACCGAACACGGTACCTACCTCCCCTTCGGCTCGCCCTTCACGATCCACGGGATCGTCGACGAGATCGACCCGATCCTGGAATCCGCATTCTGTATCGGTCAGAATCCGCCTCCCGTCGGAAACGAGCTGATCTTCCTGGGCCGCTACCGTCCGACGACGTCCGCTCCGGCGG
>JBKPOY010000039.1:0-17621 GCA_046733295.1 Actinomycetota bacterium | reverse complement strand
CGGGCCGCGAGCCCGCTCGGCGAGCGCGGCGCCTTCGCAGGCCCAAGATCAGAAGATTTTCAACTTCGCCCTGCTCCTCGAGTACCTGCAAGCCGGTTTCTACAGTGAGGCTGTCGACCAGGGGCGGCTCCGAGGCGAAGTGGCCGAGTTCGCCGAAATAGTCGGCGGGCACGAGCGCGAGCACGTGGAGTACCTGCGAAAGGCGCTCGGTCCGCACGCACGCAAGCGGCCTTCGTTCGACTTCGGCGACGCGACGCGGGATCAGCGCAAGTTCCTCGCGGCCGCCGTTCTGCTCGAGAACACCGGCGTCGCGGCGTACAACGGGCAGGCCGCCAACCTCACGAAGCGGGCGCTAGTGGGTGCTGCTGAGATCGTCTCGGTGGAAGGTCGGCACGCAGCCTGGATCAGCGATCTCGCCGGGCAAGAGCCCGCTCCGCGCGCGGCCGATCCCGGAGCCACCGCCGGCGAGGTGGTGTCCATTCTCAACAAGACCGGCTATTTGAAGGTCGCATGAAGACCAAGCCACGAGCGGAGGACCATGGGCGATAGCGAGAACGTCGTACGCACGATCGGCGAGATCGACGTGGACGGCGTGCTTCAAGAGACGGCGGCGACAGCCTTCACGGGAAATCGTGCCGCGTTCCTGCGCCGATCTCTCGCCGCCGCGGGCGCCGGCGCGCTGTTTGCAGCGGCCGATGCAGATGCGGTGACCGCTGATACGAAGAACGACGTCGCGATCCTGCGGTTCGATCTCGCGCTCGAGTACCTGCAGGCGGGCCTGTACACGGAAGCGGAGCGGTTGGGCGCGTTGACAGCGAAGACGCTCGCCTGGGCCCGGGTCGTCGGCGCACACGAACGGGCGCATGTGCATGCGATCAAGGATCTGCTCGGGCGCAAGACCGTCCCGAGTCCCAGCTTCAACTACGGCAGGGTGACTTCGGATGAGCAAGCGTTCATCCGGACCGCCGTCGCGTTCGAGGACCTCACTGCAGCGCTCCTCAAGTGGCAGGCGCCTCGCCTCGATTCACGATCGATCCTCGCCGCGGTCGTCACGCTCCACTCGGTCGAGACACGGCATGCAGCCTGGATCCGCCACATCGTCGGGTTGAAGCCCGCGACGACGGCATTCGACAAGCCGGCATCGCAGGAGAGGATGGCTCGGCTGATCGCCTCGACACACTTCGTCGCCTCTAAGCCGAAGACATCGGATCGAGGGCAACCCCGCCTGACAGGCTGACGATGCCGAAGCGGCGGACGGCGCTCGCGCTGGGAGCCGGCCTCGCCCTGCTGGTCTTGGCGACCGGCCTTCGTTCGACGCTTGGCCACGGCCGTTCCGAAAATTCTGGCGGCTCGCCCCTCACCGCCCTTTCCGCGGCGGCCGGGCGGGTGCCGAGCCCGGCGCATCCTGCGTTCGTCGTAGGTCGGCCGGTCCGGCTCCGCAAGGGGGAAACTCGCGCGCGCTTCGCTCCCGTGATTCGGGCGGTCACAGCCCGGCGCGGTCCGTCTCCCACCGCGGTCCCCGTGGCAGAGCTCGCGACCGAGACTCCCGAGGGGACCGCGAACATCGTGCTCGTGCTCGGTGAAGTGACGAAGCCGAGCGGTCAGCAGGTTCACATCCGGCTGCCCGTTCTACCGAACGACCGGACGGCATGGATTCCGCGTCGAGCCCTCGGCGGCTACGGATTCGTCCACACACGCCTGGTGGTTGATCGCGAGCGCTTCAGAGCCACGCTTTTCCGCGACGGCCGCGCCGTCTTCCGCGCCGCGGTCGGGGTCGGCCGTGCAGAGTCACCGACGCCCACCGGGCGGTTCTACATTCGCGAGAAGCTCACCGGGTTCGGTGATCCCTTCTACGGACCTATCGCCTACGGAACAAGCGCACGATCGGAGGTACTCACCGACTGGCCGGGAGGCGGCATCGTCGGGGTTCACGGAACCAACATGCCGGAGCTGATCCCGGGCCGGGTCTCGCACGGCTGCATCCGGATGCGAAATTCGGACATTCTCCGGCTCAGCCGCCTGATGCCCGTCGGAACGCCGCTGAGGATCCGGTGAGCCTCCGCACCGAGCGCTAGCGCGTGTTGCCGACCCAGTGGGCCTCGCTGATCACAAACCGCGTTGAGCCTTTGACTCGAACCCGGAAATCGAGGTCACGATCAAGGCCTTGTTTGGTGAAGGTCGTGAACGTGCATGAGAAGCGGCTCCACATTCGGATCCCTCTGCGGCGGACTGAAGGGCCCTCGCCCGAGCAGAGCGTCGTCTCGCTGTGGATGCGAATCACGCGAGTTCCGACGCGTACTCGCACGCCATCGATTACGCGCATGACCTTGGCGGTGGGCCAGTACCAGCGGAGCGCCCGGCCGGCTGCCGGCGCCGCGATGACGAGCAGCACTAAGGTGAGGACGACGCTAAGCCTCACGCAGGCAAGCCCCTTTCGCGCCTCTGTCCTCGAGCCGAAAAATCTTCGGTTCTAGAGAGAGGCGATTCACGAACCGCGCGAGCTCTACCGCGGCTGGCCCTCGCCTAGCGGGGCCATGACAACGAAAGCAGGGGTATGGCAGCATGCCTCGAGATCCCTCGCATGTTTCGCCAGAGCCGCGTTGTCGACAAGAGAACCATGCCGCGACCACAGTCGCTTCGGGACCGTAATGCCGAGGAACGGCTCGACCGCGAGATTGCTCGGTTGCGGCAGTCGGTCGAAGACGAGGCGGGAGGCCAGGCGTCACATGGAGGGGGCGCAGATGCTCGACCCCGGCGCGCCTTTCACAGGCGGCTCGCGATTCGCGGTCGACGGGGGATCGCGCCTGGAGCATCACGGCTCGCGCGGGGCCCGATCAGCCTCCTGCATCAAACGCAAAGGTTCCTGCGCAGGCGCCGCTTCGAGATCACCCTATACGGGCTCGGGATCGGGATTTCGCTGGTCGTAGCCTGGCTCATCGCCAACTGACGAATCGGCGACCCGAAGCTCACGTGACGCGTGAGCCGGACCGATCGAGCCGGAGCGCGCTTTCGATCGCTTCATCCGAAGGCTCGCCATTGTCGGTGGGCTCTGTTCGAGGCAGCCCAAGCAGGTCTTCGAGCTGCCCGCTCATGCCACGGAAGACGACGAGCATGCTCTGAAGCCGTTTTTCGTAGCGCTCAGCCGTCGCTTGCAGCGCGTCCACACGCTCACGCGCTTTTGCATCGGCTTGGCGCATTCGTGCGTCGACCTCGGCGTCTGCGTTCGCAAGACGTGTCCGCGCCTCCTCCAGGATCCGCGCCGCGTCGCGCTCCGCCTCGGTCCGCCGCTGCTGGGCAAACGTATCCACCGCAGCTCGCGCATCCTTGGCATGGGCCTCGGCCTCGGCTCGAATACGAGTTCCGTCCGCACGTTCACTCTCAGCGACCCTGCGCGCCTCATTGACCTCGGCCGCGGCGGCGGCCTCGGCTTCGCTGCGGAGCCGTTCGGCCTCCTCGAGTGCCGTGCTGCGAATCCTCGCAGCGGCTTCGTGCGCCGACTGCAGGACTGTGCCGACTTCTTCGCCGACGGCTGCGAGATCGGCGGGTGTCTCTGCTTCCGCCGGCGTGGGCTCCTCGTCGGCAACCTGTTCGGCCGGCGTCTCCATACCGCCTTCGACGGCCACCGTGTCGCGCCCCTTGTTCGCATACGCCGAGACTCTCTCCACTGTGGTTTTCGAGCTCCTGCCCTCACTCGAAACCTGCTCCTGGGACTGTGGAACCGACGGATTCTGTTCGTCACGCGCCCACAACTTGCGTCTGAGGTTCGTCATGCTTGATTCTCCTTTGGGTGGATGGAATGAGAGAGCGGCCGTTCTCGCGCGACCTCGGCGCGACCGAGCGAGACGCAGTGCTGCTGTCCCGAGCACTGCGGCGAACCCAACCAGGAATGTAAGGGCGGCGGCAACCGCCATGAGGAGGAAGAACGTGCTGTTCCCGGACTCCCGGGATGGGGCCGGAGTGCGAGGCCGTGTCTCCGCCGCTTCGAGGACCGTCTTCGTCGGCTCAACCGACTGCTGGGACCGGTCGAGCGGAAAGGCCGACCAGAGCGGCTCGGCGTCAGGGCGGGTGCCGGTTTTTCCCTGCTGAATGCCCGCAGCCGCCGAGGGCCCACACGCCAGCGCCGCGCAGACGACCGCGAGCGCGAGCGCAACGGGTCGGAAAGCGGCCCGCCGTGTGGCCCTGGGTCGATCATCGCCGGTTGCCGCACCGAACGCCCCTTGCCGCTCCGAAGCCACCGCAGACCCCTTTGCCGCCAGACGAACCGCGACCATAACGGGTAGGAAGGGGATCTGCAACCCGGATCAGGCCTAGAGGCAATCAGCCTTCCCTCGGCAGTGAGGCTCCCCCCTTACGGGAGTTCGGCGTCGTGAGAGGCGTTCTCCGGACAGGATCAGCGGTCATGGCGGCTCTCTTGGCGAACGGCGAGTACGCGTTCGTCGCCGTCAGAGCATTCGCGCCAGCGACTCGAACCAGCGCAGCCGTTCCGGGTAGGAAACGGCTGCGTTTGCCGGGGAGGTCGACGGGAGCACGAAGAGGCGCGTTCCTCCGCCCAGACGCTGCTCTTGCTCCCCCAGCTGGGATCGCACGCCGAACGCGCCGCGGTAAGCCTCCTTGCCGACGAATGCGATCCAGCGCGGTCTCAGCTCTTCCGCGAGCGCCGTCAGCCGCTCGGCGGCCCCCTCGAAGTCGGCGCGCCGGAGGTCGCCCGAGCCGGGCGTCGTGCGGTAGGCGGCGTTCGTCAGGCCGATTCCGAACCTCACCGCCTCGAACTGCTCCTCGGGCGCCAGCAACCGCGGGGTGAAGCCGGCCTCGTGCAGCAGCCGCCAGAAGTCGTTGCGCGGATTCGCGAAGTGAGCAGCGGCGGCGGCCGAGACTCGGCCGGGGTTGATCCCGCAGAAGACGACCCTGAGATCGGGCGCGAGGACGTCGGGGACGGCGCTCGAGTTCAGCGTCGCGCGGCCGAGCGCGGGCGGCAGACGCCGGGGCCGGCGCTCGACGACCAACCGGCGCCGAGGCCGTGCCAGCGCTGGGCGCGGCGGCTGGAGCTCCGCCGCGGGGTCCAGACGCGCCAGGAGCCGCGTGGATGGCGCGTGCAGCTCATGCGGCCAGCCCGGGCTCGCGCAGATCGAGGCGGCGCTCGAAGAGAAGCCTCAACCGCTCGCCCGTCAGGCGCGTCTCCCGCTGCTGCTTCGGCAGCCGGATGACCTTCACCGACTCGTCGCCGCCGCCGTAGCAGCGGCAATAGCACTCGGCCTCGGTGAGCGGACGGAGCCTGCGCATCGATGAGCAGGCTAGGCCGTCAACCGGACGTCAGCGCCCGCGCTTCCTCACTCGTACTGGAGCGCCTCCAACACGTTGAGCCGGGCGGCCCGCCGGGCGGGCAGGATCGCCGCCAGGATGCCGACGATGATCGCGGCCAGCACGAAGTAGACGATCGTCATCACCGGGAAGGAGAAGACGAGCCCCTCGCCGGAGAGGGCGTGGATCACGAGCGCGGCGAGGAACGTCCCGACGGCGATGCCGAGCGCGGCACCCATCAGCGACGTGACGATGCTCTCGTAGCGGATCATCATCCGCGTCTGCCGGCGCGTCATCCCGACCGCGCGCAACATCCCGAGCTCGCGCGTCCGCTCGAACACCGTGAGCACGAGCGTGTTGACGATCCCGAACAGGCTGACGATCACGGAGAGAGCGAGCAGGACGTAGAGGAGGTTGAGCAGCCGGTTGATCGGCTCCTCGGAGGACGAAATGAACTCGTCACGCGTCTGGATCTTCGCGTCCGCGAAACCGCGCACGTCGTCCTCGAGAGTGGCTGTGTTGGCGTCGCTGACGCCATCCGGGGTGTTGATCAGGACCATCAGGTCCTGCGGCCTCGGGTTGTGCCTGTCGAAAAGCGTCGTCGAGATGACCGCGTCACCGAATGGCGATCCGCCCTTCGGCTCTTCGTAGGTGCCTCGGAGGCGGAGCTTCACCCGTTCGCCCGCCGGAAACTGGACGGAAACGGGAGTGCCGACGTGAAGGTTGTGGTCGTCCGCGTACTTCGAGCTGGTGAAGAAGCCGTTCGAGCCGAGCTTCCCCGGGATCGAGTCGTTGCCTTGCTTCCAGTCGAGGTGGACCGTCTCCGGGATGTTGGCCTCAACGCCGCTGATGTCGTGGACCGAGCCCAGGAACCTGGCCGAGCCGGCCCGGATCGGCGAGACGAGGCTGGCGCCGGGCTTGCCGACGAGGCTTTCACCGGCCTTCGCCGAGATCGGCTGGAAGTTGCCGGTCGAGGTGAGCGCGTAGTCGGCGATGAAGAGCTTGTTGACGGCGTCCTCGAACGACGCGCGGAGGCCTTGGCCGAAGATGGCCACGAAGGTGACAAGCGCGAGGCCGATCATCAGCGCGGAGGCCGTCGAGGCCGTGCGGGCGGGATTTCGCGTCGCGTTGTCGCGGGCGAGGATCCCCGGCGCGCCACCGATCGTCCGCGCCGGCGCTCCGAGCACGGCCGCGAGCGGGCGCACCACCCTCGCTGCGTTCATCGAGACCCCGAAGAACAGCAGTAGCACGCCGAGACCGAGCGCGAGCAACTGCGTTGCCGTGGGGAGGCTGCTCGCCAGCGTGCCGACGCAGACGAGCGCGATCGCGGCGAGGAGGACGACGAGCGCTGTCACCGGCCCGTACTTCGCCCAGCGCGACTCCGGCAGGACCGAGCCCTCGCGAACGGCCGCGATCGGCGGCACTCGCGTCGCGCGGCGGGCCGGACGCAGGCTCGCCAAAAGCGTGATCAGGGTCCCGACGACGATCGAGACGATGATGGTGCGCGTGGCGAACACGGTGTCGCCCTGCGGGAGGTCGATCCCGACCGCGACGAACAGCCGGTTCAGCACCTTGGCGAGGCCGAGGCCGAGGAAGAGGCCGACGATCGAGGCCAGGAGTCCCACGATCAACGCCTCCAGCACGACGGACCAGAGCACTTGCCGCCGTGACGCGCCGATCGTGCGCAGCGTGGCGAACTCGCGCGTGCGCTGCGCGATCGTGATCGACAGCGTGTTAGCGATCACGAACGAGCCGACGAAAAGCGCGATCCCGGCGAATGCCAGCAGCGCGTATTGGAGGAAGTCGATGAAGCTGCCGAGACTCTTCTTGTCCTCCTTCACCTGCTGCGCCGCGTTGCGCACGGTCGCTGTCGTCGGCAGGAGCGGCTTGATCTGTGACACCAGCTTGCTCGTGGAGACGCCGGCCTTCGACTGGATCCGGATCAGATCGAGCTGGCCGACCTTGCCGAAGAGCTCCTGCGCCGTCTTCGGCGCGAAGAGGGCGAACGTCGCGCCGCCGGTCGAGCTGACACCGGAGAACTTCGCGATCCCGGTGATGCGGAACTGTTGGGCGGCCCCGTTCGACTGGACGCCGATCGAATCGCCGACCTTGTAGCCGTTCGCGTCCGCTGTGTGGTTGTCGATCGCGACCTGGCCGGGCCCGCGCGGCCAGTCGCCGGCCGTGAGCTCGGTGGGGTTGAAGCTCTGGAACCTCGGATCGACGGAGAAGCCGAGCGGCGGGGCGCCGCCCGTGTCGACCACCTTGCCGTTCTTCTTGAGCAATCGGACCTGGTCGCTCGTGACGGAGCCCTCCGCGACCGAGACGTCCGGCAACGCCCGCACCTTCGTGAGAATCGACTCCGGGAACGACGGTGTCTCGACGCCGTTGCCTTCGTTGTTCTCGAAGGCGGCCTTGCCGCTGATGATCACATCGGCGTTCTTGTACGACTGCGTGAAGATCGTGTCGAAGCCGTTGTTGATCGTGTCTGTGAGGACGTAGGTGCCGCTGATCATCGCCACCCCGAGGACCACCGCCAGGGCGGTCAGAGAGGCGCGAAACTTGCGCCCGGCCAGTCCCTTCAGCGCGACGGCGACCATCAATCCGCGCCGAGCTCGTCCATCGCCGCGATCACGGCGCTCGGCTCGGAGCGGGGCATGTCGCGGACAATCAGGCCGTCGGCGAGGAAGAGGATCCGGTCGGCGATCGCGGCGGCGCGCGGGTCGTGCGTGACCATCACGGTCGTCTGCCCGTACGAATCGACGGAGTTGCGCATCAGCTCGAGGATCTCCTCGCTCGTCTTCGAGTCGAGGTTGCCGGTGGGCTCGTCCGCGAAGACAACCGTTGGCCGCGAGACGAGTGCCCGGGCGATCGCGACGCGCTGCTGCTGGCCACCCGAGAGCTCGGCGGGCCGGTGCGTGCGCCGGTCCTGAAGACCAACCGTTTTCATCAGCCCTTCGAACCAGTCCTTGTCCGGCTTGTCGCCGGAGATCGTCGTCGGCAGGAGGACGTTCTCCTCCGCCGTGAGCATGGGCAGCAGGTTGAAGAACTGGAAGATGAAGCCGATGTGCTTGCGCCGAAGCTTCGTTATCTCCGTGTCGCCCAGCTCGCCGAGCTTCGTCCCGGCCAGGACGACGTAGCCGTCGGTCGGCTTGTCGAGGGCGGCGAGGATGTGCATCAGCGTCGACTTGCCGGAGCCCGACGGGCCCATCACGCCGGTCAGCTTCCCGCGTTCCACCTCGAGGTCGACCCCGCGAAGAGCGTCGACCGCCGTATCGCCCTCCCCGTACCGCCTCGTCAACTGGTGCGCCTCGACGACAGGACCGGTCGTGGCATCGTCGGCAACCTGCGTCGCGGGCGCTGCGATCGACTCGCTCATGTTGTCTCCCTCTTCGATGACCGACGCGACCCTTGCACGCCGACGACCTGATTTCAAATGAGTACTCCGGCCACTGCTAGCGTTGCCGCGTGAGCGCGGTCGCCCTCGATGTCGGCACGGTGCGGGGGCGCTTTTCCGCTCTTCAACGGCAGCTGGCGTTCTTCGACGGGCCCGGCGGCACACAGGCCCCCGACACCGTGATCGAAGCCATCGTTTCCTACCTGCGGGAAGCGAACGCGAACGTCGGCGGGCCGTTCGAGACCAGCCGCCGCTCCGTAGCGCTCATCGCCCACGCTCGACGCACCGGCGCTGGGTTCCTCGGGTGCTCGGACGAGGAGGTCGTCTTCGGCGCGAACATGACGACGCTCAACTTCGCCCTCTCTCGGGCCGCCGCGCGCGGCTGGCGCCAAGGCGACGAGGTCGTCGTCACCCGCCTCGACCACGACGCCAACGTCTCGCCGTGGCTCGAGCTGGCCCGCGATCTCGGGCTGGAGATCCGTTTCGCGGAGATCGCCGACGACACGTCGCTCGACCTCGATCACCTCGCCGCCCAGCTGTCCGAGCGAACACGCGTCGTCGCGTTCCCGTGGGCGTCGAACGCGGTGGGCACCGTCGTCGACGCCGCCCGGGTCGCGGAGCTCGCCCACGAGGCCGGCGCGCTCGCCTGGGTGGACGCCGTCCACTACGCCCCGCATGCACCCATCGACGTCGCGGCGGTGGGCGCCGACGTGGTGATCTGCTCGCCGTACAAGTTCTACGGGCCGCACTTGGGCTTGGCGTACGCGAGATCGGAGCTTTTGGAGCAGTGGCGGCCGTACAAGGTGCGGCCACAATCCGACCAACCGCTAGGGCATCGGTTCGAGACCGGCACCCTGCCTCACGAGCTTCTCGCGGGGTTCGTCGCAGCAGTCGAATACATCGAGTCCATCGGCTGGGACGCGATCCAGCCATACGAGCGTGAGCTTGGTCAACGGTTCCTGGACGGCTTGCCGGACAACTGCCGTCTCTACGGCGTAACCGGCATGGATAGCCGGGTTGCGACCTTCGCCTTCAATGTCGAAGGTCGATCACCGCGCGCCGTAGCCGAGCACCTGGGCGAGCGTGGCTTCGCGGTCTGGCACGGCAACTACTACGCCCTTGAGGTCATGCAGCGGCTCGGGTTGGACGAGGGCGCGGTGCGGGTCGGGATCGTCCATTACAACACCGCGGACGAGGTTGACCGGCTGCTGGCCGAGCTTGTAGGGCTGTAGTGCTCACCGGCTGCTCAAATCGCGGCGAGTCGGTCATGCGCGCCCTGTTCTTGTCGACGACGGGTTGCCAGCCAATGTTTGCTACCCGGACACCGGGCACTGGCTGATCCGAAACGGGCTCGGCCGGGATGAAGTCGTGGTCCGCGAGACCGGTCCAGTCGCAGCGAACACAGCGAGTTCCGGAGTGGCAGGGCCGTAGCGCTGAGCGGCTAGGCGGTCGGCTCGATCGACGGCCGCGGCTGCCACCGCGTCGCAGCGCTCGCACGGGCGAAGCTGCGGGCGGCCTGCTCGTCGAGACCGAACACCACGGGGCCGTGGACGATCAGGCCTTCCTCGGCGCGCTCCTTGAGCAGGTCGAGGACGAACCCCTCGACAAGCCACTCTCGTCCGGCCACGACCGAAGCCCGCAGCCGGATCCGCACCAGGCGCTCGTCGAGCTCGTTCACCTCTTCGACCCTGGGACGCTTCGAGAAGGTGGTTGGCCCCTCTGGCAACAGCGTCTGCAGCGCACTCACGAGACGCTCGCCCCGCTCACGGTCGGTCACGAAGAGCTCGATCGCGAAGTCCTTCAACCCCTCGGGCAGGACGCGGACGGCCGGCACCTGCGAGTTCGAGACGTGGATGGTCTCGCCCGCGAGGGTGCGCAGCTTCGTGCGTCGGAGCGAGACGTCCTCGACGACCCCCTGGAGCTCGAGCGTGGGAATCGCGATCGTGTCGCCGACGTGGTACCAGCGCTCGAGGAACATCATCGTTCCGGCGATCACGTCCATCAGCACACGCTGGATCGCAAAGCCCGCAAGGATGATCACGAACGATGCGCCGGCGAGGGTCGAGAGCCTGTCGAGCCCGCCCGTGAGCTGCGCGGCCGAGAGCACGACCGCGACCGTGAATGCGGCGTACGCGATCGCCGCCCGGATCACGGCCACGGTCGTCTCGCGCCGCTTCACGTTCGCGATCCGCACGGCGACGGTCGCCGCCGCCGCCTCGCTGCGCCGGTCGTGCCAGACAAGGACTTTGCGGGCCACGTAGGCAGCCCCGCGCGACACGAGCCACGCGGCGGCGAGCAGGGAGGCGACGGTGAGCAGATGGAGCATCTCGAGCACTGTTTCGTCAAGGTAGACGACGCTCGGGAGGGGGCCGCAAGCCCTCTCGGCAAAATCATTACGAGGGCTTTACGGATGGCCGAAAAGGACTACTCATCGACCCCGCTGACGAAGAAGCTGGGCGCGAAGGCCGGCGCCGACGTGGTCGTCTACTTCACCACCCGGCAGGAGGAGCTCGAGCGGCGTTTCCCCCGGCTCAAGAAGACGCTCGCCCCTGCGGACGGCCTCTGGGTCGTGTACCCGAAGAAGAGCTCGAAAATCGAGACCGACCTCACCTTCGAGGCCGTCCAGCGGATCGGGCTCGAGGCCGGCCTCGTCGACAACAAGAGCATCGCCTACGACGACGACTGGAGCGCCGTCCGCTTCGTCTACCGCCTCGAGGACCGCTGATGTGGCCCGAGCTCTCCCGGCGGCTCGACGGACGGCTCGTCGCGCTCGAGCCGGTCGAGCCACGTCACGAGGAGCGGCTCTGGGAGGCGGCGCAAGACCCCGAGGTCTGGCGACTGACCTCGTTGGACGTCGGTGCCGACCGGAACGCCTTCGATCGCTGGTGGGCGCAGCTGCAGGAGGCTTTTGCCGCCGGAGACGAGGTCCCGTTCGCGACCATCGACCTCGAGAGCGGGCGTGTCGTGGGAAGCACCCGCTATCTCACCCTCAGGCCCGAGCACCGCGGCGTCGAGATCGGGCACACCTGGCTCCGCAGCGAGATGTGGCAGACCGGCTGCAACATCGAGGCGAAGCTCCTGATGCTCGAGCACGCCTTCGAGCGGTGCGGATGCATGCGGGTCGAGTTCAAGACGGACGCGCGGAACGAGCGCTCTCGGCGGGCGATGGAGGCTCTGCCGGCCCGGTTCGAGGGAATCTTCCGCAAGCACATGCTCGTTCGCGACGGCGAGGTTCGCGACTCCGCCTTCTACGCGATCGTCGAGGAGGACTGGCCAGCCGTCCGCGAGAACCTCGAACGCCGGCTCGGCGCCCGTCGCTAGCATCCCGCCCAGTGTCAGGGACCGATTTCACGCACGTGGAGCACGTGCGCTTTCGTGATCTCGACCCTATGGGCCACGTTAACAACGCGGTTTTCTTGACCTACATTGAGCAGGCGCGCGTTGCCTTCCTCTCCCAGGTCGGGGCCGCGACGGGACTCGAAGACATGAACATGATCGTTGCCCGTGTCGAGATCGACTTCAAAGCGCCAGTCCGCCTCGGACAGGAGCTCGAGATCTCGGTGCGCGCGAGCCGGTTCGGCACGAAGAGCTTCGACCTCGACTACGTCCTCCGCGTCGACGGCGAGGTGGTCGCCGAGGCAAAGACCGTCCAGGTCGCCTACGACTACGGCCGCCGCGAGCCGGTGCCGCTGCCGGCCGAATGGCGCGAGAAGATGACCGCGGTCGTGGCATGAGCCGTCGCTTGCGATGCCTCGAAAAAGGCCGTGCCGACATGGCGGCGCGGCCGCTGAACCCGGTCTGCAAGGCACTGCAGGCACTGCGCTGCAGCGAGGTCACGGCATGAGCACGTTCGAGCGCCACACCCTCGGCAACGGCCTCCGCGTTCTGCTGGCGCCGATGCCCCAGGGGACGTCGGTCACCTGCATGATCATGCTCGCGGCCGGCTCCCGATACGAGACCCGCCAGACGAACGGCATCGCCCACTTCGCCGAGCACATGTTCTTCAAGGGAACCGAGAACCGCCCCACCGCGCGGGACATCGGCACCGAGGTCGACGGGATCGGCGGCGAGTTCAACGCGTTTACGGGCAAGGAGTACACGGGGTACTACGTCAAGTGCGCCGCCGAGTTCCGGGACACCGCGCTCGACGTGCTCGTCGACATGCTCCGCAACTCGAAGTTCGCCGAGGAGGAGATCGAGCGCGAGAAGGGCGTGATCGTCGAGGAGATGAACATGTACTACGACACGCCGCGCGACTTCATCGGCGGTGTCTACGAGGAGCTCCTCTACGGAGACCAGCCGCTCGGCTGGGACATCATCGGCCGCAAGGAGACGATTCGCGACGCCAGCCGCGACACGTTCCTCGAGTACACCGGCCGCTGGTACAAGCCCTCGCGGATGGTCGTCGGCCTCGGCGGCAACGTCGGCGACGACGCCGTCGAGAAGATCGAGCAGCTGCTGGGCGACCTCGAGGACGCCGACACAGGCGATCCCCAAGCCGCCGAGGTCCAGGCCTCGAACGGCGCCCGCGTCAAGATCCACCACAAGCAGTCCGACCAGGCGCACCTCTGCCTGGGCGTCCCGAGCTATCCACTGAAGCACCGGGATCGGTACACGCTGCAGCTGCTCGCGACGGTGCTCGGGACGGGCATGTCCTCGCGGCTCTTCACGGAGGTGCGCGAGCGCCGGGGTCTCGCCTACTACGTCTTCGGCCTCAACCACAGCTACACGGACACCGGCTCGCTCTACTCACAGGCGGGCGTCGACATCAACCGCGCCGACGAGGCGGTCGAGACGATCGTCCGCGAGCTTCGACGGATCACGGACGAGCCGGTCGAGGCCAAGGAGCTCGAGAAGTCGCGCAACCTCGCGAAGGGCCGTTTCCTCCTCCAGCTCGAGAACCCGCAGGGAATGATCATGTTCGGTCTCAGGCGCGAGGTGCTCGAGGGTGAGGCGGTCGATCCGAAGGAGGTCCAGGAAGGCCTCGACGCCGTCACCGCCGACGACATCCAGCGCGTCGCGCAGGACGTGATCGGCGGCAGCGGTCTCAACCTCGCGCTGATCGGCCCCTTCGAAGACGCCGAGAAGTTCGAAGCGATCGTCGGCTAGCCGAAGGCCTCAGACTCACGTTTCCCGGCCCGGCTCGCGGGCAGGATCGTCCACGAGATGCCCAAGGGGCTCGCCGCGCTCGCGTTGATCCTCGTCGTGCTGGCGGCGGCAGGCTGCGGGGACGCGAAGGTCACGACGACCACCAACGCCCAGGGCAAGACCGGACTCGCCTGCAGCGGGACCGTGCGGTTTCCGAAGGTGAAGTTCGCACTCCACGCCGGCCTCGCGTTCGGCGCCTTCCACCGTTACATCCTCAAGCCGTACCGCTCCGGAGCGTTCAGGAAGAGCGCACCCGGACGGACGAAGGCGCTCGTCAAGGCGGGCGCGGCCGCCCTGTTCGCCTACCACGAGCTCAAGGTCGCGCGAACGGACGCGGTCTGCGACGGCCCGCGGCTGAGGCGCCTGGCCGACTCGATCTCGAACGCGCTCTCGGCAGTGAACTCGCTCCGCGTCCTCAAGACCGGCGCCGGCCTCGGCGCGATCGACATCGCGCGTGAGGCCTTCGATCGGCTGGGGGCGGACGCGAAGGACAGCGGCGCGCCGATCGCCGACCGCTAGCCGAGCCTACTCGTCCGAGCCGCGCTCGGTTTGGGCGCGATCCTTGATTTCCGAAACGACCGTGGGGTCGGCGAGCGTCGTCGTGTCGCCGAGCTCCCGGTGCTCGGAAACGTCGCGGAGGAGGCGGCGCATGATCTTCCCGGAGCGAGTCTTCGGCAGCTCCGGGGTGAAGACGATGTTGGCCGGGCGCGCGATCTTGCCGATCTTCTTCGCGACGTGGTCGCGGAGCTCGTCGAGCATCTCGACCGAGCCGTCCTCGCCGCCCTTGAGCGAGACGAAGGCCACGATTGCCTGCCCGGTCGTCGGATCGGCGCGCCCGCAGACCGCGGCCTCGGCAACCTTCTGGTGGTCGACGAGCGCGCTCTCGACCTCGATCGTGGAGATCCTGTGGCCCGACACGTTCATCACGTCGTCCACCCGGCCCAAGAGCCAGAAGTCGCCGTCCTGGTCGATTCGCGCCCCGTCGCCCGCGAAGTAGGTCTCCGGGTACCGCGACCAGTACGTCTCGCGATAGCGCTCGTCCTCCTTGTAGAGCCCGCGCAGCATCGCCGGCCAGGGCCGGCGCAGCACGAGGTAGCCGCCGCCGCCCGGGGCGACCTCCTTGCCCTGCTCGTCGTAGACTGCCGCATCGACCCCCGGGAACGGCCGGGTGGCAGATCCCGGCTTGAGCGTCGTGATTCCTGGAAGCGGCGTGATCAGGATCATCCCGGTCTCCGTCTGCCACCACGTATCGACGACCGGGCAGCGATCGCCGCCGATGTGCTCGCGGTACCAGACCCAGGCCTCGGGATTGATCGGCTCGCCGACCGAGCCGAGCAGCCGCAGGGAGGAGAGGTCGTGCCGCTCGGCGTACTCCGGCCCCCATTTCATGTGCGAGCGGATCGCCGTCGGCGCGGTGTAGAGGATGTCGACCTTGTACCGCTCCACGATCGCCCACCAGCGGTCCTTGTCGGGGAAGTTCGGCACGCCCTCGTAGAGGACGCTCGTCGTCCCGTTGCAGAGCGGCCCGTAGACGATGTAGCTGTGCCCGGTCACCCAGCCGACGTCCGCCGCGCACCAGTACACGGAGTCGGGTTTGATGTCGAAGATGTAGTGGTGCGTCGTGGCGACGCCGACGAGGTAGCCGGCCGTGGTGTGAGCGATGCCCTTCGGCTTGGCGGTCGTCCCGCTCGTGTAGAGGAGGTACAGGAGGTCCTCCGAGTCCATCGGCTCACAGGGGCATGAGGCGGGATCGTCGGGCTCGGGCTCGACGAGGTCGTGCCACCATACGTCGCGCCCTTCGGTCATCGCGGGGCCCTCGCCGGTCCGGCGCAGGACGACCGAGTGCCGGACGCTCGGGGAGCTCGCGAGCGCCTCGTCCGCGTTCTGCTTCAGCGGCACCTTGCCGCCGTTCCGCCAACCCTCGTCCTGCGTGATCAGGACCTCGCACTCCATGTCGTTCATCCGGTCGGACAGCGACTCCGCGGAGAAGCCGCCAAAGACGATGGTGTGCGGCGCTCCGAGCCGCGTGCAGGCGAGCATCGCCACCGGCAGGTCGGGGACCATGCCCATGTAGATCGCGACCGGGGTGCCCTTGCCGACGCCGAGCTTCTTCAGCCCGTTCGCGAAGCGCACGACCTCGTCCTGGAGGTCCGCGTACGTGATCTCCCGCCGCTCGTCCTCGGGCTCGCCCTCCCAGTGGTAGGCGACCTTGCTGCCGTTGCCAGCCTCGACGTGCCGGTCGACGCAGTTGAAGCAGACGTTGAGCTTGCCGCCCAGGTACCACTTCGCATACGGCGGCTTCCACTCGTAGAGACTTTCGAAGGGCTCGACCCACGTCACACGCTCGCGGCCCTCGGTCTCCCAGAACTCCTCGAAGTCGCGTTGGTAGATCTCGGGCCCGGCGTTCGCCTCCGCGGCGAAGTCCTGAGGCGGCGGGTAGCGCCGCTCCTCGAGCAGGATCGTCTCGATGGCGTGCTGCTCGGTGGCCACGCTAGCCGCTGGCTCTGCTGGGGGACCCTGCCCGTTCCCCCAGACCCCCTCCACCGGTCCGCTTCGCGGACGCGAGCCTCATGGCTTCAGCTCGTAGGGGTACTCGGTGATCAGCTCCGCGCCGTCCTTCGTGACGAGCGCGAGATCCTCGAGCCGGCAGCCACCGTAGCCGCTGCGGTACAGGCCGGGCTCGAGTGTGATCACGTCCCCGGCGACGAGCTCGCCGGGGTAGCGGCTGAGCCACGGCTGCTCGTGGACCTCGAGCCCGACCCCGTGACCGAGGCCGTGGAAGAACCCGTCCTGCAGCACCTCACCCTGCGGCTTGTGGAGGCCCGTCGGGTAACCCGCGTCGTGGAAGAACTCGCACACGAGGACGTAGACGTCGCGGCCAGGGATGCCGGGCTTCACGGCCTCGAGCGCGCGCTCGAGCGCCTGGTGGACGAGGCGCTGGTACTCGACGAGCTCCTCGGAGGGCTCGCCGATCACGTATGTGCGGGTCATGTCGGCGTAGCAGCCGGATTGCGGGTCGCGCGGCCAGAGATCGATGACGATCGGCTCATTCGGCTCGATCTCGCCGAAGCCCAGCTCGTGACCCACGGCGGTCTGGGCTCCGTGCGAGACGATGAACTCGTCCGAGATCAGGCCCCTCTCGATGAAGGCATCGAGAATCGCGCGCTTGACGAGCTCCGTCGTCAGCGGCTCCCCGTCGACGACGAGGGCGCCCTTCTGCTCCTCCGCTCGGCGGAAGAGGTCGCGCGCCGCGTCCATGCCGGCCTCGGCGCCGCGCTGGGCCCTGCGGATCCCCTCGAGCTCGGCCTCGGTCTTGACGCGACGCCGCTGGACGAAGAACTCACGGTCGGGCGAGACGTTGATACCACTCGCGCGCAGCTTGTCGGCGACCTCGAGCGGAAAGGTCGGCGGCACGACCGCATCGCTGATCCCGATCTCCTTCGCCGCCCGTACCCACGTCTCCAGCTCGATCTCCTCCATGGGCATGCCCTGCGCAACGAGGTCGTCCCAGCCGAACGTCTCGAACGGGTGGGCCTCGATCCCGTCGTGGCCGCCGACGCGCTCGGCCTCCAGCGGCGAGATCGCGACGTGCCGCTCGCCGTTTCGCTCCAGATAGAGGAACGGATCCGGGACGACGACCGGCACCTCGTGCCGCATCTCCGGGGAGCGCAACGTGTCCGCGAGAATGAGGACGTCGCTCATGGCCGGCGTGATGCTACCGGGGCGAAAAGCCGCGCGTAGACTCAGTGTCGTGGACGAAGAGCTCGCCAGAGCACAGGCG
>JBKPOY010000038.1:0-76126 GCA_046733295.1 Actinomycetota bacterium | reverse complement strand
GTTCCGGCACCGGCACGCCCCCGTTCCGGCCCTCGCCGCAGCTTCGCTCTTCAAGGACACGCTCCGTCGGAACGGCGTGACGGTCACGGGCCGGGCACTCGTCGGCAGGGCCGGCGAGGCTGCGGAGCCGCTGGGGCACGTGCTCTCGCCCCCGCTCGCGCGGATCGTCCGGTTCATGGACCGGGAGAGCGACAACTTCACCGCCGAGCTGCTCCTCAAGCAGCTCGGCACGGTCGACGGTGGCGTCGGGACGAGCCTTGGCGGTTCCCGACAGGTGCGGGAGGTGCTCGCGGGCGCGGGCGTCCCGCTCGGCGGCGTGCGGTTCGTCGACGGGTCGGGGCTCTCGCCTTACAACCGTCTCACCGCGCGGGCGCTCGTCGGGATCCTCCGCGTCGCCTGGGAGGATCCGCAGATCAGGCCTGCGTTCGTTGCCGCTCTCGCGGTCGCGGGCCGAAACGGCACGCTGCGCGACCGGCTCCGCCGGCCGCCCGCGCGCGGAGCCGTGCTCGCGAAGACCGGCACGACGTCCGTCGCGTCAACCCTTTCCGGGTACGTTCGTAGGCGGTACGTGTTCTCGGTGCTTCAGAACGGCCACCCCGTCTCCTACTGGTGGGCGAGGCGCGCCCAGGACCGGTTCGTGACCGTGCTAGCCGCGCAGTAGCTTCTTCAGGTCGGCCTCGGTGAGGATCGGGACGCCCGCCTTCTCGGCCTTCGTGAGCTTCGAGCCCGGGCTCTCGCCGACGATCACACCGGCCGTCTTCTTCGAGACGGAGTCGCCGACCTTCGCTCCGAGAGCCTCCAGCTCCGTCTTCGCCTCGTCGCGGCTGTAGTCCTCGAGCGTGCCGGTGATCACGTACGTCTGCCCGCTCAAAGGACCCTCGACGGGCCGGTCCTCGTCACCCGCCTCGAGCCGCAGCCCGAGATCCCGCAGTTCCTCGACGAGGCCACGGTTGACCTCGTCGGCGAACCACTCCGCGATCGAGGCGGCTCGGTCGGGGCCGATCCCGTCCACCTCTTGCAGCTCCTCGACCGTCGCGGCGAGGAGCCGGTCGATCGAGCCGAACGCGCTGGCGAGAATCCGCGCGGTGACGCCGCCGACGTCGGGGATGTTGAGGCCGTAGAGGACCCGCCGGAACGGGATCTCCTTCGAGCGCTCGATCGAGGAGACGACGTTCCCCGCGCTCTTCTCCTGAAAGCCGTCGAGCTCGAGAAGCTGTTCCTTCGTCAACCGGTAGAGGTCGGGCACGGACCGGACGAGCCCGAGATCCCAGAGGCGGCGAACGAGCTGCTCTCCGACCCCCTCGATGTCCGCGGCGGCCATCACCCAGTTGTTCAATGTCTCGATCCCGCGCGACGGGCAGTCGCGGTTCGGGCAGCGGTGCATCGCCTCACCCTCGGGCTTGACGATGTTTACCCCGCAAAGAGGGCACTTCTTCGGCATTCGGAAGACTTTCGTCCCCGGTCGGTGGGCGCCCGCGGGACCGACGATCTGCGGGATGACGTCGCCCGCCCGCTGGACGATCACGTCGTCGCCCTCGCGGATTTCCTTGCGGTTGATGTCCTCCTCGTTGTGCAGGGTCGCCCGCGAGACGGTGACTCCGCCGACCTCGACCGGCTCGAGCATCGCCCAGGGGTTGAGCGCGCCCGTGCGCCCGACCCTGATCGCGATCTTGTTCAAGCGGGTCGTCGCGGTCATCGGCGCCCACTTGAACGCTCTCGCCCAGCGCGGCCGCTCGTGGAGCGCGCCCAGGCGGGCCTGCTGGTCGAGCGAGTCGACCTTGATCACGATGCCGTCGATCTCGTAGTCGAGCTCGGCACGGCGGAGCTCCCATTCCTCGCAGGCCTTGACCACGTCGTCGATCGACTCGAGGCGCTCGGCGTAGGGGTTCGTCCGGAAGCCGTGCTCGCGCAGCCACTCGAGGGTCTCGCTGTGCGTCTCCGCGGTGAGGCCGTCCCGCCGGCCGACCCCGTAGACCCAGATCGAGAGCTCACGCTCGGCGGTGATGTTCGGGTTCAGCTGCCGGAGCGACCCCGCCGCGGCGTTCCGCGGGTTCGGTGACGGCTTCTTGTCCTCCGCCACCTGCCGTTCGGTCAGCCGCCGGAACGCCTGCAGCGACATGTAGATCTCGCCCCGAACCTCGAGCGTCGCCGGCGGCGGTTCACCATCCGGAGTGCGCATCGTCAGGGGGATCGACTTGACCGTCCGGAGGTTCGGCGTCACGTCTTCTCCGACGAAGCCGTCACCCCGCGTGGCGCCGCGGACGAACGCACCATCCTCGTAGGTGAGGCTGACGGCGGACCCGTCGATCTTCGGCTCGATCACATAGGCGACGGGCTCGTCCGAGTCGAGCCGCTTGCGCACGTCGGCGGCCCATTTCCGAAGGCTTTCGTCGTCGGTCACCTTGTCGAGTGAGCCCATCGGTTGCAGGTGCGTCACCTTGCCGAACCGCTCCGAGGGGGGTGCGCCCACGCGCTGGGTCGGCGAGTCCGGCGTCGTCAGATCCGGGTACGCCTCCTCGAGGGCCCTCAGCTCGTCGTAGAGGCGGTCGTACTCGGCGTCGGAGATCTCCGGGTCGTCGAGGACGTGGTAGCGGTACAGGTGGTGGTTGAGCTCGGCACGGAGCTCGTCGAGCCGTGTTTGCACGTCCTTCTGCGCCGGTGCGGCCACTGGGTTGATGCTAGCGACGGATACGATCGGGCCCGTGAAGGCGAGCGCCCTGGGGATCGTGCTGTTGGCTTCGCTGTTCGCGTCGCTGCCGGCTGCGCTGCCTGCCGGCGCATCCGCGTCGGTCGTTGCGGCCTTCCGCCTCCCCTCGGGGAACATCGGCTGCGTCTACACGAGCGGCCTCGGCCCCGGCCCGAGCCTCCGCTGCGACATCCGCACCGGCCTGAGGCCGCGTCCGCCGCGGCCGCGCGCCTGCGACCTCGACTGGGGCGACAGCTACTCCCTCGGCCGCACCGGCCGGGCGACGGTCACGTGCCACGGGGACACGGCGATCCTGCTCCGCTCACGTGTCCTGGCATACGGCTCGAGCTGGACCCGCGGCGGCTTTACCTGCACCTCGCGCCTGCGGGGGCTGCGCTGCCGCAACGCGAGCGACCACGGCTTCTTCCTCAGCCGCAGCCATTCGTACCGCTTCTAGCCTCGCGTGCCTCGCGGTCGCGCTTGCGCTCCCGGTCCTGGCAGGTTGCGGGAGCGAGCAGCAGCGCCCGTTCGCCAAGCGCTTCGACGTGGGCGGCTACCCGCTGTTTCTCGAGTGCCACGGGCAAGGCGAGCCGACCGTGCTGCTCGAGGCCGGCCTGGGCGGTGACCACGTCGACGCCTGGCAGCGCATCGAGGGCGATGTGCGTCGAGAGACGCGCACCTGCGCCTACGACCGTGCCGGCCTGGGTCGCAGCGATCCGCGGCCCGACGACCGGCCGGCTCCGGTCAGACTCGTCGCGAGCGAGCTCCACAACCTGCTCGACCTCGCGAACGTCGACCGACCGTTCGTCTACGTCGGACACTCGATCGGCGGCATCTACTCGCTCGCCTACTCCGCCGACTATCCGGACGAGGTCGCCGGCGCGGTCTACGTAGACGGGACCGATCCCTACGAGGCGACCGGCGTCCTGAGGGACGGCGCCGGCGGCGTCGATTACGGCGACCCGTATCCGCCCCTGCTGAAGGTGAAGCTCGGCGACCGGCCCGCGATCTTCCTCTCCGCGGTCAACTCCGGCAAGGAGTACCTGAAGGGCTCCACGAACGGCCGCCTCGTCGAGGCGGTGGGCAGCGGCCACGGGATCCAGGACGACAACCCGGACCTCGTGCTCGAGGCGATCCGGGAGGTCGTCGAGTCCGTCCGCTCCGGCGACGAGCTCCCGCCGTGCAAGAAGTCCAGCCTCCCGGGAGCGGGAGGCCGCTGCCTCGCGAGGTTCCACTAGCCCGATGAGGGCTTGGCCGTTTCGGCCATGCCCTCACGTCGGACACCGTTACGGGAGCGTCACGAATTCCATACGAAAGTCAGAAAGCGCCTGCTCACCGGCGCTTTCCGCGGCTCGCCTTGGTGTCGGACACCGGGTCAGGAGGCGTACCGAACCGAAACGAGATAGAGGCCCCAGGGGGGAGCGGTCGTACCCGCTTCGGACCTGGGTATGCCTTCGAGCAGTGACGCGAGTTCGCTCGGCGGCCGTTCGAGCATCGTCCCGACGAGCGTGCGCACCATGTGGCGAAGGAAGCTGTCCGCCGTGATCTCGAACTCGAGCGCTTCGCCGCGGCGGTGCCACGCGGCTGACTCGACCGTCCGGGTGAAGACCTCGTGCTGGGTCTCAGTGGGCGTGAAGGCGGTGAAGTCGTGCTCGCCCACCAACACGTCGGCGGCCTCCGCGAGCCGCTCCTCGTCGAGTTGCCGCGGGTACCACCAGCTGCGGCTCGCCTCGAACGGCGACCGGGAGCGGCGGCGGTAGACGCGATAGCGGTAGCTGCGCGCGATCGCCGAGTGGCGGGCGTGGAAATCCGGCGCGGCGACCTCGACCGCCGTCACCGCGAGATCCGGCGGCAGCTCCGCGTTCAGCGCCTCCGTGGCGCGCTCGACAGGCGGTCCGCCCTCGGCGTCCAGGCTCGCGACCTGGGCGAGTGCGTGAACGCCCGTATCGGTCCGACCGGCCACGGCGAGCCCTTCCCACCGCGGAAAGACGGCTCCGAGCGCCTCGCGCAACACCGCCTCGCCCGTCCGTAGACCCGGCTGCGCAGCCCAGCCGCGGAAGCCGGTGCCGTCGTACTCGAGCGTTACCTTGAGCCGCACGTCAGGGGCCCCTAACAGCGTTTGTCAGGTTTGCCTTATGATCGGAGAATTTGCACATCGTCTGGTAAACTCTAGTCAGATGACTGGGCAGCAGACGTTCCTCCTGCAGCGAGTCCAGCCTGCCATGACCGGGCTGATCGACGGCTCGCTGTCGACGCTCGCGCCGATCTTCGCAGTCGCCCTCGCCACGCACGAGCCGCACGTGGCCTTCTACGCCGGCCTTGCGACCGCCATCGGCGCCGGCGTCAGCATGGCGTTCTCCGAGGGCCTCTCCGACACGGGCGAGTTCACCGGCCGCGGCAACCCGATCGCCCGGGGCTCGATCACCGGACTCGGCACGTTCGTCGGCGGGATCTTGCACACGCTGCCGTTCTTGATCCCCCATTACCGCGCGGCGATCGTGATCGCGATCGCGGTCGTCGCTGGCGAGCTGCTCGCACTCGCGTGGCTGCGCTGGCGCTACTTCGAGGTCAGCTTCGTGCGCGCGCTAGGAACCGTGACGCTCGGCGGCATCATCATCGCCGTCGTCAGCGCCGCGCTCGGCAGCGCGGCGGCGTAACGGCCGCTACTGCCCGCCGCTGCGCGGGACGAAGTCGACGAGCTCGAGGTAGGCCATCTCGGCCGCGTCGCCCTGCCGCGGGCCGAGCTTCACGATCCGCGAGTAGCCGCCGGGCCGGTCGGCGAAGCGTGGCCCGACGTCGCTGAAGAGCTTGTGGACGACGTCCTGCGAACGGAGAAACTTCAACGCCTGGCGGCGGGCAGGGACGTCGCCCCGCCGGCCGAGCGTGATCATCTCCTCGGCGACGGGACGAACCTCCTTGGCCTTTGCAACGGTGGTCCGGATCCGGCCGTGCTCGATCAGCGACGCGGTCAGATTGGCGTAGAGGGCCTTCCTGTGGGACGCGTCGCGCCCGAGCTTCCTGCCGGATCTGCGGTGCCGCATCGTCCTACGCGACTGCCCCGCCGTTCTCGCCGCGCAGCGTGAGGCCGTGCGTGGCGAGGGTCTCCTTGACTTCCTCGATCGACTTCTTGCCGAAGTTCGGGATCGCCGCGAGCTCGTTCTCCGTCTTCACGACGAGGTCGCCGATCGTCTCGATGCCGACCCGCTTGAGGCAGTTGTACGAGCGGACGCCGAGCTCGAGCTCCTCGATCGGGAAGTTCTCCATCCCGTGCGCAAGGGCCGGCTCAGCCGCTCCGCCGCCGTCGGTCGCAGCCGCCGCCTCGCCGAAGCCCTCGATCCGATCGAGGTCGGTGAAGATCGCGAGCTGCTTGATCAGGATCTCGGCGGCCTGGCCGATCGAGTCCCGCGGGTCGATCGAGCCGTCGGTGGTCACGTCGAGGATCAGCTTGTCGTAGTCCGTCCGCTGGCCCACACGCGCGGCCTCGACGTCGTACGAGACGCGCCGGACCGGGGAAAAGATCGAGTCGACCGGGATCACGCCGATCGTGTGCTCGGGGCCACGGTTGAGCTCCGCCGGGACGTATCCGCGGCCGCGGCCGATCGTGAGCGTGACCTCGAGCTTGCCCTTGTCCGACAGGTTCGCGATCTCGAGGTCGGGATTCAGGATCTCGAGCTCTGCGGGCGCCTCGATGTCCTTCGCAGTGACCGGACCGGCACCACGCTTCGAGAGCCGCACCTCGATCTCGGGCGACTCGCCGTGCAGGCGGCAGATCAGGTTCTTGAAGTTGAGCAGGATGTCCGTGACGTCCTCGCGGACGCCCGGCAGCGTCGTGAACTCGTGCGCGACGCCCTCGATCTTGACCGAGGTGACTGCGGCGCCCTCGAGCGACGAGAGCAGCACGCGGCGCAGCGAGTTCCCGAACGTGTAGCCGAAGCCGCGGTCGAGCGGCTCGATCTGGAAGACGCCACGGTTCTCGTCGATCTCCTCGTGGACGATCTTCGGGATCTGGAACTCCATCAGGGAAGTGCGCGTTGCCATGAACTTCCTTTCAGCGTCGGGTTTCGGTTGTGGAAACTAGGACGCGTAGCGATTACTTGGAATAGAGCTCGACGATGAGCGATTCCTGAACTGGGGTGTCGATCTCGGCGCGTTCCGGCAGCTTCAGGATCTTGCCGGTGAGGCCGTCGTGGTCGGCCTGCAGCCACGGAGCGACCGAGGCGGTCAGGTCGGTGGCGTCGCGGATCACCTGCTCGGCGGAGCTGCCGGGCGCCATCGAGACGATGTCGTCGGACTTGACCTGGTAGCTCGGGATGTTCACGCGACGGCCGTTGACGTGGAAGTGGCCGTGGCGGACGAGCTGACGCGCCTGAGCCCGCGACGACGCGAAGCCCAGTCGGTAGACCACGTTGTCGAGACGCGTCTCGAGCATCTGGAGCAGATTCTCACCCGTCACGCCGGAGCCTTTGGCCGCCTTGGTGTAGTAGGTGCGGAACTGCTTCTCGAGCAGGCCGTAGTACCGGCGCGCCTTCTGCTTCTCCCGCAGCTGCAGGAGGTACTCGCTCTGCTTAATGCGGCCGCGACCGTGCTCGCCCGGCGGGTAGGAGCGCCGCTCGATCGCGCACTTCTCCGTCAGGCACCGCTCGCCCTTGAGGAAGAGCTTCATGCCTTCGCGCCTGCAGACGCGGCACTTGGGTCCGAGGTCCCGAGCCATTAGTGGCCACCTCTCGTGGGGCTCGTGCCCGCCAGCCGCGAAAAGCCGCTCTGGGTAGGACGCAGGGAGCACGCCGCCAGAGCGAGCTTTGCAGCGCCCTGGCGGGTGCGAGACACGCGTGAGGGGGCCACCATCACACGCGCCGCCGCTTTTTCGGTCGGACGCCGTTGTGGGCCTGCGGCGTCACGTCCTTGACCCCGAGGATCTCGAGCCCGGCGGCCTGAAGCGATCGGATCGCCGTCTCGCGGCCCGACCCCGGGCCCTTGACGAAGACCTCGACCTTCTGGAGCCCGTGCTCCATGCCCTTGCGGGCACATGCGTCGGCGGTCACCTGGGCGGCGAACGGCGTCGACTTCCGCGAGCCCTTGAACCCCGCCGAGCCCGCCGACTCCCAGGCGATCACGTTCCCCTCGCCGTCCGTGAGCGAGACGATCGTATTGTTGAACGACGTCTTGATGTGCGCCTGGCCGATCGCAATGTTCTTGCGGACGCGGCGGCGCGTGCGACCACGGGTCGCCGGCTTGCGGGGAGGCGCCATCAGGTCTTGGTGGCGGCCTTCTTACCGCGGCCGACGGTCTTCTTCGGGCCCTTGCGGGTGCGCGCGTTCGTCTTCGTGCGCTGGCCGTGGGCCGGCAGGCCACGACGGTGGCGCAGGCCGCGATAGGCGCCGATCTCCTGCAGCCGCTTGATCGACTGCGTGCGTTCGCGGCGGAGGTCGCCCTCGACCTGGAGGTTCGAGTCGATGTACTCGCGGAGCTTCGTGACCTCCTCGTCGGTCAGATCCTTGATCTTCTCGTCGGGCGAGAGACTCAGGTCGACGCAGACCTTGCGCGCGGTCGGCTGGCCGATCCCGTAGATGTAGGTGAGCCCGATCTCGAGCCGCTTCTGATTCGGGAGGTTCACACCGGCTATTCGTGCCACGCGGCTACCCCTGCCTTTGCTTGTGTCGCGGGTTGGTGCAGATGACCATGGTCTTGCCGTGCCGCTTGATCACGCGGCACCGCTCGCACATCGGCTTGACTGATGCTCGGACCTTCATCTGGCCATTTACCTCACAGAAACCGCGCCTCATCAGCGCGGTTGTCGGAACACGGAAAAACACGGCTCGCGCCGCGGCTGACTATGGTAGCAAACCCGCCTGGACCGGCCGTTTGGCCGCAGTCAGCACCTGCGGGCCTTCCTCGGTGACGGCCACCGTGTGCTCGAAGTGGGCCGAGAGGGATTCGTCGGCCGAGGAAATCGACCACTCGTCGGCGTGCATGACGACGTCCGGGCCCCCGGCGTTGATCATCGGCTCGATCGCGAGCGTCATCCCGGGCAGCAGCTCCGGGCCCCGGCCCGGGTCGCCGAAGTTCGGCACCTGCGGATCCTCGTGGTATGCCCTCCCAACGCCGTGCCCGACCAGGCTCCTGACCACGGAGTAGCCGGCGTCCTCGACGACGGTCTGCACCGCGTGACCGATGTCGGAGACGTAATTCCCGACGCGGGCCTGCTCGATCCCCGCCGCCAGTGCCTGCTGGCAGACGTCGAGCAGCCTCTGGGCCTCCGCGTCGATCTCGCCGACGCCGAACGTGAAGGCGCTGTCCGCGACGAGCCCGTCGAGGGTCACGCCGACGTCGACCGAGATGACGTCGCCCTCCTGCGCCCTGTAGTCGGTCGGGATCCCGTGCACGATCATCGAGTTCGGCGAGATGCAGAGCGTCGCCGGATAGCCGCGGTAGCCCTTGGAGGTGGGGACGCCCCCGCGCTCGCGGATGTAGTCCTCGGCGAGGCCGTCGAGCTCCAGCATCGAGATCCCCGGCCGAAGCTCCTCCCCGATCAGCGCGAGTGTGTCGGCCACCACCTCGCCGGCGCGGGCCATCCCCTCGATCTCCTGCTGAGACTTGCGAATGATCACCGTACGGCCACCTGCTCCAGCGCCTGCTGGATCTCGGTGAACACCTCGTTCGGGGTGCGCTCGGCGTGCACACCGACAAGGATGCCAAGCGTCCGGTAGTACTCGACGAGCGGCTCGGTCTCCTGATGGTAGAGCTCGAGCCTCTTCTCGATCGCCTCGGGCGTGTCGTCGGCCCGCCCCTCGTCGTGTGCGCGCTTCAGCAACCGCTCGATGCAGACCGAGTCGGCGATCTGGAGCTCGAAGACGATCTGCAGTTCCCGTCCGACGTCGCGGAGCATCGTGTCGAGCGCCTCGGCCTGCACGAGCGTCCGCGGGAAGCCGTCCAGCACGAAGCCGTCCCTGGTGTCGTCGGCCTGCAGCCGATCGCGGATGAGGTCGATCATCAGCTTGTCGGGGACCAGGGCGCCGCTGTCGAGGATGGGCCGCACCCGCTCGCCGAACGGCGTCCCGTCCGCGATCGCCGAGCGGAGCATGTCTCCGGTCGCGATGTGCGGTATCCCGTACTCGGCCGCGATCCGCTTTGCCTGCGTTCCCTTCCCGGACCCCTGGGGACCGAGCAACAAAATGTTCACCGTCAGCGCAGGAAGCCTTCGTAGGAGCGCATCATCATCTGCGACTCCATCTGGCGCATGGTGTCGAGGGCGACACCAACCACGATCAAAACCGAGGTGCCTCCCAGAGCGCGCGACGTCGCCTGGGAGAAGCCTCCGTACCGGATGAAGAGACTCGGCAGCACCGCGACGAGCGCGAGGTAGAGCGAGCCCGGAAGCGTGAGGCGGGTCAGCACGCGGTCGAGGTACTGGGCGGTCGGCGGCCCTGGGCGGATGCCCGGAATGTAGCCGCCGTACTTGCGCAGGTTGTCCGCCTGATCGACCGGGTTGAACTGCACCGCCGTGTAGAAGTACGTGAAGATGATGATCAGGAAGGCCTCGAGCCCGAGGTAGGCCCAGCTCGACGGCTGGAAGTTCCGGTTGATCCAGGTCGACGTCGACGGGATGAACTCGGCGATCGTCGGCGGGAACGCCATCACCGCCGCGGCGAAGATCACCGGGATGACGCCGGCCATGTTCACGCGCAGCGGCATGTAGGTCTGGCCCCCCGAGGTCATCCGTCTGCCGACCATTTGCTTGGCGTACTGAATGGGGATCCGGCGCTGACCTTCCTGGATGAAGACGACCGCCACGATGATCGCGACCGCGACGAGCGGGAAGAACAGCTTCTCCATCGGGCCGCCGTTGTACCAGGCGACCACGCCCGCCGGCGCCGTCGCCAGGATCGACGCGAAGATCAGCAGCGAGATGCCGTTGCCGATGCCGCGCTTGGTGATCAGCTCGCCCATCCACATGAGAACGGTCGAGCCGGCGGTAAGCGTGACGATGATCAGCACGAGGCGTCCCGAGTTCGCCGCGAGCACGCCCTCGCGCTTGAAGAGGAACGCGTAGCCGGTCGCCTGGGCGGCCGAGAGCGCGACGGTGAGGTAGCGCGTGTACTGGTTGATCTTGGCCATGCCCGCCTCGCCCTCCTTCTGCAGCTGCTCGAGCTTCGGGAGCACGACCGTGAGGAGCTGCAGGATGATCGACGCGGTGACGTAGGGCATGATCCCGAGCGCGAAAATCGAGAAGCGCGACAGAGCCGAGCCCGAGAACAGGTTCAGGAGCCCGAGGATCGAGCTGCCGCGGCCGCCGGAGCCGAAGAAGTCCTGGATCTCCTGTGAGTTGACGCCGGGCGCCGGCATCCACGAGCCCAGCCGGTAGAGGGCCAGGATCATGCCCGTGAAGAGGACACGGCGGCGCAGCTCGGGGACGCGCCACGCGTTGGCGAGCCACGAGAACACCTAGCTCTCGCCCTCCGTGGGCTCGACAGGTGCTTGCTCCGGCTCGCTCTCGGCCGGGGACTCGACCTGCTCTTCCTCCGTCTCGGGCGGCTCCGGCTCGGCCTGTGGCGGCACGGCAGCCTGCGGCCGCCGCTTGGGCTTGCGCGGTTCGGGCTCGCCGCGGAGCCAGGTGATGGATCCGCCGGCCTTCTCGATCTTCTCGCGCGCGCTCCTGGAGAAGTTGTGCGCGCTGACGGAGAGCTTCGTCGAGAGGTCGCCGTGGCCGAGGATCTTCAGGTCGTGCTTGGTGTTGCGGATCAGGCCGGCCTCGACGAGCGACTCCGGGGTGACCTCGGTGCCGGCGTCGAAGCGGCCGAGATCGCGGACGTTGACCGCAACCGTATGCGTCCGGTGGGGGCCGACCGGCATCGCGTCCTTCGAGTACTGGCCTCGCTGCTTGCCGAGGCGCATATAGATCGGCATCTGGCCGCCCTCGAAGCCAGCCCGCATCTTGCGCGAGCCCGAGCGCGACTTCTGGCCCTTCAACCCTCGCGTGGAGTAGCGGCCCTTGCCCGAGCCCATGCCGCGGCCGACGCGCTTCCGATCCTTGCGCGACTGCGCAGGCTTCAGGTTCGAGAGGTTCAGCTTCTCGGGCATCGCTACTTCGCGTCCTCGACGCGGACGAGGTGGCGGACCCTCCTGAGCATACCGGCGAGTTGCGGGCTCTCCGAATGCTCCGCGGAGCGGCCGATCTTGCCGAGCCCGAGCGCCCGCAACGTGCCGCGGTGACGCTGGCTCTGGCCGATGCCGCTACGCGTCTGCGTTATCCGGAGCTTCGCCATCCGTGGTCTCCTCAGGCTGCGTCTCGGCAGCCGGTTCTGCAGCAGGGGGCTGGCCTTCGCCCTCGGGGGAACCTCCCACTCGCTCCGCTACAGGTGGCCCATCCTCCCCAGGGGAACCTCCCACTCGCTCCGCGCTGGTTTCGCCCTCCCCTTGTCCGCTATCGCGGACAGGCGGAGGTGGCCGGTCCTCCCCGGGGGAACCTCCCGGTTCCCCCGAGACCCCCTCCCCTGGTCCGCTATCGCGGACAGGCGGCTTCGCCGCCGGAATCGGCAGCACCTGGCTCACGGTCAGGCCGCGGCTCTGCGCGACCTCCTCCGGGCGCCGCAGCCGCTGGAGGCCGTTCACGGTCGCCTTCAGCATGTTGATCGGGTTCGTCGTCCCCAGGCTCTTGGCGAGGATGTCGCGCACGCCGCCCAGCTCGAGCACGGCGCGGACGCCGCCGCCGGCGATGACGCCGGTTCCTTCGCTCGCCGGCCGCAGCAGCACGCGCGCCGCGCCGAACTCACCGAGGATCTCGTGCGTGATGGTCGTGCCCTTCTTCGGCACGGTGAACAGGTTCTTCTTCGCGTCGTCGACCGCCTTCGAGATCGCGAGCGGCACCTCGCGGGCCTTGCCATAGCCGACCCCGACGCGATCGACCTCGTCGCCGATCACGACCAGCGCCGTGAACGAGAACCTGCGCCCGCCCTTGACGACCTTGGCGACGCGGTTGATCTCGACGACGCGCTCCTTGAGCTCGCGCTCTCGCTCGCGCTCGATGACTTCGCGTTCAACAGGGGTGGTGCTCAAAAGCTGAGGCCTCCTTCGCGCGCTGCATCTGCGAGCGCTTTGACGCGTCCGTGGTAGAGATAGCCGCCGCGGTCGAAGACGACCGTCTCGACGTTCGCCTTCTTCGCGTTCTCGGCGAGAAGCTTGCCGACCTCCGCCGCCTGGGCCGTCTTGTTGCCCTTGAACGACTTCTTCAGATTCAGCCAGCTCGCCGCAGCGAGAGTCTTCGCCTCCACGTCGTCGACAAGCTGCGCCTCGATCCCGTGATTCGACCGGAAGACGACGAGGCGCGGCCGCTCGGCCGTGCCGAAGACCTTGCCGCGAACGCGGCGATGGCGGCGGGCGCGTGCCTGGGGCTTGGTCAGGACTGCCATTACGCTCTCTTGCCGACCTTCCGGCGCACGTACTCGCCCTCGTAGCGGATGCCCTTGCCCTTGTAGGGCTCGGGCGGGCGCACCTTCCGCACCTGCGCCGCGATCTCGCCGACCTGCTGCTTGTCGATTCCCTTGACGATCACCCGCGTCGCTTCGGGGACGTCGAACGTGATCCCCTGCGGGGGCTTGACAACAACCGGGTGCGAATAGCCGACGTTCAGCTCGAGGTCGGTGCCGCGCAGGGCCGCGCGGTACCCGACTCCCTGGATCTCGAGGCGCTTCTCGAACCCCTTCGTGACGCCTTCGACCATGTTCGAGAGCAGCGAACGCGTGAGGCCGTGCAGCGCGCGGTCGTCGCCGCGCTCCGTTGGCCGCTTGACGACGAGGTTGCCGTCGGCCTGCTCGATCAGCATCCGCGCCGGCACGGTCTGCGACAGCTCGCCGAGAGGGCCGTTCACCTGGACGCGGCCCGGGGAGATCGCGACGTTGACGCCGCTTGGAAGCTCGATTGGCTGTTTTCCGATTCGGCTCATTCCAGGCTCACCAGATGAAGCAGACGACCTCTCCGCCGACGCCTCGCTCCTGCGCGGTGCGGCCGGTCATCAGTCCGTTGGACGTGGACAGGATCGCGACGCCCATACCGCCGAGCACGCGCGGCAGGCGATCCTTGCGCGCGTAGATCCGGCGGCCCGGCTTCGAGATGCGCTTGAGGTTCGTGATCACGCGCTCACGGTTTCGGCCGTACTTGAGGTCGACGACGAGCACCTTGTAGCTGCCGCCGTTCTCGACGTGGTAGTCGCGGATGTAGCCCTCCTCCTTGAGGAGACGGGCGATCTCCTCCTTCATCCGCGAGTTGGGCATCTGCACGCTGTCGTGCATCGCGCGGTTCGCGTTGCGGATGCGGCTCAACATGTCGGCGATCGGGTCGGTCAGCACGTGCTTCCTCCTACCATGAACTCTTGGTCATGCCGGGGATCGAGCCCTCGTGCGCGAGCTCGCGCAGGCAGATCCGGCACAGTCCGAACTTCCGGTAGACCGCACGCGGGCGTCCGCAGCGCCGGCAGCGAGTGTAGTCGCGCACCTTGTACTTGGAAGGCCGCCCGGCCTTCGCGATCAGCGATTTCTTCGCCACTAGGTTTGTTCGTCTCCTTCCGAGCTCTGCTCACCCTCGGCCATGCCTGGGAACGGCATCCCGAGACCGCGGAGAAGTGCCTCCGCCTGCCGGTTGTCCTTCGCGGTCGTCGTGATCGCGACGTCGAGGCCTCGGATCGTGTCGACGTCGTCGTAGTTGATCTCCGGGAAGATGATCTGCTCGCGGATCCCGAGCGAGAAGTTGCCGCGCCCGTCGAACGACGAGGGGCTGAGGCCGCGGAAGTCGCGGATCCGCGGCAGCGCGATCGAGATCAGGCGGTCGAGGAACTCCCACATTCGCGCGCCGCGCAGCGTCACGCGGACGCCGACGGGCATCCCCTCGCGCAGCTTGAAGCTCGCGACGGACTTCCGCGCACGGCGCACCTGCGCCCGCTGGCCGGCGATCGTCGTCAGCTGCTCGAGCGCGTTGTCGAGCACCTTGGCCTCCGTCTTGGCGTCGCCGATACCCATGTTGAGCGTGATCTTCTGTAGCCGGGGCACGTCCATCAGGGACGAGACGCCGAGCTCGTCCTTCAGCCGCACACGCAGCTCACTCTCGTAGCGCTCCTTGAGGCGAGGCGTGTAGCCGTTTCCGTTCTGGCTTCGCGCTCGAGCCATCAGCGGTCACCTTTCGGCAGGCGGCAGGAGGACGATCCGCTCACTTGTCGATCTCCTCGCCGCAGTCGGCGCGCTTGCAGACGCGCACGTGCAGGTGCTTGTCCTTGACGTCCTTGAGCTTCATGCCGATCCGCGTCGGCCGGTTACAGGTCGGGCAGACGACCATGACGTTGTCGACCGGCACCGGCGATGCCTTCTCGATCACGCCGCCCGGCGTCATCTGGGTCCCGCCCATCCGGCTCGAGTCGCGCATCGGCTTTGGCTTCGTGTGCCGCTTGACGAGATTGAGGTTCTCGACGATGACGCGGCGCTCCTGAGGACGCGCGTCGATGACGCGGCCTTGCTTGCCGCGGTCCTTGCCTTTGATCATGTGGACGGTGTCGCCCTTGCGGACCTTCATCCTCGAACTCACTTACAAAACCTCCGGGGCGAGTGAGACGATCTTCATGAAGTTCTTCTCGCGGAGCTCGCGCGCGACCGGCCCGAAGATCCGGGTGCCGCGCGGGTTGTTCCCCTGGTCGATGATCACGGCCGCGTTCTCGTCGAAGGCGATCGAGGTACCGTCGTCGCGGCCATACGGCTTGCGGGTCCGCACGATCACGGCCTGGACGACCTCGCCCTTCTTGATGGCGCCCTGAGGCGTCGCCGTCTTCACGGTCGCCGTGATCACGTCGCCCACCCGCGCGTAGCGGCGCTTCGAGCCGCCCTTGACGCGGATGCAGAGGATCTCGCGGGCTCCGGTGTTGTCGGCGACCCGCAGGCGGGATTCCTGCTGGATCACTGAGCGCCTCCTGCCCGGCGGGCCCGATACAGGCGGTGGACGGTCGTCATTTGGCCACCTCGACGACCTCGGCCAGTCGCCAGTTCTTGGTCTTAGACAGCGGCCGGGTCTCGACGATCCGGACGACGTCGCCGACGTTCGCCTGGTTCTGCTCGTCGTGGGCGTGGAACCGCGTCGATCGGCGCACGACCTTCTTGTACTTCGGGTGCGCCTTCACGGCGTCGACCCTGACAACGATCGTCTTGTCAGCGGCATTCGAGACGACAACGCCGCGACGCTCCTGCCGCCGTCCGCGCTCCTGCTCGGGCTTCGGCTGGCGGGTGATCGCCCTTCGCTCGGCCGGCCGCTCGCGCTTCGGCTTGGAGTGCTTGTGCCGCTGGGAGCGCGGCAGGCGCTTCGGCTTCTTCTTACGCCCGGGCTGCGGCGCGACCTCGGCGGCGGCCTCTTCGCCGGCCTCGGCCTCGGGGGCCTCCGCAGCGGCCGCCTCGGCCTCGACGTCCGGCGCCGGCTCCGGCTCCGCGTCGGCGACGGGCGCGTGGTCGGCCGGCAGTTCCTCGGCCGGGGCCTCCTCGGCGGGCGACTCCTCGGCCGGAGCCTCCTCGGCGACGGGCTCGTCGGCCGCCTGCTCCTCGGCCGCAGGCTCGTCAGCGGCGGGCTCGTCGGCCGCCGGTTCGTCGGCCGCGGCCGCAGGCGCTACCGGCCCCTCCGGGGCGGAGACCGTCTGCTCGGTCGGTTCGGTCTCTTCGACCTGCTCGTTCTCTGTCCGCTCGTTCTGGTTCTCGTCAGCCATTCGTCACTCGATTCGCGTTCGCCTCTCGCTCGGTCCGGACGGTGAGGATGCGGGCGATCTCGCGCTTCGCGAGCTTGAGCCGCGCCGTATTCTCCAGCGCGCCCGTCGCCCCCTGGAAGCGCAGGTTGAAGAGCTCCTGACGGCGCTCCGCCAGCTGGAACTCCAGCTCGTCGTCGGTCAGATCCCGCAGGTCCCTAGCTCGCAAAGAGATCAGCCTCCCGGCGCACGACTCTCGTCTTGATCGGCAGCTTTCGGCCGGCGAGCCGGAGCGCCTCTTTCGCCAGCGGCTCGGGCACGCCGGCCAGCTCGAACATCACACGGCCCGGCTTGACCACGGCGACCCAGTGCTCGGGCGCGCCCTTGCCGGAGCCCATGCGCGTCTCGGCCGGCTTCTGGGTCACCGGCTTGTCCGGGAAGACGTTGATCCAGACCTTGCCGCCACGGCGGATCTTGCGCGTCATCGCAATTCGGGCAGCCTCGATCTGGCGGTTGGTGATCCACCCCGCCTCGAGCGCCTTGAGCCCGAAATCACCGGCCTGGACGCTCGTCTGGCCCTTGGAGAACCCGGCCCGGCGGCCGCGCTGGTACTTGCGGAACTTCGTCTTCTTCGGGAGCAGCATCTACTCGTCGTCCTTCTTCGCCGCAGGCTTCTTGGCGGCCGGCTTCTTCCCAGCGGGCTTCTTCGCCGCGGCCGTCTTTGCGGTGGCGCCCTTACTCGCCGAGGCCTTCGTGGCAGAGGTCGCCTTCTTCGGAGCGGCCTTCGCGGCGCGGCTCGCCGAGGGCCTGCCGCCGGAGGCCTTCGTGGACGCCTTCTTCTTCTTCTCGGCGCCCGGGTCGCCCGACTGGTCAAGCTTCGTCGGGTCCTCGTGCATCTGCTTGCGCGTGGTCGTGTCGGGGGCGTCGGCGACCGCAGCGGGGGTCTCTTCGACCTGCGGCTCGATCACCGGCTGCTCGCGGCCCTCCGCAGACACGCCCTGCTCGTCGGTGCGAGGCTGCTCGACCGTCTCGGCAGCTTGCTCCGCACCGGCATCCCGCTGGCGCGCCCGGCCCTGGCCACCGCGACGGGGTCGGCGCTGGCGGACAGGCCCGAGCCCCTCGCGGTCGGCGCCGCGGCCACGGCCGCCTTCGCGGCTCGCGCCCAGCCCCTCCGTGCGGCCGCCCTTGCGGCGTGCCTGATCCTGGTCGCCGAGGCGCGCGTCCTTCTGCTGCGCGGCGCTCTCGTAGCCGGAGGGCATGATCTCGCCCTTGTTGATCCAGACCTTGACGCCGATCCGGCCCGTCGTCGTCTTGGCCTCCGCGAAGCCATAGTCGATGTCGGCCCGGATCGTGTGCAGCGGTACGCGGCCCTCCGAGTAACTCTCCGACCGGCTCATCTCGCCGCCGCCGAGCCGCCCTCCGCACTGCACCTTGACGCCGTGCGCGCCGGAGCGGATCGCCGAGGCGAGCGAGCGCTTCATCGCCCGGCGGAAGCTGACGCGGTTCTCGAGCTGTTCCGCGATCGACTGTGCCACGAGCTTGGCGTCCAGCTCAGGCCGCTTGATCTCGTTGATGTTGATGTGCACGGCCTTGTTCGTCATGCCGTGGACGTCCTTGCGCAGCGCGTCGACCTCGACGCCTGACTTCCCGATGACGATGCCGGGGCGGGCGGTGTAGATGTCGATCGTGATCCGCTGGGCATCCTTGCGGATCAGGATGTCGGACAGGCCCGCGTGCGCGAGCTTGTTGTAGATGTGTTCGCGGATCCGGACGTCCTCCTCCAGGAAGTCGGCGAAGTCCTTGTTGCCCGTGTACCAGTTCGACTTCCAGTCGTGGATGACGCCGACGCGCAACCCGCCGGGGTGAACTTTCTGGCCCATTAGTTCTCGGTCTCCTCTTTCCGCTTGCGGGGGGCGCGCTTCGGCTTGTCCGCCGCGGCCTTGGCCTTCGGCTCCGTCTTCTTCCTCGGAGCCGCCTTCGGCTTCTCGGCCGTCGGCTCCTCGGCCCTCGGCTGCTCTTCCTCGGCGGCCGGCTCGGGAGCCGGAGCCGGCCGAGGCGCGGCGACCGCCGCCGCCCCCGGGGCGAGCTTGACGGTGATGTGGCAGGTCGGCTTGCGGATCCGGGCGACGCGGCCGCGCGCGCGTGCGCGCCACCGCTTCATCACCGGGCCCTCGTCGACGTAGGCGGCGGTGATGACGAGCTCGTCGCCGGTGAGGCCGTGGTTGGCCTCGGCGTTCGAGACCGCGGAGTGGAGAACCTTCTCGATCTCGCGCGCAGCCGCACGCTGCGTGAAAGCGAGCACCGTTCGGGCCTCGGGCACGGTGCGCCCACGGATGTGATCCGCGACGAGCCGCGCCTTCCGCGGCGACATGCGCACCCATTTGGCGACGGCGCGCACCTCCTGTCCCTGAGTGGTCGCGGGAGTCGCCACTACGCCCTCTTGACCTCCGTCTTGCGGTCCCCCGAGTGGCCGCGGAACATCCGCGTCGGCGCGAACTCGCCGAGCTTGTGGCCGACCATCTGCTCGGTGACGAAGACGGGCACGTGCTTACGGCCGTCGTGGACGGCGATCGTGTGCCCGACCATCTCCGGGAAGATCGTCGAGGTCCGCGACCAGGTGCGGATCATCTGCTTGCTACCCGACTCGTTCATCGAGGCGATGCGGCTCATCAGCCGCTCCTCGACGAAGGGCCCCTTCTTACTGGATCTACTCACTTTGTGGATGCCTCTCTTGAATGCCTACGAGCGCAGCGATGTCCAAACCAGCACATGACGGAAATGCGCAGCATTTTCGTCATCTTTTGTCCTTTCCGCGGCGGCGGCCGCGAACGATCAACTTGTCGGACTCCTTGTGCTTCCGGCGGGTTCGCTTGCCGAGCGTCGGCACGCCCCAGGGCGTCACCGGGTGGCGCCCGCCCTTCGACTTGCCCTCGCCGCCGCCGTGAGGGTGGTCGACGGGGTTCATCGCCGACCCGCGGACGGTCGGTCGCTTCCCGCGCCAGCGGCTCCGGCCGGCCTTGCCGTCGGTGACGTTCTCGTGGTCGACGTTACCGACTTGTCCGATGGTGGCGCGGCACCCGAGGGGCACGCGGCGCATCTCGCCGGAGGGAAGGCGCAGGACGCCGTAGCCCTCGTCCTTTGCGACAAGCTGCACGCCCGAGCCGGCGGAGCGGGCCATCTTGCCGCCCTGGCCCGGCTTGAGCTCGACGTTGTGCACGAGCGTCCCCGTCGGGATGTTGGTCAGTGGCAGGGAGTTGCCAGGCTTGATGTCGGCGTTCGGGCCCGACTCGACGATCGCGCCCACGCGTAGTCGCGCCGGCGCGAGGATGTACGACTTCGCGCCGTCGGCGTAATGCAGCAGCGCGATCCGGGCCGAGCGGTTGGGGTCGTACTCGATCGCCGCCACCTTGGCGGGGACACCATCCTTCGTCCGCTTGAAGTCGATCGTCCGGAACCGGCGCTTGTGGCCACCCCCGGCGTGGCGGCGCGTGATCCGCCCCTGGCGGTTGCGACCCCCGGTCTTCTTGAGCGGGCCCGTGAGGCTCTTCTCAGGCTCCGACTTCGTGATCTCGTCGAATGCCGGGACGGACATGAAGCGCCGACCGGGCGAGGTGGGCTTGTAGCGACGAATAGCCATCAGGCTTGCGCCCCCTCGAAGATCTCGATCGACTCGCCGGCGCGGATCTGCACGATCGCCTTCTTCCAGCCGGGCTTGCGACCGCGCACCATCCCGCGGCGCTTCGGCTTCGAGCGCACCTGGATCACGTTCACGCGCTCGACATGCACGTTGAACAGCTCCTCGACGGCCTGGCGGACCTGGGTCTTGTGCGCGTCGGGATGGACGCGAAACGAGTATTTGCGGCCGGCCTCGATCTGCTCGTAGCTCTTCTCCGAGACCACCGGCGCGAGCAGGACTTCGTTGGGATGCAGGCTCATCAGCTGGCCTTTCCCTGAACCGTCTCCAGCGCGGCCTGGCTGACGAGCAGCGACCGGGCCCAGACGAGGGCGGAGACCTCGACCTCGGCCGGCGTCATAACGAGAACGCCGTCGAGGTTTCGAAACGACTTGGCGATCCCCTCCTGCTCCTCCTGGACAATCACCACGAGCGGCCGGTCCTTGCCCCAGGCCTCGACGAGGGCGGCCGCGCTCTTCGTCGAGGGTGCGTCGAACGAGTCGTCAGCGAGGACGCCGAACGTCCCCTCGCCCGTGTGCGCCGAGAGCGCAGCACGCAATGCCGCTTTCCGCTCCTTGCGATTGACCTTGACGGTGAAGTTCGTCCGCGGCTGAAAGGCGACGCCACCGCCCGTCCACTGGACGGCGCGGGTCGAGCCCGCTCGGGCGCGGCCGGTGCCCTTCTGGCGCCACGGCTTCGAGCGGCCGCCGGCGACGAGCCCGCGGCTCTTGACGCCACGAGTGGCCGCGCGGGAGGCGTTCATCTCCGCGCGCACAGTCTCGTGGACGAGGTGCGGCTTCACATCCGTCGCTCCGAAGACGCTCTCGTCGAGCGTCAGGTCCTTCGACTTCTTGCCGGTGCCGTCGATGACGGGGGCCTTAGGCGCCGCCACGTTTGACCTCCTCCCGGACTTCGACGATGCCGTTCTTCGGTCCCGGGACGGCGCCCTTCACGAGCAAGAGGTTCTGCTCCGGGTCGATCGAGTGGACCGTGAGGCCGATCTGCGTCACCCGCTTGCCGCCGAGCCGGCCGGCCATCTTGATTCCCTTGAACACGCGCGAGGGAGTGGCGGACGCGCCGACCGAACCCGGCTTGCGGATGTTGTGCGAGCCGTGGGACGTCGGGCCGCGGCCGAAGTTGTGCCGCTTGATCGTGCCGGCGAAGCCCTTGCCGATCGAGATTCCCGAGACCTTGATCTTGTCACCCGGCTCGAAGCTCTCCACCGTCACGGCCTCGCCCTCGGTCGCGCCCGTCAGCCCGCGCAACTCGAGCAGGTGCTTGTGCGGGTCGACACCGTTCTTCTTGAGATGTCCGAGCTTCGGCTTCGAGAGCCGATCCTCGGCGACCTCGCCGTAGGCGACCTGAACCGCGTCGTAGCCGTCGACGTCCGCCGTCTTCACGGAAACGACCGGGCACGGGCCCGCCTCGATCACCGTCACCGGCGTGACCCGGCCGGTCTCCTCGTCGAAGACCTGGGTCATGCCCAACTTCCTGCCCACAATTCCCTTCATGCCGCGACCCCGTTAGCGGGGGCAGGAAGTTGGGTCCGCGCAAGCGGACCAGGGGAAGGGAAACCGACGCGGAGCGATCGGGAGGCTTCCCCAGCAAAGCTCAGCGCGGTGAGGCGTCGTTGCATCACAGCTTGATCTCGATGTCGACGCCGGCGGGAAGATCCAGCCGCATCAGCGAGTCGACCGTCTTCGGGGTCGGCGAGTGGATGTCGATCAGCCGCTTATGGGTCCGGATCTCGAAGTGCTCACGGGAGTCCTTGTCCTTGAAGGGGCTGCGGATGACCGTGTAGACGTTCTTCTCCGTCGGAAGGGGCACGGGACCGGTGATGGTGGCACCGGTTCGCTGCGCCGTCTCGACGATCGACTGCGCCGACCGATCGAGCTGCGTGTGGTCGTACCCCTTCAGACGGATGCGGATTTTTTGCGCCATTCAGTTATCGAGTTACGTTTGTGGATCCCAGGACGCGAAGCGTTTACTTGAGGATGTCGGTGACGACACCGGCTCCCACGGTGCGGCCGCCCTCGCGGATTGCGAACCGGAGACCCTGGTCCATCGCGATCGGCTGACCGAGCTCGATCTCCATGTTCGTGTTGTCGCCCGGCATGACCATCTCCTGGCCCTCGGGCAGCTTGATCGAGCCGGTCACGTCGGTCGTGCGGAAGTAGAACTGCGGCCGGTAGCCGTTGAAGAACGGCGTGTGGCGGCCGCCCTCTTCCTTCGAGAGCACGTACACCTCGGCCTTGAAGTGCGTGTGGGGCGTGATCGAGCCCGGCTTCGCGAGCACCTGGCCGCGCTCGACCTCCTCGCGCTTCGTTCCGCGCAGGAGAACGCCGGCGTTGTCGCCCGCCTGGGCGAAGTCGAGCGTCTTGTTGAACATCTCGAGGCCGGTGACGACGGTGCTGCTCGTCTCGTCCTGGATGCCGACGATCTCGACCGTGTCGCCGGAGTTGATCTGGCCCTGCTCGATCCGGCCGGTCACGACGGTGCCGCGGCCGGTGATCGTGAAGACGTCCTCGATCGGCATGAGGAACGGCTTGTCGGTGTCGCGAGTCGGCTCCGGGATGTACGAGTCGACCTGCTCCATCAACTCGAGGATCTTGGGCGTCCATTCCGGGTCGCCCTCGAGCGCCTTCAGCGCCGAGACCTTGACGACCGGGATCTCGTCGCCCGGGAACTCGTAGTTGGTGAGGAGCTCGCGCACCTCCATCTCGACGAGCTCGAGCAGCTCGGGGTCGTCGACCATGTCGGCCTTGTTCAGGGCGACGACGATCGACGGCACCTCGACCTGGCGGGCGAGCAGGATGTGCTCACGCGTCTGCGGCATCGGGCCGTCCGCAGCCGAGACGACGAGGATCGCGCCGTCCATCTGGGCGGCGCCCGTGATCATGTTCTTGATGTAGTCGGCGTGACCCGGGCAGTCGACGTGGGCGTAGTGGCGGTTCTCCGTCTCGTACTCCACGTGGGACGTGTTGATCGTGATGCCGCGCTGCCGCTCTTCGGGCGCGTTGTCGATCGAGTTGAAGTCGCGGACCTCGGTGCCCGAGACGCCCTGGTCGGCCAGGACCTTCGAGATCGCGGCCGTCAGCGTCGTCTTGCCATGGTCGATGTGACCGATCGTGCCGACGTTGAGGTGCGGCTTGGTGCGTTCGAACTTCTGCTTCGACATTCCTACCTCCGGTTGAAAAAACGGTTGTGCACTCTAGGAGCGGTACCTATGCCGACGAGTCGACGAGCTCGCCTGCGATCGACTGAGGAACTTCCTCGTAGCGATCGAACTGCATCGTGAACGTGGCCCGCCCCTGCGTCGTCGAGCGCAGGTCGGTGGCGTAGCCGAACATGGTTGCGAGCGGGACGCGCGCCTTGATCGCCTGCGCGTTGCCGCGCGGCTCCAGGCCCTCGACGCGGCCCCGCCGGGAGTTGAGGTCTCCCATCACGTCGCCGAGGTACTCCTCGGGCGTCACGACCTCCACGGCCATAACGGGTTCGAGAAGTTTCGGCTTGGCGCGTTGCGCCGCATTCTTGAAAGCCATGGAGCCGGCGATCTTGAAGGCCATCTCGCTCGAGTCCACTTCGTGGAACGAGCCGTCGACGAGCTCGACTCGAACGTCGACGACGGGGTAGCCGGACATGACACCCGACTCCATCGCCTCCTGGATGCCGAGGTCGACCGAGGGGATGTACTCCTTCGGGATCGCGCCGCCGGTGATCTTGTCGACGAACTCGTAACCGTCGCCGGGATCCATCGGCGAGAGGTTGATCACCGCGTGACCAAACTGGCCCCGGCCGCCGGTCTGGCGGACGAAGCGGCCCTCGATCTTCTCGACCGGCTTGCCGATCGTCTCGCGATAGGCGACCTGCGGCCGGCCGACGTTCGCATCGACGTTGAACTCACGCGTGAGGCGGTCGACGATGATCTCGAGGTGGAGCTCGCCCATCCCTGAGATCAGCGTCTGGCCGGTCTCCTCGTCGCTGCGGACTCGGAAGGTCGGATCCTCCTCGGCGAGCCGCTGGAGGCCGGCACCGAGCTTGTCCTGGTCGCCCTTCGTCTTCGGCTCGATCGCCACCGAGATGACGGGCTCCGGGAAGTCCATCGACTCGAGCCGGATCGGCGCGGTGTCGACGGCGAGGGTGTCGCCAGTGGTCGTCCCCTTGAGGCCGACCGTCGCGGCGATCTCGCCCGCGACGATCTGCTCCCGCTCCTCGCGGCTGTTGGCGTGCATCTGGAGAATGCGGCCGACGCGCTCGGTTTTACCGGTCGAGGTGTTGAGCACGCGGTCACCGGCGGCCAGCTCGCCGGAGTAGACGCGGATGTAGGTCAGCTTCCCGACGTAGGGGTCGGACATGACCTTGAAGGCAAGGGCCGAGAAGGGCTCGTCGACGGCCGGACGGCGCGAGAGCTCGTGCTCCGTGCGCGGGTCGATCCCGTGCACCGGCGGCACGTCGAGCGGGCTCGGCAGGTAGTCCACGACGGCGTCGAGGAGCGGCTGGACGCCTTTGTTCTTGAAGGCGGAGCCGGCGAGCACCGGCGTGACGGTGATATCGAGCGTCGCCGCCCGGAGGGCGCGCTTCAGCATCTCGGGGGTGACGGCATCCTCGTCTAGCAAGTAGGTCTCCATCAGCTCGTCGTCGTGGTCGGCGACGGAGTCGATCAGCTGGTGGTGGTACTCCTGGGCCTGCTCGGCGAGCTCCGACGGGATCTCCTCGATCTCGTAGTTCGTGCCGAGCTCGTCCTGGTAGACGAGCGCGCGCATCTCGACGAGGTCGACGACCCCGCGGAAATGCTCCTCCTGGCCGAGCGGCAGCTGCACCGGAACCGGGCGGGCGCCGAGCCGGTCGACCATCGACTGCACGGCGGCGAAGAAGTCCGCGCCGGTACGGTCCATCTTGTTGATGAAGGCGATCCGCGGCACCCGATAGCGGTCGGCCTGGCGCCAGACCGTCTCGGACTGCGGCTCCACGCCCGCGACGGCGTCGAAAACGGCAATCGCGCCGTCGAGCACGCGCAGGCTTCGCTCTACCTCGACCGTGAAGTCCACGTGCCCGGGCGTATCGATAATGTTCACGCGATAGTCGCGCCAGAACGCCGTTGTCGCAGCCGAGGTGATCGTGATGCCGCGCTCCTGCTCCTGCTCCATCCAGTCCATGACGGCAGCGCCCTCGTGGACCTCGCCCATCTTGTGGGTGCGGCCGGTGTAGTAGAGGATCCGCTCGGTCGTCGTTGTCTTGCCCGCATCGATGTGGGCCATGATCCCGATGTTCCGGACGCGGTCGAGCGCGACGGCTCCTCCCTTGGTCTTGTCGACTGTCGCCATGTGAATTACCAGCGGTAGTGGGCGAAGGCCTTGTTGGCCTGTGCCATTCGGTAGAGGTCGTCCTTGCGCTTGAACGCGTTCCCCTGCTGGTTCAGGGCGTCCAGGATCTCGCCGGCGAGCTTCTCCGACATGTGCTTCTCGCGCCGGTCGCGCGAGAAGGTGACGAGCCAGCGGACGGCGAGTGTCCGCGCGCGGCGCTGCGGCACCTCCACTGGCACCTGGTAGTTCGCCCCGCCGACCCGGCGGGAGCGAACCTCGAGCACCGGTGTGATCGTCTTGATCGCCTGCTCGAGGACCTCCACGGGTGGCTTGCCCGTCTGCTCGCCGACGCGGTCGAGCGCGTCGTAGACGATCTTCTCGGCGGTGCTCTTCTTGCCGCGGGTCATCACGCGGTTGATCACCTGCGAGACGAGGCGTGAGTTGTGGACGGGGTCCGGCGTGAGCTCGCGGACCGGGACTTCGGCACGGCGGGGCATTACGAACCCTTCTTGGCGCCGTACTTCGAGCGGGCCTGGCGGCGGTCGCCCACGCCCGCGGCGTCGAGGCCGCCCCGGATCACCTTGTACCGGAAGCCCGGCAGGTCCTTGACGCGGCCGCCGCGGATGAGGACGACCGAGTGCTCCTGCAAATTGTGTCCCTCACCCGGAATGTACGAGCCGACTTCCATGCCGTTTGTCAGCCGGACGCGCGCGACCTTGCGAAGGGCCGAGTTCGGCTTCTTCGGCGTGGTCGTGTACACGCGCGTGCAGACGCCGCGCTTCTGGGGAGCGCCACGGAGGGCAGGGGTCTTCATCTTCGCCTTCGGTGCGAGGCGACCCTTGCGCACAAGCTGGTTTACGGTTGGCATTGCGGCTTTCGTGACTCCAGGAGAGGATGTTCGGACACAACAAAGGCTGGCCAGGGGCATCACCCCTGCCAACCGGAGGAGCATGGTAGCGAAACGCTCGCGCGGCCGTCAAACCGCGCAAAGCCGCTTCACTCCTGGCGTTTCCGGGCAAAGAAACCCGTGCGAGCAGGGCTTTTTATTGCTTTCAAACTATAGTCAGAACGAGGGAATCGAATTACAGTGAGACCGGGCCCGCTTTCCGAGGCATCGAGCGGGGGATCGGGACAGTTGCCGGAGGAGCGAACATGCTGCAGCCGCTCGGAGTGACGACGCTCGTCGTCGCGATCGGGGCCGCGATTGCGACCCTGGTCGTCGTGCTGCTCGCGCTGTTGTTCGCTCGCGCCGCGGGCAGAGGCAGCCGGGACGAGCGCCTCACCGAGCTCGTCACCGAGATGAACTCCCGCATGGAGTCGATGGTCGCCGAACTCTCGCAGGCGCTCGAGCAGGCCCAGGAGGAGGGCCGGCGCAACCGGATGCTCGGCGAGCTCGCCGGGTCGATCGACCTCGACGAGGTGCTGACCCGCACCCTGGACGCGGCGGGCGCGATCCCGGGTGTCGACGCGGTTCTGGCGAGGCTCGACCACGGCGGCGACGCGCCGATCATCGCGACGCTCGGACTCACGGCCGAAGAGGCGCAGCGGCAGTCAATCGCCGGGCCGCCGGGGGACGCCGAGGCGCGCTCGATCTCACTCGCCTACGACTATCCCGTGGAGACGGCGGGCGACGGTCCGGCGAACCTCATCCACTCCGGCCTCGCGGTTCCCGTCCAGACGGAGACCGGCTCGATTGGCTTCATCGCGGTCTTCTCGCGGTCGCGCTCGCACACCTGGAGCGAGGACGTGGTTCGCGAGCTCGAGCAGCTCGCACTGCGGGCCGGGCCGGCAATCGAGAACGCGACCCGCTTCCGCGAGGCACGCCAGCTGGCCGACCTCGACGCCCTCACCGGGCTCCACAACCGGCGCTACTTCCACGACACGCTCGCGCGCGAGGTCGCACGCGCCCATCGTTACAGCCGGCGGCTGGCGCTGATCGTCTTCGACCTCGACGACTTCAAGGCGATCAACGACCGCATCGGCCACCTCGCCGGCGATGCCGTGATCGCCGAGTCCGCGGAGCGGGTGCGGGACGTCGTCCGCTCGGCCGACATCGCCTGCCGCGTCGGCGGCGACGAGTTCGCCGTGATCCTGCCCGAGTCGGCGCTCGCGGATGCCGACCAGCTCTACCGCCGGCTGCAGGCCGCGCTGTCCGCGCGTCCGGTCGGCCAGGCGGGCCGGCTCTCGTTCTCGGCCGGCGTCGCCGAGCTGAAGCCCGACGACGACCCGAGGACGTTCTTCGAGCGCGCCGACGAGGCCCTGTACCGCGCGAAGGAGCGCGGCAAGGCCCAGGTAGTCGCGTCGACCACCCCGGCCTAGCCTCGCGGGGCATGTCTGGGGTCAGACCCCGGCCATGGCCGGAACGGTTACGAAGCCCGCATGGTTATGCGCGTTTCGTGTGAGCCGCCGGCCCGCCCGCCCCGTCCGAACCTGGCATGTCGGGGGTCAGACCCAGGACGGGACTGGAAGGGGACGGGGCTAGCCGCCGCGGCGGCCCAGGCCGGTCGTCGACGAGGCGGCGCCCGAGTCGAGGGCCAGGTATGGCAGGTAGTCGGTCAGCGGCACGACCTCGACGGCCGGCAGCTGGTCACGCCAGCAGAGCGTCGCGTTCAGGGCCGAATTCTGCCGGTAGAGGAGCCAGTTCTGGTACGCCGTGTCGCGGGCGAGCGAAACGAGCGCGGTCGCGATCGGCCTGCGCGCCTTCGAGAGAGGCAGCTCCGCGAGCGCGATGGTCGGGCCGACAGGCTTGATCTTGAACGTGCCGGTCATGGTGCGCACGGTCGCCTGCTGGCCGGCCTTCAGCGTGAAGACGCGCGGGGGCGCGACCGCTCCAAGAGCGAACCCGCGCCGCCTGTTGCCGAGCCACGGAGCCGCCGGCTTCACCTCGACCAGCCGCACCGGCGCCGCTGCGTAGGTGTCGTAGTACGAGTGGATCGACGACCCGGACGGAGCGGCCACGCGGATCCGCTTCTGGATGATCGACCGCCGCAGCTCGTCCGCGATCACCCCGCGCGCGGTGCCGACGTACGCGCGCGTCCGCGCGAGCGCGGCGACGTAGGCGGCGCGGCTGCCGCCGAAGTGGAGGTTGATCACCGCCTTCTCCGCCGCGAGGACCGCCTTGGTGCTCACGTGCGCGTACGAGCTCGCGACCGCGCGCGAGTAGGCGGCGGTGAACGCGGCCTGCGGATCCTGGGTCACGCGGGAGATCGCTGCCGCCACGCCCCAGCGCACGGGGCGGCCGTACACGGTGCAACGGGCGCCGCGCGGGAAGATCAGCTGCCCCTCGGTGCGATCCGGGTTGAGCGCCTTCCCGACCCTCGCCGGTGCGTTGCAGAGCTTCGGGTCGCGGGTCCAGAGGTAGACGCACGCGTTAGCGGGCTTGTCCGGGTCCGACTCGGCGGCCGTCCACGTGGCCCAGCCCCACGACCAGATCGTCGCGAGGCCGAGATCCCGCCCGACCTCCTTCGCGGCGAGCGTCTGCAGCTTCGTCACCTCGAACCACTTCGAAGCCGGCCGGAGCCGCTCACGCCCTCCCGAGCCCGGCGTCGTATGAAAGCCGAGCATGATCCCGAGCTTCGATGGCGGGATGCCGATCGAGATGAAGTCCTCGGCCCCGGCGCGGAACATCTGCCGCAACGTCCGGCTGCCCTGAATCGTGCCGAGCTTGTAGATCTTCGGCGCGGGGAAGTACACCTCGCGGACGATCTGCGCCACCTGCGCGACCTCGCGCCACCAGTCCGCGGCCTCGCCGCCCGTGTAGGGCGTGCTGGAGACGAGCAGCACCGGCCGCGCGCCACGCGCCGCGAGCGTGCGCAGGAAGATGAGGACGTTCTGGCGGTACTGCGCGTTCGTCGGGCTCCACGGCGTCAGCGTGCTCGCGCCCTGGAGCTCGTTCTCGGCCATGAGCGGCTTCGCGCAGCCCATTGAGCTCGAGGCATAGGTGTAGAAGCGACTCGCTCGATCGGCGACGGTCGCGGGGTCGGCCGGTTCGGTCGGCGTGCCGGTCCGCCGCGTGAAGTTGAGGTCGAAGTAGACCGTCTTCGCACCGCGCGCCCGGATCTGGGGCGGGAAGATGAAGTTCGCGGCTGCGGCGACGAGGCCCGGTTGCGCGAACTGCTCCCAGTACGGAACCGACCCGTCGGCGAAGTCGATCCAGACGGGCTTCTTCGCCGGCAGCGAGCAGGTGTCGGTCTTCGCAGCCGTCGACGGCGCAGGCGTGTTCGCCGACGCGCTCAGCCCCGCCGCGACGAGGAGCAGAAGGAGTGCGACCCGTTTCACTCCAACGGCAGTTTCTACCAGGAAAGAGTGAGGCCCTCCGGAGAGGGCCTCACGTTTTACTCTTCGGCTTCCTCAGCCTCTTTGGGAGCGTTCTCCTCGTACTCCGGCTGGCCGCCGAAGTCGAGGCCGAGGTTGGCGAGGCTCGCGCCGTCGCCGCCGTCGCCGCCGATCTCCTGCAGGGCGGCGAGCAGTGCCTCGCGCTCGTACGTGTCGGCCTTGGCGCCGTCTGCCGGGCTGATGTCGATCGTGCGGTACCGCTTCAGGCCGGTCGCAGCCGGGATCAGCTTGCCGATGATCACGTTCTCCTTTAGTCCGAGAAGCCGGTCGACCTTGCCCTCGATCGAGGCGTCGGTGAGCACCTTCGTCGTCTCCTGGAAGGACGCCGCCGAGAGGAAGGACTCGGTCGCGAGGGACGCCTTCGTGATCCCGAGGATCAGCGGCTCCCACGTCGCCTGCTCCTTCTTCTCCTTCTTGACGCGCGAGTTCTCGCGGTCGAGGACGACCTTGTCGACGAGCTGGCCCGGGAGGAGATCCGTGTCCCCGGCGCTCTCGACGCGCACCTTCTTCAGCATCTGCCGCACGACGAGCTCGATGTGCTTGTCGTGGATGTCGACGCCCTGGGACTTGTAGACCTTCTGCACCTCCTGGACGAGGTACAGCTCGGTCGCCGTGTCGCCCTTCAGGCGGAGCAGGTCGGCCGGGTTGAGCGAGCCCTCGTGGAGTGCATCGCCGGGCTCGACGACCTGGCCGTCGACAACGAGGATGCGCGTGCGCCTCGGCAGCTGGTAGCTGACGGGCTCATCCTCGCCCTCGACGAGGATCGAGAGCTTGAGACCGCGGTCAGTGTCCTCGATCTTGACCGTGCCCGAGACCTCTGACAGCTTCGCCGCGCCCTTCGGGTTGCGCGCCTCGAAGATCTCGACGACGCGCGGCAGGCCGTGGGTGATGTCCGCACCGGCGACGCCGCCGGTGTGGAAGGTCCGCATCGTCAGCTGCGTGCCCGGCTCGCCGATCGACTGCGCGGCGATGATCCCGACCGCGTCGCCGATCTCGCACATCCCGCCGGTGGCGAGGAAGATGCCGTAGCAGGCCTGGCACACCCCGAACTCGCTCTTGCACTTGAGCACCGAGCGAACCGGCAGCGTGGCGCCGTCGGCGTCCTCCTCACCGAGCCCCTCGAGCACCTCGCGCAGGAGTGGCATCGTCACGAGCGCCCCCTTCTCGGCGAGCACGGTCTTGCCGGGCTTGCCCGAGGCGAGCGGCTTGTGGACGTCCTCTGAGATCGTCCGTCCGAGCAGGCTCTTGTTCAGCCCCTCGGGGACCTGGATCGGCAGCTCGATGAACTCCTTCGTCTTGCAGTTCTCCTCGCGGATGATCACGTCCTGCGAGACGTCGACGAGCCGCCTCGTGAGGTAGCCCGAGTCGGCGGTTCGGAGGGCCGTGTCCGCCATGCCCTTCCGGGCGCCGTGGGTCGAGATGAAGTACTCGAGCACCGACAACCCCTCCATGAAGTTGGCCTTGATCGGGCGCTCGATGATCTCGCCCTTCGGATTCGCCATCAGGCCGCGCATGCCGGCCAGCTGGCGGATCTGCTTGAAGGAGCCGCGGGCTCCCGAGTTGGCCATCATGTAGATCGGGTTCAGCTCGTTGAGGTTCTTCTCCATCGCCTCGGCGACGTCTTCGGTCGCCTCGGTCCAGAGGTTGACGATCGACTCGTGCCGTTCCTCCTCGGTGATGAGGCCGCGCTCGTACAGGGCCTCGACCTCGCCGACGCGCTCCTCGTAGCCGCCGAGGATCTCGTCCTTCGACTGCGGGATGACGATGTCGTTCTTCGAGATCGTCACGCCGGCCTCGGTGGCGTACTTGAACCCGAGCGTCTTCACCTTGTCGAGCACGCCCGCGATCACGTGCGGGCCATACCGCTCGGCGAGGTCGGAGATGACAGCGTCCATCTCCTTCTTCGAGAGCGTCACGTTCATGTACGGAAGCTCCTTCAGGGCCTCGTCGATCCCCTCCTCCGGCATGGCCTCGCGCAGTGAGCGCTCGACCTCGGCGTTGAAGATCACCCGGCCGCCCGTCGTGAGGATGATCTCCTCACCACGGCGATATTCGATCGGCTGCTGGATCTCGATCTGCCCGGCCTCGACCGCGCGCTCGACCTCCTCCTCGGAGGTGAACCGCTTCGGTCGGGGATCGAGGTCCTCCGACTGGAGCTCGTTCAGGTCCTGCTCGGAGTACGTCAGGTAGTACTCGCCGAGGACCATGTCCTGCGTCGGCGTCGCAAGTGGGCGCCCGTGCGCCGGCGACAGGATGTTGTTCGCCGAGAGCATCAGGATCCGCGCCTCCGCCTGCGCCTCCGCGGACAACGGCAGGTGCACGGCCATCTGGTCGCCGTCGAAGTCGGCGTTGAACGCGTGGCAGACGAGCGGATGGACCTGAATCGCCTTGCCCTCGACCAGCACCGGCTCGAAGGCCTGGATGCCGAGACGGTGGAGCGTCGGCGCCCGGTTCAGCAGGACCGGATGCTCGGCGATGACCTCCTCGAGCACGTCCCAGACCTCAGGGACCATCGAGTCGACGTGCTTCTTCGCCGCCTTGATGTTCTGGACGGACTTCCGCTCGACGAGCCGGCTCATGATGAACGGCTTGAAGAGCTCGAGCGCCATCAGCTTCGGCAGGCCGCACTGGTGCAGCCTCAGGTTCGGCCCGGCAACGATCACCGAGCGGCCCGAGTAGTCGACGCGCTTGCCGAGCAGGTTCTGGCGGAAGCGCCCCTGCTTGCCCTTGAGCATGTCGCTGAGCGACTTGAGCGGGCGGTTGCCCGGGCCGGTGACGGCACGGCCGCGCCGCCCGTTGTCGAACAGGGCGTCGACGGCCTCCTGGAGCATCCGCTTCTCGTTGTTGACGATGATCTCGGGCGCGCCCAGGTCGAGCAGCCGCTTCAGACGGTTGTTCCGGTTGATCACGCGGCGGTAGAGGTCGTTGAGGTCGCTCGTCGCGAACCGGCCGCCATCGAGCTGGACCATCGGGCGGAGCTCCGGCGGGATCACCGGCACCGCCTCGAGGATCATCCACTCGGGCTTGTTCTCGGACGTGACGAACGCGCTGACGACCTTCAGCCGCTTGATCGCGCGCTGCTGCTTCTGGCCCTTCGAGGTCTTGATCGTCTCGCGGAGGGACTTGGCCTCGGCCTTGAGATCGAGGTCCTTCAACAGCTCGCGGATCGCCTCCGCGCCCATGCCGCCGGCGAAGTAGACGCCGAAGCCGTAAGGCGAGCCGAAGCGGTCCTTCAGCTCGCGGAACAGCTGCTCGTCGTTGACGATCAGCTTGGGCTCCAGCTCCTTGAAGAGCTGCCAGGTCTCCTCGAGCCGCCGGACCGAGTCGACGCCGGCCTCGCGGGTGTCCTCGCGCCGTGACTCGATGTCCTGGTACATCTCGCGCACCTTCACCAGCCACTGCACGAGGGCGTCGAAGTCCTCCTTCTGGATCTTCCCGTCCGTGCGCAGGCAGAGGTCGCTCACGAGCTCGCGAACCTCCTCGTCGCTGGCGTTTGGCTCGGCCGTCTCCAGCGCCTCGCGCAGGAGTCCCCTACCGAGCCCGCGTGCCTTGTCGAGCTGCTTCTCGTCGATGCCCGCGACCATCTCCTGGTCGTCCTCGTGCACCTTGGCCTTCTTGTCGAGCAGGCCCTCGAGCACGCGGTTGATGTGCTTCGTGACCGCGCCCTTTTTCGAGCCGGTCGCCTTCGCCAGCTGCTTGTTCAGCGGCGCGATCGCCTCGCGGATCTGGATCGCCACGTTCGCGACCGTCTCGAGCTCCTTCGGGGTCAGCTTCCGGTCGTCGCGGATCGCGGCGTTCCGGACCGACTCGCGGAGCTTCTTCGAGTCCTCGGTCGTGATCTCGGGCGCGACCTCGACGAACAGGCCGCCGACGAGCTCGCGCGCCTCCTCGAGCGTCGGCAGGCCCTGCTCCTCGGCCCAGTTGGAAAGCCCGCGGGCCCAGAAGTCGTCGTCCTCGTCGAAGTTCCGCTCCTTGCCCTTCGTGAAGTACTCCCGTCGCCTCTTCAGCCGGTCTTCGAGGGCGGCGAGCTGCTCGTCGCGGTCGATGGAGATCTGCTCGGCCTCGGCCTTGACCTTGTCCTCGAGGTCGTTCAGGTCTTTCTGGCGCGCCTCGGCGTCGACCGACGTGACGATCGACGCGGCGAAGTAGAGGACCTTTTCGAGCTCCCGCGGAGCGATGTCGAGCAGGTAGCCGATCCGGCTCGGAACGCCCTTGAAGAACCAGATGTGCGAGACCGGAGCGGCCAGGTCGATGTGGCCCATCCGCTCGCGGCGGACCTTCTGGCGGGTCACCTCGACGCCGCAGCGCTCGCAGATGATGCCCTTGTAGCGGACCCGCTTGTACTTGCCGCAGTAGCACTCCCAGTCCTTGGTCGGACCGAAGATGCGCTCGCAGAAGAGGCCGTCGCGCTCAGGCTTGAGCGTGCGGTAGTTGATCGTCTCGGGCTTCGTTACCTCCCCGGACGACCAGTCGCGAATCTGCTTCGACGACGCCAGTCCAATGCGAATCGCATCGAAGTCATTGATGTCAATCAAACGTCTCTTCCTTCCTCTCTGCTCTGAGCGTGTGAGGCCTCGGCCGCCAGGCCGATGGTCTGCGCGCGGTCTCTTTTCATTCCTCTACGTCCGCGGGCTCGGTTAGGGGCCCGGCCTGTTCTTCCGCCTCTTCAGTTGCCGCCGCCTCGGGGGCCACCTCGACGTCTGCGAGGTCGCCCAGCGCCTCGTCGGCCGGCAGGGTCAGCTCGCCGTCCTGGTCGACGCGCTCCTGACCCTCCTCGACCTCCTCGGCCGTCGGCTGCCGCGCCGCCGCGCGGAGCGACCCCGGCGACAGGTCGATGCCCAGCTCCTCCGCGGCGCGGAGCAGCTCATCGTCCTCCTCGCGCACCTCGACCTCCTTGCCCTCGTCGGAGAGGACGTGGACGTCGAGCGCGAGCGACTGCATCTCCTTTAGCAGCACCTTGAACGACTCGGGGATCGACGGCTCGGCGATGTTCTCGCCCTTGACGATCGCCTCGTACGCCTTCACCCTGCCGACCGTGTCGTCGGACTTGATCGTGAGCATCTCCTGGAGCGTGTAGGCCGCGCCGTAGGCCTCCAGCGCCCAGACCTCCATCTCGCCGAAGCGCTGGCCGCCGAACTGCGCCTTGCCGCCCAGCGGCTGCTGGGTGACGAGCGAGTAGGGGCCCGTGGAGCGTGCGTGGATCTTGTCGTCCACGAGGTGCAGCAGCTTCAGGATGTACATGTAGCCGACCGTGATCGCCTGCTCGTACGGGTCGCCGGTCTTGCCGTTGAATAGCCGGACCTTGCCCGAGCAGCGCCGGCCTTCGGGCTGCTTCGTGTCGACCACGAACTTGATCGGCGAGTCGGGGTTCTGCTCGGCCCACTTCAGGAGGGCTTCGTCGACGTCGGCCTCGCTGGCGCCGTCGAAGACCGGCGTCGCGATCGGCTGCGGCTCGCCATCGCCGTTCTCGGTGAAGACGCCGCGCGCCGCGGCCCAACCGAGGTGGGTCTCGAGGATCTGGCCGATATTCATCCGGCTCGGCACCCCGAGCGGGTTCAGGACGACGTCGACGGGCGTCCCGTCCTCGAGGAACGGCATGTCTTCCTCCGGCACGATCCGGGCGATCACGCCCTTGTTGCCGTGACGGCCGGCGAGCTTGTCGCCCTCTGCGATCTTGCGCTTCTTGGCGACGTAGACGCGCACGAGCTCGTTGACGCCCGGTGAGAGGTCGTCTCCGTTCTCGCGCGAGAACGTCTTGACGTCGATCACCTTGCCGCCCTCGCCGTGCGGGACCTTCAGCGAAGTGTCACGGACCTCGCGCGCCTTCTCCTTGAAGATCGCGCGGATCAGCTTCTCCTCGGCCGTCAGCTCGGTCTCGCCCTTCGGCGTCACCTTGCCGACGAGCAGGTCGCCGGAGCCGACCTCGGCGCCGATGCGGACGATGCCGCGCTCGTCGAGGTCCTTGAGCGACTCCTCCGAGCGGTTCGGGATGTCGCGGGTGATCTCCTCGTCGCCCAGCTTCGTCGAGCGGGCGTCGATCTCGTACTCGTGGATGTGGATCGAGGAGAGGACGTCCTCCTTGACGCAGCGCTCCGAGATCACGATCGCATCCTCGAAGTTGAAGCCCTCGAACGGCATGAAGGCGACCAGCAAGTTCGCGCCGAGGGCGAGCTCGCCGTTGTCGGTCGAGCTGCCGTCCGCCAGCACCTGCTCGGCGCTGATTCGGTCGCCCAGGCCGACGATCGGCTTCTGGTGGATCAGCGTGCCCTGGTTCGAGCGCATGAACTTCGTCATCTCGTACGTGTCCTTGCCGTCCTTCGTCTCGACGACGATCTTCTCGGCGTCCACGTCGACGACCTGGCCGGCCTTCTCGGACACGACGACGTCGCCCGTGTCGACGGCGGCCCGGTACTCCAGGCCGGTGCCGATCAGCGGCGCCTGCGGGATCATCAGCGGCACGGCCTGCCGCTGCATGTTCGCGCCCATCAGCGCGCGGTTCGCATCGTTGTGCTCCAGGAACGGGATCAGGGCCGTGGCGACCGAGACGATCTGCGCCGGCGCCACGTCCATGTACTCGACGTCCTGCGGGCGCGCCGTGACGGCCTCGCCCTCGCGCGAGCGGCAGAGGACCTGCTCGTCGAGGAACTTGCCCGTCTTCTCGTCGAGCGGCGCCGAGGCCTGCGCGATCGTGAACTGCGCCTCCTCCGCCGCGTCGAGGTAGATGATCTCGTCCGTGACTCGGCCGTTCTTCACGACCCGGTAGGGCGTCTGGATGAAGCCGAACTCCGAGACGGTCGCCATGGAGGCGAGCGAGCCGATCAGGCCGATGTTCGGGCCTTCCGGCGTCTCGATCGGGCACATCCGGCCGTAGTGCGTCGGGTGCACGTCGCGCACCTCGATCGGCGCGCGCTCGCGGGTGAGCCCACCGGCGCCGAGCGCCGAGAGGCGCCGGCGATGCGTGAGGCCGGCCAGCGAGTTCGTCTGGTCCATGAACTGCGACAGCTGCGAGGAGCCGAAGAACTCCTTCAGCGCTGCGACGACCGGGCGGATGTTGATGATCGTCTGCGGCGTGATCGTGTCGACGTCCTCCGTGGTCATCCGCTCGCGGACGACGCGCTCCATCCGGTAGAGGCCGACGCGGAACGCCTCCTGGATCAGCTCGCCGACCGTCCTGAGACGCCGGTTGCCGAAGTGCTCGTACTCGTCGAGGTCGCCGCGGATCGGATCGCGCGAGAGCACGATCGAGTCGGCGGCGAAGTCCTTCGACTCGGGGTCGACCCCGAGCTTCGTCGGCAGGTCGACCAGCTTCTTGACGAGCGCGAGGATGTCCTCGGTAGTGAGGACGCGCGTGTCTTCCTTCACGCCGACGCCGAGCCGCTGGTTCAGCTTGTAGCGACCGACCTTGGTCAGGTCGTAGCGCTTGGGGTCGAAGAAGAGCGCCTTCAGGAGGTTGCGCGCGTTGTCGAGCGTCGGCGGCTCACCGGGGCGCTGCTTCTTGAAGACCTCGATCAGGGCCTCCTCCTCCGTCTCGGAGGCGTCCTTCTCGAGCGTGTTGACGATGAACGGCGAATTGTCGAACAGCTTCAGGATCGCCTCGTTCGAGCTCGTGTCGAGCCTGAACCCGGTCGACGGATCCTCCTCGGGCAGGGCCCGGAGCAGGGTCGTGATCGGGAGCTTGCGCTTCCGGTCGATGCGGGCGTAGACGATTCCCTTCTTGTCGATCTCGAGCTCGAGCCACGACCCGCGCGAGGGCATCAGGTTCGCGGTGAAGACCTGCTTCGTCGCGTCCTTCGGCTCCATCAGGTAGGCGCCCGGGCTCCGGACGAGCTGCGTCACGATCACGCGCTCGGTGCCGTTGATGATGAATGTGCCCCACTCCGTCATCATCGGGAAGTCCCCCATGAAGACGTTCTGCTCGCGGATCTCGCCCGTCTCCTTGTTGACGAAGCGGACCGTCATGTTGAGTGGAGCCTGGTAGGTCAGGTCCTTCTCGCGACACTCCTGAATCGAGATCGGAGGATCGCCGAACTTGTAATCGCCGAATTCGACGGCGAGCGTGCCCGTGTAGTCCTCGATCGGCGAGATGTCGTCGATCGTCTCGCGAAGACCCTCCTCCAGGAACCATGCGAACGACGCCTTCTGGATGTCGATCAGGTTCGGAAGGTCGAGGACGTGCTTCAGGCGCGAGAAACTCTTCCGCGCGCGAGGCGCAGCAACCCTTGAGGTCAAGTGGGGGTGCCTCCCTTTACGGCTCTAATGGTGAAATGCGGACAGGCGAAACTACGGCGCGACCCACAAAGATAGCGAAAGAGGGTCCTCCTGCGCAAGGCAAAGCCCGCGGGAGGCAGCCGTTCGGGCCACTATAGACGATCTCGGGAACGAAAAGCACCCAAGGCGCCCCGCGGGGCCTCCGGTGTCGTTTCGTCTAGACGAACGAGCGCGCTTCCTTCGGGCTCTTTGCGAGCGTATTCGTTGGGGTGAAGGGGTTCCTCCCGTGGAGGTGCCGCTGCGGGCGGATTCCTGCGCGCAAGCCCCGCGAAATCACTGGAACAGGGTAGAAGGGGAGCCGGCTCGAGGCCGGCCCCGCGCGACTACTTCAGCTCGACGGTCGCTCCCGCTTCCTCGAGCTGGCCCTTGATGGTGTCGGCCTCCTCCTTCGCTACGCCTTCCTTGACCGGGTTCGGCGCGCCGTCGACGAGATCCTTCGCCTCCTTCAGGCCGAGGCCGGTGACCGCCCGGACGACCTTGATCACCTGGATCTTCTGACCGCCGGCCTCGCTGAGGACGACGTCGAAGCTCGACTGCTCCTCGGCGGGGGCGCCGTCGCCGCCCGCTGCCGGAGCGCCCGCGGCCGCGACCGCGACCGGAGCGGCGGCGGTCACGCCCCATTCCTCCTCGAGCTTGTTCTTCAGCTCGACCAGGTCGAGGACGGTCATGCCCCCGAGGTCCTGAACGAGCTTGTCGGTGTCGGTCTTCGCCATTTAATGCTCCTCCTTCGATTCGGCCGAAGCCTGATCGGCTTCGGCCGACGGCTCCTCCGTTGATTCCGCTGTTTTCGATTCCGGCTCAGCCTTTGCGGTGGGCTCTGGCTCAGCCGCGGCCTCCTCGGCTGCCGGCTCCACCGCTGCCGCCTCGGCCTCAGGCTCCGGCGCTGTCTCGCCCTGGTCCTGCAGCTGTTTGATCCGTGCGTCGATGACATTGACGAGGTCGCGGAGCGGCGCGGTGAACAGGCCGACGACGGTGGTCAAGGGAGCGGCGACGGCGCCGGCGAGCTGTGCGCGGAGCACGTCAGTCGGCGGCAGCGACGCCAGTCGTTTCACCTCGGCGTCCGAGACGGTGTCCCCCTCGAGCAGGCCGCCGCGGATCACGAGGACGTCGTTCGTCCTCGCGGTGTCGTTCAAGATCTTCGCAGCGGCCGCGGGATCGCCGTCGGCGTCGATGAACGCGATCGCCGTGGGCCCGTCGATCAGGTCGAGCAGCGGCGTGACGCCGGCCTCCTCCGCGGCCCTGCGGGTGAGCGTGTTCTTGACGACCGAGAAGCGGGCACCGCTCTCGAGCAGCTTCGTCCGCAGCTCGTCGATCTCGGGCATGGTCAGCCCTCGGTAGTCGGCGACCAGCAGGTTCTGCGAGCTCTTCAGGCGCTCCGCCAACTCGCTGACAATCCGTTCCTTGTCTCCTCTCAGCATCGAATCACCTCCTCTTACGAATCGAGCCCGCACTCGGGCGGGCTCGGCAGGAGCGTCGATGCGCTGCTTCCGATCCGCCTCGGCTGGACTTCCGCCTCGCGGCTGCCAGCGGTCTTCGGCGACGGGCTTTCTTACGCGGGTACAGCTTCTTCTGCGGGTGTCTCCTCGAGCTCCTCGACGATGCCCCTCGTCCGCGCCGGGTCGACATGGATCCCGGGGCCCATCGTGGTGGTCAGTGTAACGCCGTGAATGTAGCGGCCCTTGGCGGCCGCAGGCTTGGCGCGCATGATCTCGTCGATCAGCGCGGCGTAGTTCTCGGCCAGCTGCTTCTCGTCGAAGCTCTTCTTGCCGAGCGTGACGTGGACGTTCGCACCGCGGTCGGTGCGGTACTCGAGCTTGCCGGCCTTCGCCTCCTGGACCGCCTTCGCGACGTCCATCGTCACCGTGCCGGTCTTCGGGTTGGGCATCTTCCCCCGTGGGCCGAGAATCCGCCCGAGCTTGCCGACGACGCTCATCTGGTCGGGCGTCGCGATTGCGACGTCGAAGTCGTCGAAACCCTCCTCGATCTGCTTCGCGAGCTCGCCCGTGCCGACGACGTCCGCGCCGGCCTCCTGCGCCTCGCGTGCCTTGTCCCCCTCGGCGAAGACCGCAACCTTGGACTCGCGGCCGGTGCCGTGGGGGAGCATCAGCGTCCCGCGCAGCTGCTGCTCGGCGTGGCGGACGTTGAGGCCCAGGTTGAAGTGCACCTCGACCGTCTCGTCGAACTTCTTCTCCGGAAAGCCCTTCAGCATCCGGATCGCCTCGGCCGGCGAGTAGAGCCGCTCGCGGTCGATCTCCGCGCGGGCACCTCGGTAGTCCTTCCCGTGCCGGCTCAAAGGTCGGTCTCCACGCCCATGCTTCGCGCTGTCCCGGCGACCACTTTCATGGCTTCCTCGACATCTCTGGCGTTCAGGTCGGGCATCTTCGTCTCCGCGATCGAGCGGACCTGGTCACGGGTGAGGCGGCCCACCTTCTCCCGGTTCGGCTCGCCGGAGCCCTTCTCCAGCCTCAGCGCCTCTTTGATCAGGACGGCGGCCGGCGGCGTCTTCGTGATGAAGTCGAACGAGCGGTCCTCGTAAACCGTGATCTCGACCGGGATGATCCGCCCGTTCTGGTCGCCCGTCTGAGCGTTGAACGCCTTGCAGAACTCCATGATGTTGACGCCGTGCTGGCCGAGCGCAGGGCCGACCGGCGGCGCCGGGTTCGCCTGCCCGCCCGGGATCTGCAGCTTGATGAGTGTCAAAACCTTCTTGGCCACGCTACGCGTCCTGGTTACGGCGCTGTTGCACCGTCATGGGTCGTTCCGTCGTATCGCCGTGCCTAGTCAATTTTCTTCACCTGGTCGAAGCCCAGCTCCACGGGCACCTGGCGCTCGAAGATGTCTACGAGCACCTTCAGCTTCTGCTGGTCGGGATTGACGTCGACGATCTCGCCGTCGAAGTCGGAGAGCGGGCCCGACGTTACCTTCACCGACTCGCCGAGCGAGAACTCGACCTGCGCCCTCGGGCGCTCGCCGGCGGTCGCGCCGGTGCGGAGAATCCGGTCGACCTCACCCTGGGACAGCGGGACGGGTTTCGTGCCGGCTCCGACGAAGCCCGTGACGCCCGGCGTGTTCTTCACGACCGTCCAGGCGTCGTCGTTCAGGTCCATGTTGACGAGCACGTAGCCGGGCAGGATCCGCTTCTCCGTCTGCACCTTCTGGCCGTCCTTCGTCTCGATCACCTGTTCGGTCGGCACGACGACGCGGCGGAAGCGCGTGTGCTGGTTCATCGAGTCGATGCGGTGCTCGAGGTTCGTCTTGACCTTGTTCTCGTGCCCCGAGTACGTGTTGATCGCGTACCACCTGAACACTAGGTGTCCTCACTTCCACAGATCGTCATCGGACGAGAGTTCCCAAGTTCGCTACTGCCCAAGGAAGACGTTCTGGACGAGCCGCTTGAACGCAAGGTCGGCGACCCAGAGGTAGGCGCCGACGATCACGCAGGCGATCAGCACGACGGTGGTGCCCTGGATCAGCTGAGGCTGCCCGGGCCACTCGACTTTCTTCAACTCGGCCCACGACTCGCCGATGAACCGCCTCAGGCCCGACCCCGGCACATGTCGCTCGGAGGCCGTCGCCGGTGCGGCGGGGCGCATCTGCGCGGACCGCTGCACGGGCGCCGACTCGGCTCCGTTGCCCTGGCGCTGCTGCTCCGCGCGGCGGGCGCGTCGCTGGGCTCGAGTCTGCTTGGCCACGGCTAGCGCGTCTCCCGGTGAGCGGTGTGCCTCCCGCACCAGCGGCAGTACTTGCGCAGCTCGACGCGGTCGGGCGTGTTCCGCTTCGACTTCGTCGTCTGGTAGTTCCGCCGCTTGCAGTCGGTGCAAGCGAGGGTGATCGCATCTCTGACTCCGGTTGCCAAGCCTACGAGCTCCTCGTTTGATTATCCGTCTTTGCGCTGAGAGATAGCGGCGGAAGGACTCGAACCTTCGACCTTCGGATTATGATTCCGCTGCTCTAACCAACTGAGCTACGCCGCCGCGCGCGGCTGAGTGTAGCTGAGAATCTTTCCGTTCCTCGTGCCCGGGTCCGTCGCTTGGCGGGGGCTAGGCTGCCGCCGTGGCAGCGATCGAGGCGGAGGGACTCCGCCGGACCTACAAGCAGACCTCGGGCTTCCTGCGTCGCCGGACGAAGACGATCGAGGCCGTCCGTGGGATCGACTTCGAGGTCAGCGCCGGCGAGCTGTTCGGCCTGCTGGGCCCGAACGGCGCCGGCAAGACGACGACGATCAAGATGCTCGTGACGCTCCTGATCCCGACCTCGGGCTCGGCGCGCGTGCTCGGCTACGACGTGGTTCGCGACGCGCGCGCGGTGCGGCGGCGGATCGGCTATGTCTTCGGCGGCGACCGCGGTGCGTACGAGCGGCTCACCGGCCTCGACAACCTCCGCTACTTCTCCGAGCTGTACGGGGTGCCGCCGAAGGTGCAGAAGCGCCGGATTCCGGAGCTGCTGGAGCTCGTCGGGCTGCGCGGCCGGGAGAAGGAGCGCGTCGAGGGCTACTCCCGCGGCATGAGGCAGCGCCTGCACATCGCCCGCGGCCTGCTCCACGATCCGCCTGTCGTGGTGCTGGACGAGCCGACGATCGGGCTCGACCCGGTCGGCGCACGTGAGCTCCGCCACACGATCGGCGAGCTCGCCGAATCGGGCAAGACGGTGCTGCTGACGACGCACTACATGTACGAAGCCGACGCGCTCTGCGACCGGATCGCCGTCATCTCCCGGGGGGAGATCGTCGCCGCCGGGACGCCGGCCGACCTGAAGAGCGTGGTCGCCGATCGCACGGTCGTCGAGATCGAGGCCTACGGCGCGCCCGAGGCGGCGATCCGGCGGCTGCGCGAGGCCCCCGGAGTCACCTCGGTGGCGGTCGAGGATCGCGAGCAGGCGCAGCTCCTCGTCGTCCAGTCGCCGCACGGGCTCGAGCTCACGCAGCAGCTGCTCGCGCACCTCGACGGCGTGCGGGTCGGCCGCGTCGCCGCCCGCGAGCCGACGCTCGAGGACGCCTACGTGAGCCTGGTCACGGAGGACGAATGACGGCCACCGCGCGGCTGATCGCGATCACCTGGTGGTTCCAGCTGAAGTCGTCGACGAAGGCGGGCATCTTCGTGTTCACGGCGATCATCGAGCCGCTCATCTTCGCGACGCTGGCGTACTACCTCTTCAAGGCCGGCCGCGAGCCCGGGACGCTGCTCTACGCGGCCCTCTCGGCCGGGCTGATGGGGATCTGGTCGGCGACGCTGTTCGGGGCGGGTGGCGCGATCAACTACCAGCGCTGGCAGGGCGTGCTCGAGCCCTTGATCGTCGCACCGCCGCCCTACGTGCTCGTGCTCTTCCCGCAGACGCTCGCGGCCTCGACGATCGGCGTCTACTCGCTCTGCTCGACGCTGCTCTGGGGGCGGCTGGTGTTCGGGATCCCGCTTTCGTTCGCCCATCCGGTCGCGTTCGTGCTCGCCGTGGCGGTGACGATCGTCGCCCTCGGCGTGCTCGGGCTCGTGATCGGCTCGAGCTTCATCCTCTACCGCGAGGCGAACGCCCTCTCGAACATGCTCGAGTTTCCGGTCTGGCTCGTCACCGGCGCGATCGTGCCACTCTCGCTCCTGCCCGGCTGGGTTCATTACCTGGCCTGGGGGCTGGCGCCGACCTGGGGCTACCGGGCGATCCGGGCCGCCACGTTCGGCGGGAACCCGTGGCCGGGGATCGGCTGCGCGCTGCTGCTCGGGGCGCTCTACCTGGTGATCGGCCAGGGCTTCCTGCACATCTTCGAGCGGCGCGCCCGCGAGAAAGCGTCTCTCTCATTGGTATGAAAGGCATCGACGTCGACCACACGGCGCCCGCGACGGGGATTAGCGGCAGCCCGAATGAATCGGGCCGCCTTTTGGACGGCATCGCAAGCGACGCCTCAGCCCTGGTATGAACAGCCTGCGCGTCTTCTTCCTCGGCGGCGCCATGAGCTACCGCGCCCTCTTCAGCTGGCAGAGCCCGGCGTTCTACATCCCGACGATGCTCGGCCACCCACTCTTCCAGGTGCTCTTCTTCGCCTACCTCGGCCGCTTCAGCGGCGTGCGGAACGATGCGTTCTACGTCGTCGGCAACGCCGTCCAGGTCTCCGCTATGGCAGGTGTCTACGGGGTCGCGATGACGATCGGCGGCGAGCGCTGGTCGCAGACGCTTGCCCCGCTGCTCGCCACGCCGGCGAACAGGATGGCGCTCTTTCTCGGCCGCGCGCTGCCGCAGATCGTCAACGGCTTCATCGTCTCTGCGTTCGGCTTCCTCGTCGGCCGGCTGTTCCTCGATTTCCATCCGGCGCCGTCGAGCCTGCCGGCGCTCGCCCTGGTCGTGCTCGTCTCCACCGCCTCCTGCACCGGCTTCGGGCTGCTCGTCGGCGCGTTCGGGCTCAGACTGCGCGATGTGTTCACCTTCTCCAACCCGGCGTACTTCCTCATGCTTCTCTTCTGCGGTGTGAACGTGCCGCTCGTCGCGCTGCCGCACTGGATGCAGGTCGTCGGCAGCTGCATGCCGCTCACACACGGGATCGCCGCCGCCCGCCTGATCGCGGCCGGTGCCTCCCTCGACTCGGTCGCCGGGCTCGTCGGCAAGGAGGCGTTGATCGGCGTCTGCTACTTCGCCGCCGCGTACGTCTCCCTGCGCGTCTTCGAGGCCGAGGGGCGCCGGCGCGCCTCGCTGGAGCTGGTCTAGGTGAGGATTCGCGATCTCAACTGGATGCAGCTCGAGGAGTACCTCGAGGGCGACGATCGCATTGTGCTGCCGCTCGGCTCCACCGAGCAGCACGGGTACCTCTCGCTCGAGACGGACAACATCCTCGCCCAGCGCGTGTCGGAGGAGGCGGCGGAGCCGCTCGGCGTGCCCGTCCTCTCGGTGCTGCCCTACGGGCTGACGGCCATGTTCGCGTCGGCGTACCCGGGGAGCCCGACGTTGCGCGTCGAGACGTACGCGGCGCTGTTGCGGGAGCTGCTCGACTCGCTCTACGGCCAGGGGTTCCGGCGGGTCTTGATCGTCAACGGGCACGGCGGCAACACGCCCGCGGGGCCGATCGCGCGGGAGTGGACTGCCGACCGGGCCGACGCGCAGGCGATCTTCCACTCGTGGTGGGCCGGGCCGAAGGTGCGGGAGGTCGCGCTGGCGATCGATCCCGAGTACTCGCACGCCAACTGGGGCGAGAACTTCCCGTGGACGCGGCTCGAGGGCGTGGAGCTGCCGGAAGGCAAGCCGATGATGGACGAGGCGGCGTATCTCGTCGCCGGCCCCGAGCAGCTGCGCGACGTGATCGGCGACGGCAGCTTCGGCGGCCTCTACGAACGCCCTGACGAGGAGATGCTGCGCATCTGGGCCGCGGGCGTCGAGGAGGTTCGGGAGCTGCTCGAGTCGGGCTGGCGGCGCTGAGCGACGATCCTCTCGATCGGTTCGACGCCTGGTTTCGCGAGGCCCGCGAGGCCGGCGTGCACGTGCCCGAGACGATGACGCTCGCCACCGCGGCGGCCGACGGGGCGCCGTCGGCACGAATGGTGCTGCTGAAAAACGTGGATCGGGACGGGTTCGTCTTCTACACCGGCTACGAGAGTCGGAAGGGCGGCGAGCTCGCGGAGAACCCGCGCGCCGCGCTCGTCTTCTACTGGCAGGCTCAGGGCCGACAGGTGCGCGTGGAGGGCGTCGTCGAGCGGGTCTCGCAGGACGAGTCGGCGGCGTACTTTGCATCCCGGCCGCGCGGCAGCCAGCTCGCGGCGTGGGCGTCTGAGCAGAGCCGCCCGCTGGCCGGCCGTGAGGAGCTCGAGCGGCGCTACGCCGAACTGGAGCGCGAGCACGAAGGGCGCGACGTGCCGCTGCCGCCGCACTGGGGCGGCTTCAGGCTGCGGCCCGACGCCGTGGAGTTCTGGGAGCACCGTGACAATCGCCTGCACGAACGGACCCGTTACACGCGCGCGCGAGACGGCGCGTGGTCTGCTCAGGTCTTGTCGCCCTAGAGCGCCTCCTCGACACTCTCCGCAATCCGCATGCCGCCGACCTGCTCGGCGTAGCGCAGCGACACCTCCTCGAGGTGTTCGTCGGTCGTTGCGCAGGCGGTCGCGACGATCGTCACCTTGTAGCCCAGCTCGCGGGCATCGATCCCCGACTGGACGATGCAGCCCTCCGTCGTCGCCCCCACGAGTAGGAGGCGTTCGGCCTCCAGCTCCTTCAACAGGAGCTGCAACGGAGTGCGGTCGAAGGTCGAGTACCGCGGCTTGAGCACGAAGTGATCGCCCTGCTTCGGACCGAGCTCCCTGACGACGTCACCGGCCGGGCTCTCCAGGGCATCCCGAACCAGTCCCGGAGCATCGCTGTCCCAGCGTCCCTCGTGATCGTTCACGTAGATCACGGGAATCCCACGCTCGCGTGCGCGATCGATCGCCGCGCGCATGTCGGACAGGCGCTGCCGAAAAGAGTCCAGCAGCTCGCCCGCGTCCTCGTGATCGAGACTCGGGATGACGTCGATGACGAGCAGAGCGTCATTCACGCCCATCGGCTCTCCGGCCTCGTGCCGGACAAAACGTCTCCCCCGCGGCTACTTGACGAGGCTGAGCATCTTGAACATCGGCAGATACATCGAGATGACGATGACGCCGACCATCATTCCGACCAGGATCATCATCAGCGGCTCGATGATCGAGGTGAGCGTCTGGATGGCGGCGTCGACCTCGTCCTCGTAGAAGTCCGCGATCTTGGAGAGCATCTTCTCGAGCTCACCGGTCTCCTCGCCGATCTTGACCATTTGGCTGACCATCGGGGGGAAGATGTCGTTCTCGATCAGGGGCTGCGCGATCGGGACGCCCTGGTGCACCTTGGCCCGGAGGTCGGCTAGGGCGCTTTCGATCACCCAGTTACCGGCCGTCTGGCCGGTGATCTCCAGCGACTTGATGATGTCGACGCCAGCGGCGACGAGGGTCGAAAGCGTTCGCGAGAAGCGCGCCATCGTCACCTTCAGGACGACGTCGCCGATCTTCATTGGGATCTTCAGCTTGATCCGGTCCCACAGCTGCCGGCCCTGCTCCGTCTTCTTGAAGCGCCTGATCCCGAAGAACAGGGCGATCACGGACGGGAAGATGATGTACCAGTCGTTGCGGAGCAGGTTCGAGACGTTGACGACGTATTGGGTCAGCGTCGGCAGCTCCCCGTTCAGCGTCGCGAAGATCCGCACGAAGACCGGCACGAGGAACATCAGCAGGCCGATGAGGACGAGGGTCGCGAAGAGCAAGACCATCGTCGGGTACATCATCGCGCCCTTGACCCGGCGCTTCAGCTGGGTCGCCTTCTCGATCTGGTAGGCGACGCGGTCGAGGACGACGTCCAGGATTCCGGCCGCCTCGCCCGCCTCGACCATCGAGACGTAGAGGCGGTCGAAGATCTTCGGGTGACGCGCCATCGCCTGCGAGAGGAGGAGGCCGCCCTCGACGTCGGCGCGGAGCTCGCGCACAACGGAGGCGAAGTAGGGATCCTCGGTCTGCTGCTCGAGGATGACCAGCGAGCCGACGACGTTCAATCCCGCCTCGATCATCGTCGCGAACTGGCGGGAGAAGATCTGGAGGGTTTTCGGCTTGATCTTCTTGAAGACGGTGCGGACGCCCTCCTCGCCGCTCGCGGGCAGCTCGTCGAGGCGCTCCGCGAGCAGCCCGCGGACACGCAGCTGCTCGCGCGCCGCTTCGGGATCGGGGGCATGGATCTCGCCGGCGAGCTCCATCCCCTGCGCATTGATGGCGCTGTAAGCAAAGGCCGCCATGTACAAGGCCTATCGGCAGGCGAAAGGGGGGTCTTGAGGCGCCCGTGTCCTGCCGATACCCCTTCACGTGCGTGCGCGCTTGCGGCAAGAAGGCGGCTTCGGGCTGATCGAGCTGCTGATCGCGATCGTGGTCCTGAACATCGGGATCCTCGCGATCGTGGCGGCGTTCAACTCCGGCGTCGTCACCCTGAGGCGCTCGAGCCTGACCGCCACGGCCTCGGTGCTCGCCGATCAGCAGATCGAGCTGTACCGAGCGCTGACGTGGGATCAGCTCTCACTCGACAGCGGATCCTTGGCGACGGTCGACACCACCTACAAGTGCGACTCCGTCCTGGGCGGGGCGTGCCCGAACTCGACCTCGGCGCTCGTGCAGGGCACGTGCACGACGGTCACGCAGCAGTGCAACCCCAGCCGGTCGGTGGTCGGGCCCGACCGGCACAAGTACCGGGTCGACACCTACATCCTCAGCGACCACCCCGTCGCCGCGAGCCGCACCGTGCGGAAGATCACCGTGGTGGTGCGCGACGGGATGAACCCGGGCAAGGTTCTGGCGCGCTCGACGACCACGTTCGACTGCTCGACCGCGCTGCCCTACGCCCCGGGCTGCCCGACGACGTAACGGGCCGCCGCTCCTTCGGTCGGGGCCGTGCCGGGCCCGGCCTCACGTCGGACACCGTTACGAGACGGTGACAGCTTCGTGCCGGAAGACGCACGCCGGCCGTCTCGGGAGCGGCGGCGGCCTACCGTGGAGGCATGGCGCGCCGCCCACGCGAAGACTTTCCCGGCGGGCTGTACCACGTGGCCGCTCGGGGCAACGGCGGGCAGGACATCTACTTCGATGATCGGGATCGCCGGCACTTCTGCTGGCGGCTCGATCGTGTCGTCCATCGACATCACTGGCTCTGCCTCGCGTACTGCCTCATGTCCAACCATTTCCACCTCGTCCTTCGCACTCCAGACGGCGGTCTTTCGCCGGGCATGCAAGAGCTCCTGAGCGGCTACTCAAGGGCAACGAACCAGCGATACCGGCGGCGCGACCACCTCTTCAGGCAACACTTCTTCTCGACCCGGCTGAAGCGCGACCCGCACCTGCTCGAGGTGTCGCGCTACGTCGTCCTCAACCCGGTGCGAGCCGGCCTCTGCGAGAAGCCGGAGAGTTGGCGCTGGAGCAGCTACCGCGCCAGCACGGGCAAGTCTTTCGTGCCGCCGTTCCTCGCCGTCAACGAGCTCCTCCGATTCTTCGGCCGGGCGCCGGAGGAGGCGCGGGCGCGCTACGAAGAATTCGTGGCGTCAGCCCCACCCGCGGTGTCGGACACCGTTACGGAAGCGTGACGAACTACGCCGTACGGACGAGCCTGAGCACGTAGCTCGCGCCGTCAGCGGTGTTCTGAAGCGTCAGGGTCTTGCCGAGCCCGAGCCCGACGCCGTCGGCGCCGCTCTCGAGCGAGCCGCCGGCGATGCCGATCATCGCTCGCTTGCCCGTCAGTGCCAGCAGGACGAAGACCGGGTCGGCGGCGGGGAAGCTCTTGCCGACCGTCACCCGCTCGACCTTGCCGTTCACGGAGACGGTCGCGCTCGTGACCTTGGCGGCCGCTCCGGCCGTCGCACCCGTCGGTGTCACGCCGGCGGTAGCGGTGCCGGTGCCGCCGCCCGTGCCGCCGGAAGCAGTGGTCGCAGCGCCGGACCCCGTGCTCGCGCCCGAACCCGCACCGGCGGGGCTCGAGGCGCACGCGCCCGTGCCGCAGTCGGTGATCTGCTGATTGAACGGGTCCTTGCTCTTGAACCGATTGAACGAGATCAGCTGGCCCGAGCTCGCCGGAAGCGGATTGCTCGGATCTTGAACGCCGTCGTCGGAGGTCGCGACGGACGAGCCGCCGGATCCGCTCGGGCTCGAGGGCGACGTCGCGGCAGAGCCGCCCTCGAGCGTCGGCGGCGCGAGCGGAGTCGAGCCCGGCGTCGTGGTGCTCGTGGTCGTGGCGGCGCTCGTCGTCACGTTGCCGGGGTTGTTGAGCAGCTTCATCGTCCGCGGCAGCTGGAAGGCCAACAGGCCGAGCAGCAGCACGCCGCCGACGATCGCGATCTTCTTCTGTCGCGCCGCCTTCGCCTTGACCGGGTCGACCTTCTTGGCCATTACGGCGTCCCTCCTGCGGCCGCTGCCCCGGTGCTGGGCGCCGGCGGCGCCGCCGCGGGCGGCGGTGTCGCCGCGGTGGCCGAACCGGTGGCCGCGGTCGAGCTCTGCGCGGGCGCAACGTCAGCCGGAGTCCCGGTTCCGTAGACGAACGCGTCGATCTTGATCTGCGCGCGGATACGCGGGAACTGGCGCGTGCTCTCGTCGAGCGCGAGGTTGTCGACGGCGAAGAGGCGACCGCTGGCGTCGAGTGCGCCGCGGTGGACGTCCACGAGGTTCCGCAGGCGGAAGAGGAAATCCGTGAGCGCGTAGTAGTTCCCGTCGAACTCGAGCCGCAGCGGAATCACCTGATACGTGGAGAGGGTCACGGACGCGTCGACATTGATCGAGTTGAACTCGACACCGCTGACGCGCGCGACATCGTTGATGTCGAGCAGGACGCCGGCCTCGTCGGGGTTGTCCGGCATCGCCTTCGTCAGCTTGAAGAGATCCGCGACCTTGACCTTCTGCGCGTTCTTGGCTTTTGCCACGAGCGCATGGGCGTCGTCGATCTGCTGCTGGACGTCGGCGATCTGATCCTTCAGATCCGACGCCTTGCCGCGCTGCGGCGACACGATCACGAAGAACCCGAGCACGATCATGAGGAGAAGCCCGCCCACGACGGCGGCGATCCAGACGGACTGGGGCGTCTTCTTCCTCACGACGTGCCTCCCGGCTGGCGCACGTCGGCACCGACCTTGAAGTGGACGACCTTGCGGCCGCCCCGCTCGCCGGCCTCGCTCGTCAGCAACTGCACGTGCTCGAAGTCCGGGATCACCTGCATCCGGGTGAGCAGTCGCGCCACACCGCTGTGTGAGTACGTGTAGCCCTCGACCTGGAACATCACGGACGTGTCCGTGGCCGCCCCCGGGGGCGCCTGCGTTCCCGCTGCCGCCGCGGCTGCCGCGGTCGCGCTGCTCGAGCTCGCCGGCGCGGGGCCGGTCAGCGACGTCGACAGCGTCGGCGGCTGGCCGGACAGCCGGATCAGCCAGACATCATCGGGAAGAACCATCGCGAACTCGCGCAGCACACGGTCCCAGGCGACGCGCCGGGCGAGCGCCGCGTTCAAAGCCGTGATCCGGCCCTGCTTGTCGGCGACGAGCGCGTCGGAGCGGGCGACCTGGTCCTGAGCCGGCTTCGGAATCGCCGTCAGCTCGTGCTGCAGCCCTTCGAGCTCGGCCTGTTTGTGCGTGACCTTGCCGTGCGCCACCAGGAAGAGGCCGCACAGAAGGGCCGTGACGACGACCGTGCCGATGACGGCGGTCAGGATCACCGCGTTCGGCGGCTTCGGCCCCCCGGAACGGCGCTTGTCGTCCCTCGGCAGAAGGTTGATCGCACGCATCTAGTCCTCGATCCCCAGGCCGATCGCCACGGCCAGCGAGCCGACCTGCTCGGCCTCGCCGACACGCTTGCCGAGCTTGACGCGGGCCAGCGGGTCGCCGACGCGCACTCGAACGCCGATCAGCTTGTGGAGCTCCTCGGCGAGCCCGTGCAGGTGCGCGGTACCGCCTGTGATCACGATCTCGCCAATGCCGAGAGACCCCGGTTGGTTCTGGTAGAACTGAAGCGAGGAGACGAGCTCGCGCGCGAACGCTTGGAGCTGCTTGCGAAGCGCCTCCCGAGCCGCGGCCGCCTGTTCCTGCGTCAGCCCCTCGGGCGTGTCGTCGTGCGAGAGCGAAAGCATGCGCTTGAAAGGCTCCGCCTCCGAGGGAGCGAGCTCCAGGGCCCGCGCGACCGCAACGTTCAGCGTCGCGCCGCCCCAGTCGAGCACGCGGGTGAACTCGCAGACCCGGCCGTCTGAAACGGCGAAGGTCGAACGCTCGTGCCCGATCGAGACCACGACGAGCGCCGCGTTCGAGGGCGGCGCGTCGAACTCCGGCGGCTCCGCAAGCGCGCGCAGCAGCGCGAAGGCCTCGAGATCGATCCCCGCGAGCTTGATGCCGGCCTTCTTGCAGGCCGAGATGTAGCGGTCGACGAGGTCGCGGTACGCGACGACGAGCAGAACGCGGCGCAGCGGCTGGCCTTCCTCGTCCGTCCGCTCGTCGAGGACGTGGTAGTCGAGCACCGCCTCCTCGATCGGGATCGGCAGTGCCTCCTGCGCGCGGAATCGGATTGCGTTCTCGAGCTGATTGGCGTCCTCGATCCCCGCGATGTCGAAGATCCGGACGCCGATCCGGTTGTTCGCAATGCCGAGCCGCACACCTTGGCGCGGCAGCTTGTGCGCCCTGAAGAATTCCTTCAACGACTCGGCGAGCAGGTCCGGATCGCGGAGCTCGCCGCCGACGATGATCCCGGGCTCGAGATCCGTCCGCGCGAGCTGCACGAGCTCCGGCACGCCGTTGTTGTTGACGCGCGCGGCCGCGAGCTGCGAGCCGCCGAGCTTCAGCCCGACGAGCTTCTTCGTCCGGCCGCTCGCGCCGCTCTTGAGCTGCTTCTTCGACGAGGAGCCCTTCGACCCGAAGGAGAGCTCACGCTTGTAGAACGGCGTGCCGTCCTTCTTCTTCTTCTCCTCCGCCTTCGGCTGCTTCTGCTTGGGCTCCTTCGCCTTTCGCTCCGCCTTCGGCTTGCCGCCGCCGAGCGAGATCTCGCGCTTCCAAAAGGGCGCCTTCGGCTCGGCCGGGGAGGGCGTCTCGACGGGTTCGGCGGGCGCTTCGGGTGCCTGCTCGCCGGCCGATTCGGACTTGTCCTTGCGCCCGAAGACGTCCGAGAGCTTGACTTCCTTGTTCCAGTCGACCACCGCTAGCTCCCCGCGACCCTTAGTGCTCCGGCGAGCGGCGGCGGCTCCACCGTGAGCCCCGCAGCGGCGTCGCCGACATCGAAGCCGGCCCGCTCGAGCAACCCGAACAGCTGCTCGGGCTTGCTGGAGCGGCTGAGGGCGGTCTCGAGCGTGATGATGCGCCGCAGCGTCAGGTCTGCAAGCGCCTGCTCCATCGTCTGCATGCCCTTGCCGGTCCCGGTTTGCATGACCGAGTAGATCTGCTCGACCTTGCCCTGGCGGATGAGGTTCCGGACGGCGTCGTCCGGATAAAGGATCTCGAGGGCTGCGACGCGGCCCGTTCCGTCGGCCGTGCGAAGCAGGGCCTGGGTGACGATCCCTTCAAGCGTCGCAGCGAGCTGCACGCGGATCTGTTCCTGCTGCGCTCCCGGGAACGCGTCGATGATCCGGTCGACGGTGCTCGGCGCGCTCTGCGTGTGCAGGGTTGCGAAGACGAGGTGCCCCGTCTCGGCGGCCGTGATCGCCGTCCCGATCGTCTCGAGGTCGCGCATCTCGCCGAGGAGGATCACGTCGGGGTCCTGGCGCAGCGCAGCCCGGAGGCCCTCCGCGAACGTCGGCGTGTCGGGGCCGATCTCGCGCTGGTTGACGATGCACTTCTTGTGGCGGTGAACGAACTCGACCGGGTCCTCGATCGTGAGGATGTGCTCGGGGCGCTTGCGGTTGATCTCGTCGATCAGGGCCGCCAGCGTGGTCGACTTGCCCGAGCCGGTCGGGCCGGTCACGAGCACGAGGCCGCGCGGCCTCTCCGTGAGGCCGTGCAGGCTCGTCGGAATCCCGAGCTCCTCGAGCGTCTTGATCTCGGCCGGGATCAGCCGGAAGGCGGCGCCGAGCGTCTCGCGCTGGAAGTAGACGTTGACGCGAAAGCGAGCGAGGCCGGGAATCGAGTGCGCCATGTCGATTTGACGCTTGATCTCCAGCTGCTTCTGCTGCTCGGTCGAGAGGATCCGGTAGAGGATCTGGTGCGTCTGATCGGGCGCGAGCGGCTCCAGCCCCTCGAGGGGCTGGAGCGCTCCGTTCACGCGCGCGACCGGTGGCGAGCCGACCGTGATGTGAAGGTCGGACGCGCCAAGCGCGACCATGCGCTCGAGCAGAGCGTCGATTGAGAGAGGCGTCTCCGGCATCACTCGAGCGAGCTATCGGCAGCGCTCGGGCGTTTCTTAACCCCGCGAAAGCAGTGCGTTCGCGTCGGCTCGATCTCCCCCATTCCGGGGGTATCCGGGGGGACTCGTCGCGACCGATAAGCACTGCGAGCCACCCCGACGCATCCTGCAAGGAGGACACCGTATGCTCGCAAGGCTTCAAAAGAAGGTCGCGATCGCGAAGCGCGATGAAGGTTTCACCCTGATCGAGCTTCTCGTCGTGATCATCATCCTGGGAATCCTGCTCGCGATTGCGATTCCCTCGTACCTCAGCTTCCGCAAGCGGGCCCAGAACTCGGCCGCGCAGGCGAACGTCCGCGCAGCCGTGCCGGGCATGGAGGCGTTCAACGCCGACCACGCCACGGGCTACGCCGGCGTGACCCTGACGAAGCTGCAGGCCTCGTACGACGCCGGGATCAAGAACATCAAGATCTCGGTCGCGACGGTTGGCGGTTACTGCATCGTCAACACGAATCCGCCGTCCAACGTCCGGTACCACAAGACCGGCCCGTCGGGCGACATCAAGGCCGGCACCTGCTAAGGCAGAAACGGCTTTGCTTCTCGAAAGGGCGCGGGAGACCGCGCCCTTTTTCTTGCCTCAACGTCTCCCCCATCTTGGGGTAGTGGGTCACCCACGGCGTGCCGATACAGCGGCGTAGCCACCGCTGTAACCACACCCCGAAGGGAGCACTACATGAGCTTGCGGCACCCTGTTGCCACCGACGAGAAGGGCTTCACCCTGATCGAGCTCCTCGTCGTCATCATCATCCTCGGAATCCTGCTTGCGATTGCGATTCCGTCGTACCTCAGCTTCCGCAGCCGCGCGCAGAACTCGGCCGCGCAGGCGAACGTCCGCGCAGCCGTGCCGGGCATGGAGGCGTTCAACGCCGACCACGCCACGGGCTACGCCGGCGTGACGCTGACGAAGCTCCAGCAGTCGTACGACGCCGGGATCAAGAACATCAAGATCTCGGTCGCGACCGCCGGCGGCTACTGCATCGTCAACACGAACCCCCCGTCCAACGTCCGGTACCACAAGACCGGCCCGTCGGGCGACATCAAGTCCGGCACCTGCTAAGCGGAGAGCCGATCCTTGCGAAAGGGCGCGGGAAACCGCGCCCTTTTTTGTTCACGCGCGCGTAAAGGGATCCGGCGTCCGTGCCGATAGAGGGAAGGTGAATCCGCGGTACCGAATTTACGCTGCCGTCGGTCTGGGCGGCGCCCTGCTGCTCGTCGTCGGCTTCCTCTTCCTCGGACGGGGTCAATCTGCGTCGAGCGCGACTCCGAAGGTGATCAAACCGCTGCACCCGGTCAAGAAGACCGCGCGGCCGCGGCCCGCCACGAAGGCGAAGGCCAAGGCGGTGCGCACGAAGGTGCGGACGGCGAAGGCGAAGCACCCTCTCGCTCCGCCGGCGGTCGCGAAGACTCAGTCGGCGACGGACGGCATGCCGGCCACGCTGTCGGCGGCTCTCCAACGCAACTCCGTCGTGGTCGTCTCGCTCGTCGTCCCCGGCGCCTCGGTCGACGAGCTCGCGTACGAGGAGGCGAAGGCGGGTGCGAACCGGGTCGGAGCCGGGTTCGTTCGAATCAGCGCGGACAGCAATGACGACGTCCTGGCGCTCTCGACGCTGATCGGCTCGAGCGCCGATGCCGGAAACCGGCTGCTCGACGCCCCCGCCGTTCTCGTCTTCCGCCGGCCGCAGGAGCTCTACGTGCGGATCAACGGGTACATCGACGCAGATACGGTCGCTCAGGCCGCGGCGAACGCAGCGCCGAGCGCCTGATGGCCAAGGCCGCGGACGCCGGCGCCTCCCCCGGTGCGGGCCGGGAGCTGTTCGTCCGGCACGCACGCAAGGACGGCCGCTCGGTGGCCGTGCTGAAGGCGGTCGACTTCGGCGACTCCTGCGTCGTCGAAGCGGAGGTCTACCCGGTCGGCGCCCCGTCCACGGCCACCGTCGAGCCGGGGCCGTACACCTTCGCGGACGCGAAGCAGGCGACGGCTTTCGTGACCGAAGCGGTCGAGGCGCTGATGTACCTCGGCTGCGACGTACAGGCCCAGTAGAGCTGCGGCCGCCCGGGCCGCGTCCTGGTGTCGGACACCGTTACCGAACTGCCACGGACGTTCCACAGTTGCGACGAAACCGCTGCACGGACGGCGGTTCTGCCGGCCCGCGTGCGGTGTCCGACGTGATTACAGGAGTGTCACGCGGGTCGAACGCGATCGTCACGCCGCGCCCGTTCCGACCGAATGCCTACACGGTGATCCGCGCGAGCTCTTCGACCGACGTGAGGCCGGCGGCGACCTTGGCGATGCCGTCGTCCCACAGGGTGCGCATGCCGTCGTCCATTGCCGCCCGCTCGATGTCCTCGCGGCTCGCCTTCTGGGCCGCGAGCGTCTCGATCTGCTCCGTCATCGTCAACAGCTGGTAGATGCCGATCCGGCCCTTGTAACCTGTCTGGCCGCACCGGGGACAGCCCTTCTTGCGGTAGAAGACCATCCCGTCGGCCGAGGCGGCCACGTCCGGGGAGACGCGTGCCTTCAGGAGCTCGTCCACGGACGGCTGGTACATCTCGCAGCAGTGCGTGCAGAGCTTCCGCGCGAGCCGCTGCGCCAGCACGCCCGTGACGGCCGAGCCGGTCAGGAACGGCTCGACGCCCATCTCGTTCAACCGTGTCAGAGCGCCGGGCGCGTCGTTCGTGTGCAGCGTCGAGAGGACGAGGTGACCCGTCAGGGCCGCCTCGATCGAGATCTTCGCCGTCTCGGGGTCGCGGATCTCACCCACCATCACGACGTCGGGGTCGGACCGGAGGATCGAGCGCAGCGCGGCCGCGAAGGTGAGACCGGCGCGCTGGTTGATCTGCACCTGGTTGATGCCCGCAAGGCGGTACTCGACCGGATCCTCGACCGTGATGATGTTGATCGAGGGCTGGTTGATCTCCGCCAGCGACGCGTAGAGCGTCGTCGATTTACCGGAACCCGTCGGCCCGGTCACGAGGAGGGCGCCGGTCGGCCGCCGGATCAGCTCGGACAGCCGCTCGCGCATCTCGTCCGACAGGCCGAGCTCCTCCAGCGTCGGAGCCTTCTTCGACTTGTCGAGGAGGCGCATGACGAGCGACTCGCCCTCCACCGTGGGCAGCGTCGCGACACGGATGTCGAGCAGTCGACCGGCCGCGGCCGCGTTCAGCGAGATGCGACCGTCCTGCGGCTTACGCCGCTCGGCGATGTCGAGCTTCGCGAGCACCTTCAGACGCGTGGTCACGCCCGCCATCATCCGCTTCGGAATGCGCTGCACCTCGTGGAGGACGCCGTCGATCCGGAGGCGAACGACGAGGGCGTCCTCCTGCGGCTCGAAGTGGACGTCCGAGGCCCCATCCTCGGCCGCCTGAAAGATGATTGAGTTGACGAGCCGGACGAGCGGCGCGTCCGAGATCCCGTCGTCCGCCTCGAGATCGTCGGCCTCTTCCTCTTCCTCCTCCATCGCGGCCGCTTCCTCCTCCAGCACCGCGCGGGCCCCGAAGGCCTCGGAGGCGCGGGAGAGGCGGCGGGTCTCGGCGAGGATGTCGTCGCGCGAGGCGACGGCGAGCTCGACCTGGTGCCGCGTCGCGAGCCGGAGCTCGTCGATGGCGTGCACGTTGCCGGGATCTGCGATCGCGACGCGCAGCGTGTCGTCGTCGAGCTCGTACGGGATGGCAGTCAGACGCTCGAGCACGTGCAGCGGCACCGCCTTCGCCGCCTCCTCCGCCACCCCGTTCAAGGCGAGGTCGACCAGCGGCAGGTGGTAACGGGCCGAGAGCATCCGGGCCACGCCCTCGCTCGCGGCATAGCCCTCCTCCACGATCGCCTGGGCGATCGAGCCCTGGCCGGCGGCGCCGCGGACGACGTTGAGCTTGTCCTCCGCGAGCAGCCCGGTCGCCGCGAGCAGGTCGGCTACGAGCTCGGCGGTCGCGTTCACGCCGCCGCCGAACGCAGGCGGCGACGAGCCGCCGTCGTCGCCGGCTCTGGAGCCCGCCTTGCCGGCGGTCCGCAGGTTGGGGCGCTCAGGATTCACGGGTCATATCCCTCGAATGAGGTATCGGCGCCAGCGGCCGGAAACCTGAGGTTTTTCGGGGGTTCTAGGCCGTGAAGAGCGCCCAGTAGCCGTGCAGCAGCCACGGGCCGGCGAACAGCGCCAGAACGCTGCCCAGCGCTAGGAAGGGCGCGAAGGGAATCGCCATCTTGCGCGCCGCCGAGCCGTGCCGGGCAAGCAGGAGGAGGCTCGGCAGCAGCGCGAAGATCATCCCGCTCAGCATCGCCACGGGAACCGTCTTGCCGAGCGCCGCGCCCATCAGCAGGGCGAGCTTCACGTCCCCCATCCCCATGCCGGCCGGGTACGCCAGCGCCGCGACGAAGAGGAAGAGCGAGGCCCCGAGCGCGCCGATCAGCCACTGGGGGCTCGGCTCGATCGCCGTCTGGGCGACGAGCACGATGCCGGCGGCCGGGACGACGATCCGGTTCGGGACGATCCGGTGCGTGATGTCGGTCGCGGTCACCGCGACGAGCACGGCGCAGAAGAACGCGGCCACGAGCGCCTGCGCGGTGAGACCGAACTTCAACACGCACGCCGCCACCAGGACCGCGGTGGCCAGCTCCACGGCCGGGTAGAGGAGCCCGATTCGCACGCCGCAGGAGCGGCAGCGCCCACGGAGGGCGAGGTACGAGACCAGCGGCACGTTGTCGAACCACGCGAGCTCGTTGCCGCAGCGCATGCATGCCGAGCGGGGCCTGATGACGGATTGCCGCAGCGGCAGCCGGGCGGCGACGACGTTCAGGAAGCTTCCCACGGCGAGCCCAGGGGCAAAGGCGAAGGCGGCGAGCGCAGCGTTCACGATCCTCCTATCGGCGCCGGGCTGCGCCGAGTTGAATCAGCCGGAGAAGCTCTGCGGGGGATTCGGCTGAGCGTAGACGGCCGGGTTCGACGGCATCCCTACCGGCACCGTCGTCACGGTCGGGAAGGCGTTCGTCGCCAGGTTGTTGCTGAGGACAATCGAGCTGCCGACGATCGGTCCGTCGATGTTCACGTTGTTCCCGAGCTCGACGTTGTTCGTCGCGAACAGGCCGCCCTGGTACGAGAAGTTGTTCGCGATCTGGATGCTGTCGCCGGGGTTGACCTGACCCCCGTTCCCGTTGGCGACGATCGTCAGCATCTCGGTGTTGGGGTTCCAGCCGGCGAAGTTGCACGCCGATCCCGAGACTGCGCCGCAGAGCGAGCCGTTCCCGAAGAAGGTGCCGGACAGGTACAGGGTCGCCTGGCCGTTGTACGTATTGAGGGCGCCGTTCGAGACCTTGGCGCTGCCGTCGATGAAGATCGTGCCGACCAGCGTGAGGTTCTTCGTCGTCGCGTTCCAGGAGATCTCGCCGCTCGTGCCGGCGTCGTCCTGCGCGACCGTCTGGCCGCTGGCGTGCGTGGTGGCCGTCGTGCCGTTGACGCCGCGCGTCACCGTCCACGTCGTCGTTCCTTGCCCGCCGGTCACCGTCATCTGCTCGTCGTCGACCCGGATCCGATAGGTGCCGGTGGTCGGGAAGCCGGTCGCCGAGGCGATGGAGAGCGTGGTCTGCGAGGCGTTGACCGCCGACGAGACGGTCGTCGCCGCGCCGCGCCCGACGCGGCACGTGTACGAGCTCGACGGGGTGAGGTCGAACACCGACGCGACGCTGTTGTCGCGGCTGGGGTAGTTGTTGTCGAAGGTCGGAACGGTCCCGCTGGAGGTCGTGCACGACTGGGAGGGCCCGGGAATGGCGTTCTCGTACCACGTTGCGAAGTCCGCGGTCGGAGGAGGGACGACCGGCGGATTGTGGCTGACGGCGAGCGTGGTTCCGTCGGAGAGCTTGCTGTAGATGTGGTTCGCGTCCTGGTTCCCCGTGCAGGTGACCCACGGCGGGCTGCTGCTGCCGTAGCGGCAGTTGTTGCCGACGTACGTCTCGACGCGCGTGCTCATGTTCGTGCTCGCGCCGACGGCGGCGTTGTTCGAGACGTCGAGGTTGCCGCCCACGATCACCATCGACTGCGCAAGCTGCACGTTCGGGCTCAGACAGAGATTGCCGGCGATGTACATCCGGGAGGCGCCCGTGATGTTGTTGTTCAGCGTCTGGTCGCAGGTGCTGCCGGTGTGGCCGGCGTACAGGTAGTTCCAGACGGGGTTGTTCAGCGGCTGGGTCAACGTCGGCTGAACCGTGACCTTCGCCGTCAGCGTCCTGCTGACATTGCCGGCGTTCGGGCCCGTGGGGTTCTTGAGATAGCCAACCGCTTTCAGCGACCAGGTCGCCGCCGCACGGTCGAGCGTGCCGCACCAGTCGGCGGTCGCGTTGTCGTAGTAGCTGTGCTTCCACCCCGACTGCGCACCGGTGCACGCCGGCAGGACGTCGGGGTCGAGCGCATTCTGGGTCGGGTTGTTCAGCACGGAGAGGGCGTTGTTCATGCCGGCGTCGGCGGCATCGAACGCCGTCACCTTCGCCCTGCTGAAATAGGCGGTCCGCTGGTTCGTGCTCGTGTACTGGATGATCGTCACGATCATGATGGCGAGCACCGTCAGCACGCCGAGCGCGAGCACGAGGGCGAAGCCTCGCTCGTCGGCGGCCAGGCGCTTCCGAAGTGCCGAGACGATGCCCTTCATGGCCGGCTGCTATTCCTCAGCACGAGGTCGTCGATCAGCTCGTAGGTCTCGGTCGTGTTCGCGGGGCGCACGTTGACCGCGAGGTCCACGTGCAGCCGGGCGAGACTGCCGGTGGCCGTCTGGTAGCTGAAGGCGCAAAGGGCGCTGCTGCAGACCGGCGCTGTCGAGGTGGGGATCAGGTAGTCCGCCCACTTGACGCCGCCCGTGCACGTCGCGCTGTTCGCGTTGATCCGGTACAGGGCGTAGCGGTTGGTCGAGAGGTTCTTCGTGCACCACGTCACGACCGAGCTGCCGGAGTACGTCTTGCAGTACGTCGGCAGGGTCAGCGTCACGAGCGAGACCTGCGTGTTCGCCGTGGTCGAGCCCGCGTCCGAGGCGCAATGCACCTCGCGACGGACCTTGTCCAGCGCCACGCGGGCGGTCTGCTGGGCCTGGAAGCGGTTGTTCATGTTGACCTCGGCGCGCGAGGCGGTCACGAAGACGGTGGTGAGACCTTCCATGACGACCCCGAGGATCACGATCACCGTCAGCAGCTCGACGAGGGTGTAGCCACGCTCCTCGCGTGCGAGCCGCGCTCGAAGCGCTCGCAGCTTCCTCACTTGGCCCTCGCCTCGATGGCGGCGAGGGCTCGGCGCGCGACCTTTTCACTGCGAGAGCCGATCCCCCACTGGGACCGGACGCGGTGGTCGACGCGGATGAGGACGCGGAGGGCAGCGGCGCCGTGCCACCAGCCGAACCGGGCGCCGGTGACGATCCAGGCGTGCTGGTAGAGCCAGTGCCGCTGGTTCGCGGCGGTGGGAGGACGCGACGGCGTCAGCCACGCGCTGAGACGCTCGGCGCGGGCGGGGAGGGAAATCTCGTTCGACGGCTCCTTCGGCGCCCCGGGAACGTGGAAGGCGGCGGGCCTCGTCTTGTGCACAGCTCGCTTCGCCGGCTTGGCCGGCCTCGCGGGCTGGAGCGGCTTCGCCCGCTTGACCGGCTTCGCGGCCGCCCGCGCGAGGTGCTTCCGCGCGGCAGGCGCCGCCTTCTTGGCCGAGGCGATCTTCGGCGGCGCCAGCGGGGCCTTGCCCGCGGCGCGCTTCTTCGTCGGCGCGTTGATCGCACCTGCGAGCCGCGTCGCCGTTCCGACGTAGGGAGCAGTGTCCTGCGGTGTCCCGGTCTCGGGGTAGTGGCCGCGCGAGAGCCGCAGCGTGATCGTCGGCGCGCCCGTGTCCTCGATCCGAGTGCCGGCAGCGGGCATCTGCGAAGCCACGAGGTTGGTCGCGTAGCCGTGCACCCCGCCGACGACGTGCCAGGCGAAGCCGCCGTCTTCGAGGATTCCCTTGGCGAAGACGAACGCCTGCGACCTGATGTCGGGGACCACGAGGGTCGGCTTCGCCGTGGGCGCCGGCGCCTTCGCCTCGACATGGGCGTAAAGCTGCCTTTCGGCGGCGAACGTCAGCGTTCCGGATGCGAGGATCCAGACCACAGAAACCACGAGGACGCGTGGCAAGAGCGCGCCAAGACGGACCGCCATACACGCGTAGTCGGCACCGTGCGGCCCCGCGCCTTCCCCCTAACGGGTGAACCGGATCACGCCGCCCGAGCCGGACGCCGGCTGCGACCCGCTCGGGACCTCTGCGAAGACCGTGCCGTGACCGGTTGCGGCCTGAGGCTCGGGCGTGACGGCGTCCTGCCAGCGGAAGGCGACACCGGCGAACTGCTGGAACCACGCCTGGCTTTGCGGGTACTCCGTGGGCGGGCTCAGCTGCAAGTGCAGGTGCGGACCGGTTGCATGCCCGGTGTGCCCGACGAGGCCTACTGGTGCGCCGGCGGAGAGCACGGCCCCTGCCTCCACGGCTGGCTCGAGGTACGAGAGGTGGCAGTACGTCCAGGAGACGTTGTCCGCGGTCTCGACGGTCAGGCCGATGCCGCAGCGCGCGTCCGGTTGGCTCCACGCCCGCTGGACGACCGCGTCGGCCAGCGCGTAGACAGGCGAGCCATCGGGTGCGGCGATGTCGGCCGCCGGATAGTCGTGATGGGTGTGTGCGACCGAGACGACCGACGGGCCGCCGCCGACTGGAAAGACGTAGCCAGACTGGGCCGTCGGCGCGTCGAACATCGCCCCCGCGCTCGACGCCGCCGGAGCCGAGGCGACCTGCGTGGCCGCATCCTGCAGCGCCGACTCGGCGTCGGCGAGCTCCTTTCGGAGCTGGTCGACGCGCTGTGCGGCAGCGTGGTGCCTGACGCCGACGAGCGTGGCCGCCTTCTGGAGCTCCAGCTGGCGCGAGAGCAGCGAGACGCTTCCGACCCGCCGCAGGGCACGGCGCTCGGCGCGAGCAAGTCCGCGCTCTGTCTTCGTCGCCGCGACGAGCTTCCGGTTCGCGCGCGCTACTTCCTTCCGCGCTCCATCGAGTGAGACCTGGAGCCGGTCGAGCTGGAAGGTCGTGTCGACACCGCCGTCGCCGAAGGTTTTCGAGAGCTGCAGCACCTCGTCGACGTACCACTGCGCGTGGTTGTAGGCGAGCACGGCCCGGGCGATGTCCGCGCGCCCCCCGGCGGCGGCGAGGTAGCGCGCCGCGGAGTAGATCGCGTCGGTCGCGTTCCACGGATCGGCGATGCCGTCGGCGTCGGCGTCCATCCCCCAGCGGTCCCAGGTCGAGGGCATGAACTGCATCCAGCCGACCGCGCCGGCGGAGCTGGGGCCCATGTTGCGGCCGAAGTTCGACTCCACCTTGTTGATGGCCGCGAGCACCTGCCAGGGGATCCCGTAGCCCTGCCCCGCCTGCTGCCAGAGCGAGGTCAGCTGCAGGAAGGTCAGCGACTGCGGTCGCGCCGGCGCCTGCGAGATCGGCGTCGGCACGCTGATCTGACCGGGCTGGTTGGGGATCGTCGAGCTCGGCAGATTCGACGGTGCGGAAGGGAGCATGCGGAAGGTGTCCGCGCTCGCCGTCGAGGCGACGCTGACGATGGCGAGCGCCAGTCCGAGCAGTACGCGCTTCATCACTCCGGGACGACGCGGAGGTTCGGCAGAGGCTCCGCTTCCTCCGGCCGGGCGGCCGGGGGCGTGGGATTCATGCGCTCGTCCTCCTTGCTGATCCCAGCCGCCTGCCGCTTCAGGGCCTGCTCGAGCGCGACCATGAAGTCATGCTGATTCGTCGCGGCGGCGCCGGCGACCTCGCGGTCGATGTCGCCGGTCAGGACGAGCGCGATCAGCGCCTGCTCGAAGGTCTGCATCTTGAAGAACGACCCCTCGCCGATTGCGTCGGGAATCTCCTCCGTCTTGTTCTCGCGGATCAGGTCGGAGATGCGCGCGTTGTTGACCATGACCTCGACGGCCGCCACCCGGCCCCCGTCGACGCGCGGCAGCAGCCGCTGGCTGACGACGCCCCGCAGGACCCCGGCGAGGATCGAGCGGATCTGCGCCTGCTTGATCCCCGGGAAGAACTCGATCATCCGGCCGAGCGTCTCGGCCGCGTCGATCGTGTGCATGGTCGAGAAGACGAGGTGGCCCGACTCCGCCGCCTTCAGCGCGGTCTCGGCGGTCTCGGCGTCGCGCAGCTCGCCGATCAGGATCACGTCGGGGTCCTGCCGTAACGCGCGGCGCAGGGCCTGCAGGAAGTCCTGCGTGTCGATGCCCACCTCGCGCTGGTTGACGATGCAGTTGTGGTCGTCGTGGAGAATCTCGATCGGGTCCTCGACGGTGACGATGTGCTGCCGCCGGGACTTATTGATGTGGTCGATGATCGCGGCGAGCGTCGTCGTCTTCCCCGAGCCGGTGGCGCCCGTGACGAGCACGAGGCCCCGATGCTCCTCCGCCATCTGCCGCACGCCCTCGGGGAGGCGCAGGTCCTCGAAGCTCGGGACGCGCTTCGGGATCACGCGGAAGGCGAACGAGATCGACCCCCGCTGGCGGAACGCGTTGACGCGGAACCGGGGCAGGTCGCCGTTCGTATACGCGATGTCGAGCTCGCCCGTGTCGTAGAAGGATTCGCGCTTAGCAGGCGTCAGCTCGGAGATGATCGCGAGGACCGACTCGAGATCGGCATCCGTCAGCGGCGGATGGTCGTCGAACGCGGTCAGGTCGCCGTCCCGGCGCATGACCGGGATCTGGCCCACCTTGAGGTGGACGTCGCTCGCGCCCTGCTCCACGGCACGCCGAAGGACCGCATTCAGCTCCACGAGCCTGCTCATCGGCAGGCAGCCGCAGCGCCTTTAGGCGCCGAGCGCTTTGAGCACTCGCAAGGGTGCGGCGCCCAGGCCGCGCGCGTCGGAGGCCGTCCGTTCGCCGCTGACCACGGATTCGAACAGGCGCCACGAGGTGGGCGTCCGCGCCAGCCAGTACGCGATACGGGGGAAGCGGTCGAACGCAACCTTCGCCCGCCACGAGACCGATTCGAGCGGCGAGAACGTGGTCGCGAAGACGCTCGCGTAGCCGTCCAGATCGGCCGTGCGGCCCTGGAGAAAATCGACCGCCGCGGCGGCGGCGAGGCGGCCGCTGACGAAGGCCTCGTACATCCCGTCACCCGACAGCGGATCGACGAGGCCGGCGGCGTCGCCGACCAAGAGCAGACGATCGCGCACGGGCGGGCAGGTCGCCCCGCGCATCGGCAGCCGATGCCCGCGCAGCTTGCGGACGTGCGCGTGGTCCACCCCATACGCCGCACAGAGCTCGCGGAGCCGCTCGCGCAACCGCGGCCCCTCGGAGTCCCAGCCGCCGACGCCCACGTTCACGTGGTCGCCCTTCGGAAAGACCCACGCGTAGCCGCCGGAGACGACCCCGAGCTCGACCACGGCGCAGCCGCGGAACCGCTCGGCCGGGACGTGCTCGTACCCGACATTGCCCTCTAGCGCGACGCCAAGCGTGTGCCCCGGTGGCCCGAGTGCCCGGCCGGCGACGCCGTTGGCGCCGTCGGCCCCGACGACGACGTCGGCCTCGAGGCGCTCGGCTCCCACGAGGACCGTCCCGTCGGGACGCACCTCCGTCACCCTGACGCCGTCGCGGAACTCGGCTCCGGCGTCCGCCGCTCGCTCGGCGAGGTAGGCGTCGAGCCGGCGCCGCTGCGTCATCACCACCCAGGGCCCGTCTGCTTTCCTCTGAAAGCTCCTGCGGTAGCGGTACCCGAGCTCGAGGGTGGTGACGCGGTCTTCGACGACCGGGTCGACCGGGAACGGGAGCTGGCGCACCGCCCGCAGCGTCAGTCCGCCGCCGCAGGGCTTGTCCCGCGGGAACGGCGCCCGGTCGACCATGCACACGCGCGCGCCCGCGCGCGCGAGGCGGTAGGCGGTCGACGAGCCGGCGGGCCCGGCGCCGACCACGATCGCGTCGAAACGGGCCACCCGAGGATCGTAGACCGCGCGGGGCGGCCGCTACAATTGCCGACCCCGGGGGTGTGCCCGAGTGGCCAAAGGGAACGGGCTGTAAACCCGTCGGCTCAGCCTACGGAGGTTCGAATCCTCCCGCCCCCACTCCAACTCTCCGAGGTATAGGATCGGCTGCCTCCGATCTACTCAAGGGAGAAGGGGGGAAAGATGCGGCATGTCCTTCGTGCACTACCGCTCGTGGCGGTAGCGGCGCTGATGCTGACCGCAGTCGCGGGAGCGTTCAATCCGGACACCCGCGTGACTATCGGCAGCCCGGCAACGCCGTTCCCGCAGAACAAGCAGAACGAGCCGGCCGTGGCGATCAACCCCGCAGTACCGTCGATCGTGGCCGCGGGGGCCAATGACGAGATCGACTTGGAAGCGTGCAACAACCGCAGCGACGTGACCTGCCCGTTCACGCTCGGAGTCGGCGTCTCGGGGATCTACTTCTCGAACGACAGCGCGACCACCTGGTCGCAACCGACGTACACCGGACTGTCGGCGCGCAACTGCCTCGGGCTGGTGGGACTGCAGCCGGTCCCTGCCGACAACTGCGATCCACAACCCGGACCGATCGGCACCCTGCCGCGGTACTTCGAGAACAACCTCGTTTCCGACGGCGACCCAGCGCTCGCCTTCGGGCCTGCGCGACGGGCCAACGGGACGTTCTCGTGGGACGGCTGGCGCCTCTACTACGCCAACCTGACCTACAGCATCGGCCCCAGCAATTTGAAGGGGTTCGAGGGTATCGCCGTCTCGCGCCTCGACAGCGCGAACTACGCACGGGCGCAGGCCGGCGACAGCACCGCCTGGGCCGATCCGGTGATCGTCTCGAAGCAGAACTCCGCGCTCTTCTCCGACCACGAGATGCTCGCGGTCGACGACGCGGCTTCGAGCCCGCAGTTCGGCAACGTCTACATCTGCGACGCTGCCTTCCGCGGCACGGCTGAATTCATCGGTCGCGGCAACGCGGCACCCGAGCCGATCGTCCTCAACTACTCCTCCGACGGCGGAGACACATGGGGACACACACAGCTGTCACAGTCCGTCAACAACGGCCAGATCGGCGGTCGTCAGGACTGCGCCGTCAACACCGACAGCACCGGCCGCGTCTATGTCTTCTGGGACGGCACGGATCCCAGGACGAGGACGCTCGCGATCTTCATGGCGGTCTCCACGGACGGCGGCAAGCACTTCCAGCGTCCGGCAACCGTCGTGACGCACATCGACCAGACCGGCCTCGTCGACCCCGCGTCGGGCGATCTGACCTTCGACGGGGTGGCCGGAGCTCGCGACGGAACCTTCCCGACCGTCGACATCGCGAACGGCGCCCCGAGCGGAGCGGGAGCAACCGATCAGATTCTGCTCGCATGGTCCAACGGTCCGACGCCGTCGCTCGCCAACCCGGGCCCGAACGAGCAGGTCAGAATCCTCTGGTCGCGGGACCACGGCGGCACGTGGACCTCCGGCGGGATCGCCTCGCCTCCGGCGGATCGCCCGGACTTCGCGGCCATCGCGATCTCGCCCAACGGAAGAGACGCGTACCTGACGTACGACAACTTCCTGCAACCGTGGCTGCCGACGACGGCAGCGCCGCGGTTGTTCCAGGGCGTCGTCCGTCATGCCGACGTCGATCCGACAAGCGGTGCGATCGGTGCCTGGAGCGACCTGCACCGCGCACCGAACGGCGACGCCCGTGGGTCGAGCGCCAACGCTCTCACGGGCGAGTTCCTCGGCGACTACAACTACGTGTTCGCGACGAACACCTATGCCGTCGCCACCTGGAACGACGCCCGCAACGCGGCCGACTGCCCCGCGATCGACGCCTACCGTCAGGCGATCGTCGACGGGACGGCGGCGGGAGACACGTCTGACCCGAACCGTCCCGCGCCTGCCCAGGATTGCCCGGCGACATTCGGGAACAGCGACATCTTCGGCGGCTCCTACCCGGATCCGACTCCGTGACCGGCCGCTGAGAGCAACGACGGAGGGGCGCCCCAGGCGCCCCTCCGTTTTCCTCGTTCGCATCTCGTTGCGCTCGGAGCCGCGCTCTACGCTTAGCCGGTGATCACGTGCTCGAGCTGCGGACAGGAGAACCCGGATGCCGCGAGGTTCTGCTTCGCGTGCGGCCGTCCGCTGGAGGCCGCGGTCGGGGCTCCGCGAGAGGAGCGACGCTTTGTCACCATCATCTTCGCCGACCTCGTCGGCTTCACGGCTCGGTCCGAGCGCCTCGATCCTGAAGACGTCCAGGCGATCCTGACCCGGTACCACCGGTGCCTGCGAAAGGAGATCGAATCGTTCGGCGGGATCGTCGAGAAGTTCATCGGCGATGCGGTGGTCGGCATCTTCGGCGCGCCAACGGCCTACGGAGACGATGCGGAGCGTGCCGTGCGCGCGGCCCTCGCAGTCCGGGACAGCGTGGACGAGTTGAACGCGAGCGAGCCTGAGCTCCAGATCAGGGTTGCGGTCAACACCGGCGAGGCCGTCGTTGCGCTCGGCGCCCGCGTCGACCTCGGCGAGGCGATGGTCGCCGGCGACGTCGTCAACACTGCGTCGCGTCTCCAGCAGGCCGCGCCGACGAACGGCGTCCTCGTCGGCGCGGAGACCTACCGGGCCACCCGGGACGCCATCGTCTACGAACCAGCCGAGCGGGTCGTGGCGAGGGGGAAGTCCCTGCCTCTCGACGTGTGGGTCGCACTCGAGGCCCGCACCCCGATCGGCGACCGCGGAGTCTCATCCGCCCCGCTCGTCGGGCGCACGCGCGAGCTCGAGCTGCTGCGCAGAATGTGGGAGCGATCAGCGGCCGAGCGCAGGCCACACCTCGTGACGGTGCTCGGTCCGGCCGGCGTCGGCAAGACGCGTCTTGCGACCGAGTTCGCTGAGGTTGTCCGGAAGTCCGGTGCGCGGACATTCCAGGGCCGCTCGTTGCCGTACCGCGAGAGCAGCGCCTACTTCGCGTTCACCCTGCACGTGAAGCAGCTCTGCAGGATCTTCGAGAGCGATCCCCTCGACGTCGCGCAGCGGAAGCTCGGCGAGACGGTCGGCCGGCTCGTCGCGCCGCCCGACGCGGAGATCGTCGCGCAGCACCTCGGGATCCTCCTCGGGCTCGATCCTGAAGCCTCGAGCGCGGATCGTGAGGCGCTCTTCTCCTCGGTCCACTCCCTCATCGAAGCGGTCGCTCGCGACCGCCCGACCATGCTCGTCTTCGAGGACATCCACTGGGCTGACGAAAGCCTCCTCGACCTGATCGAGTTCCTCGGCGCACGCCTTCGTGACGTGCCGATCCTCCTGCTCACGCTGGCACGGCCGGACCTGCTCGACGACAGGCCGACCTGGGGCGGCGGCCTGCCGGCCTACACGGCGCTGCCGCTCGAGCCCCTCAACGCGGACGAAGGTCGCGACCTGGCCGAGCATCTCCTGGCTGGCGACGGCGACCGCGCCGAGGCGATCGCCGCCACCGCCGAGGGCAACCCGCTGTTCATCGAGCAGCTGGCGGCAACCGTGGCCGAGCGCCCCGAGCAGGGAAGTGCGGTGTTGCCGACGACGATCCGCGCCTTGCTGGCCGCCAGGCTCGACGCGCTGCCTCGGCCGGAGCGGTCGCTGCTGCTGGACGCCGCTGTCGGTGGCCGCACCTTCTGGCGGGGTGCGCTCGAACGCATGGTCGAGGAAACGGAGGGCCTGTCGGAGCTGCTCGCCGCGCTCGAGACGCGCGACCTGATCCGGCGCGACCGAGTCTCCGTGATCGAGGGCGATCAGCAGTTCAGCTTCAAGCACGTCTTGATCCGCGACGTGGCATACGAGCTGCTGCCTCGCGCGCGCCGTCGGGACCGCCATGCGCAGGTCGCGAGCTATCTGGAGGAGGCGACGTCGGAGGTCGGCGAGGCGGCCGCGGCGCTCGCGCGCCACTGGCGCGATGCCGGCGAGTCCGAGCGAGCGGTGACGTACTTCATGGCGGCGGCTGAGGAGGCCGAGCGCGGGTGGGCGAAAGAGCATGCCGCGGCGCTCTACCGCGAAGCGCTCGAGCTCGTCCCGGAGGACGACGTGGGCCGCCGCAGGGAGCTGCGCCGTCGCTTGGCGATCGCGCGCCAGGCGCTGTTCCACGTGCTCGACGCGCGCCTGCTGGGGAAACGGGACTAGCCGGGGACTAGCCGGGGAAGTCGGCGGGGGTTACGTCTCCCGCGATCTCGTGTACCGAGGCGATCTCGTGCTTGCCGAGCACGGAAGCGTGCCTGCGGATGGCCTCCTCGTCGGGCGCTTCGTAGACGCAGAACGTCCTGACCAGGCCGTCGTCATCCACGACCACGTGACTGTGCTCCCACGTGATCTCGGGGAAGCCTCCCTCGATCGCCTCGCGCGAGCGCCGGCCGACCTGAGGCATCTCCTCCTCGTCGACCTCGAACTTTCTCACGACCAGAAATCTCGGCATCGCGGTAAGAGCCTATTCGTTCCCTCTGCGAGACCGGTTTTGGCATTTCGTCAGACCCTCCTCCTTCGACCCACGCCGAGGAGGCGCCAGCGATGCGACTCCACCTCGGGCTCGCCGTCGGCCTCGTCGCGTTCCTCCGCGGGTAGTGGCTTCGTCCGCAGGACGAGCTTGAAACAGGCGCCGTGGGGATCAGCTTCCTCGTAGGCGAGATCGCCGTCGTGCGCCCGGGCGTACGAGCGGGCGATTGCGAGCCCCAAGCCGGTACCGCTGACGCGGTCGGGTCCGGCCGCGCGCGTGAACCGCTCGAAGAGTTCGGGCACGAACGTCTCGGGGACGCCCTCGCCGCTGTCCCGGACGGCGATCCGAAGGTGGCGGTCGGTGCGGCTTGCCTCGATCGACACCGGTGGCGAACCGTAGCGGAGTGCGTTCGTGACGAGGTTGGAAACGATCCTTTCGAGCGCGGCCGGGTCGACGGAGGCCTCGAGGTCCGCCGGCGCCCCGATCTTCACCTCGTCCGCGCGCTCGGCCGCCGCCGACGCGACGATCTCCTCGAGCCGGTCGCGGACGTTGAACCGCTCCGGGTTGATGGGGATCGCCTCGGCGTCGAGGCGGGAGAGGTCGAGGAGCTGCTCGACCAGCTTCGCCATCCGGCCCGCCTGTCGCTCGAGGGCGTCACGTAGCTCGCCCCGCTGCTCGTCGCCGAGCTGGTCGCCGACCCTGTTGAGCGTCGCCGCAAGCCCGTGGATCGTGGTCACTGGCGTCCGCAGCTCGTGGGAGGCGAGCGCGATGAAGTTCGTCTTGATCTCGTCCGCCCGTTCGAGGGCGACTCGCGCCTCGTGCTCCTGCTGGAAGAGGCGCACCCGGTCGAGGGCGATCCCCGTCATCGCCCCCATCGTCTCGAGCACGCGCAGCTCGTCGTTGCCGAAGAACGGCGCGTACGGCGACGTCCAGACAGTCACCGAGCCGGACGGGATCTCGATCTCGAACATCTGGTGATCGGCGTGCTCGAGCGGCCGTGCCTCCTCGTCGTGAAGCCCGCACGAACCGACCTGCCGGCCGTCCTGATTGCGGATCAGCACGGCTCGGGCGCCGACGATCTCGGCCATCGGTCCAACCACTCGCTGAGCCACCTCCTCCTGGCTCGTTGCGAGCGTCATCAGGTCGCGCATCGCGTCCTGGACGCGCGCCTGGGTCGGACGCCGCCAGACGAGCCGCACGATCCACGGCGGAGTCAGCGCGAGCATGAACGCCACCGCGCTGATGATCCCGAGCGCGGAGCTCGCCAGGTTGAGCACCGAGTCCGTGCGGCTGGTTGCCGCCGCGACGAAGAGCGCGACGGTCAGTGTGGCCGACGCGAAGGCGAGCAAGCGCATGCGCCGGCGCGAGATGCTCGGCTGGCCGCGACCCGCGCGCCAGAGCCGTACGGCCGCGACGCTCGAGAGCACCGTCCAGTGGATGAGGAAGCCGACGAGGTACGCGTAGAAGTAGCCCGGCCGCGGCTCCCCCGCCTCCGGGATGTCCGGCAGGGCGAGAGTCCAGGCGGTCATCGCCAGGGTCATCAGCCCGAGTGCCTGCTCCACCCGAGACGGCGCCGAGCGGAAGATCGTCGTGAACCGGTGCAAGAAGTACGGGAAGAGCAAGAGCAGCACGAGGTCGATGCGTAGGAGCCAGTGCTGAAAGGTCCCGTGCGGATGGTCAGGAATCGCCTGCCCGATCACGACGACCAGTCCCAGGGTCCCGAAGCACACGGCGGCCCAGGCGGCGGCACGGTCGCGCCGCCTGCGCCATTGATCGATCGTGGCTAGGGCCAGTACCGCATATGCGACGAGACTGACGTAGCCGAGGATCTCGATCGCCAGCTTCAAGCTCCACCCCCCTGACCGATGCCACCCAAACAGTACGCTCAGCAGGGAGAATTTGCACGGCCGGAGCCTTACGGAGGTCGAATTCTCCCGCCCCCACTCGGATCATGCCGCGCCTGCCGACGCGGTTCTCGCCGCCGGGCTAGGCTGCCGCGCCCGACGCGTTGACCAGGTCGCCGAACCCGCCTCCGAGGACGTTGCGAACATCCTCTGCCGGCAGCGGGCGGGCGAAGAGAAATCCCTGCGCGAGGTCGCAGCCGAGGTCGCGCAAGGAGGCCAGCTGACTGTCGGACTCGATGCCTTCTGCGATCGCGAGGACTCCTAGCGCGTGCGCAAGCGTGACGAGATTCGCGGTGATCGCGGCATCCTTGGCCTCCTCGTCGACACCCTGTACGAACGACCGGTCGACCTTGATCATGTCGACCGGGAAGCTGCGCAGCTGGCCGAGGGACGAGAAGCCGGTGCCGAAGTCGTCGACCGCGATCCGCACGCCGTCGTCGTGCAGCAGCTGGAGCTCCGCACGTGCCCGAGCGCCACCGGGGCCCTCCTCGACGAGGCTTGTCTCCGTCACCTCCAAGCCGAGACACTCCGCCGGGAGGCCGGCGTCCTGAAGCGCGGTCCTGACCGTGCGGCTGATCCCGCCGCCGACGAGCTGCCGGCCCGAGAGGTTTACCCACGTCACGAACCGCTCGGGAAGGAGTCCCTCCTGTCGCCACTGCGCCGTCTGGGCGCAGGCCTCGCGGAGAACGAACTCGCCGAGCCCCAGGATCAGTCCGGTCGCCTCTGCAACGCGGATGAACCTGTCCGGTGGAACGAGGCCGCGCCGCGGCGAGTTCCAGCGGACGAGCGCCTCGACGCCCACGATCGCGCCGTTCTCGAGGTCGACCTCGGGCTGGTAATGGAGGATGAACTCACCCCGTTGGAGCCCCAGCCTGAGCTCGTGCTCGAGCCCCAGCAGCTCGCCGAGCTCGCGGGCCATGTCGTAGTGGAAGAGCTCGAAGCGCCCGCGACCGGACTCCTTGGCGGCGTACATCGCGACGTCCGCATGGCGGACGAGATCTTCACTCCGCGCCCGGCCTCCGGGGTGGAGGGCGACCCCGATGCTCGCGCCGACACTCAGTTCGCGCCCTGCGATCCAGACCGGCTCGGCGAGCGCGCTTAGGAAACGTCGTGCGACCGAGCTTGCCTGCGCCTCGTGCGCCCCGTCCAGGAGGACGGCGAACTCGTCTCCACACCGAGCCTCGCCAGCGTGTCGCTCGGTCGGAGCTCCGCGTTGAACCGCTCTGCGACGATCTTGAGCAGCTGGTCGCCGGCGTCGTGGCCGAGGCTGTCGTTCACCTGCTTGAAGCCGTCGAGGTCGATTAGCAGGACTGCGAGAACCCCTAGCGACCGCTCTGAGCGCGCCAGCGCCTGGTCCAGGCGGTCACGGAAGAGCGCGCGGTTTGCCATCCCGGTGAGGCCGTCGTGGAATGCCTGCCGGGTCAGCTGCTCCTCGAGCCGCACGCGCTCGCTGGTGTCCCTCGCGTTGAAGACGACGCCGCGGATCTGTCGGTCCGAACGAAGGTCGGTCACGTGGGCCTCGAGGTGCCTCCATTCCCCGAAGCGGTTCAGCAGCCTGAAGACGATCTCCGCCGGCTCTCCGTGAGTGTAAGCCGCGTGGACGAGTGCGAGATCGTCTGGATGGACGAAGCCGGCGAACTCCTCGCCCAGTAGCTCCTGATCCTGTCGACCGAGCATCTGCGCCACAGACTCGCTCGCGTAGCGACAGCCGCCGGCACCGAACACGAGCACGAGGTCGGTCGACGCGGTGACGAGGCTGCGGAAGTGGGCGGTCTGGCGTCTGGTGGCGGCGATCAGGGCCCAGCCGAGCAGCAGCGACGCCACGAATCCGACGGCGCCGGCGATCGTCTGAAGCGTGATCAGCCCATCGATGTCTCGGTCGTGGTCGGTGGCGATCGAGCGCGCGGCGTTCAAAGAGACGTTCGATGTCAGCGCGGCGAGGACTCGCAGGCGCCTGACCGGATCCCGCACGGACAGACGCTCGCCGGCCGTCAGGCGTACGTCGTGCAGCGGCCGGCCCGCGACGAAGGCCGCGCCCGACGCACGGAGGTCCCGGATCAGCTTCCGCTCCTGCTCGAGCTGCGCACGGACGTCATTTCCGTTCGCGGCCGAGAGTTGCGTCTCGTCGTCGTCCCCGTTCACCGCGAGCGCTGTGCCACCGTCGAGCAACGCACGGGCGCTCTGGTCGAGCAGCTCGCCCACGTAGGCGGGATCGGCCTTCTCGCCCGCCTGCGCCAGCAGAACCTCCCTCAAGTACCGCTCTGAGAGCGTCCGCTGGCGCGCGCCGACCTCGAGCACCGACGCCTTGTACTGTGAGCGCGACGTCGACCAGATCGAGAGCCCGACGCTAACCGCGGAGAACAGGGCAAACGTGGCCAGGATGGCGGCGACGGCTCGGCGGCCGCGCGAGGCGAAAGGCCTGAACGCAGGGCCGGCACGCACCATCAGCTCACCACCAGGCGTGCGCGCATGCCACCGAGGTAGTGGCCGGCCATGTTGCAGAACAACTCGTACCGCCCGGGGCGCAGCTTCAGCTGGAGGACGCGGACCTTGCCGCGCGGCTCCCCCTCGGCCTCGGCAACCGTCACCGGCTCGAGCGCCTCCTCGTCGATCGTGATTCCGTCGGCTCGCAACGGCAGCGGTGCGCGAGCGCGGGCCACAAGCAACTCGTGGGTGTCGGGGCCTTTGTTCTTCACCACGAGCCGCACGTCGCCGGCACGCACCAGTGGCCGGGAGACCTTGATCCGGAAGTCCTTCAGCGTCACGAGCACGACGGCGCCCTCCGACGTCCTCGAGTGCGATGAACACGCCGAGAGCGCGAAAGGCGCGATCGCGCACGCGAACAAGCACGGGAAACCCCGTGCCGCTATTCGCAGCGTCGGCGACCGCAGGCGCACTTCCTGCGTTTTCGGCGTAGTGAACGCGCGCGACGAGGCCCGAAAAGGGGATCCGCGCTCGTCCGCGAGAATCCGTCCCGATGCGGATCGTCCCGTGGATGCAGCCGCTCTTCCGCGACCGCGCGGCGGCGGGGCGGGCGCTCGCGGAGGTGCTGCGCGGGCGCGAGGGCGTCGTGGTCGGCGTCGCGCGGGGCGGGGTTGCGGTCGCGGCCGAGGTTGCGCGTGAGCTCGACCTGACGCTGACAGCCGTCGACGTCGAGCGCGTCAACGCCCATGGCCGTCGTCTCGGCGCGACAACTGCGCACGGGCCGCCGTACCTGCTCGTTCCCGAGGCTGTAGTGGAGGACGTGGTCGACCGGGCGAGGCGCGAGGCCGAGCGCCTGGAGGCGCGGCTCGAGCACGAGACGCTTCCGGTCGAGAGCCGCGAGGCGCTGCTCGTCGACGACGGCGCCGTGACGGGCCTGACGCTCGCCGCGGCGTGCCTGTGGGCCCGGGCAGAGGGCGCAGTACGTGTCGTGGCGGCCGTTCCCGTCTCTCACGTCTACGGCCTGCGCCGCCTCGCCGACCTTGCCGAAGAGGTCGTCTGCCCGCACCCGCTGGAGGAGATCGCCGTCGTCGGGCAGGCGTACGACAGCTTCGACCCGCTGGAGGAGTGGTACGTCGGGTCGCTGCTCGAGGAGCGCCGCTAGCCCAGCGGCAGGAGCGCGCCCTCGTGCTCGAGCAGGAACCGCTTGACCTGCAGCCCGCCGCCGAAGCCCGTGAGCGAGCCGTCGGCGCCGATCACGCGATGGCAGGGCAGCACGATCGGAAGGGGGTTCCTGCCGTTGGCGGCGCCGACCGCTCGCGCCTTGTCGCTGCCGAGGCCGAGACCGCGTGCCTGCTCCCCGTAGCTCACGGTCTGGCCGTACGGAATGGTCGCGAGCGCGTGCCAGCAGTGGCGCTGGAACTCGGTGCCATGCAGCTCGAGTGGTAGGTCGAACGCCTCGAGCTCGCCGTCGAAGTACGCCTTCAGCTGGCGCGCGGTGTCCGCTAGGACGGGGGAGCTCCCTCCGGGGCGTACCCTGCGGCCGTCGAACAG
>JBKPOY010000037.1:0-20083 GCA_046733295.1 Actinomycetota bacterium | reverse complement strand
CGAAGACCTGCGCCGGGCACGGGCGGCTGCGCTCAACCTGATCCCGACCTCGACCGGCGCGGCGCGGGCGATCGGGCTCGTAATGCCCGCGCTCCAGGGCAAGGTCGACGGGATGGCGATGCGCGCCCCCGTGCCCGACGGCTCCGTGGTCGACCTGGTCGTCCAGGTCGCGCGCGAGACGACCGTCGACGAGGTCAACGAGCTCTTCCGCGCCGCCGCCGAGCGCGGGCCGCTCGAGGGGCTGCTGCAGTACAGCGACGAGCCGCTCGTCTCGCAGGACATCGTCGGCTCGCCGTTCTCGTGCACGTTCGACAGCGAGCTGACGATGGTGCACGGGAAGATGGTCAAGATCTTCGGCTGGTACGACAACGAGTGGGGCTACAGCTGCCGTCTCGTCGACGTCGTCTCGAAGATGGGCGCGTCCCTGCCCACGGCCGAGGCCGCCGCGACCGCCTAGCGTGCGCAAGCCCCGGTCGGTCCGGGACGCCGACGTGGCCGGCAGGCGCGTGCTCGTGCGGGCCGACCTGAACGTCCCGCTCGAGGACGGACGCGTCGCCGACGAGAGCCGGATCCACGCCTCCCTGCCGACGCTGAAACTGCTGCTCGCGCGCGATGCGGCCGAGATCCGGGTCTGCTCCCATCTCGGACGGCCGAAAGGTCCGGACCCTACGTACGCGATCGAGCCCGTCCGCAGGCGGCTCGGCGCGCTGCTTGGCGACGGGCGGATCGAAGTGCTTGAAAACACCCGCTTCGACCCGGGTGAGACGAAGAACGATCCGGCCTTCGCACGCGAGCTCGCCGACGCCGCCGAGCTTTTCGTCGAGGACGCCTTCGGCTCCGTCCATCGCGCCCACGCTTCGACCGTCGGCATCGCGAAGCTCCTCCCAGCCTACGCCGGCCTGCTGCTCGAGCAGGAGCTGGAGCAGCTCGGGAAGTTGCTCGGCGAGGTCGAGCGGCCCTTCGTCCTCGTCTCCGGCGGCGCGAAGGTCGACGACAAGCTCGGCGTCCTTCGCAACCTCGGCGGCAGGGCAGACACGGTCCTGATCGGCGGCAAGATGGCGGAGCAGCTCCGCGGCGAGAGCCCGCTCGACTTCGAGGTCGTCCTCCCGTCGGACGTCGTCGGGGCCGCCGCGTTCGAGGAGGATGCCGAAGCGGACGTCTACCCCTACGACTCCCTGCCGGAGGGCTGGCTGGGTCTGGACATCGGCCCCGAGACGAGGGAGAGGTTCGCGAACGAGCTCGCGCGGGCCAGGACGATCTTCTGGAACGGCCCCATGGGGGTCTTTGAGTGGCCGCGCTTCGCGGAAGGGACGAAGGCGGTCGCCGAGGCGGTCGCCGCCACCGACGCCTTCTCGGTGGTCGGGGGCGCCGACTCGATCCGCGCCCTCAACGACCTGGGCCTCGCCGACCGGGTCTCGTGGGCGTCCACGGGAGGGGGCGCGGCGCTCGAGCTGCTCGAGGGGAAGGAGCTGCCGGGAGTCGCCGTCATCCCTGCGCCATGACGATCGACGTCGACCGCGCCAGGCGCGAGACGCCGGGCTGCCAGCACGTTGCCCATCTCAACAACGCCGGTTCCGCGCTGCCTCCGCAGGCGGTCGTCGAGGCGGTTGTCGGACACGTGCAACTCGAGGCGAGGATCGGCGGCTACGAGGCGCACGAGCGCAACGAAGCCGCGATCGACCGCTTCTACGGCGCGTCCGCCGAGCTGATCGGGGCGCGACCCGAGGAGATGGCGTTCTGCTCGAGCGCCACGCGCGCCTGGGACATGGCTTTCTACGCCTTCACGTTCGAGCGGGGCGACCGCATCCTCACGTCCGTCGCCGACTACATCAGCAACTACCTCGCGTACCTCCAGGTGGGAAGGCGGACGGGCGCCGAGGTCGTGACCGCGCCCAACGACGAGCACGGTCAGGTCGACGTCGAGGCGCTCCGCGAGCTCCTCGACGAGCGCGTCAAGCTCGTCACGATCACGCACGTCCCGACGAACGGCGGGCTCGTGAACCCCGTCGCCGAGATCGGCGCGCTCGCGAACGATGCCGCGATTCCGTACCTCGTCGACGCCTGCCAGTCGGTGGGCCAGATGCCGGTCGACGTGAGCGCGATCGGCTGCGACATGCTCTCCGCGACCGGCCGCAAGTTCCTCCGCGGCCCGCGCGGCAGCGGCCTCCTCTACGTGCGCCGCGAGTTGCTGGAGCGGCTCGAACCGCCCCTCATCGACATGCGCGCCGCCGAGTGGACGGGGCCCGACCGCTACGAGTTGCGTCCCGACGGTCGGCGCTTCGAGGAGTGGGAGCAGGACTACGCCGCGAAGGTGGGTCTCGCGACCGCGATCGACTACGCGCGCGGCTGGGGCCTCGAGAGCACGTGGCCGCGTGTGCGGGAGCTCGCCGGGCAATTGCGAGAAACCCTGACAGCGGCGGGCGCGACGCTGCACGACACCGGCGTCGAGCGCTGCGGCATCGTCACCTTCTCCGTCGACGGCGTTCCCGCGGCCGAGGTCAAGGATCGGCTTGCCCGCGAAGGCATCAACGTGACCGTCTCCGAGCCCTCGCACGCGGTGGTCGACGCGCGGGAGCGTGGCCTGCCGGTCCTCGTCCGGGCCTCGCCGCACTACTACAACACCGAGGACGAGCTCGACCAGCTCGTGGAATGCGTCAAAATCGCCGCCCGGTGCTGATCGCGGGCAATTGGAAGATGTTCAAGGGGCCGAGCGCGACCCGCGAGTTCTGCGCCGCGTTCGAGCCGCCTGACGGAGTGGACACGGTCCTCTGCCCGCAGTTCGGCTCGCTCGGCGCGGCCGTCTCGAGCGGGCACACGATCTACGCGCAGAACGTGCACTGGGCCGACGAGGGGGCGTTCACCGGCGAGGTGTCGCCGCTGACGCTGGTCGAGCTCGGCATCCAGGGTGCGATCGTCGGCCACTCGGAGCGGCGGCAGTACTTCGGCGAGACCGACGAGACGGTCGCGCGCCGGACGGTGAGCGCGCTCGAGCACGAGCTGAACGTGATCGCCTGCGTGGGGGAGTCCGCCGAGGAGCGCGAATCGGGCCAGACCGAGCTCGTCCTGCGTGTTCAGGTCGAGACTCTCGCCGACGCGGTTGGCGCGCACGAACGACTCGTGGTGGCCTACGAGCCGGTGTGGGCGATCGGCACGGGTCTGACGGCGAGCCCCGAGACGGCCGTCGAGGCGCACGCGTTCATCAAGTCGCTGCTCGAGCGGCCGGTCCTCTACGGGGGTTCGGTCAAGCCCGACAACGCCGGCGAGCTGCTGGGGCAATCGGTCATCGACGGCGCCCTGGTCGGCGGCGCGTCGCTCGAGGTGGAATCGTTCACGGCGATTTGCCAGGCCGCGGCCACACCGTCCCGCTCGTAGCGCTGGTCATCCTCGACGGGTGGGGGTGCGCCCCAGCCGGCCCGGGGAACGCCGTCGAGCTGGCGGACACCCCGGTTTTCGACGAGCTGTGGCGGCGCTACCCGCACACGACCCTCGATGCGTCCGGCGAGGCGGTCGGGTTGCCCGCGGGGCAGATGGGCAACTCCGAAGTCGGTCATCTGACGATCGGGTCCGGCCGGGTCCTCGACCAGGACTTCCAGCGGGTGAACCGCGCCGTCGCCGACGGCAGCATCTTCGAGAACGGCGCCCTCGTCGCCGCCTTCGAGCGAACCGGGGAGCGGGACGGCAACGTGCATTTGCTCGGACTCGTTTCGTACGGCGGCGTCCATTCGCACATCGACCACCTCCGGGCGCTCCTCGGGCTGGCCGACCGACGGGGGATGGCGGAGCGAACGTTCGTCCACGCCTTCACCGACGGCCGCGACGTCTCCCCGCACGCGGCCGAGCATGACCTTGCGGAGCTCCCGCCCGAGCGGATCGCCACCGTCTCGGGCCGCTACTACGCGATGGACCGCGATCAGCGATGGGAGAGGACGAATCGCGCGTTTCACGCTATCGTCAGTGGTATAGGCGCTTTTGCAACTGACCCGGTGGCGGCCGTCCGCGCGAGCTACGAGGCAGGGGTGACGGACGAGTTCATCGAACCGGCGGTCCTCGAGGGCCGCCCGAGCCTCACGCCGAACGACGCCGCGATCTTCTTCAACTTCCGCCCGGACAGAGCACGCCAATTAGCGATCAAGCTCTTGGACGACGGGTTCGATCTGACGACCATGACGCGGTATCGAGCGGACTTCGCGTGCCCGGTCGCGTTCGAGGACCAGGAGGTGCGCGAGACGATGGCCGAGGTCCTCGCCGAGCACGGCGCCCGTCAGCTGCACGTGGCCGAGACGGAGAAGTATGCCCATGTCACCTATTTCTTCAACGGCGGCCGTGAGGACGAATGGGCCGGCGAGACGAGAGTGCTCGTGCCCAGCCCGCGAGACGTGCCGAGCTACGACCACAAGCCGGAGATGTCGGCCGCCGAGGTGGCTCGTCGCTTCTGCGAGGAGGTCGGCGAGGGCTACGCGTTCGCCGTCGTCAACTTCGCCAACCCCGACATGGTCGGCCACACGGGCTCGATCCCGGCGGTCACGAAGGCGGTCGGAACGACGGACGCCTGCCTCGGTGAGGTGGTCGAGGCGGTGGAGCGCGCCGGCGGCGTCTCGCTGATCACGGCCGACCACGGGAACGCCGAAAAGATGCTCGAGGCCGATGGCACGAGCCCGCACACCGCGCACACGACGAACCCTGTTCCCCTCATTCTCACCCAGGAAGGTGCAGAATTGCGCGGGAAGGGCGAGCTTTCCGATCTCGTTCCCACCGCGCTCGACCTGCTCGGCTTTGCCCAACCTTTACAGATGAGCGGGAAATCGCTGCTCAGGTGACCAATAAGCCCGGATATACTCCGCGAGCTTTGTCCTTGGCCCAGCCCGACTTCGGCGTCCTGCGGAAGGCACAACGCGGTGACGAACGCGCCTTCTCCCTGATCGTACGGGCCTACGAAACGCCGGTCTTCAACTACGTCCTCCGCCTCGTCGGCGACCGTGCGCTAGCCGAGGATTTGACGCAGGAAGTCTTCATCCGCGTCTTCCAGGGCCTGCCGAAGTTCTCGCTGCGCTCGAAGTTCACGACGTGGCTCTTCCAGGTGACGAAGAACCGGGTGCTCGACGAGCTGCGTGCGAGCGAACGCCGCCCGCGGGCACTGGTCGCACTCGACGACGCACCGCCGCTCGAGGTGGTCGACGCGCCCGTCGAGCAGGTCGAGACGATCGACGCCCTCTGGTCGGCCGTCGACGGCCTGAACCCCGACCTGAAGATGGCGCTCCTGCTCCGTGACGTCGTCGGCCTCTCGTACAACGAGATCGCCGACTCGCTCGAGACGACGCTGGCCACGGTGAAGTGGCGGATCTTCAAGGCGCGGGAGGAAGTCCAGCTTGCGCTGGGCCGCGAAGGCATCACCTTCGGCCACGAGGCCGAGCCGCCCGCGGCCGCCATCGAGCTCTAACCTTCGGCGCGGCTAGTGGCCGTGTGAGAGGCGCTCGGCGAGAAGGGCCGGGAGCCCCGCCTCGCGCATCTCGGCCTGGGTCTCGGCGATCGGGTAGTCGACGCGGTGAAACGTTGCGCGGCCGTCGTCGATCAGCAGGTAGGCGGCGCGCGGATCGCCGTCGCGCGGCTGCCCGACCGAGCCGGGGTTGAGCAGCCAGCGGCCCGAGCCGAGCTCGATCTCGGTGCCGTCCCCCGCAGCGCCCCCGGCGAGCTCGTCGCCTGCGAGCGAGAGGGCCAGCGCGACGTGGCTGTGGCCCACGAGCACGAGCGGTGCGCTCGTCGCCTGGAGCGTCCACCACGCTGCCTCCTGGCTGAGGACGTACTCCCAGACGGGGTCACGGGCGCTGCCGTGGAAGAGCTCGACGCCGTCCCGCACGGCCGCCGACTTCAGGCCCGACAGGTAGGAGCGCGCCTCGGCACTGAGGACGGTCCGTGTCCAGGCGGCTGCGTCGGCGGCCTCGCCTGCGAAGTCGTGGATGTCGAGCTCGCCGAGAACGACGAGGTCGTGGTTCCCGGCCAGGCAGATGTCGGCGCGCGCCGCCACCGCGGCGCAGCACTCGTTCGGCCGCGGCCCGTAGCCCACGAGATCGCCGAGGCACCACACCTCCTCCGGGCTCTCCGCCGCGATCTCGGCGAGCACGGCGTCGAGAGCGTGGCGGTTACCGTGGATGTCTGAGATGACCGCGACCCGGTTGCTCAAGCCCGCCACGATAATCCTCCTCGCCGCGGGTTGGGTCGCCGCCGCGGCGCTCCTCTGGCGGACGAAGATCCCGGGCGATCTCTCGCTGCCGAAGCTCGATTCGAGCGCCTTCTTCTCGGAGGCGGAGCGCCACCGGGCGGAGCACTTCGAGTCGGTCGCCGGCCTTCTCTACCTCGCGCGAATCGCTGCCGAGCTCGCGATCCTGGGAGTGCTCGCCCTCCTCGGCCGCCGGCTCGCCCGCGGCTTCGCGCTCGGCGAGATCGGCGCAGGCGTGATGATCGCGGTCGCGGCGAACCTGTTCATCTGGCTCGCGGGTCTCCCGCTCGGGTTGCTGGGGCACTGGTGGGACCGCCGTTACGGCCTCGCGAAGCGCAGTTACTGGAGCTATCTCGAGCAACAGGGCCTCGGGCTGCTCGTACAGACCGCGGTCGTGGCGATCGTCCTGGCGGTGATCATGGTGATCGCGCGGGCGCTGCCACGCCGCTGGTGGCTCGTGACGGCCCCGCTCTTCCTGGGTGTCGCGGTCGTGCTGATCGTCCTTCTTGCCCTGCTGGCTCCGGTGGGCACGCACGTGATCCGTGACCGCCAGGTGGCGGCGGCGGCCAAGAAGCTCGAGCGCCGCGAGGGGGTGCCGGGCACGAAGATCCGGGTCGACGACGTCGACGAGCAGACGAACGCGGTCAATGCACAGACGGTCGGCCTGGGGCCGACGAACGTCGTCATCCTCTGGAACACGCTCTTCCGGTCGCTCAGCGACGACGCGGTCGAGTTCGTGATCGGCCACGAGCTCGGCCACGTCACCCGACGGCACATCCCGAAGGGAATCGCCTGGGGGCTCCTGTTCAGCCTGCCGTTGACGTTCCTGCTCGCCGAGGCGACGCGCCGCCGCGGTGGGATCCAGCGCGCGGAGGTCGTCCCGTACGCGCTGTTCGTCTCGGCCGTCCTCGGCCTGCTGTCCGCGCCGCTCCAGAACGTCGTCTCACGGCGTTACGAGGCCGAGGCCGACTGGATGGCGCTCCGGGCGACCAGGGATCCCGCCGCCGGGCGGGAGGTGTTCCGCAGCTTCACGCGGATCGACCTTGCCGACCCGAATCCGCCCCTGTGGTCGTACGTGCTGCTGGACACGCACCCCACGGTCATGCAGCGGCTGGCGATGATCCGCGCCTGGGAGGCTAGGAATCGTCGCGGGGACCGTCGGTTTCGGGGAGGTTTCGGATCCCCTCGCGGGAGGACCACTTCGACCACGAGTCCTCCATCGCGTCGAGCAGCTCACGCATGAACCGATTCGACATGTTCACACGGGCGACGACGACGCCCGGCACGTCGCCCTCCTCGACCTCGTGGTCGATCCGCGCGAACGTCAGCGTGAACTCGTAGTCCGAGAAGCTGATGTTCGCGAAGTTCGAGTAGACGCCCGCGAGGTGCTCCGGGTCGAGGTGGATGTTGAGCTGGCGCTCCTGAGCGTCCTCGTCCATGCGCCTACGATACTAGGCGCGTGGACGACAGCTTCAGCCCGCGCCGGATCGCGGTGGCGATCGTCGCGGTGTCCGCCTTTCTCGTCGGCGGCGCGATCGGGTTCCGGCTCTCGCTCGACGAGACGTGGGTCCAGGCGCTGTACCGGTCGACCGTCACGATCTCGCTCGCCGGGCTCGACACCGTGCCGCGCAACGACTCGGCCCGGATCATCTCGATGGTGCTCGTCGTGGCCGGCGTGACTATCTTTGCCTTCGTCGCCACGATGCTCATCGAAGGCGTCGCGGGCGGCGTTCTCACCGGTGCGCTGGCGGAGAAGAGGAGGCAACGGGGGATCGACAGGCTGCGCGACCACTACATCATCTGCGGCTACGGGCGGGTCGGCCAGAGGATCGCGGACGAGTTCCGCCACGCGGGTGCCGAGTACGTCGTGCTCGACTTTCACGCGGACGCCCTCGAGGCTGCCCGGGAGCGGGGCGATCGGTTCATCGACGGCAACGGCACGGACGACGACGACCTGGCCGCTGCCGGCCTGGAGCGGGCGCGCGGGGTCGTCGCGGCCTCCGACTCCGACGCCGACAACCTCTACATCACGCTCTCCGCCCGCTCGACGCGGCCCGACCTGCTGGTCGTCGCGCGCGCGTCGACCGAGGAGGCGGCGAAGAAGCTCCAGATGGCCGGCGCCGAGCGCGTCGTGCAGCCGTACGCGGCCGCGGGCCGGGTGATGGCGAACCTGATGCTGAAGCCGCAGGTGACGGCCTTCGTCGACGTCGTCACGAGCGCCGGCTCGGACGCGGATCTCCGTTTCGAGGAGCTCGAGGTTCCGCCTGACTTCTCCGGGGTCGGGCGGACGATCGGCGACCTCCGCATCCGCGGGGCGACCGGCGCGATGATCATCGCCGTCCGCAAGCGCGACGGCCATTTCGAGACGACGCCGGATCCCGACCTGCCGCTGGACGTCGGGGACGTGATGATCGCGGCCGGAACCGACGAGGAGCTGCGCGCGCTCGACAACCTCTTCCGTTCGTCAGAGGCCGTTGCCGGCCGTTGACCCCGTCGCCCGACTCGCCGCGGAGCTGAGCGCGGCCGTGGGGGCGCCGGTCGAGCTCGACCGGCCGAACGATCCCGAGCACGGCGACTACGCGACGAACGCTGCGCTGCAGCTCGCGCCCCAGCGTCGCCAGGCGCCACGCGAGCTCGCGGAGGAGATCGCCTCGACGGCCCTCGGGCTGCCCGCCGTCGACCGGGCCGAGATCGCTGGGCCGGGGTTCGTGAACCTCTGGCTCACGGATGCCTGGTTCGGCGAGGCGCTGACGGTGATCGGGAAGCTCGGCCGCGACTTCGGCGGCGGCTGGGCGGAGACGGTCGAGCGGGTGCAGGTCGAGATGGTCTCGGCGAATCCGACCGGCCCGATCACGGTCGCTGCGGCGCGCAACGGCGCGTACGGCGACTCGGTCGCGCGGTTGCTCGGGTTCGGGGGCCACAAGCTCGAGCGCGAGTACTACTACAACGACGCGGGCGCCCAGATGGAGAAGTTCCGGGCCTCGGTCGAGGCCCGGCGACGTGGGGAGGAGCCCCCGGAGGACGGCTACCGCGGCGCGTACGTGGACGAGCTGGCCGCGGCCGGGGGCGACCCGGTGCCGCCGATGTTGAAGCAGATCGAGCTGACGCTCGAACGCTTCCGGATCCACTTCGACTCGTGGGCCCTGCAGAGCGAGCTCGCGGCCCGGCTCGACGAGGTCCTGCGCGCGCTCGACACGTACGAGAAGGACGGCGCGACCTGGGCGCGGTCCTCCGAGTACGGGGACGACGACGATCGCGTGCTGATCCGCTCGCCCGAGCAGGGCGGGGCGCCGACCTATCGCGCCGCCGATGTCGTCTATCTCAAGGACAAGCTCGACCGCGGCTTCGACCGTGCCATCTACGTGCTCGGCGCCGACCACCACGGGACGCGGAACTGGTACGCCTCGGTCGCGCGAATGCTGGGCTACGACCCGGACCGCGTCGAGGTGCTCCTGTACCAGCTCGTCCACGTCACCAACGCGGGCGAGCAGACGAAGATGTCGAAGCGCCGCGGCGACGTCGTCTTCCTCGACGAGCTGATCGACGAGATCGGCATCGACGCCGCACGCTGGTACCTGGTCAACCGCGGCCCCGACCAGACGATCGAGATCGACGTCGACCTGGCCGCCGAGCGGACGCAGAAGAACCCCGTCTACTACGTCCAGTACGCCCACGCCCGAATCGCGGGCATCCTCCGGAACGCCGACCCCGCACTTAGTGACAGTCTGTTGCTAAGTCAGCCGCTCGAAGCCGAGGAACGGGACCTGATCAAGCGGCTGCTCGAGTTTCCGCAGCTCGTCGCCGAGGCCACCGAGCGACGCGGGCCGCAGGCGATCCCGAACTACGCAATCCGTGTCGCTGACGATTTCCACCGCTTCTACCACGAGCACCGCGTTCTGGAGAGCGAGGCGCAGGCCTTCCGGCTGGCGCTCGTCCGCGCGGCGCAGGCGGTGATCGCCCGCTCGCTCGACCTCGTCGGGGTCGAGGCGCCGGAGCGGATGTGACCGTCTAGGATCCGGTCATGGCCGTCGCGCAGGAGACGAGCGGCAGGCCGGGGGCGCCGAGCCGACCCGACCGAAACCTTGCGCTCGAGCTGGTGCGCGTGACGGAGTCGGCGGCGATGGGCGCCGGCCGCTGGGTGGGACGCGGCGACAAGAACGCGGCCGATCAGGCTGCGGTCGACGCGATGCGCGCGATGCTCGATTCCGTCTCGATGGACGGGGTCGTCGTGATCGGCGAGGGGGAGAAGGACGAGGCGCCGATGCTCTACAACGGCGAGCAGGTCGGCGACGGCAGCGGGCCGCAGGTCGACGTCGCGGTCGATCCGCTCGAAGGGACGCGACTGACCGCGCTCGGACAGCCGAACGCGATCGCCGTCATCGCCGTCGCCGAGCGTGGGACGATGTTCTTCCCCGGCGCCGCCGTCTACATGGAGAAGATCGCCGTCGGCGGCGAAGGCTTGGCCGCGATCGACATCAACGCATCGCCGACCGAGAACGTGAAGGCCGTTGCGAAGGCGAAGGGCGTCTCCACGCGCGAGATCTCCGTCGTCGTGCTCGAGCGCGAGCGCCACGACGAGCTGATCGGCGAGCTGCGCGAGGCGGGGGCCAAGGTGAACCTGATCCGGGATGGCGACGTCGCCCCGGCTATCGCGGCCGCCCAGGGCGGCACGGGCGTCGACATGCTGTATGGGATCGGCGGCACCCCCGAGGGCGTCATCTCGGCGGCGGCGCTCAAGGCCGTGGGCGGCGGCATGCAGGGCAAGCTCTGGCCCCGGAACGACGACGAACGGCAGGAGCTCGTCGACGCCGGCTACGACCTCGACAGGGTCCTGACCACCGACGACCTCGTCTCCGGCGAGGACGTGTTCGTCGCGGCGACCGGCGTAACGACCGGCGCCCTGCTCCGCGGCGTCCGCTACCTGCCGAACGGCGCGGTCACGGATTCGATCGTGATGCGCTCGCGCTCCGGCACAGTCCGCCGGATCGAGGCGAGCCATGCGCTCGACAAGCTCGAGATCTTCACGGGCCGCGAGTACCGCTAGCGACCCGGCGTAACGCTTCGCCTCGCCGTGCGACTGAAGCGCATGCCCAAAGCCAAGTTCTGGGTCGCCCTCGCGATTGCCGCGCTCGTGGTCGCCCCGGCCGCGATCCCGGCCGGCTCGGCGGCGCCGACGCTTACCGTCCGCTCGACCACGTACGGCAAGGTGCTCTTCGACGGCCGCGGCTACGTCCTGTACGCGTTCACGCGCGACCGGAACGGGCGGAGTGCGTGCTACGCCGCGTGTGCGCGTGCGTGGCCGGTGTACCTGGCGAAGTCGCCCCTGCGCGCCGGTGCAGGGGTGAAGCGCGCGCTGCTGGGGACGACGAAGCGCCGCAACGGGCGCCTGCAGATCACCTACGCGGGCCGCCCGCTCTACTACTACGTCGGCGACCGCCGCCCGGGTCAGATCACGTGCCAGAACGTCGCCGAGTACGGCGGCACCTGGCTCGTCGTCCGCCCGAGCGGCAAGCTCGTCCGCTAGCGCCGCGCCCCTTCGCGCCCCGTGCGAGCTCGGCTTGCCTTGCCGGGCCGTGACCCCGTGTCGGACACCGGGTTACGGCCCGAACCGTCACGTCCGTTCGCCGGTTTGCGCGCAACCGCTCGGGTGTTTATAGTTCGGTACGAACTATGCCTCTCCGAACCAAAGCACGGCCGAAAACGACACCCGCGACCGCGACCGAGGTTGCGGTGCTGGGCCTGCTGACGGAGGGGGAGCAGTCCGGATACGACTTGCTTCGCGTGGCCGAGCGGAGCGTCGGCTTCTTCTGGACGCCGGCGAAGACGCAGATGTACGCGATCCTCCGCCGGCTTGTCGACCAGGGTTACGCGACAGTTCGGCGCGTGCGGCAAAACCAGCGGCCCGACAAGTACCTGTACACGATCACCGAGCTCGGCGAGGACCGCCTGCGGGAGGGCCTCGAGCACGTCGGCTCGTCCGTCAACAAGAACCCGCTCGAGCTGAAGATCTTCTTCGGCGAGCACCGGCCCCTGGCGGCCGTGATCCTCGACCTCGAAACCGTGCGCGACAACGCCCGGGCACACCTCGCGCACCTCGAGGAGATCGAGCAGACCTTCGATCACGACGAGCACCTGTTCCCGTATCTGACGCTGCTCCGCGGCAAGGCGAACGCCGCCGCCGACGCGAAGTGGGCCGAGCGGTGTCTGGCGCTCTTGAGGGAGAAACGCTGAGACGCCGGGCCGTCCTGCCGGCAGCCCTGGCGGCAGCAGCCGCGCTCGTGCTCGCGGCGCCGGCGGCCGCCACGACGTACGCGGGAGCCATCCATTTCACGCGGACGGAGACGTCGGGCATCAGCCTGACCCTCGCGCGCAACAAGGCCACCGTTGCGCTCGGCCCGGGCCACGCGGCCCACACCGTGGTCGCGGCGAAGTGGCGCGGCAAGCGGCTCCGCTTCTCGCTCCCGGGACGGCCCGCGCCGCTCGTCTTCGTGCTTCGCTTGCGGGGCCGGAACCTCGTCGGCACCGCGCGGCAGGGACGGGCCGGCGGCACGGTGTCGCTCCGCCGCGGTCGCCTGACATCGGACGCGAAGCTCGGCCTCTTCACCGACGCGACCGGACCGTTCCAGGTCCTGCGCACGACGAGAGAGGGCTTCGGCCGGCCCGTGTCGGTCGATCTCCAGAGCGGCGTCTTCGCGAAGCCCCGATTGGGCGCGCGGCTCGCCGTCCGCCAGCAGGAGGTCCGGTTCCGAAGTGGGGGCACCGAGCTCTCGGGCACCCTCACGCTCCCACCGGGCCCAGGCCTGTTTCCGGCCGCGGCGTACGTGAGCGGCTCCGGCGAGACGCTGCGCGAAGAGGCGCAGTTCCTCGGCGGCTACCTCGTCAGCCGCGGGATCGCCGTGCTCGGCTACGACAAGCGGGGGGTCGGACAGTCGCGGGGCGCGTTCCCCGGGACGCTCGCATCCAACGAGGCCCTGTCGATCTACGCGAACGACGCCGGTGCGGCGGCTCGGTTCCTGGCCGCCCAACCCGACATCGACAGGTCGAGGGTCGGTTTCTTCGGGCTGAGCCAGGGCGGCTGGATCATCCCGCTGGCTGCGTCACGGGCGCCCGCCACGGTCTCGTGGGCACTGCTCCAGGGCGCCCCGACCGTAACCCAGGGCGAGGCGGACTACTACGGAAGCATCGCCGGAAGCTGGACGGGTCCGCTGGCAGAAGCCGAGGCGCAGGCCCGCGCCCACGGTCCGAGCGGCTTCGACCCGGTGCCGTTCATCAGGCAGCTCACCTTCCCGATGCTCTGGCTCTACGGCACCGACGACCGCGCGGTGCCGCCGAACACGAGCATCTCGATCTTGCGCGGACTGATGGGCGAAGCGCCGCGCGACCACACCATCCATCTCTACGATGGCGCGCCGCACCCACTGTTCTCACGCGCAGGCTTCGCGGCGGGCATGTTCGCCGACGTGGGCGCCTGGCTCGGCGCCCGCGGCCTTACGCGGTAACCGCCTCCCGCTCCATCTCCGGGGCGTACATCCCCGTCCGGGCGGCGCCGTTCATCTTCGCCCGGTGGTAATAGGCGCGCTGGCCTGCCTCGACGTTCTCCTCCTTGCCGCCCCACGCCTTCAACGCCGGTGCCTGGAGCGCCCGCCCGTACGAGAACGAGAGCTGCCACGGATGCGGCCCGTGCTCGTTCATGGCGTTCAGGTGCGCGGTCGCGTCTTCGTCCGTCTGGCCGCCGGAGAGGAACACGATCCCCGGCACGGCGGCCGGAATGTGCTTGTAGAAGAGCTCGAGCGTCTTCTCTGCTACGTCGCCGACTGGAGCGCGGTCGGACGCGTCGTAGCCGGTAAGGACCATGTTTGGTTTCAGCAGCGTGCCTCGATACTCGACCCGCTGGTCGTGCAGTTCGGTGTAGACAGCCTGGAGCACCCGGCCGGTCGCCTTCGCGCTCTCCTCGATGGTGTGCTCACCGTCCTGGAGCACCTCGGGCTCGACGATCGGAACGAGGCCCGCCTCCTGGCAGAGGGCGGCATACCGCGCCAGTGCGTGCGCGTTCGTCCAGACGCAGTACTCGCTCGGCTTGTCATCGGCGATCGAGTACGTCGCGCGCCACTTCGCGAAGCGCGCGCCGAGCTCGCGGTATTCCTCGAGCCGCTCGCGCAGGCCGTCGAGGCCCTCCGTGACCGTCTCACCGTCCGCGAGCGCCAGCGGCTTCGCACCCTTGTCGACCTTGATCCCGGGGATGATCCCTTTGCTTTCCAGAAGCTTCGGAAACGGTGTCCCGTCGGCCGAGCTCTGGCGGATCGTCTCGTCGAACAGGATCACACCCGAGATGTACTCTTCCGCGCCTTCGGTCGTGAAGAGCAGGTCTCGATAGCCACGCCGCGTCTCTTCGGTCGACTCGACGCCGATCGAATCGAACCGCTTCTTGATCGTCCCGTCGCTCTCGTCGGCGGCGAGAATCCCTTTGCCTTCCGCGACGAGCGCTCGTGCCGTCTCCTCCAGCTGGTGCACGTCCATCCTCGCTTCCTCCTTCAAAGCCGTAAGGCGTTCGATTATCTCCGAATTACCCGCCTCCGGCTCTTCCGAACGGACCTCTCGCGTCAGGTGTCCGGCTCACCGGCGCTGCCCGGCTCGAGCCCACGTAGAAGCCTGTCGATCTTTCGCAACTCGCTCGGCGATGCAGGCTCGATCGCCCCGGAGCTGATCCACCAGGCGGGGTGGATCTCGTGCCAGCCGTGGGTCGTGTCGTCGACCCAGGGCCCGACAACCTGGATCCGCGCCCCTGCGATCGGCACCCGGACGCGGCCGCGATCCCAGGGCACGATCTCGACGACCAGGGTGCCGCCGACTTCGGCGTTACCGCTGCCCAGCAGCCTTTCCTGGCCCCGGTCGAGGCGAAGCTCGATGTGGACGTCGCCGTCATACTCCTCGAACTTGACCCGTTCGACCGTGCCCGTGGCGACCCGGCACCGCCCCTTCACCTTCAGCCGCTCAGGGTGATAGACGCCGAGCAGCGGCGAGCCGGAACGGCAGTGCGGCGACGGCGGGGGAACGGCTCGCCGCAGCACGCAGCCCGCGGCGACGAGTCCGACGAAAACGATGCAGGCGGCGAGGCGCATCGAAACCCACGGTGCCGGACGCCGCGTCCGGGCGAAAGACGCTCTTTGGGCCGCGTCCGGGCTACACTGGACACGCTTCGCGGACGTAGCTCAGTTGGTAGAGCATCAGCTTCCCAAGCTGAGGGTCGCGGGTTCGATCCCCGTCGTCCGCTTCTTCCGAGCGGCGCACGTCCGTCGCCTTTTGCTCCGCCCGGATCAGGGGTGAATGACGACCTGTGCTCCGCCCGGATCAGGGGTGAATGACGACCTGTGCGCCGAGTGGGAGGATGCGCATCAGGTAGCGCACGTCCGCCCTCCGGGCGTGGAGACAGCCGTTCGAGACGGGCGATCCGAGGCCGCCGCCCTCGTGAATCGCGACGCGGTCGCCGCCGCGCCAGCCGGGGCGTAGTTGCGTCTGGTGGGCCGAGAGCGCGACGACGCAACACCCGTAGAGCCGCGGGTAGTAGTCGAAGAGCTTGTCGGTGACGGCGAAGCGCCCTGTTGGAGTGGGCGAGGCCGCGGAGCCGATCGCGACGGGAAGCCGTCGCAGCAGCCGCCCGAGTGCCCACACCTTCGCCTCACGCGCGGATAGGTCGACCTCCACCGCGACGCCGGCGTGGGACACCCGGACGCGGGATCGGCGCACGTAGCCGGTGACGCCGTTTCCGAGCTTGTCGGAGATCACGGCGAGCCACTCTCCATGGCGGGCGAGCACAGCGAACGTCGTCGGCGTGCCGAACTCCGTCCGTGCGCCGACCGACGCAAGGATCCTGCTCGACCGCGGCGCCGCGTGCAGCGCCGTCCGCCCGCCGGCGACCGTGGCCACGTCGCTGCCCTGTTCGTAGACATTTGTTGCCCACCCCGTCCCCGCGACGACGAGAAGGGCTGCCATCACCGCGGCCGCTACGGCGCCGGCTGCCACGGATCTGTGGCTGCTGCGCATGCTGCGGCGAGCTTCGTCCTCTGCGGGCGAACATACGCTGCCCGTGCTCGTTTGGCAATGCCGCTTTACAAAAGGCGGCTAGTGCGGCCAGGCCTCTGCGAGGCGGCGGCGCGACTCGGCCAGGTGCTCGGGCAGCACCTTCACGTCGGCCAGCACCGGCATGAAGTTGGTGTCGCCGGCCCAGCGGGGCACGACGTGCAGGTGGACATGGTCGACGACGCCAGCGCCGGCGACTCGACCGAGGTTCCAGCCGAGGTTGTAGCCCTGCGGCTCATAGACGGCTGCGAGCGCGCCCACGCCGAGCTGCGCGAGGCGGTGGATCTCGAGCGCCTCCCTGTCCGCCAGCTCGCCGAACCCGCCCACGTGGCGGACCGGCGCGACCATCAGGTGGCCGGAGGAGTACGGATATTTGTTGAGGACAACGAATGCGTGCTCCCCGCGGTGCACGACGAGCCCCTCCTCATCCGTCGCGTCCAGTGCGAGGCAGAAGACACAGCCGGGCTGTTCGTCAGCCTGCTTGATGTACTCGAGTCGCCAGGGCGCCCAGAGCTGCTTCGTCACGGCTGCGAGCCTACATTTGTCCCGCAATTCGACGTGAAGACGCTTAAGATCCGCGCGTGCTCAGGTTCGGGGTCCTGTTCACCCTTGCTCTGGCGGGCATCGGCGCCGCGGCGCCGAGCGCCGGACGCGCGCCGGCGCTGGTGGCTCCCGGCGTCTCGGTCGGCGACGTCTACGTGGGCAGGCTCACGTCCGAGCAGGCGCGAGCGCGGCTCCGGTGGGCCTTCGACCGGCCGGTTCGGTTCGTGTTCGGGACACACCGCTGGCGGGTTTCCGCCGGGTATCTGGGCATGTCGATCGACGCGGACAAAGGCGTCACCGACGCCCTGAGGGCGGCCCGCGGAGGCGGCGTGGCCGCCTCGATCGAGATCGACCGCTCCCGAGTCCGCTCGTATGTGCGGGAGCTCGACAAGCGCTATTCGTACGAGGCTCGGGACGCGTATGCGTACCTCGCCGGGCTGACTCCGGCGATCGCGGCCGGCAAGCCAGGGCTGCAGCTGCGAGCCGACCAGACCGCGAAGCGGATCGAGCGCGCGCTCCGCTCGGGCATCCGCCGGCACGTCCGCGTCGCCTGGGAGACCGTCCAGCCGGACCGGACCGCCGACGGGTTCGGGCCGATCATCGTCATCCGCAGGCAATCGAACACGCTCGTGCTCTACGACGGCACGCGCCTCGAGCGCACGTTCAAGGTCGCGACCGGCCGCGCGCAGTATCCGACCCCGACGGGCGACTTCGCGATCGTCGACCGCCAGCGAAACCCGTGGTGGCGGCCTCCGAGCTCGGACTGGGCGAAGGGCCTGAAGCCGATCCCGCCCGGCCCGGGGAATCCGCTCGGCACGCGCTGGATGGGCCTCTCCGCCGCAGGTGTGGGCATCCACGGCACGCCCGACGCCGCATCGGTCGGCTACTCGGCCTCGCACGGCTGCATCCGAATGTACGTGCCGGACGCGGAGTGGCTGTTCGACCAGGTCAGCGTCGGGACGCCCGTCTTCATCCGCGCGGCGTAATGCAGGCCTAGCAACACCGGCAAAAAGTTTTAGCTAGTGTTCCAAGAGATGCGACGTCTCCTCGCGCTCGTGCTTGCTCTCGCCTCGCTCGTCTTCACGGCGCCGGCCACCGCGGGATTGAAGCCGGCCGACCGGGCGGCGATCAACCGCACGCTCGACGCGTTCGTTGCCACTGCGGTTCGACACCACAACGTCGCCTCGTCGTACGACCTCGTCACACCGCAGATGCGCGGCGGCATGACGCGGGCTGCCTGGGCCAAGGGCGACATCCCCGTCTACCCGTATCCCGCCCGCGGAACGAGCTGGCACGGCTGGACGCTCGACTTCGCGCTCAGGAACGAAGTTGCGTTCGAGCTGTTCCTGCAGCCGCGCCGCGGCTCGAAGGTCGACCCGATCAGCTTCTCGGGCTCCCTGAAGCGTGTGCATGGGCGCTGGTTGATCGATTCGTTCTACCCGGCCGCGACGTTCGACTCGAAGACGGAACGCGTCGTCGGCCCGCGCGACTTCGGCCCGTCCGCGGTCTCCAGCAACGCGGGGGAGAGCACGCTGGGCGCAATCTGGTTCGTCGTTCCCGCGGCCCTCGCGGGGCTGATCGTGCTCGTCCCGCTCGCGTTCCTGCTCTTCAACTGGGCGCGGAGCCGCAGTGGGAAGCCCGACCGCGCCGAGCGCGAGCGGTACGAAGAGTTCTGGGAGCGTCTACGCGCCCGTCGCCTCGAGCGGGGCTGAGGCCGCCTCGGCCACCGGCAGCTCGAACGTGAACGTCGAGCCGGCGCCCGGCTGCGAGCTGACCCAGACCCGGCCGTCCATCAGCGTCACCAGCTCGCGGCAGATGAACAGCCCGAGGCCGCTCCCGCCGACGCCGCGGCTCATCGAGGCATCGAGCCGGTAGAACTTCTCGAAGATCCGGTCGTGCTCGGCCTGCGGAATCCCGAGGCCTTCGTCGCGCACGCTGAAGCGAACGGACCCGTTGTCCGCGCTCAGGAGCACGTCGACGCGGCCTCCGCCCGGTGAGTACTTGCACGCGTTCTCGACGAGGTTGACGAGGATCTGGCGAACGCGTTCCGGGTCGCCGTAGGCGCGAGGGAGCGAGGGAGGAAGGTGCAACTCGAGGTCGATCTCGCGCGGGATTCCCGGCCGCATCCCGTCCACCGCGTCGCGGCTGACGTTGACCGGGTCGAAGCTGCGCCGCTCGATATGGGCGCTTCCGGAGCTGAGCTGGTTCGAGAGCAGAATCTGGTCGACGAGGTGCGCGAGCCGCTCCGACTGCTCGAAGACGATCTCGAGCAGCTCGCGCCTCGTCGTCGGGCGTAGCTGCTCGTCTCGCGAGCGGAGCGTGTTCGCTGCCCCGTGGATGGAGGCAAGCGGCGTGCGGAGCTCGTGCGAGACCGTTGCGACGAAATCCGAGCGCGCCTCCTCGAGCCGGTATTCCTCCGTCAGGTCGCGAAAGGCGTAGACGATCCCGACCGGAGAATCGACGGCGGAAACGGAGAGCCAGAGCTCATTGCCGTTGACTTCGTACCGGCCCGTCTCTGCCACGGGGCGCTGATCGCTCGGCGTCGGTCGCGGAGCATGCTCACGCCAGCGGCGGAAGATCTCTTCGGGCTTCCGCTTCAGCGCCGCATCAGCCGGGAGGCCGGTTAGCGCCTCGGCGCCCGGATTCCAGAAGCCGATCGTCCCCGCCGGGTCGACGAGGAACACACCGTCGCCGACGTGCGAGAGCACCTGCGCCGCCTGCGCGCGCTGGGCCTGTGCGAACCGGGAGCGCGCGAACGTCGGGGCCAGGGCGTAGGCGGCCAGCGCGACCCCGCCGAGGATCGCGAGACCGGCGAGGAGGACGCGGCGCCGCGCCCGGTCCTCGGCGGCAGAGGCGATGGACCTCGGCTCGAGCGCGGCGATGCTCCGGCCCTCGCCTGCGACAGGCTCCCCGGCCGCGCGATATTCGGTGTCTCCGATCATCAGGTCGCCCGGGCCCTTCAAGACTTTGTTCACGCGCTTGCCTTTAAGCGGCCCCGCGACGACCTCCCGGCCGCGCAGCCCGATGACATCGCGCGGTCCCACAAGTGCGCCTTTGCCCTCGGCCGGAGGGAGGAGAGCGTCGTCGAGCGGTGCTCCCACCACGACCGTACCGATCGTTTGGTTGCCCTTACCGATGACGACGGAGCGCGTCGGCCAGCCATCTGGAATATCGCCCGCGAGGGTGCGGCCTCCGAGCCGAAAGACCACGTTGGGGTGCAGCTTGGTGAACTCTGTCAGCCTGGCTTGG
>JBKPOY010000036.1:0-8417 GCA_046733295.1 Actinomycetota bacterium | reverse complement strand
GACAGCTGTGGCGGATATCTCGCGTGGGTTCGATTCCCGCCGCCTCCGTCTCTCCGGAAGCGATGCCGCTCCCTAGAGCCGAGCGTCGCTCGTAGGCGGCTCATAGCTCTACCGCGGGTCGCTCCTGGCGCGCCGTTTTCTCGTTCCCCGGGAATTCTCGCGCCGGCGAGTGCCCGACCTACGTAGCCACAACTGACAACTTCGGGATGGAGCCCTTATGGAATGTCATGAAGAAGAGCCTCCTCACCGGAGACACTCTCCGGCGGCGTTCACCCTGGCGGTCTACACGCACCTGCTTTCGGGCGACCTGCCCGACGTCGACCTGCTCGAGGGTGGCAACGCGGGGGCAACCAGACCCACCAAGAGGAGCCGAATCGGCGGCGCTCCCGAAGGGGCGGAAACCCGCGTGGCTCCTAGCCCTGGCTCGGCTGAGCTGGAAGTCCAGGGCGTCTTTTAATCCCAAGGTCGCAGGTTTGATCCCTGCCCGGCCCAATGAGTCCGAGGCGTTCAAGGACTCAACCGGTGCAGCCCGGCTTCGCTGATCCATGACCGGCGCGCAAGGCTCACATCGGTTGGAAGGACTAACCGGCCGCCGCGCGTCTCGTGGTTAGTGAGAGAGATACCTTCTACAGCGCCTTCGTACTGGGAGCAAGACGTGACGATCTGCCCGAGCTGTGGACAGCAGAATCCCGCTGCCGCGCGTTTCTGCCTGGCGTGCGGAACCCGCCTGGCGGAAGAAGAAGCGACCCGGCGCGAGGTGCGAAAGATGGTGACGGTCGTCTTCTCAGACGTCGCGAGGTCCACCGCACTGGGCGAGCGCCTCGATCCGGAATCGCTTCGCCGCGCCATGGGGCGCTACTTCGACGAGATGAGCGCCGTGATCGAGCGGCATGGCGGCACGGTGGAGAAGTTCATCGGCGACGCGATCATGGCTGTGTTCGGCATTCCCACGGTGCACGAAGACGATGCGCTTCGTGCGGTAGCGGCAACCGTCGAGATGCGAGAGGAGCTCGAGCGCCTGAACCACGAGCTGGAGCGCGGCCTCGGGGTCCGCCTCGAGGTCCGACTCGGCGCCAACACCGGCGAGGTCGTCGCGGGCGACCCCGCAGCTCGTCAGAGGCTCGTGACTGGCGACGCCGTTAACGTCGCCAAGCGGCTCGAGCAGGCGGCGGGCTCGGGCGAGATCCTGATCGGCCGCGAGACTCAGCGCCTCGTGCGGGACGCCGTTCGTGTCGAGGAGGTAGCCGCGCTCGAGATCGAAGGCAAGCAAAAGCCGGTGCCTGCGTTCCGGGTGCTCAAGATCATCTCAGGAGCTCCCGGGCACGTGCGTCGGCTGGACTCGCCGATGATCGGCCGCGAGGACGAGCGCACCCTGCTCCAGCGCGTCTTCGAGCGCTCGGTCCGTGAACGGTCGTGCCACCTCTTCACGGTCCTCGGAGCCGCGGGCGTCGGCAAGTCGCGGCTCGTCTCAGAAGTTGCGGCGGACCTCGCCAAGCGAGCGACGGTCGTCTCGGGCCGTTGCCTCCCCTACGGCGAAGGGATCACCTTCTGGCCGATCGCCGAGGTTGTCAGGCAGTTGGTGGACGTGCAACTCGTTCAGGACATCGAGCGGCTTGTCGCAGACGATCCCGACGCGAAGCTGATCGCTGACCGAGTCGGGGGCGCCATCGGCCTGGCGGACGGCGTCGGCAGCGCGGAAGAGACGTTCTGGGCCGTTCGCAAGCTGCTCGAGCGGCACGCCCGGATGCGCCCGCTCGTTGTCGTCTTCGACGACGTGCACTGGGCGGAACCCACCTTCCTCGACCTTGTCGAGCATGTCGCCGAATGGTCACGCGACGCTCCGATGGTGCTCGTCGCCGTCGGCCGGCCCGAGCTCCTCGACCACCGCTCGGACTGGAGCGGCGGCAAGCTGAACGCGACGAGCATCCTGCTCGAGCCGCTCACCGACACCGAGTCGGACCGACTCATCGAGAACCTGCTCGGCCATGCATCCCTGGCCGAGGAGCCCCGCGCGCGGATCAAAGAGGCGGCCGAAGGCAATCCGCTCTTCGTCGAGGAGATGCTCTCGATGCTCGTCGACGACGGGCTGCTCCGCCGGGAGAACGGGCGGTGGTACTCGACGGCCGACCTCGCCATGATCTCGATGCCCTCCACGATTCAGGCGCTCCTCGCGGCGAGGCTCGACCGCCTCGAGCACGACGAGCGGGCAATCATCGAGTTGGCGGCCGTGGAGGGGAAGGTCTTTCACGTCGGCGCGGTGAGCGAGCTCGCGCCTGATCGCCTTCGTGGCGCCGTCGACGCGCACCTGATGACGCTCGTTCGGAAAGAGCTCATCCGCCCGACCCGACCCGAGCTTCCCAGTGAACAGGCGTTCGCATTCCGACACCTCCTCCTCCGCGACGTCGCGTACGAGGCGCTTCCCAAGCAGGTCCGTGCCGAGCTCCACGAGCGGTATGCGGACTGGCTTGCCCGCGCCGCCCGCGAGCACGCACCGGAATACGAGGAGATCCTTGGCTATCACCTCGAGCAGGCTCACCGCTCTCGCGCCGAGCTCGGTCCGCTGGACGAGCACGCTCAAGGCGTCGGCCGGCGTGCCGCCGAGTGCCTTGCAGTGGCCGGTCGACGCGCGCTCGCGCGCGGCGATGCTCACGCTGCGACGAATCTGCTCGAGCGCGCCCTTGCTCTTGTGCCGCCCACCGACCCGTTTGCCCTCGAGCTTGCGCGGGACGTGACGGATGCGCTCATCCTCGCAGGGAACTTCGAGCGAGCAGACCAGGTGACGACGGCGGCGATGGAAGCCGCGGGAGATTCGCGCCACGGCCTCGTCGCCTCGCTCATGCGCGCCGACATCCGTACGTTCACGGAACCCGAAGGCAGCCTCGAGCGCCTGCGAGACGTCGCCGAGCACGCGTTGCCCGAGCTGGAGCAGGCGCGTGACGACAAAGGCCTCGCGCGGGCATGGGCGGCAATCGCCTGGACGCATCACATCGCGATGCGCTTCGAAACTGCGATCGACGGCTTCGAACGCGCGTTCACGCACGCGCGGCGCGCCGGTGACGAGAGGCAAGCCAATCAGGCGTTGATCCAGATCGGGATCGAGCTCATCTACGGAGCGACGTCGGCCGAAGATGCGATCAAACGCTGCAACGCAGTCCTCGAGGACGCGTCAATCTCGCGTTGGGGCGAGATGGGCTTCATGGACGCGCTTGCCATTCACGAGGCGATGCTCGGCCACTTCGACGCGGCGCGCGAACTCATCGAGCGCGTCCGTGCAATGACCGAGGATCTCGGACTGGCGCGCGGGCTCCCGTTCATCCTCCGGGCGGAGCACGCCTGGATCGTCGAGACGCTGGCCGGCGACGCCGCCGCGGCCGAAGACGAGATTCGCGCCGCCTACGAGGTGCTCGAACAGATGGGCGAGAAAGGTTTGCTGTCGACCCAGGCGGCGCGGCTCGCGCAGTCACTCTACGCCCAACAGCGATACGAGGAGGCCGAGCTCCAAACGAGGATCAGCGAGCAGGCGGGCGCGAGCGACGACATGATGACGCAGGTGCTCTGGCGGCAGGTGCGCGCGAAGGCGCTCGCTCGGCGTGGCGAAGACGGTGCCGCTGAAGATCTCGCCCGCGAGGCCGTCGCTCTCGCGGAACCGACGGATGCCCTCGACATGAGGGCAGACGCACTGGTCGACCTCGCGGAGGTGTTGCGTCTCGGTGGTCACAAAGACGAGCCGAAGGGCGTCCGAGAGGACGCCCTTCGGCTTTACGAGCAGAAGGGGAACGTCGTGTCGGCTGCTCGGGCACGTGACGTTCTCGCAACCGCCGTTCAAACGTGGCAAACTCCGCCGCCGTGAAACGAATAGCTGTACTCGTCACGATGCTGGGCGCACTCGTGCTGGTCGGAAGCGGTCTCCCGTTTGCAGGCAGGACCGACCCCACGGCCAAGGTCAGCAAGAACGGCCACGTAATTCGGGCAACCGGCACGCTCACCTGCGCCGTTGGCGAGCGGCTCTTCCTCCGCCTGACGGTTACGCAGCCTCAGACTGCCGCCTATGCGGAGGGGCGCACGCGAGCCCGGTGCACGGGAGCGGAGCTACAGTGGCAGGTGCGGGCACTCGGCCGGCTCCGGACGCGGTTCGCCCAAGGAACCGCGCAGGCGTGCGCGCTCGGCATCACGCGACGCAACGGTCGTCCGACCGACGCGCACCAATGGTGCGTCGACGTCACCCTCGTTCCGGCGAGCTAGACGGGCTCATTCGTCACAGCCCGTCGGCGGGAGATCTTCCGGTGGCCAGATCCGGCTGGCCGCGCGACCCCGAGGCTCGGCTCGCTTGTGCTAGGAGATCTCCAGCCGGAGCAGGATCTCGTTGCCGTGGAGATCTCCGGTTCGTTCGAAGCCGTATCGCTCGTAGAACGTGACCGGGCTGCCCTCGCCCTGTCCGACGCTTGTCCACATCGTGCCGATGCTCCGGTTCCGGAAGTACTCGACGATCAGGTCGAGCGTCGCTGTTCCGAAGCCTCGTCGTTGGTAGCGCTCGTCGATGAGCAGCTTCCAGAGAAAGTGGGCGATGTAGTCGGGGCTGCCGACCTCGTCAGCGATCATCACGAACCCCACCGGCGTCTCTTCGTCATAGATCGCCCAGTAGAGGGCCCGAGCGTCCGGCTCCTGCGCCGCCTCGAGGATTGACTCGCGGACACCGCTCACAAAGCGTTCCTGATCCGCCGTTACGGCAAGCGCCTCGACCGCTTCCCGATTCGCGTCCGTGATCGGCCAGAGAGAAACCACCGCGTGAGACTAGAGCAACCCTCATGTGACATTCCTGACCCTGTGTGAGGCGAGGCGGCTCGAGCCCACCCCCGCCGATCAGGTCGTGCGCAGCGCGTCGATAGTCGCCGTCTTGACGAGGCCGGAGGCCGCCCGCGCCAGTTCGCTGTCGGACGTGACGAAGACGTCGGCCTGTAGCTGCGTCAGCGCCACAAATTCGGCGTCGAACGTTGTCTCCCACCCCAGCTGGTCCGCGACCTTCCACGCCCTGCGCTGGAGCACCTTGTCGCCGAGGAAGCGAACCTTGAGCGAGTTGATCCGCGTCACTCGCTCGATGCCCTCAGCAGCGGAGATCTCACCCCGGCGGGCCGCGCCGTATAGCGCCGCCAGCGCCTGCGAGCGGACGAGTGTCGGCGCGACGAGCTTGTGCTCGGCGTCGACCTCGATCTCGCCGGCTGCAATCCGGAGCAGCGTCTCGCAGTCGATCACGAACCGGGTCAACTCCTCAGACGCTACACGCGCGTTTGGCAGCCGGATCGCCGCGTTCCCACAGCAGCCTGCACTAGAGCGCAGGGCGCGGATCACTGCCCAGCGTCGATTGAACAGAGACAGCAAGAGTAGGAAGACGTTGAGGACGTCTAGGAAGAGGCGTTTTGGGGGGCGCGACGCCATCGTCTCGATGATGCGGTGCCTCCGCGTCATCCAGTCGGGGTGATTCACGTCGCCACTGGATCGCGTATACCGGAGCCCACCTCGACCTTCCGGGAGGCGACATGATTTCGATGGCAGCCGGTCAGCGCACGCTCGCGCGTGCGCTTCCGCCCTGGTGGCTGTTCCTGATCAGCGGTATCGGCTGGACGCTCGTTGCGCTGATCCTGCTCCGCTTCGACTACACGTCGGTCTCCGCGATCGCGCTCCTGTTCGGCTTTGTCGCCATCGCGGCCGGGGTGCTCGAGATCGGTGTGCTGATGCTGGCCAACGGCTGGTGGAAGCTGCTCCACGGCGTGCTCGCGCTCGTCTTCATCGTCGCGGGGATCGTCGCTTTCGTGCATCCCGGCGACACCTTCGCCGCGCTCGCCGCCGTGATGAGCTTCTTCCTGATCTTCGCCGGCACCTTCGACATCATCACCTCGATTTCCATGCGGCGCGAGATGGAGGTTTGGTGGCTCCAGCTGATCGGTGGAATCATCGAGCTCGCGCTCGGCTTCTGGGCCGCCGGTTACTACGGTCGCAGCGCCATTCTGCTCGTCGCCTGGGTGGCGGCGTTTGCGGTGATTCGGGGCGTTCGGGACATCGTGCTGGCCTTCCGCATCCACCAGGTTCAGCACCCGCCGGAGGCTCGCGCTCCGGCGATGCCCTGATGTGAGCGACCGGTACCGAGTCCGGGCGGGCGGTGCAGAGCGGCGTTCGGATCGAGACTTCGATCGTCTCTACGCCGCCGTCGAGGGCGGCGGCGACCCGGCCGCGAGACCGGGAGGAGGGACGACATCGGCTTTCACGGTTCGAGTGTTAGCCGTCGGTGAGTGACCGAGCCGCCCTCGAGTAGGTGTCGGCTCGGGGCGCCACTGTTCGCGGAACCCCCGCGGCCGCGTAGGCGTCCTCTTCGTCGAGCGTCTCGCGCTCGAGCAGCGCGGTCGCGAGGGAATCGAGCTTGCCGCGGTTCTGTTGCAGCAGCTCCACGACCTCCTGTTGAAGTACGTCGACGATTCGGCGTACCTCTGCGTCGACGAGCTTCTGCGTATCCGGGGAGACCTCGGCGGCGCTCGGGACGAACGGCCCCGTGCCGTCCCGTGGAACCACGGCGACGGGCCCGATCGCCGAGCTCATTCCCCAACGGCCCACCATCTGGCGCGCGATCTCGGTGAGCTGTTGGATGTCCGACTCCGCGCCGGTGCTGGTCTCGCCAAACACCACTTCCTCGGCGGCGCGTCCACCGAGCGCGACCTTGATCTTGGCTTCGACCTCGGGCTCGCGATAGTTGAAGCGGTCGCTCTCGGGTGCCGCGAACGTGACGCCCAGCGCCGTCCCGCGCGGAATGATCGAGACCTTGCGCACCGGGTCGGCGCCCTCCGTGAGCATGCCGACAATCGCATGGCCGCCCTCGTGGTAGGCGGTCCGTCGCTTGTCCTCGGCAGTCATCATCACCTGTCGTTCGGCGCCGAGCACGATCCGCTCGAGCGCATCGGTGAAGTCGGATTCCTCCACGTGGTCGTGGCCCCGGCGTGCGGCCATGAGCGCCGCCTCGTTGACGAGATTGGCGAGATCCGCTCCGACCATCCCCGGCGTCGTGGCCGCGATTCGGCCGAGGTCGACGTCGGGCGCGAGCGGCACCCCGCGCGTGTGCACCTTGAGGATCGCCTCGCGCCCGGCGCGGTCGGGCGGCTGAACGGAGACTCTGCGGTCGAAGCGGCCGGGGCGGAGCAGGGCCGCGTCCAGCACGTCGGGCCGATTGGTCGCACCGATCACGATCACGTTGGTGGAGGAGTCGAAGCCGTCCATCTCGGTCAGGATCTGGTTCAGCGTTTGCTCGCGCTCGTCGTTGCCGCCGCTGAAGCCGGCCACTCCCGAGGTACGCGACCGCCCGATCGCGTCGAGCTCGTCGATGAAAACGATCGCGGGGGCGGACTCCTTCGCCTGTGCGAAGAGATCGCGTACCCGCGATGCGCCCACGCCGACGATCGCCTCGACGAACTCGGAAGCGGCCATCGAGAAGAAGGGGACGTCGGCCTCGCCTGCGACCGCACGCGCGAGCAGTGTCTTGCCCGTACCGGGCGGCCCTGAGAGCAGGACGCCGTGGGGGATCCGGCCGCCGAGCTTCCGGTACTTGTCGGGGTGGCGGAGGAAGTCGACCACCTCCGTCAGCTCCGCCTTCGCCTCCTCGATCCCGGCCACGTCTGCGAAGGTGACACGGTCACCCGACGGCTGATACCGGCGTGCCCGCGAGCGCCCGAAGGAGCCGAGAACGTTCTGCACGTTGCCAGCCCGCCGCATCAGCCAGAACAGCAGGCCAACGAAGAGGATGGTCGGCCCGAAGCCGAGCAACAGGTTCTGCCACCATGGCGCTCCCGTATCCAGCGGCTGAGCGTTGACGACCACGCCCTTCTGTTCGAGCAGGTGCGAGAGCGCGTCGTTGTCGGCGAACGCGGGGATCTCCGTTCGGAAGCGCGTCGTCGGCTTCGAGTCCTGGAAGCGTTCCTTCTGGGTGAACGTGCCCTGGACGGCCGTGCCTTTCGACGTGATCTCTTTGACGTGACCCGCACGGACCTGTTGCAAGAAGAAGGGGCTGTAGGGAACGCGAATGCGGGAAGGTGGTTGCATCGCGCGCGAGCCGAGGTAGAAGTTCAAGGCCAGGAGCGCGAGAGCAAAAAGGATCCACGGCCGGCTCGGGCGGAAGCGGGACAGCCCCGGCGACGGCGTGGGGGTCGATCCGCGTGGCGCCCGGGGCATGTTGGCCGCGTTCTGCCGATCCGCGCGAGCTTCGGTCATCCGAGCGGTCTCACCTTCCTCCCCGGAAAGGGGCGCCGGGCTGCTCCTGCAGAGTACGCCCTTGTACCGAGTGGCGACAAAGGGCGTCGCCGCAGTGCATCCGGGACCGGAACGGGGATCGGCTAGTCAGTGCGAAGGGGCGTCGCGAGGATCGTCGGCGACATACGGCT
>JBKPOY010000035.1:0-67462 GCA_046733295.1 Actinomycetota bacterium | reverse complement strand
CTCTCCCGGTCCATGAACCGGACGATCCGCGCGAGCGGGGGCGAGAGCACGTGCCCCAGCGGCTCTGCAGCCTCGCCGGCCCTGCCGACGAGTGCCCTGCCCGTCACCATCACGCCGTTCCGACGGAGCGTGTCCTTGAAGAGCGAAGCTGCGGCGAGGGCCGGAACGGGGGAGTGCCGGTGCCGGAACCAGGTGCGGTCGACCGTCAGCGCGGAGAGCGGCGCCGACTCGTTGATGTAGAACGACGGCTTCCAGCCCGGGCCCGTCCGCCGGGAGTCGAAGAACGACTCGTCGCCCATCACCGGCCCGGCGACCGTACGGATTCCGGCTGCGCGCACTTGGCGGGCGAGCCAGGTCAGGTCCGTTCCGCTGAGCGTCGGGTCGCCGTGGCCCTGCAACACGATCGAGCCGTGCCAGGTCGTCCCGACCAGATCGCCCTCGCCGAGCACGTCGGTCTCGATCTGGTGATCCGGGCCGAACGACTGGAGGGCGGCGTAGGTGATCGCGAGCTTCTCGTTCGAGGCAGGAACGAGCGACTTGCCGCCGTTGCGCGAGAAGACGGCCGTTCCGGTCGCCAGGTCGAAGGCGTACGCCCCGGACTGCGAGGCGGGCACATGGGGAACCGCGAGCGCCCGCGCGAGCCGCACCGAGAGCGGCCGCGCACTCGACGAGCCGACGGCCTCCGCAACGAGTCCGGCGCCGATTGCAGCCGCGGCAAGGACGGCTGCGATCCCCCTGCGCATCGCTGCATTGTTCGAACGAGCGGCCGCCCGGTCAAGCGCCCATGGGCCGTCCGGGGATCGAAGATGGGCCGAGCGGCCCATGAAGAACCACAATTTCGGCGGGATAATCGGTTTCGATGCCTATGACCGCGGCGATCGATTTCGGCACCCTGTGTGGCGAGCTGGGAGCGCTCATCGACGGCCCGCCGGCCGGTGACGACGTGACCCGCGCCCGCCTGGAGCGCACTCTCACGGACGGCTATGCGCAAGCCCTCTCGCTCGAGGCGGAGCGGTTGAGGCTGGAGCGGAAGATCGGCAAGGTCGCCTCTCAGGTCAGCGACGCCGACGCAAGGACTGACGAGCTGAGCGAGCTCTCGCTACGCCTCAGCCGTGCGTCCGGAGATCTGAAGCACCTGCGCGGGCTGCTCGCCGCGGCCCGCCGCCGCGTCTCGGCCGCCGCCTAGACGATCCCGCTGCGAACCGCATACACAGCCGCCTGGATGCGGTTCTCGATCTGCAGCTTCATGAGGATGTTCGAGATGTGATTCTTGACCGTCTTCGGGCTGATGTGCAGGTCGGCGGCGATCTGCGCGTTGTCCTTCCCGTTGGCGATCAGCTTCAGCACCTCGATCTCGCGCTCGGACAGCTCGGCCCTGATCGCCTCGGCCGCGTCGGGTGACGCGCTGGAGGCTCGCACGCGTTCGAGGACCTTGCCGGCGATCGTGGGCGAGATGAGCGACTCGCCGATCGCGGCCGACTGGATCCCTCGCATCACGTCCTCGATCGAGGCGTCCTTGAGCAGATACCCACAGGCGCCCGCGAAGATCGCATCCATCACGTCCGCGTCTTGGTCGGAGATCGTCAGTACCACGACGCGGGTCAGGGGCGCGTGCGAGACGATGCGCTTCGTCGCCTCGACGCCGTTCATGCCCGGCATGTTCAGGTCCATGACGACGACGTCCGGCTGAAGCTCGCGGACGAAGCGGAGCGCGTCCTCGCCCGCGGCGGCTTCTCCCACGACGTCGACGCCCTCCTCCTCGAGGAGGTTGCGCAGACCCGTGCGGAACAGATCGTGGTCGTCGACCAGCAGCACGCGCGGGCGCTCCACCCTCTGGGGCGCCTCGGTCGACTCGAGGAATTCGGTCACTCCACCCCTCCCTCGGCTGCAGGGGAAGTTGCGGCGGAATTCTAGTGGAGCGTGATCGTTACCGTGCGGCGGCCCCACGCCCCAGCGGACGCGGCCGTCGGGAACCAGAGGTCGATCACCGCTCCCTGGATCGCCCCGCCCGTGTCGGCCGCTACACCATCGCCGTAGCCCGGGATCGAGAGGCTCGTGCCGAGCGGGATTACATTCGGGTCGACGGCGACGATCCCGTAGCCCACGGGCGCCCCCGTCGCGGTGCGGCCACTCAGGGTGTAGGCGGTCGCGGTCACCGTCAGCGTCCGTCCCTCGGCCGCAACGGGCACGGACCCGGTCGTGGGCGCAGCAGTCTGCTGGACGGCAATCGCCTGAGCCCGGGCCTGGATCTCCTGCGCCTGGGACTCGAGCGAGCCGATCTGCGACGCGTTCAGGCTGCGCTGCGCGGCCACTTGCTGGATGTACGAGACGCGCTCGGCCCGTGCGGACGAGAGCGCGCTCGCGGAGGCCTGCAGGCTCGCCTGGAGGCGCGCCAGCCTCCGGGCTCGCTCGGCGAGCCGCCGCTGCAGCTTCTCGTAGGCGGCACGGCTCTCGCGGGCCTGCCTGACGACGTTCCGGTCGGTGGCCGCAGCTGCGTCCACGGTCTCGAGGCCCGACAGCGCGTCGTCGAGCGTCCTCGCGCCGAGCACGATCGCCAGCGGGTCGGAGTCCCCCTGCTCGTAGACGCTGCGCAGCCGGTCGGCCAGGTGTCGCTGGGAGGCCGTGAAGGTACTGCGCGCCACCCCGAGCTGCTGCTTCGTCCGGGCCCGCTGACGGCTCAGCTTCGTGGTCTCGGCCTGCAACGTCGCGAGCTCGGCCCGGGTACGGGCGAGCTTGCTGTCGAGCGCATACAGCGTCAGGACGGCGGCGCGTGAGCGGGTCGTAAGGACGCTGTTTTCCTGGCTCAGCTCCTGCGCCTGCTGTCTGAGGGTGGAGGGGGAGCCGCTCCCTCTCGTCGGCAGCGCCACGGCAACGATGAAGCAGGCGGCAAGGGCCAGGATGGGGCCTCGCCGCGTGGTTAGGTCCCCCGGCACGACGCGGGAACCTACCAAACGGTTTGCAGGACGAGTCGGCGCGTTTACAAATGGAGCGTGTGGCTCGGCGCGCCGCTTGCGGCTGTCCGATGTGGTTGCTAGGGTGCCGAACTCGTGACGAACCGGCCCCTCCCGGGGCGCCGATCGAGCCCAGCGACCGGAACAGTTCGCCGCTTGATCAGACGTACGGCGCCGGCAGTCATTTTCTCGTGCTTCGCGGCTCTGCTTTCCGTGACGCCTGCCCTTGGCGACCCCTCGATCGCGTCCAAGCAGGCCGAGGCGCAGAGTGTCATGAACCAGGTGCAGCAGCTCGATTCGAGCCTCGAGCGCGCGATCGAGGCGTACAACTTCGCGACCACGAAGCTGAACCGCGTGCGTGCCGATTTGAAGGAGAACCACGCACAGCTGAAGATCTCGAAGAAGAGCCTCGGCCGGGCCCGCGACACGCTCGCCCGGCGCGTCGTCTCGCTGTACACAACCTCGGGCAACGACAACGAGCTCGAGGTGCTCTTGGGTGCGACGAGCCTCGACGACCTCGTCAACCGGTTCGACACGGTGAACAGGATCTCGGCGCAGGACTCGCTGGTCCACGGACAGGCGGACCAGTTCAACGACCAGGTGAAGGCTCGTGAGGTTCGGCTCAAGCACGCGCGCGCCGAGGCCGCCTCCCTCGTTCGCGAGCGCGCAGAGGCCCGCTCGTCCATCGAGAGCCAGCTCTCGGCACGTCGGGCGCTCCTGTCCTCGATCCGCGGCCAGATCCAGCAGCTGCAGCAGCAGGAGGCGGCCCGCCAGGCCGAGCTCCGCCGCCAGCTCGCACAGCGCGTCGCCCAGCAGCAATCCGCGCCGCAGACGCTGTCGAGCGCAGTCGACTCCGTGACGTCGCCGGCGCCGGTGGGGCCGGCGCCACCGGCGACCCACGGCGGCGTCGTGGGAATCGCGATGCGCTACCTCGGTACCCCGTACGTCTGGGGCGGGGCATCGCCGTCGGGCTTCGACTGCTCAGGCTTCGTGATGTACGTCTACGGCCAGGTGGGCGTGTCGTTGCCGCACAGCTCGTATGCCCAGTACGGCGCCGGCTCGCCCGTTTCACGTGGTGACCTTCAGGCCGGCGACCTCGTCTTCTTCGACGGGCTCGGCCACGTCGGGATCTACGTCGGCGGCGGCAGCTTCATCCATTCGCCGCACACCGGCGACGTCGTCAAGATCTCCAGCATGACCGGCTGGTACGCATCGACGTACGTCGGCGCGCGTCGTCTGTAACGGGCGTAACGCGCCGTTGCCAACCGGGTTTAGACGGCCGTACCGGCAAAGCCGGCACGGCCTTTTAGGGCGGCATCGCGAGCGACGCCCCGGTCGGCGCGCGTCGCCTGTAACGGGTGTAACGCGCCCTTGCCAACCGGTTTGAGACGGCAGTACCGGCAAAGCCGGCACGGCCTTGAGGGCGGCATCGCGAGCGACGCCGCCGGTCGGCGCACGTCGTCTGTAACGGGCGTAACGCGCCGTTGCCAACCGGTTTGAGACGGCAGTACCGGCAAAGCCGGCACGGCCTCGAGGGCGGCATCGCGAGCGACGCCGCCGGTCGGCGCGCGCTCCTAAGCGTTCTTAGTCCGCGTACAACCGCTCGATCTCCGCCGCGAAGTGCTCCTCGCAGATCCGGCGCTTCAGCTTCAGCGTCGGCGTTACCTCGCCCTCCTCCGCGCTGAAGTCGCGCGGGAGGATCGTGAACTTCTTGATCTGCTCGAACCGTGAGAGGTCGGCGTTGACCCGGTCGACCGTCTCCTGGACGACGGCGTGCGCGTCACCGTCGAGCTTCGACGCCTCCTGCTCGTCGAGCGTGATCAGCGCGGTCACGTAGGGCCGCCGGTCGCCGACGACGAGGGCCTGCGAGATGTAGCGAGACATCTTCAGCGCGTTCTCGATGTTCTGCGGGGCGAGGTTCTTGCCGCCGGCGGTGACGATGATGTCCTTCTTGCGGTCGGTGATCGACACGAAGCCGTCCGCGTCGATCCACCCGACGTCTCCCGAGCGGAGCCAGCCGTCGCCGGCCATCGCCTGGCGCGTCGCCTTCTCGTCCTTGTAGTAGCCGGCGAAGACCGTGTCGCTGCGGATGAGGAGCTCCCCGTCGCCGTCGGTCTTGACCTCGAAGCCGGGCATCGCGGGGCCGACGGTGCCGAACCGGTAGTTGAGCGGCCGGTTGACCGTGGCGGCCGTCGTGCATTCGGTCAGGCCCCAGCCCTCCAGGATGAGGATGTCGAGCGCGTGGAAGAACTCGGCGATCTCCTTCGCGAGCGGCGCGCCGCCCGAGATGCCGATCCGGAGCCGGCCGCCGAACCGCTTCTTGACCTTCGCGTAGACGAGCCGGTTCGCGAGCCGATGCCGCAGCCTGAGCCCGGCCGGAACGGGCTCTCCCGCCTGGCGCAGCGGGCTGACGCGCCGTCCGACGTCGAGGCCCCACTGTCCCAGCCGACGTTTCACTCCGGAGGCCTCCTCGAGCGCCGTCGTGATCGCGGTATGAGCCTTCTCGTATACGCGAGGCACGCTCGGCAGGATGGTGGGCTCGACCTCGGGCAGTGCATCCGCGACGGCGTACGGATCCGGGCAGAAGGCGATCGTGAACCCTGAATAGGCCCCCCAGAGCGACATCAGCCGGCCGAAGTTGTGTGCGAGCGGCAGGTAGAGAAGCATCACGTCGCGGTCGAGAGCCAGCCCCTCGATCCGTTCGATGCACGAGGTCATCTCGTAGTAGTTGCGGTGGAGGATCATGCAGCCCTTCGGCGGGCCGGTTGTGCCGGAGGTGTAGATGTAGGTGTAAAGGTCGTCCTCCGCGATTGCGGCCGAGGCCTCTTCGAGGGCCCCCGGGTTCGCGCGGGCGTAGGCGATGCCCTCGGCCCGCAGGTCCGCCAGCTTGTCGTAGGTCAAGACGTGGGCGAGGCCGATCGGCTCGACCTTCCCTCGCTGCCCCGCGTCCTCCACGAGGACGCCCACCGCCTCGGAGTGCTCGAGCACGTAGGCCGTCTCGCGCGCCGACGAGTTGGGATAGACCGGTGCGGTAACGCCGCCGACGAGCGCGAGTGCGAAGTCGAACAGCGTCCACTCCAGGCGTGTCCGGCCGAGGATCCCGAACGCGTCGCCCTTGCGGACGCCGCGGGCCAGCAGCCCGTTGGCCAGCTCGTCCACCGCTTCTGCGGCCGCCTCCCAGGAGACCTCGCGCCAGCGCCCGGGCGCCTCCTCCACGAGATATGCGGGCGTCGTGCGCCCGGCTTGCGTCGCCTCCCGCCAGAGGCGAACGATCGTCCTGTCCCCTCCCGTGCTCAGGTTTCCAAGCTTAGGGACCGGCGGGATCGTGGTCGCTCCGCTCACGGAGGGATTGGCCCCGATTCGGCGAACTTCCTGCATCCCTCTACAATTGGGAGCCCCATGCGAACGATCTGGAACGGATCCATCAGCTTCGGCCTGGTCAGCATCCCCGTCGGGATGGCGCTCGCGACGAAGCCGGCCGCCCGTCAGTCGGACGTGTCGTTCCGGATGCTCCATCGCGAGTGCCTCACGCCGATCAAGAACAAGCGCTGGTGCCCCGAGCACGACCGCGAGGTCTCGAACGACGAGATCGTGAAGGGCTGGGAGGTCGCGAAGGGCCAGTTCGTCGTCGTCGAGGAGGCGGATCTCGAGGCGCTTTCGACGGCGGACGACTCACGGACGATCGAGATCACCCGGTTCGTCGAGGCGAGCGAGGTCGACCCGATCTACTTCGACAGGACCTACTTCCTCGCGCCCGCGGAGGCGACCGCGCAGCGGCGCCCCTACGTCCTGCTGCTCGAGGCGATGAAGGAAACAGGCATGGCGGCGGTCGGCAAGTTCGTTCGCCAGGGCGCGGAGCATTTCTGTCTGATCCGCCCGAAGGGCGACGCCCTCGCGCTCGAGACGCTCTTCCTCGCCGAGGATGTTCGGTCGCAGGCCGAGGTCGAGGAGTCCGTCCAGGAGGTCGAGGTCAAGGAGCCCGAGCTGGAGCTCGCGCGTCAGGTGATCGCCAGCCTCGTGGCCGAGTTCGATCCCGAGGAGCTGACGAGCGACTACCGGCGCGATCTCCGGGCGCTTCTCGAGGCCAAGCTCGCCGGCCAGGAGATCACGGCGCCGGAGCCCGTCGAGCCGGCTGCGCCGGTGGTCGACCTGATGGAGGCGCTGCGCGCGAGCGTCGCCGACGCCCAGAAGTCGGGCGAAGCGAAGAAGTCCTCCGGCAAGAAGACGAAAGCCGCCTCAGCGGGCGGCTCCCGTCGAAAAGTCGCAGCGCGCAAGTAAGCGCGCGCCGTTAGTGGTGCTGCGGGACGGCCCCCAGCGCCTGGAGCTGCGCCTGGAACAGGGTCTTGTCGATCTTGCCGTGGTAGATCGGGATCGACTCCTGCATGCAGACCTTGATCACCTCTTGGCGATCGATTCCAAGCTCCTTCGACAGCTCCTCTGGCGTCAGGTGGTTCGCCATATGACCTCCTCGCGGTCCAACAAAAAACCCGCCTCGCGTGCTTGCGGGGACGGGCTCAGTGAACCGCTCCAGTTGTCTTGCCGGCAGGAATCAAAGGTCCTGCCCTCCCAATCCGTCCATCGATCGAAGGATAGTGGGCTTCGATGACGGACGCAAAGGGTCTGCCTGGCTTCGAGGCGCGGTTCGCAGAGGTCAGGGGATGCCGGATGCGATACCTCGTCGGCGGGCCGGCATCCGGCAAGCATTTGATCCTCGTGCACGGCCTCGGGGGGGCGGCCGCGAACTGGATCGACCTGGCGCCGCTGCTCGCCGAGCGCCGGCGCGTGCTGGTCCCCGAGCTGCCGGGCCACGGGCTCTCGACGCCGCTCGCGGCGGTGCCGAACCTCGCGGTGTTCGCCGACCGTGTCGCGCTGGTGGCGGAGCTGGAGGGGATGCTCCCGGCCGTCGTCGTCGGGCACTCGCTCGGCGCTGTGGTGGCGATGAGGATGGCGCTTCGGAGGCCCGCGGAGGTCACCGCGCTCGTGCTCGCCGCCTCGGCCGGGATCTCGTCCACGACGCGGCGCGCGAGGTACGGGTTGCGCATTCTCAGACTGATCGGCCCCCGCCGCTTCGTGGCGCCCTGGGCTGATTCCGTGGCGCACAGCCCCTTCCTGCGGTACTTCGTCTTCGGGCGCTGGGGCGCCTCCGACCCCTTGACCATGTCGAACGAGGCGGTCGAGGGCTTCCTCGTCGGAACCCGGCTGACCAGCGACTCCGTCAGCGCCGCGCACGCGCTCGTCGCCGACGACATGCGTCAGGAGCTCGGAGACATCGGCTGCCCGACCCTCGTTCTCTGGGGCGCGCGGGACAACCAGTTGCCGGTGGGAGACGCGTTCGATTTCGCCCGCAGACTGCATGCCCCGCTGCGGACGATCGCCGACTGCGGACACCTGCTGGTCGGCGAACGGCCGGACGCCTGCGCAGAGGCGATCGAAAACTTCCTCGGCTAACCTTTCCTCGGCCGGGGTGTGGCGCAGCCTGGTAGCGCGCTCCGTTCGGGTCGGAGAGGTCCCCAGTTCAAATCTGGGCACCCCGATAGCAGCACGGGGGAAACCATGTTTCCCCCGTGGGCCCCCTTCTTTTGCCTCCGCGACAGTGGGGTTGCTGCGCCTCCCGCCCCCGCCGGGCGAAGCCCGGCTTCGGCGGCGGAAGGGTGCGAACCGAGATCGGTATTTAGGCGGCGGGTTGCTCCTGCATTCGCTCTCTCGTTCTGAAGACCGTGAGCGTCAGGGTGGTGATCGCCAGCGCCGCTGCCAGGACGCCCACGCCCCACCAGACGCCGCTGACGTTGTCGGCCCAGCCGATCGCGTTGTCGATCGAGAAGCGACCGGGGCCGATTGCGGCCACTGCGACCGCGACCGTGGCGAGCGTCAGCGGGAACTCCAGGCCCCCGTCGCCGTTGAAGAAGCCGTTTCGCCAGTGGACGACGATGATCGCGTTGAGCATCACCGTCGCGATCCCGAGCGCTGCGAGGGGCGTCAGGAAGCCGGCGGCGAAGGCGAGCCCGCTCGCCTCGCCGAGACCGGCGAGAAAAGCCATCAGGAGCGGCATGCGCCACCCCATGGAGCCGAAGAAGTTCGACGTACCGCGCAGCCCGTGGCCGCCGAACCAGCCGAAGAGCTTCTGGGCGCCGTGGGCGAAGACGGTCGCTCCGATCACGACCCGCAGAAGCAAGAGTCCATACGACATCGAATTCCCTTCCTTTTCGGAGTATCGAGCGTAACAACGAAAGTTGCGGGGTCAACTATTCCGCACGGCCCACACGAAAACGCGTCAGGTGAGGTAGAGCCGGTGCACGACCATGGTGCAGGCGTTCTCGACGTACTCGAGCCCGGCCCGGTCGGCGATCTCACGAGCCTCCGTGGAGACGATGCCAACCTGCAGCCAGAGTGATCTCGCCCCGATCGCGACTGCCTGGCGGGCGACGTCGGGCGCATGCTCGGGGCGGCGGAAGACATCGACGAGGTCGACCGGCTCGTCAATCTCGCTCAGCTCCGACACGCAGGGAACCCCGAGCAGTTCGTCGCAGTCGAGCGGCCTGACGGGAATCGCGCGGTAGCCCTGCTCGAGCAGGTAGCGCATGACATCGTGGCTCGGCCGCCAGGGCTTCGGCGACGCGCCGACGACCGCGATCGTCCTCGCGTCCGCGAGGATCTCCTGGGGCGTCCGGCTCAGTCGACCTCCCTCAACCAGGGCCGCGTCAGCACCACGGCGATCATTCCCGCGGAGACGAGCGCACCCGCGGCGAACATCGGCCCGGGGGGAGCGAGGTTCGCGATCGCGCCCCAGATCGCGAGCCCGACCGGCATCAGCCCGAAGGTGCCGAAGAAGTCGAGGCTGACGACGCGGGCGAGCAGGTGCTCGGGCACGAGCTCCTGCAGCATCGTCTCCCAGACCGCAACGCCGAAGCCGATGCAGATGCCGCGGATGATCGCGAAGAGGCCGGCGAGCTCATACCACGGGGCCAGGGCGAGACCTGCGATCGCGAGGCTGTTGACGAAGAACAGCCAGTACGTGAGGACGCCCCGCCTCTTTCGCGGCTGGAAGTGGCCGTAGAGCAACGTTCCGACGACGGTGCCGATCCCGAGCAGCGTCGAGAGCAGGCCGAACGCGCCGACGCCGCGGTCGAAGTGCTCCTTGACGAGCTTCGGCAGGAGCACCTGCTGGGGTGCGAACTGGAGCATCAGCACGACCGCGAAGAGGGTGATGGTCACCCAGAGCCACGGAATCGTCGCGACGTAGCGCGTCCCCTCGCGGATCTCCTGGAACGCGCTCTTGCCCGACGATCGCTCGATCGGTCTCGGTCGCGCCTGGAGCATCAGGCCCGCGGAGAGCAGGAACGTCAGGGCGTCGATCGCGAAGACCCAGGCCGAGCCCGCCCCGTGGTAGAGGAACGCGGCGAGCGAGGGTCCGACCACGAAGCTGCTCCATCGCGCGACGCCCATCAACGAGTTCGCGGACGGGAGATGTGCGGCGTCGACGACGAGGGGGACGATCCCGCCGACCGCCGGGTAGAAGAAGCCGTCGCCGAGCCCCATGAAGGCCGCGAGCACGATCAGGCTCCCGAAGCTCAGGTGGCCGGAGAAATCGAGGACTGCGAGCGCCGCCACCGCGACGAACCGCCAGATGTCCGACACGATCATCATCGAGCGGCGCTCGTACCGGTCGGCCAGCGCGCCACCGATCAGCAGCGTCGCGAGGAGGCCGGCTCCCTGGGCGGCGAGCACGAGCCCCAGCTTGTTCGAGCCCGCCACCGTGAACGTCTTCCAGCCGAGCGCGGTCAGGAAGGCGGTGTCGCCGACCAGCGAGATCGTCTGGCCGGTCCAAAGCAGGCGAAAGTCGCGGTGGCGAAGCGCATGGAACGCCCGCCCCCGTCCCGCGGGAGAGATTGCCTCCACGGCGCAAAGCTATCTTTCGTGCCGGTGCACCACGGCCTCGACTGGCTCCGCGGCTTTGACGAGGGACGCGCCTGGCTCGAACGGCTGCCGCGGCTTCTGGACGAGTGCCGGGAGCAGTGGTCGCTCGAGCTCGGTGAGCCCTTTCCCTACGCCTTCACGTCCCTAGCCGTGCCCGCGGGGGACGCCGTCCTGAAGATCCAATTCCCGGACCGCGAGAGCGAGCGCGAAGCCGACGCCCTCGCCTTCTGGGACGGTGCGGGCGCCGTCCACCTGCTCGAGCACGATCGCGCACGGCGCGCGCTGCTGCTCGAGCGCTGCCGGCCGGCGACTCCGTTGAAGGAGCTCGGGCCGGAGGCCGCACTCGACGTCGTCATCGGTCTCCTCCCCCGGCAATGGCGCCGGGCGGCAGCGCCGTTCCGAACGCTCGCCGACGAGGCGGCGTGGTGGCTCGAGCGCTTCGAGGAGCGCTGGGACCGCGGCGGTCGGCCGTTCGAGCGGCGCCTCCTCGACGCGGGGCTCGAGGCCCTGCGGGAGCTGCCGCCGACCCAGGGGGAGCAGGTGCTCGTGAACCAGGACCTGCACGCGGACAACGTGCTCGCGGCCGAGCGTGAGCCCTGGCTCGTGATCGACCCGAAACCCCTCGTGGGAGAGCGCGAGTTCGGCGTGGCATCGCTGATCCGTGGCGGCGAGCTCGGCGGCGACCGGAGGAGCGTCCTTCGTCGGCTCGACCGGGTTACCTCGGAGCTCGGGCTCGATCGCGAGCGCGCGCGGCTGTGGACGATCGGGCAGACACTCGCCTGGGCCTGGGACGACGGCGTGCCGATCGCCGACCATGTCGAGATCGCCCGCTGGCTGCTACAAGCAGAGTAATGACGCTTCGAGCCGTTCTCTTCGACGTCGACTTCACGATCGCCAAGCCCGGCCCGGATCTGGGGCCTGAGGGGTACCGGCGCCTCGGGAATCGATTCGGCCTCGAGCTCGACCCGTTGCGATATGACGAGGCGCGTCGTCACGCGGTCGCGACGCTCGAGCGGCACCCCGAGCTCGACCACGACGAAGAGGTCTGGGTGCTCTTCACCGAGCAGATCATCCGCGGTATGGGCGGCAACTCGACCCGGGCGTACGAGTGCGCGGTCGAGATGACGGCCGCCTGGGAGCATGCGCACAACTTCGACATCTACGAGGACGTTCTCCCGACCCTGGCCTCGCTCCGAGAGCACGGCCTGAAGCTCGGCCTCGTCTCAAACACAGGACGCGACCTCGATGCGTTCATCGCCCACCACGGGCTGGATGTCGATGGGGCGGTGAGCTCGGGTGCACACGGCAAGACGAAGCCGCATCCGACGATCTTCCAGGCCGCCCTCGACCGGCTCGGCGTCGTGGCCGCGGACGCCGTGATGATCGGCGATTCGATCGAGGACGACGTGCAGGGCGCGATTGCAGTCGGGATGCGCGGCCTGCTCCTGGATCGGGAGAACCGCTACCCGGAGGTCGACGAGAAGCTCGACGACTTGCGAGCCCTGCCGGCGGCGCTCGGCCTCGCCACGGGCTAGAACTATACGCCTGCAAACAAGCCCTTCTTCTAGACTCAGCCGCTGTGGCGGACGGCTCGAAAGTCCAGGTGGAGCGTCGACGTCAGATCCTGCAGGCCGCCGTCCGGGCCTTTGCACGCAAGGGGTACCACCGCTGCCGGGTGAGCGACGTCGCGAGCGAGGCAGGCGTCGCCTACGGTCTCGTCTACCACTACTACGGCTCGAAGGACGCGCTGCTCCAGGCGATCTTCCGCGAGACCTGGGGGGCGATGCTCGAGACGATCCGGTCGGTCGAGGAGCTGGACGAGTCCGCTCGCGACCGCGTGCGCAAGGTCACGGAGATCGTGCTCCGGACGTGGCAGCGGGACCCCGACCTCGTGCGCGTACTGGTGCGCGAGGTGACGCGGAGCGCGCAAGTGCAGCGCGAGACCGACGACATCGAGCTCGCGTTTCGAGCGCTCCAGCGCATCGTCGAGCAGGGCCAGAAAGACGGTGAGTTCCAGCGGGGCCTCGACGCCCGCCTGACCGCGACGATCTGGTACGGGGCGCTCGAGGAGATCCTCACCGGCTGGGCGTTCGGGCAGCTGCCCGACAGCGACGCGGACGTGGCGGCCGCGGAGCGCACGGTCGTGGAGATCGTGGCGGGTGGACTGGCCGGCGACAGGGCGCCCTCGCCCGCCTGATGGCGACGCCTGCAGCCACCCGCGAGCCCGTGGCCGAGGCGGGGATCCGCCAACGGCTGCTCTGGACGCTCGGGCTCGGTGCGTTCGGCCTCGCGTTTTCCATCACGACGACAGCGGCCTACCTGCCGCCGCTGCTGCACCGCTTCACGGACTCGGGCGGCATCATCGGCGTCATCCTCGGCGCAGAGGGAGTCTTCGCTCTCTGCCTCTCGCCGGTGATCGGCCCGTGGAGCGACACCTTCCACACGCCGCTCGGACGGCGCCGCCCCTTCATGCTGGTCGCGCTGCCTGGGCTGGGCTTCTGTCTTCTGCTGATGCCCTTCCTGCCCAACCTCTGGACGACGACGGTCATCGTCATGGCCTTCTTCTTCGCCTACTACATGTACGAACCGCCGTACCGCGGGCTCTACCCCGACGTCCTCCCGCCGTCGCTGTTCGGGCGCTCCCAGAGCGTCCAGCACATCCTCCGCGGGTTGGCGATCGGCATCGCCCTCGTCGGCGGCGGCTTCCTCTTCAAGCTCTGGCGGCCCTCACCGTTCCTGCTCGCCGCCGTCCTGACCTCGGCTGCCTGCGGGCTGACGATCTACCTCGTGCGGGAGGACGGCGGGCACGGGCGCGTCTTCGAGGGGTTCTGGGCCTACGTCAAGCGGAGCTGGAACATCTTCTGGCAGGAGAGGGACATGCGCCGCTTCCTGCTTGCGAACGCCGCCTGGGAGGGAACGTTCGCAGCGGCGCGGACCTTCGTCGTCCTCTACATCATCGACGGGCTCCACCAGTCGAAGGTGATGTCGTCGGCGGTGCTCGGCGCAGTGGCGACCGGTTATGTGATCGCGGCCGTCTTCTCGGGGCGGCTGGGGGACAGGTTCGGGCTCGCGCGCGTGATCTTCTTCGCGTCCTTCGTCTACGGGACCGGGTTCCTGCTCGGCGGGCTTGCTCAGACCTGGCACGACTGGTACTTCGCGGCCATCGTGCCGGTGGCGGTCGCCGGCGGCACCGTAATGACGCTGGCGTGGGGACTGATGTACAAGCTCGTGCCCGAGCATCACCGCGGCGCGGCGTCCGGCCTGGCGACCACCACCAAGGGAATCGGGCTCTGCGTCGGAGCGCCCGTGGCCGGCCTCGCGATCGACGTGGCCCGGCCCTACTTCGGCGCCACGGGCGGGTATCAGATCCTCTGGCCGATCTGCGGGTTGCCGATTCTCGCGGCGATCCCGCTGCTCGTGCCGCTGATCAAGGTCGAGGATGCGCTCGAGCAGCCGCTCGAGCCGATCCCGGCTCCACCGGTCACGTGAGCGGCGTCTTCAACATCCTCGGTGACGACTGGGACGACGAGAGCGACCGCGAGGGTTACCGCCACCGCTCGGTCGCGGTCGGAAAGCGTCTCGGCGCGAGCCTCCTCGGCGCGAGCGTCTACGAGCTGCCGCCGGGCGAGCGCACCTGGCCGTACCACTACGAGACCGTCTCCGAGGAATGGTTGCTCGTCGTCTCGGGCCGGCCGACGTTGCGCACGCCCGACAGGGAGCGGGAGCTCGCGCCCGGCGACGTCGCCGTGTTCCCGCGGGGCCCGGCGGGCGCTCACCAGGTCGAAAACCGGAGCGACGAGCCGGCACGGATCGTCATCTTCTCGTCGAAGGGCCCACTCGACGTGGTCCACTACCCGGACACGGGCAAGGTCGGCGTCTGGACCGCGGATCGCGGCTACATCGCCTTGACCCGCGAGCAGCCCGACCTCGACTACTGGGAGGTCGAGGAGTAAACGCTTTTCGGCAGGTCTGAGGCGGCCTAGACTCGACGGATGCCCACCTGCCAGAACTGTGGTGAGCCCAACGAGGCCACGGCACGGTTCTGTCACGCGTGCGGCGAGGCGCTCGCCGAGGACCTGCAGCCGCCGCTGGAGGTCCGCAAGACCGTAACGGTCCTCTTTGCCGACGTCGCGGGCTCGACCGCCCTCGGCGAGCAACTGGATCCGGAGCCGCTGCGCCGGGTCATGTCGCGCTACTTCGAGGAGATGCGGGCGGTGCTCGTCCACTACGGCGGCACCGTCGAGAAGTTCATCGGCGACGCGGTGATGGCGGTCTTCGGGGTGCCGACCGTCCACGAGGACGATGCGCTCCGCGCGGTTCGCGCCGCCGACCAGATGCTCGACCGTCTCGAGGCGTTGAATGCCGAGCTCGAGCCGGAGTACGGCATCCGGCTGGAGATGAGGATCGGGATCAACATGGGCGAGGTTGTCGCCGGCACTGCGTCGGCGGGGCAGACGCTCGTGACCGGCGACGCGGTCAACCTCGCAAAGCGCCTCGAGCAGGCGGCTCCCGCGGGGGCGATCCTGATCGGAAAATCGATGTACCCGCTCGTCAAGGACGCCGTCGAGGTCGGCCCGCTCGAGTCGTTCAAGGTCAAGGGAAAGGTCGATCCCGTCACGCCCCTCCTGCTCGAGTCGGTCGACCAGCTCGCGCCGGGCGTCGCCCGACGTTTCGACAGGCCGCTCGTGGGCCGCCGCGACGAGCTTGCGGCGCTCCAGGCGGCGTTCGAGCTGTCGGCGGGGGAGGAGGCCTGCCGGCGATTCACGGTCCTCGGCGCGGCGGGCATCGGCAAGTCGCGGCTGATCTCCGAGTTCGCCGACACACTCGGCTCGCGTGCCATCGTTCTGACAGGCCGATGCCTTCCCTACGGTGAGGCGATCACCTTCTGGCCGCTGCGCGAGATCGTCCGGGCACTCGGCGGCCCTGCAGGCATCCGATCGGCGCTCGCCGACACGCCCGACGGCGAGCTAGTGGCCGAACGCGTTCTCGCGGCGGTCGGCGCCTCGCCCGACTCTGTTCGCGGCGAGGAAGCGGCCTGGGCGTTCAGGAAGCTCTTCGAGTCGCTGGCTCGAGAGCGCCCGGTGGTCGTCGTGCTCGAGGACATCCACTGGGCGGCCTCGACGCTGCTCGACCTCGTCGAGTACCTGCTCGGCTGGTCGCAGGGCCCGATCCTGCTGGTGTGCCTCGCTCGGCCGGACCTGATCGAACGCCGCCCGAACTGGGCGCATCTCGGCCGGACCGTCGACGCCCTTGTCCTCGAGCCGCTCTCGGAACGGGAGGCGGAGCTCCTGCTGCGCCAGCTGCGCCGGGGGGAGGCGGGCGACAGCGAGTCGCTTCAGCGCATCACGGAGGTGGCCGAGGGCAACCCGCTCTTTCTCGAGCAGCTCGCCGCGATGCTCGCCGAGGCGGACGGCGGCGACGGCGCCCTCGCCGTTCCGCCCTCGATCCAGGCCGTCCTCGCCGAGCGCCTCGACCAGTTGAGTCCCGAGGAGCGCGCCGTGATCGAGCGCGCCGCCGTCGTTGGACGCGAGTTCTCCCGCGAGGCCGTCGTCGAGCTCTCGCCCCCGGGTCGCCGCCCTGCCGTTGCCTCTCACCTGATGGCGCTCCTTCGCCGGGAGCTGATCCGGCCGGATACCTCGGCGGTCTCGCCGGAGGACAGCTTCCGTTTCCAGCACATCCTGATCCGCGACGCGGCGTACGAGGCGCTGCCGAAACGGGTGCGCGCCGAGCTCCACGAACGCGTCGCGCGGTCGCTCGAGGAAAAGCCGGGGGAGGAGCTCGAGCTCGAGGAGATCACGGGCCACCATTACGAGCAGGCGTTCCAGTACCGCCTGGCCCTCGGGCCACGCGACGAGGACGTCGCGGCCCTCGGAGCGAGCGCCGCCCGACACCTCGGACGCGCGGGCGAGCGTGCGCTCGCCGGCGGCGACGCCTCCGCCGCGGCGAACTTGCTCGCGCGGGCGTCGGCCTCGGTGAACGAGTCCGATCGCTCCGCCCCGGATCTCCTTGCGTCCCTCGGCATGGCGCTGATCGCGACCGGCGAGCTCGAGGCGGCTTTGGAGGCCCTCGGCGACGCTCTGGAGCGCGCCGAAGCCTCCGGCGACCGCCGGACGCGCCAGCGCGCCGCGGTCGAATGCGCGCGGATCGGCTTCCTCACCGGCCGGATCGGCCCCGAGGAGGCGGACGCCGAGGCGAACCGCGCGATCATGGAGCTCGAGTTGCTCGGGGACGACCTCGGGCTCGCGAAGGCCTGGTTGCTGCTCGTCTTCGTCCACAATTGGCGCCTCGAGTACTCGGCGCTCGAGCGCGCCGCCGAGCAGGCACGTCTCCACGGTCAGCGCGCGGGAGCCGCACGCGATACGGCCGATGCGCTCGTGTGGGTCGCGCCGGCCACCGTGCTGGGGCCGCGCACTGTCGCCGATGGCATCGAGCAGATGGAGCGGCTTCGCTCCGAAGCCCCCGGCCCGCTCGCGGAGGCGGCTGCTCTGCTCACCCTGGGCTGCCTCGGCCTGATGGGCGGTGAGACGGACACGGCACGCGACCTCTATCGGCGAAGCGAGGCCATCTATCGCGACCTCGGGATCCGGCTCTTCGCCGCCGCGCAGACCACTCTCACCGGCTGGACGGAGCTCGTTGCCGGCGATGTCGAGGCCGCCGAGGCGTTGCTGCGCGCTGGATATGCGGAGCTCGAGGAGATGGGCGAGCGAGGATTGCTCTCGAGCGCTGCCGCGGAGCTCGGGCGCGTGCTCTGCGAGAAGGGCTCGTTCGACGACGCGGCGCAGTTCGCGTCCGTCGCCGAGGAGCTCTCCGGTCCCGGGGACGCCGCGAACGCCAGCCTCATCGCCGGGATCCGAGCGCGTGTTCTCCTTTCGAGCGGTGACTGGGACGAGGCGGTCCGGGCGGCCGAGGAAGCGGTGGCCCGCGTTGCCGCCGGAGACTGCCTCGAATTGAGCGCCGATGCGCATCGCGCCCTTGCCGACGCGATGAGGGCCGCCGGGCGAGACGACGATGCGAGAGCCGCCGTCGAGGAGGCTCTCCGCCTCTACGACGAGAAGGGGAACGACGTCGCCGCGGAGCGGCTCAGGGCTTCGCTGCTTCGCGCGTAGGCCCTGGGCCCTCGAATCCGTCGGTCAGCTCGTCGATTGCGCGCGCCAAAGTCCGGACGGTGTAGATCGCGCTCAGGCCCATTGCCGTCGACTGCTCTCGCGTCACGGGCAGGCTGTCGAGCGCCGCATCGAGCTCTTCGCGGTGCCCCGGATCGAGCTCCGCATGGGCGGCCAGCGTCCTGAAGGCCGCACGGTCGTGGCCCGTGCGCTCGACCAGCTCGTCGACGAGCTCGATCGAGGGTGGATAGCCCTCCAGCACCGCGATGTAGCCGAGCAGCGCGACGGGGTGGTAGTGGAAGATCCAGTAGTACTGCGCGCCGACCGCAGCCGCGATGGTCGCCGAGGGCGGCCGCGCGAGGATCGACGAGCGCTCCCTGCCGAGCATCTCGAGGTCTTCGAGGAGCCACTCGTCGTGGTCGCGCTCTTCGGGGATGTGCTCGTCCAGGTACGCGGAGAGCGGCGCGCAGACAGGGTCCGTCGCCGCGCGCCCCTCGGCCCGCGCTCGCGCCGCCTCCATCAGAGGGACGCTCGCCCGGATGACGCAGTGGATCGTGAACAGGTACTCGGAATAAAGCTCGGCGATCCGCGGGTCGAGCACGAGCCGGCGGCTCGCCGAGGTCAGGTCCGGAAGGACGAGCTCGATCTTCTCGCGCAGGCGCTCACTCTCGGCGACTGCGACGTCGGTTCTCGGTGACACCCCGCCTAGAAGATCATCAACGGAGGGTTGCCGGTCTCGATGTACAGCCCTTCCGCGATCAGGGTGGAGTTGAGCTCCGAGAGCAGCCGCAGCTCGGCGGACGACAGGTCGGCGAGGGTCAGGATCACCTTCTGGTTCTTCTCGTTGTCCGTGTCCACGCCGGCGTCCCTCGCCGCCTCGAGCGGGTCCATTCGGAACGTTTTCCGCTTGCTCGGCTCGGCGATCAGCTGCTGGACGAGCCTTCCCAGTGCCTTCGCTGCGGCGTCGTCGAAATCGTCAGGTAGATATGCGGCGCGCTCGGACTGCTGTGAATTCACGCGAAGCTCCCTCCGGTCGCAGAACGCTCCTAGCTACTCCCTTTTCATTCCCCTGTCAAGCGCGGGGGCGCGGCTCAGCGCAGTGGCGGAGTGAACGGCAGCGCCACATAGGCGGAACGCTGGGGCTCGACGACGAAGACGACACCGCTCCGCATCGGGAAGGGCTCACCGGTGTACTTCTGCGAAATCCGGTCGATGATCGTCAGGGCCGCATCGCCTTCGACCGTTTCGACGACGTGTCCTCGGATCCACGCGCTGAGATATGGATTCTCGAGGTCGGAGAGCGAGAGGGCGAGGCGCGGGTCACGTCCGAGGTTCTCCGCCTTCCGGCTTCCTCGCTGCGTGAAGAAGAAGATCCGGTCTCCCTCGAGGAGCACCCAGATCGGCACGGTGTGCGGCGAGCCGTCAGGGAGGGTCGTCGCGAGGTGTGCGAAGTTCGGCGCCTCGAGCAGTCCGCGGACGTCGTCGCCCAGCTCGGCCATCAGGCGCCGGTGGCGACCGGCGGCTCGCGGTGCACCGGTGCGAGCGCCGGCGCCCATGAGCAGAGCGGCGAGACATCGCCTTCCCGCCCGTTCAGCCGGCGGAAGCCGAGGGCATGCTCCGCCTGCATCAGCTTGTGGACCTGTGTCGTCCCCTCGTAGATGATCGGCGCGCGGGCGTTCCTGAAGTAGCGCTCGAGCCCGTACTCGGCCGAGTAGCCGTAGGCGCCGTGCACCTGGATCGCGAGGTGGGCCGCCCTGAAGGCCGACTCCGTCGCGTGCCACTTCGCGAGTGAGGTCTCGCGGGTGTTCCGCCTGCCTTCGTTTTTCATCCAGGCCGCCTGCATCACGAGCAGCTTCGAGGTCTCGTAGCCGAGCACCATCTCGGCGATCATGTCCTGGACGAACTGGTACTTGCCGATCGGCTGCCCGAAGGTCTGCCGCTCGCGCGCGTATTCGACCGACCGTTCGAGGCACGCTCGGATGACGCCGCACGCGCCGGCCGCGACCGTGAACCGCCCCTGGTCGAGTCCGTACATGGCGATCTCGAAGCCCTGTCCCTCCTCACCGATCAGGTTCTCGGCCGGCACCTCGACGTTGTCGAAGAAGAGCTCTCCGGTCGAGCCCGCCCAGACGCCGAGCTTGTGCTCGGTGTCGGCGGCGGTGAAGCCCGGCATCCCCTTCTCGAGGATGAAGGCCGAGATGCCCTTGTGTCGCGCCGCCGGGTCCGTCTTCGCGAAGACGAGCGCGTGGTCGGCGACGGTCGCGTACGAGATCCAGTTCTTGGAGCCGTTCAGGACATAGGCGTCGTCCTCGCGCCGGGCGGACGTCTTCATCGCTGCCACGTCCGAGCCGGCGGCTGGCTCCGTCAAACCGAAGCACGCGAGCTTCTCGCCGCGCGCCTGCGGCGCGAGCCATCGCTGCTTCTGCTCCTCGCTGGCGTAGCGGAGGAGGGCCAGTGAGTTGAGGCCAACGTGGACGGAGATCAGCGTCCGGAACGCGGCCTCGCCGCGCTCGATCTCTTCGCACGAAAGGGCCTCGGCGACGAAATCGAGCCCCGCCCCACCGTACTCCTCCGGGATCACGATCCCGAGCAGCCCCAGCTCGACCATGCCCTCGATCGCAGACATGTCGAGCCGGTGGGCGATGTCGTTTTCGACCGCGTTGGGAAGGACGCGCTCGTCCACGAACGCCCTTACCGTGTCCTGGATGAGCCGTTGCTCGTCGGTGAGCTCGAAGTCCACGGGGCAAGTCTACGGACGCGCTCGTCGTGTCGGCCCGCTGCTCGTGCCGCTCGTCCTCGTGGGCGGGACCGCCTTCGACAACGGCGGCTTCGACGCCTCTTCGTGGGGCTGGGAGACCCTCTTCCCACTCGTGGTCGTCGCAGTCGCGCTGCTGCGCGGCGAGCTCCGGCGTCCGGGTCCGCTCGGCCTCGCCTTCCTCGCTCTTCTCGGGGCACTGGTGGCCTGGGTGTTGCTCTCGATCGCGTGGTCGGACGACGTCGGCCAGTCCGTGCTCGACGGGGAGCGGTCGCTCGTCTATCTCGCGGCGGCGGCCGCCTTTCTGGCGGTCGAGCGACCGCAGGTCGAGTGGTTCCTGGCCGGCCTCGTCGTGGCGATCACGGTCGTGGGCGGCTGGGCACTGCTGGAGCGCGCTTTCGGCGGCTCCGGCTCGTACGACGTCACCTCGTCGGCGGCCGACGCGGCGAGGCGGCTGGCCGCCCCGGTCGGATACTCGAACGCGCTCGGACTGCTCGCCGCGATCGGGATCCTGCTTGCGGCCGGCAGCGCCGCGGCCAAGCGCCGTCTCGTCCTCGCCGTGCCCCTGCTCGTGCTCGTCCCGACGCTCTATCTCACCTACAGTCGGGGCGCCTGGCTCGCGCTCGGCGGAGGGACTATCGCCGCCCTCGCGCTCGCCAGGCCGGCGGTTCCGAGGACGGTCGCCGTTGCCCTCGCGGTGGCGGCGGTTGCCGCCGTCACGTTCGCGCTCGTCCGGGTCGGCGGCCCGGGGGGCGCCGTCCGCTCCTTCTCTCACGCCGCACCGGCGGTCAAGGCCGGCGAGAACCGCCGGCTGCTCAGTCTCTCGGGCAGCAGTCGCGCCCAGTACTGGAACGTCGCCTGGCGCCAGTTCGAGGACCACCCCTTATTGGGGGCGGGGGCAGGCACGTTCCAGCGCCGCTGGCTTCGCTCGCGCCCGGCCGAGCTGCCGGTGCTCGACGCGCACAGCCTCTACCTCGAGACGCTCGCCGAGCTTGGCCCGCTCGGACTGGTCATGTTGGCCGGAGTGCTCGGCCTGCCCCTCGCGGCCGCCGTCCTCGCCCGGGACCACGCGCTCGCACCCGCCGCGTTCGGCGCGTACACCGCCTACCTCGTCCACGCCGCCCAGGACTGGGACTGGGAGCTGCCCGCCGTCACACTCGCCGCGCTTGCCTGCGGCGCTGCGCTGCTCACGCTCGCCGAGCGTGTGCCGAGAAGCGCGATCCAACCGCGGGTGCGGGCGGCCGGCGTCGGCGTCGCGGCGGCGCTCGCCCTCGCCGCGTTCGGCGCTCTGGCCGGGAACCGAGCACTCCAGGGAGCGGCTTCGGCGCTCGATGCCGCTGATCCGGCCCGGGCGGAGCGCGACGCCCGCCGGGCGGAACGGCTCGCCCCATGGTCTCCGGAGCCTTGGCGGCTCCACGGCGAGGCCTTGCTGCTGCAGGGAAAGGTCGAGGCCGCCCGCCGCGACTTCCGCAAGGCGCTCGAGAAGGACGGTGCCGACTGGGAGTCGTGGGCCGATCTCGCCCTCGCGGCCGATGGCGCGGAGCGGCGGGAGGCCGCGGGCCGAGCGCACCGCCTCAATCCTCTCGAGCCGGTTTCACCATCCGGGGGTTGAGCACATCGCAAGAATCTCCGATATCCCGCATCGACTGCAGTGACCGCACTCGACTCAGGAGGCCTCAAACCTATGAAGACGATTTGGAACCACCGCCGCACGCGCCGCGCCGTCGCGGTCGTTGCGACGGTCGTCACCGGTGCAGTCCTAGCCTCGGCCGGATTCGCCGGCATGCGCGCCCTGGATCTCGGGCCCGCCACCGCGACCCAGTATCCCGGCAAGAAGGTGAACGTCTGCCACCGCACGCATTCCAAGAAGCATCCGTGGGTGAAGATCCGGATCTCGAAGAAGGCGCTGAAGGCGCACCTGCGCCACGGCGACTTCGTCGTCGACGCGAATCACCCGTGCCCGCCCACCAGCGCGGCGGCGAAGCACAAGAAGCACAACAAGCACAACAAGGCCGGCGCCAAGAAGAAGCACAAGAGCGAGGCCGCTGCGAAGAAGGAGCACGGCAACGGCGGCAACGGCAACGGCGGCAACGGCAACGGCGGGGGCAACGACAAGCACGGCAAGAAGTGAGTCGACGCGCCCACCCGGGCGCCTGACGGTCACAGGAGAGCCCCGGGACGCCGGGGCTCTTCGCTTCTATAGGGTCGAGGCGTGAGTCGCGTCGCGGCCGACACCTACGAGCGCGTGGCGAGCCTGCCTCTGCAGATCGACCGCTACCGGCTCGAGCGCCTGGAGGCGGCCGTCACCCGTGGGTTCACGCGCGTCACGACGCTCGTCCACCTCGAGGGGGGAGGCACCGAAGGAGTCGGCGAGGATGTCACCTGGTACACGGAGGCCCACGACCGCGAGCAGGCCGCTGGAGCAGTGTTGCCGCTGGCCGGGACCTGGATGCTCGACGGCTTCTCGAACGAGCTGGGGATCGAGGAGCCGCACCGGCGCTGGGCATACGAGAGCGCCGCGCTCGATCTCGCTCTGCGACAGGCGGGCGTCTCGCTCGCAGAGGCGGTCGGCCGTGAGCCCCGACCGGTGGAGTTCGTCGTCTCGCCGGGGCTGGGAGATCCGCCGTCGAGCAAGCCGATCCGGCGCAGGCTCGAGGCATATCCGGGATTGAGGTTCAAGCTCGACCCGTCGGGCGGCTGGAGCGAGGACCTCGTTGCCGAGCTCGCGGGGATCGCGACCGTGGTCACGGCCGACTTCAAGGCGTTCTACGGCCAGGACGACGCCGCACCGCCCGATCCCGAGCTCTACCGCCGCGTCGCCGAAGGGTTCCCCGAGGCCTGGCTCGAGGATCCGGCGCTGACGCCGGTGACCGACGCTGTGCTCGAGCCACACCGTGACCGGATCACCTGGGACGCGCCGATCGGCTCGGTCGCGGACGTCGAGGGGCTGGCGTTCAAGCCTCGGACGCTGAACTCGAAGCCGTCCCGCTTCGGCTACCTCCGCGAGCTCTTCCGGTTCTACGACTGGGCCGAGCGCGAGGGCGTCGGCCTCTACGGCGGCGGGATGTTCGAGCTCGGGCCGGGGCGAAGGCAGATCCAGTACCTGGCGTCGCTGTTCCACGCCGACGCTCCGAACGACGTCGCGCCCGGCGGGCACAACGCGCCGGAGCCGCCGCCCGGGCTGCCGACGAGCCCGTTGCCACCGCCCGCGACGACGCCGGGGTTCGGCGGCAACTCGCCCTGATCTGAAGCGCTGTCTATATTGACTCGCGAGTCAATCGTGAGCGTGACAGACACCGTGACCGGCGTTTCCTTCGCACTAGGCGACGAGCAGAAGGCCCTGCGCGAGCTCGCGCGCGAATTCGCCGAGAAGGAGATCCGTCCGGTCGCGGCCGACTACGACGAGCGCTCGCAGCACCCCGGCGACGTGATCGCGAAGGCGCACGAGGTGGGCCTGATGAACCCTCACATTCCGGAGGAGTACGGCGGCCCAGGCCTCTCGGCGCTCGATCAGCTCCTGATCGGCGAAGAGCTCTCTTGGGGCTGCTCGGGGATCGCGACTTCGATCGTGGCCAACATCCTCGGCTCCCTGCCCGTCTTGCTCGCCGGCAGCGAGGAGCAGAAGCGCGAGTGGCTGCCGCCCTTGCTCGAAGAACCGCTTCTCTGCTCGTTCGCCCTCACCGAGCCGGGCGCCGGCTCGGACGTCTCCGCGATCCAGACGACCGCCGTCCGCCAGGGCGACGAGTACGTGCTGAACGGGTCGAAGATGTTCATCACCAACGCCGGCCACGCGGCGTGGTTCGTCGTCTTCGCCTCGACCGACCGCGGTGCCGGGCACCGCGGCCTGTCGGCATTCGTCGTCCCGGGCGACGCGGACGGGGTCGTCGTCGAGAGGCACCTCGACAAGATGGGGCAGCGCGCGACCGACACGTCCGCCCTGGCTTTTCAGGACCTGCGCGTTCCGGCCGCCAACCGCCTCGGCGACGAGGGGGAAGGGTTCAAGACCGCGATGCGGACGCTCGACTTCACGCGGCCGGGCACAGCCGTGGGCGCGGTCGGCGTCGCGCTCGCGGCGTTCGACCACGCGGTCGAGTACTCGAAGCAAAGGGTGCAGTTCGGCCAGCCGATCGCCATGAACCAGGGCGTCAACTTCCTCGTCGCGGACATGGCCGCGGAGATCGAGGCCGCGCGCTTGCTCTGCTGGCAGGCCGCCTGGCTGATCGACCAGGGCGAGCGCGCGACCCTCCAGTCGTCGTACGCGAAGCGCTTCGCTGCCGACACAGCGATGAAGGTCACGACCGACGCCGTCCAGATCTTCGGCGGCTACGGCTACATGAAGGAGTACCCCGTCGAAAAGCTGATGCGCGACGCCAAGCTCTTCCAGATCTACGAGGGAACCAGTCAGATCCAGCGCCTGGTCATCGCGCGCGAAATCTTCCTCCCGCGCCAGGGCTAGGGCGCGGGCTTGGACGGCTGAAGCGGGCCTCCGGCGGGGCCGCGCGCACGAAAAAACGTCCGATTTCGGCCTGCCCCACGGCTAGACTGCTCGGTCTCGTGGTGGCTCATTCCCGTGCCGCGCCGCGCGCCCGGCGCCGGCGGCGAACGTCCAGGCGCGTCCGCGTTCAGCGGACGGCGCTCGTCGCTGCGCTGCTCGTGATCGGGGCTTCGGCCCTCGGGCTCGTCTTCGCCGGGTCGCCCGCGCGCATCGCGGCAGGTGTGCGTGTCGACGGGGTCGACGTAGGTGGGATGGAGCCTGCCGCGGCGAAGGGGCTGCTGGAACGGAAAGCGCGGGCCCTCGAGGGCGTCCCCGTCGTCTTCCTCGCCGGCAACCGGCGCTGGCGCATCAAGCCGTCGCAGCTCGGCGTCCATGCCGACTGGGGCGCCGCAGTCGAGCTCGCCCGCAGGCGTGGTGACGGGTTCGGCCCTCTGCGAGGGTTCCGCAGGGTTGGTGTCCGGGTCTTCGGCGCGGACGTCGCGCCGCCCGCAAGCGTCTACGACGCGGCGCTCGGCTACGAGCTCGGGCGCTTCGAAGACGCGATCGATCGCCCCTTCCGCGACGCAGGGCTCCGATTCCGCGGCCTTGACGCCGTCGTTACGCCCGGGCGGGCAGGACGGCGCCTCGACCGGCCGGCAGCGGCCCAGCTGATGGTCGCCGCTCTCGCCGGGCTCTCGCGCCGTCCGGTCGCACTGCCGATTCGTGAGGTTCCGCCCGCGGTCACAGTCTCCGATCTCAGCGCGACGGCCGCGAAGGCAAGGATCGTCCTCTCGCGCCCCGTGGAGATGCGCTGGCGCGCCGCGAGGTGGACGCTCTCTCCCTGGCAGCTGCGCTCGATGCTCGTGCTGCCGACGCACGGGTCGACCGAGCTCAGGATCGGCGGCAGCGGCGCGAACCGGTACTTCGTCGGGCTCGGCCGCACGCTGAACCGGCGGGCCCGGAACGCCGGCTTCGCGATCGCCTCGAGCGGAGCCGTGGGGATCATCCCGGCCCGGACGGGGCGAACGCTCGACGTCGCTGCGACCGCTGACAACCTGCTCGACGCCGCCCTGCGCCGCGAGCGCCGGGTCGCGCGGGCCGTCGTCTTCGCCGACCTGCCCGAGCGCTCGACGAAGGAGGCGCGCGCTCTCGGGATTCGCGGGCGCGTCGCAAGCTACGAGACGATCTACGGCGGCGACGCGAACCGCATCCACAACGTCCAGCTCGTCGCGCGTCTGATCGACGGCCACCTGATCGCGCCCGGCGCGACCTTCTCGTTCAACGGAACGACCGGCGCGCGCACGGCGGAGAAAGGCTTCCGCGAGGCGCCGGTGATCATCAACGGCGAGCTGCAGACGGGCCTCGGCGGCGGCGTCTGCCAGGTCTCCACGACCGTCTTCAATGCGGCCTACGAGGCCGGCCTCCGGATCACGTCGCGGACCAACCACGCGCTTTACATCAGCCACTACCCGCTCGGGCGCGACGCGACGGTGAACTACCCCGACACGGACCTCCGCTTCGTCAACGACACCAAGCACTGGCTCCTCCTGAGAACGTTCGTGGGCTCGTACTCGCTCGTCGTCGGCCTGTACGGCACGCCGGTCCACCGGCGAGTCGTCTCCAGGGCCCAGCCGTTGACCGAGACGGGGCCCCCGCCCGTCGAGCACGAGCCCGATCCGAACCTGACGGAGGGGCAGACGATCGTCCAGGAGAGCGGCGAGCCGTCGCGGTCGACGAGCGTGCGCAGGCTCGTCTACGACGCGAACGGAGGGCTGCTCTACGACAACACGTGGTACTCGTCCTACCGGGCCGAGCCGAAGGTCGTCCTCGTCGGCACCAAGCCGAAGCCCGTTCCCGAGAAGAAAAGGAAGAAGCGCAAGGATCCGACCACGACGACCACCACGACCACCACGACGCCGACCACGACGACGACGCCTGCCCAGCCTTAGGGATCGGCGGCAGAGCCGCCTGTCCGCGAAGCGGACCAGGGGAGGGGCCTGGGGAACCGGGAGGTTCCCAAACATGGAGAGTCAAGCTTCGACCTTCGCGATCGCTTCGATCAGCCGGCGGCAAAGCCGCCTGTCCGCGAAGCGGACCAGGGGAGGGGCCTGGGGAACCGGGAGGTTCCCCAAACATGGAGAGTCAAGCTTCGACCTTCGCGATCGCTTCGATCAGCCACGCCGGCACGCGTGTCGGCCGCAACGTCGCGGCGTTCACGCAGGCATGCCCCGTCGAGCCCGCCGCGATCTCCCGACCGTCGTGCTCGACGGCGTACACGAACCTGAAGCGGGCCCCGCGCAGCTCGCTGCAGCGCGCGTGGATGACGAGCAGGTCGTCGAACCGGGCGGGTTGCCCGTAGGTGACCTGGGCGTCGAGCGTCAGCGCCTCGATCCCTTCAGCCTGCAGCTCCGGGTACCCGCCGCGAAAGCGAGCGAGGTACTCGATCCGCGCGACCTCGAACCACACGAGGTAGATCGCGTGGTGGGCGATGCCCTGCGCGTCGGTCTCGGCGAACCGGACCTTCACCTCCGTCGAGAAGCCGAAGTCCACGGCCGAACTCTCTACGATCGCGCGGGTGGACGCCTCTGCTCTCGCCCGCTTGATCCGCGACAGCGAGAGCTGTGTCGTCCTCACGGGAGCGGGCGTCTCGACGGAGAGCGGCATCCCGGACTTTCGCTCGACGACGGGGATCTGGGCCGAGTTCGACCCCGCCGAGTACGCGTCGATGCCGGCGTTTCGCGCCGACCCGGAGAAGGTGTGGCGCTTCTACAAGCCGCGGATCGCCATGCTCACGGCCGCGGAGCCCAACGCCGCGCACCTCGCCCTCGCGGCGCTCGAGCGCGCGGGGTTCGTCGACGCCGTCGTAACGCAGAACATCGACGTCCTGCACGAGCGCGCCGGCAGTCGCACAGTCGTCGAGGTGCACGGGTCGATCCGGACGGCATCGTGCCCGGCCTGCAGGGCGGCGTATCCGCGCGAGCGCGTGGCCGAGATGCTCGAGGAGGCGGACGCCCCGGTCTGCACGAGCTGCGGCGCGATCCTCAAGCCCGACGTCGTCTTCTTCGGCGAGCTCCTCCCGGTCGATGCGATCGAGCGCGCCTTCGAGCTTGCGCGCGGAGCCGGGCTGCTACTCGTCGTCGGGTCGGCGCTGGAGGTGCACCCAGTCGCTGCGCTGCCGGAGGAAACTCTCCTCTCGGGCGGAGCCGTCGCGATCGTCAACAAGGGGCCGACGCCGTACGACCGGCGGGCGAAGCTCAAGATGGAAGGGAACGCCGGCGAGATCCTCGGCGCTGTCGCGGCCGAGCTGCTCGGTCAGGCCGCTGCCCGACGCAGCTGACGCTCGTCGAGCACCCTGCGACACTCGCTGCACTGCACGCGCGCGACTTCGTACGGGATACCTTCGCGCTGTTTCAGCAAGTGCGTCGTCACAGCCTTGTGCTCGTGCGGCAGCCGGAAAGCAATTGGCTTAGGCATTTCACTCACGGTAGCTCTACTCTCGGAAGTTACGACGCACAATGGGTGAAGAAGTTGCGACAAAGTGGAAACACGTTGCGATGGCTCTCACGGCCGTCGGCCTGAGCGTCGCGGGCTGCGGCGGCACCGAGCACGAGCGCGCGGCGCCCCAGCCGCGCCCCAAGCAATGCCGAGAGGGGGCGGTGCGGCCGCTCGAGTCGCAGAGCCGCGCCTACGCAGCTGTCGTGCGCATGCGGGCCCGCGCGTACCGGCGTCCCGCGGGCGACCCGATCGCGCGCTTCCTCCACTTCAACGTCAACGGCGTGCCGACGGTCCTGAGCGCCCGCGCTGCGGTTCTCCGAAGCGACTGCCGCGCGGCGTGGTACCGGGTGCAGCTGCCGATCAAACCCAACGGGATGATCGGCTACGTGCGCGCCCGCGACGTGCGGCTGGCGCGCGTGCGGACGAGGATCGCGGTCGACCTCTCGCAGCGGCGGCTGACCTACTACCGTGACGGCCGGCCCCTCCTGCGGCTCCGGGTGGGGATCGGCGCCCAGGCGACGCCGACGCCGGTGGGGCACTTCTACGTCAACCAGAGCTTTCGCTACGACCCGCGCGGCCCGTACGGCCCAGCGGCCATCGGCATCTCCGCCTATTCGAATGTCTTGACCTGGTGGGCTCAGGGCGGCCCAGTGGCGATCCACGGCACCAGCCGTCCCTGGACAATCGGGCGCGCGGCCTCGAACGGCTGCATCCACGTTCCGAACCGCGTGGCGCAGGAGCTGTTCAGGATTACGCCGGCCGGCACACCTGTGGTCATCACGGCCTGACGGCTAGCCTGGGAGGTGCGCAGGTAACACTGAGGCGAACCGACGAAAGGAATCTCATGGCGACACGGAAACAGGGCGGCGGCTTCCTGGGGCTCAGCGAGGACCTGATCGGGAGGATTACCGAGCTCCCCGGAGCGAAGAACTTCCTGGAGGGCCTCAACACGCTTCGCGAGCGTGTCGACGAGCTGCAGAAGAAGATGCGCGGCCTCGACGATCTGACCAGGCGGGTAGACGCGCTCGAGCGTCGGGTCGACCAGCTCTCCGGCACGTCGAGCAGCCGCAGCTCGTCCTCACGGCGCTCGAGTGGCACGACCGCGCGGAAGAGCGGGTCGGGTAGCGCGCGCGCGCCGTCCGCCAAGCGGTCGACGGGGACGAAGCGGTCGGCGGCTTCGCGCGGCACGACGCGCCGCCGCGGGAGCGGTGGATCGAGCTCGGGCGGCGGCTCCCGCCGCTCTAGTTGACCGGGACGCGCACCCTCAGCCCGGCGGGGACGACCTCGAACCGCGCCGGCGTGGTCCCCGGCTGCTCGCCGTCGAGCTCGACGGGGAGTGGCCGCTCGGCGTCGACGACGACCCGGGCGCCGCGTAGGAGCTCCGCCTTCGGGTGGGGCAGGTGCGCACCCCTGTAGGTCTTCGGCAGGGTCAGCAAGAGGTCGCGCTTCGAGAGGTCGCCGATGAGCAGGACGTCGAAGACGCCGTCGTCCGGCCTCGCGTCCGGCGTGATCATCATCCCGCCGCCGAAATAGCGCCCGTTCGAGACGACCACGTCGTGCATGCGTCCGTGCCGCGTCTCGTCGCCGACCGCCACCTCCACGTCGCAGTTCCGCCAGCGCGAGAAGACGGCGAACGTCGACCAGAAGTACGCGATCTTGCCGCCGAGCGCCTTGCTGCTTTCGTTTGCGCGCTTCGCGATCGCGCCGCTCATGCCAGCGCTCGCGATATTCGCGAAGTACGAGTCCCGTTCGCCCCCGGCCCACGAGCGATAGCTCGCGCGGCCGAGGTCGATCTCGCGCGCCCGCCCGGCCGCGGCGACCCGGATTGCCTCGTCGAGCTTCCGTGGAATGGCGTACGTGCGCACGAAGTCCCAGCCCGTCCCCCGCGGGATGACCGCCAGCTCGATCCCGTTCCGTCCCGCGACGCCGTTGACGACCTCGTTCACCGTCCCGTCGCCGCCGACGACGATGAGCAGCTCGGCGCCCTCGTCGCACGCGCCACGGGCGAGCTCGGTCAGCTCACCCGGACGCTGCGAGAGACGGGCGTCGCCGACGAGACCGGCGGCGGCCGCGCGGTTGGCGATCTCCGGCCACCTTCGTCCCGTGGCGCCGTTCTCGGACGCCGGGTTGACGAGGAAGACGGTCTTCGCGCCGCTAATGCTTCGGCTCGGCGGTAGCGGTCGCGAGGCCGATGCGCGTCATTCGGTCGACCGCGGCCCGCAGCTCGTCGTCGGAGATTCGCTTGAACTCGCCCTCGACGACGACGTCGCTGACCGTCAGGAGGCAGCCGGCCTGCACGCCCCGCAGGGCGCCAAGCGTGAACAGGACCGCAGCCTCCATCTCGACGGCCAGCACGCCCCGCTTCGACCAGCGGTCGTACTGGCCCTCGTCGGGGTTGTAGAAGAGGTCGCTGGAGACGATCGGCCCCGCTCGGAGCGGCTGCTCGAGCTCCTTCGCGAAGTGGACCGCGCTGTGCACGAGCTCCCAGTCCGATGTCGGGGTGTGGGGATCGCTGCCGATCAGGTGCTGGGCCGTCGCGTCGGCGGGCACCGCCGAGATCGCGACGATCAGGTCGCCGAGTGCCAGATCGGGCTGCAGACCGCCGCAGGTCCCGACGCGCAGGAGCCGCTTGACGCCGAGCTGGACAAGCTCCTCGACCACGATCGCCGCGGACGGGCACCCCATCCCGGTGGCCTGAACGGAAACGGGCCGCCCCTCGAAGGTGCCGGTGTAGCCGAACATTCCGCGCTCGGTGTTCCGCTGCACCGGATCGTCGAGGTAGGTCTCGGCGATGTACTTCGCACGCAGCGGGTCGCCCGGAAGCAGGCACGCCTCGGCGTAGTCGCCGGGCTCGGCTCGGACGTGAATCGGCACGCGCGAACCCTAGTGCACCGGCACTAGTGGCTTGCGGCCCGGTGATGCACGATTGCGGCGTGGTGGAGCTGCGAGAGCCTCAGCTCAACGAGATCCTCGCCTTCTGCGCCGACGATCCGGTGGAACGCGTCTTCCTCGAGGACGTCGCCCGGCGCGGGCTCGGGCGCTTCACGGCGACGTCCGACGGAACCAGCTTGCGCGCGCTTTGCCATGCCGGCTCGAACCTCGTCCCGTCGGGAGAGAACTGCGCCGTGTTCGCCGCGCTCGCCGCCGGGTCGACCGCCCGGATGATCATCGGCGAGGAGGGTGCGGTCTCGGAGCTCTGGGCCGCGGCCGGCCCGGCGATGGACACGCCTCGGGAAGATCGGCCCGGCCAGCCCGTGTACGTGCTCGACCAACCGCCCGAGCCCGGCGGCACCGGCCTGCGCTCGGCAACGTTCGACGACTTCGACCTGCTCCTGCCTGCCTGCGCGGCGGCGCACGAGCACGAGATCGGGATCGATCCGCTCGAACGCGATCCGGAGGGCTTCCGCTGGCGTACGCGCGCGCAGATCAACGAGGGGCGTTCGTGGGTCTGGGCGCAGGACGGGACGATCCTCTTCAAGGCCGAGGCGTCGGCGTGGACGCCGCACGCCGTCCAGCTGCAGCAGGTCTGGACCGATCCGGCGGCGCGCGGTCGCGGCTACGCGCGCCGCGCTCTGCGCGACCTCTGCCGCTACCTGCTCGAGCACGTGCCGACCGTCTGCCTGTTCGTGCGGAGGGAGAACGAGCCTGCGATTCGGCTCTACGAGGCGATCGGCATGCGCAACACGATCTCGTACCGGAGCCTCATCTTCTGACGCGGGCGCGCCGGCTCGTGTATCTCGCGCTCGCCCTCTGGGTGGGGCGCTGGGTCGCGCTCGAACTCGCCTCCTACGCGGGCCACCGCCTGCTCCCGCCCGGGCCGGCCCCGAAGGACTCGGTCAGAAAGCCTGGTTGGATGCCGCTTCACGGCGATTGACCGACGGTGAACCACCGAACGGGGGAGGGCGCGCGCCTCGGCGGGGCCCGATGATGCGCCAGATGCGGCGAATCGCCCTATACGGCGTGGGGTTGATCCTCGCCTTCGCTCTCGCGCTCTCCTACGCGGCCACCAGCCGCGCGAAGTCCGCAGGCCCCCGCATGCACACGTGCTCGGTGACCGACCGCGACTTCATCGAGACGGCGAAGACGAACATGACCGCCATCAGCCTCTGGGGGCAGCAGTTCCTGGCCGGCGACGCCAGCGCGACCGAGGTCGCCGACCAGGCCGAGCGCAGCGGCAAGATCGTCGGCGGCGCGACGCCGACCGATCCCTCGCTGGCGCAGACGCGGCTGTTGCTGACCAGCATGTTCGCGGAGTACGCCCAGGCGATGCGGCTCCAGGCGAAGCATCGCGAGGCCGGCCGGCACATGTATCACGCGTACGGCCTGGCGAATTTGGCCCACGACGTTCTGGCCGAGGCCGAGCGGCCGCTCGCACGCCGCGGCTGCGACGTCGCGCCGTTGTTGTAGGAGGGGACTGTCCCCACGGCCCGCCTCGGCCGGACATGGCAACCGTGACGAGAGTGCAACAATTTCGGCGTGGAAGTCGACGCTCTGCGCACCCGCGTGCAAGATCACATCCGTCGGCACGAGCTGATTCCGCCCGGCGGAGACGTGACCGTTCTCGTCTCCGGGGGCGCCGACTCGAGCTGCGCCTGGCACGCGCTGAGCGCGCTCGGCTACCGCGTCTCCGCGCTGCATGTCAACCACGGGCTCCGCGGCCGCGACTCGGACGACGATGCAGCGTTCTGCCGCGCCGCCTTCGACGCCGAGATCGTCGACGGGCGGGCCGGTGAGACCGAGGACGATCTGCGTCGCGTTCGGTACGGCTTCGCCGCCGGGAGGTTGCGGGCAACCGGTCACACGCTGGACGACGAGGTCGAGACCGTCCTCTACCGGCTCGTCGCGAGCGGCAGCCTCAGGGGCATCAAGGTCAAGCGAGAAGACGGCGTCGTCCGCCCGCTGCTCTGCGTCTGGCGCGCCGACACGGAGGCGTACTGCGGGGCCGAGGGCATCGCATACCGCACCGACGCCACGAACGCCAAGACGAAGCGCGGGCTGATCCGCGCCGAGGTCGCGCCGCTGCTCGAGCAGCTGCATCCGGCGGCGAAGAAGAATCTGATCCGGGCCGCCCGCACTCGGCGCGTGCCGCCTGCCGTCGTGCGGCTGCTCGACTCACCTGTCGGCTCGAGCCGCCTCGACCTCGGCGGCGGCATCCAGCTCGTGCGCGAGTACGAGCAGGCGTGGCTGGAGCGCGGGCCGGTTGCCCTCGACCGACCGGTGCGCTGGGGCGAGTGGACGATCGAGACGGAGCTGGAAGGGCTTAAGGTACGCGGCTGGAGGGCCGGCGACAGGCTCGCCGGCAGGAGCAAGAAGATCCAGGACGTGTTCGTCGACGCCAAGATCCCCCGCTCGCAGCGCGACGCGTGGCCGCTCGTCGTCCGCGGCGACGAGGTCGTCGCCGTGCCCGGGGTCGTCGAGCATCCCCAGGTGAAGGCGGACCGTGCCGCAGACTGAGCTCGAGAGCGTCGTCGGCGAAATCCTGATCGACGCCGAGACGCTCCGCGGGCGCATCGCCGAGATCGGCGCGGAGGTGTCGTCGGACTACGAGGGCCGGGACCTGCTCCTGATCGGCGTCCTCAAGGGCGCCGTCTTCTTCATGGCCGACCTGATGCGCCGCCTCACGATTCCGTGCGAGGTCGACTTCATGGCGATCTCGAGCTATGGGGCGTCGACCGACTCCTCGGGCGTCGTCCGGATCCTCAAGGACCTCGACATCAACATCGAGGGACGGGACGTGCTCGTCGTCGAGGACATCATCGACTCGGGCCTGACCCTCTCCTACCTGATGCGGAACCTCGAGTCCCGCGAGCCGGCGTCGCTCGAGGTCTGCGCGCTGCTGACGAAGCCGGCGCGCCGCGAAATCGACGTGCCGGTGCGCTACGTCGGCTTCGAGATCCCCAACCGGTTCGTGATCGGCTACGGACTGGACTTCGGCGAGCGGTACCGGAACCTCCCGTACGTGGCCGTGCTCAGCGACGAGGCCCTGCCGGAAGGCGTTTGACCCCGGCGGCGCTTAGGCCGCCCTCATGCCCGGTGGTACCCTGCCGATAGAGGTCTCGTGAATCGATTCTTCCGTAGCGCCCTTTTCCCCCTTTTCGTGATCGTGCTGCTCGTCTACCTGGCGAGCCAGATGATCCCGCATGGCAAGAGCACCGAGAAGCTCACCTACTCGGAGTTCCGCCAGGAGGTCAAGTCGGGCGCCAAGTTCGACGACGTCACGTTCACGCCGAGCAAGCGCCAGATCACGGGCAAGGAGGACGGCAAGAAGTTCTCCGTCCACTACCCGGCCGACCAGTCGGTGCCGGGCCTGGAGGCTGAGCTCGACACCGCGCACATCGAGTACGACTCGAAGGGAACCGGCAACTGGTCGTGGATCGGGTTCTTCACGTCGCTGCTGCCGTTCGTGCTCCTGTTCGCCTTCTGGATCTTCCTGATGAACCAGGTTCAGGGCGGCGGCTCGAAGGTGATGAGCTTCGGCAAGAGCCGCGCGAAGCGGATGGCCCCGGACTCGCCGAAGATCGGCTTCAAGGACGTGGCCGGAGTGGACGAGGCGGTCGAGGAGCTGCACGAGATCAAGGAGTTCCTCGAGAACCCGAAGAAGTTCCAGGCGCTCGGCGCGCGGATCCCCAAGGGCGTTCTGCTCTACGGGCCGCCCGGCACCGGCAAGACGCTGCTCGCCCGGGCCGTCGCCGGCGAGGCGGGCGTGCCGTTCTTCTCGATCTCGGGCTCCGACTTCGTCGAGATGTTCGTCGGGGTCGGCGCCTCCCGTGTCCGCGACCTCTTCGAGCAAGCGAAGCAGGCCGCTCCGTGCATCGTCTTCATGGACGAGATCGACGCGGTCGGACGCCACCGCGGCGCCGGGCTCGGCGGCGGGCACGACGAGCGCGAGCAGACGCTGAACCAGCTCCTCGTCGAGATGGACGGGTTCGAGCTGAAGGACAACATCATCCTGATCGCGGCGACGAACCGGCCCGACATCCTCGACCCGGCGCTCCTGCGCCCCGGCCGCTTCGACCGGCAGATCGTCGTCGACCGTCCCGACCGTGTCGGCCGCCGCAAGATCCTCGAGGTCCATGCGAAGGGCAAGCCGATCGCGCCCGAGATCGATCTCGACACGCTCGCCGCGGGGACGCCCGGCTTCACGGGGGCCGACCTTGCGAACCTCGTCAACGAGGCGGCGTTGCTGGCGGCCCGCCGGGGCAAGAAGGTGATCCAGCAGGAGGAGCTCGAGGAAGGGATCATGCGGGTGATCGCCGGCCCCGAGAAGAAGACGCGGCTGCTCTCCGAGGAGGAGCGGAAGATCACCGCCTACCACGAGCTGGGGCATGCCCTCGTTGGCCACTATCTCGAGCACACCGACGACGTCCACAAGATCTCGGTGATCAGCCGCGGGCAGGCGCTCGGCTACACGATCTCCCTGCCGCGCGAGGACCGCTACCTGACGACCAAGACCGCGTTGATGGAGCAGCTGGCGATGACGCTCGGCGGCCGCGCCGCGGAGGAGCTCGTCTTCCACGAGGTCACCACCGGAGCCGCGAACGACCTCGAGAAGGTCACGTCGATCTCGAAGCAGATGATCATGCGCTACGGGATGAGCGACAAGCTCGGCCCGCGCGTGCTCGGCCGGAACCACGACATGCCGTTCCTCGGCCGCGAGATGGGCAACGAGCCGGACTACTCCGAGGAGATCGCGCGCGAAATCGACGACGAGATCAAGCGCGTGATCGAGGAGGCGCACGAGCTCGCGGTCGCGGTGCTCAAGGAGCACATGGACGACCTGCACAGGATCTCCGTCATCCTGATCGAGCGCGAGACGATCGACAAGGATCAGTTCGAGCGCCTGCTGGCCGGCGCAAAGGAGGACGAGGTCTTCGCCGAGGAGGAGCAGCCACAGGCGGAGACGCCGGCCGACGAGCCCAAGCGCGAGCGCGCCCCGAAGCCGCGCCCGTTCCCGCTTCCCGGCGCGACGATGCAGCCGCCTCCGCCCGAAGGCGCCAAGGGTTAGCGCGACGAAGTCCGACTCGCGCGCCGACCGTAACCGAGACATCTGGGCCGACTGGCTCGCGGAGCATCGCTTCGGCGGCGACCCGCAAGTTCGAGACAGGCTGCTGGAGCATCTCGGTGCCGTCCGCGACAAGGTGCTCGACGGCTCGGGCCTGGCTCCCGGCGAGAGACTCCTCGACGTCGGCTGCGGCGAGGGCCTGATCGCCTTCGGCGCTCTCGAGCGTGGGGCTGGGCACGTCACCTTCAGCGATATCTCGGAGCCCCTCCTCGACCTCTGCTCGCGGGCTGCCGCGGATCTCGGCCTTGCGGAGCGCTGCAGCTTCGTCAAGGCGCCGGCCGAGCGGCTCGAAGGAGTCGCCGACGCAAGCGTCGACGTCGTCACGACCCGCTCGGTCCTGATCTACAGCACGCAGAAGGAGCAGGCCTTCCGGGAGTTCTTTCGCGTTCTCGGACCCGGCGGCAGGGTCTCGCTCTACGAGCCCATCAACAGCTTCGGGATGCGCATCAGGAGGCAGGGCTTCTGGGGGTATCCGAGCGATGGGCTCGGCGATCTCGCCGAGCGGATCGATGCCGTCTACGCGGCGATCCAACCGGAATCGGATCCGATGCTCGACTTCGACGAACGCGATCTGGCGGGCTTCGCCGAGCGCGCCGGCTTCTTCCCGATCGAGCTCGAGCTCCTGATCGAGATCAAGCCGATGGAGCCGCAGCCGTGGGCGGCGTTCCTGAACACCTCGGGCAACCCGAAGATCCCGACCTTCGCGGACGCGATGGAGCAAGCGCTGAGCGAGGAGGAGCGGGAGCGGTTTGCCACCCATCTTCGGCCGCTGGTCGAACGAGGAGCAGGGGTGTGGCGAATGGCGCACGCCTACCTCACCGCGCGGAAGCCATGAGCCGGCCCCCGATCGAAGAGCGTTTCCCGCGGCCCTCGGTGATGGGCGTGGTGAACGTCACGCCGGATTCGTTCTCGGACGGGGGCGTCAACTTCTCGCCCGCCGACGCCGTCGCCTCGGCGCGCCGGATGGTCGGCGAGGGTGCGGCAATCGTCGATGTCGGGGGCGAGTCGACACGACCCGGCTCGGAGGGCGTCTCGCTCGAAGAGGAACTGCGCCGCGTCGAGCCCGTGCTCGAGAAGCTGGAGGGAGTTCCGTTCTCGATCGACACCGCCAAGGCCGGGGTGGCGCGGCGCGCCGTCGAACTGGGCGCGGAGCTCGTCAACGACGTCACCGCGCTCCGCGGCGACCCGGAGATCGCCGGCGCCGTCGCCGACGGCGGCGTCTACGTGTGCCTCATGCACATGCGCGGCGAGCCGCGCACGATGCAGGTCGACCCGCGCTATGACGACGTGGCCGCCGAGGTCGCGCGCTTTTTCGACGAGCGGCTCACGTTCGCGGTCTCGCAGGGCATCCCGGAGGAGCGGATCTGCCTCGACCCGGGCATCGGCTTCGGCAAGACGGTCGAGCAAAACTTCGAGCTGGTCAGGAGGCTGAACGAGCTGGTCGCTATCGGACGGCCGATCATGGTCGGCATTTCGCGCAAGAGCTCGCTCGGCCGGCTCCTCGGCAACCCGGAGGCCAAGACCGGCACGACCGCCGCGAGCATCGGAGCCGCGATCGCAGCGTACGACCGCGGCGCGACGATCCTCCGCGTCCACGACGTCCGTGACCACGTGGAGGCGCTGACCGCCGCCAGGGCGGTGATCGGATGAGCATCGCGATCGAGCTGGCTGGGCTCGAGATCGAGGGCCGGCACGGGGTCGAGGACGAGGAGCGTGCGAGCCCGCAGCCGTTCCTGTACGACCTGCGGCTCGAGGTTCCCGACAGCGCGCTTTCGGACCGGATCGAGGACACGGTCGACTACAGAGAGGTCGTCCGCTGCGTCCGCGAGGTGTCGGACGGCCGGCAGTTCCAGCTGCTGGAAGCGATGGCGGCGGCGGTCGCCGATGCGCTGCTGGCCGAGTTCGACCTCGAGACCGTACGCGTCCGGGTGCGGAAGCCGCGCGTTCGGCTGGGTGCGCCGGTCGAGTGGACGGCCGCTACCGTCGAGCGACCGAGACCTTGAGCGAGTACGACGCCTGGCCGACGCGCTTGCCGAGGAAGGTGTCGACGAAGAAGTAGGCGCCGTGCCCAGTCCGGTTCCGGGTGGAGACGCCGTCCGAGCGACTGCCGCGGTGCTGGCTGTAGGCGAGCAGGTCGCGTTTCAGTGGCTTTCCCCGTTCGTACACGCTCCGTGTCTTCGGCCCCCAAAGCGCGAGATCGACGTTTCCCGTGCTGCGGATCCGCGCAGCGATGCGCCTGCGCGCGGGGACCCAGACGCGGTAGACGTCCTCCGGATCTTCGGTCACGTCCATGCGAGCGTGGACAGTTGCCGGGGTCGCCAGGCGCGTGCCGCTCGCGGTCACCGCGTGCGGGCGAACGAGATTGACGTCGTCGTTCGGTTCCTGGGGATCCTTGAGCCTCGCCTTTTGTGCGAGGGCCCTTGGGAGCGAGAGGATCCCGAAGCCGGTGTCTGCGTCCCAGCCTTTCGGCGTGACGTCTCGCGCCGAGTCCCGCATCACGTCCTGGATCTGCGTCACGTCGAGCTGGGGGCGCATCGTCCAGATCCAGGCCGTTGCCCCGGCCACGAGCGGGGCCGAGAAGCTCGTGCCGTCGAAGCTGTCGTAGCCGGTCGGGTTGAAGAAGGTCGGCACCGCGACGGGCATCCCGATTCCGGGTGCGGCAAGGTCGATCGCGCCCGACCGGTTCGAGAAGAACGCGACGCGGTCGTTCTGGTCGTTGGCGCCGATCGTCAGAACGTGGGGCAGGCCGGCGGGGATGAAGGAAGGGCTGCCGTTCTGGCGGAAGTTGCCGACGGCCGCGACGACCAGCACGCCGCGCCGGAGCGCCCGGTCGACGGCCTGCTCCAGCAACTGGCTGTAGCCCTGGAAGCCGCCGCTGAAGTTGACCACGCCCCTGCCCCGCTTCGACGCCGCGTTGAGCGCCGCGAGGATGTCCGAAAGCGAGCCGTCACCGAAGTCCCACTCCTGCAGAACTGCCTGCGGGTAGACGCCGACGACCCCGAGCCCGTTCGACGGCGCGGCGACGACCGAGCTCACTGCCGTTCCGTGCACGTCGTCGCTCGAGACGACGAACTGACTGTTGAGCGGGATGGTGTTCGGGCGGCCGGTGAACTCCGGGTGCGTGACGTCGAGGCCGGTGTCGACGACGGTGACCGGAACGCCCGGGCCCGGTGGCTCCATCTGATCGTCGCCGACGTCGTGGATCCACCACTGGTTCGGGAGCAACGGATCGCCTGCATTCAGGTGGCTGAACGAGACGATGCGCCGGTCGGGCTCGGTGTGGCCGACCACGCCCTCCGCACGCAGCGCGGGCAGCGCGCGGGAAGCGGTCCCGGCGGGCAGCCTCCAGATCCCGAGGTCGCCCGCGACGAGCCGGGCGTGCGCGGCGCGCAGGGCGGGTGAAAGCGCAGCGCCGGGATTCGTCAGCTGGACGAGGGTGGGGAGGCCGGGCTTCGCCGCCACGGTGCGGCCCGGGGCATGGGTGAAGCCGGCCGCAGCGAGCTGCGGCGTGACGACAAGCGCGACGAGAATGACCCCGATGACTGAAAGGCGGGCTCGCAAGCCCACGAAGGAAACCACAATTGCCTACATCGGCCTCGGTTCCAACCTGGGTGAGCGCGAAGTAGCGATCCGTGAGGCCCTCCGCCGGCTCGACGGGCGGCCGGACACGGACGTTCTGTCGCGCGCCGATGTGATCGAGACCGATCCCGTCGGATACACGGAACAGCCGCGATTCCTCAACACGGCGGCGATGATCGCGACGACCCTCCGCCCGCGCGAGCTCCTGGACGTTCTGCTGGGGATCGAACGGGAGCTCGGCCGGGCTCGCGCCGAGGGCCCGCGTTTCGGGCCGCGGACGATCGACCTCGATCTGCTCCTCTACGGTGACGAGACGCTCGACGAGCCCGATCTCCGCGTCCCGCACCCGCGGATGCACGAGCGGCGGTTCGTGCTCGAGCCGCTCGCGGACCTCGATCCGGACATCGTCGTCCCCGGGCGCGGCCCGGTTTCGCGGTTGCTGGCGGAGCTAGAATGAGCCGATGTCGCACATCGACGAGCTCGACGAGTACGAGGCCGAGCTCGAGCTCACGCTCAAGAGAGAGTACTCGGCTGTCTTCGGGATGTTTCGATACTGCGTCCTGACACAGGATGCGACGTACCTCTGCAACAAGCTCGACCTCCAGTACGTGCCGCAGGCGAGCTACCCGTTCTTCCACCTCCGCATGGAGGACGTGTGGGTGTGGGACAAGAACCGCCCGACGCGGATCATTCCGCGGGCCGAGGTGTACACGTCCAGCGACGTCACGGTCGAGGAGCTTCGCGGCGAGGGCGACGAGCCCAAGCTGACGGCCGAGGCGCTCGCCGAGCGAATCGGCGAGCCGTTGCCCTCGGACGACGATCTGGCTAGCTAGCCTCGCGGCGGTCGAGGCGTTCTTCGAAGCGGCGACGCAGGTCCTCGCCCGTCTTCAGGATCGCGAGGTAGCGCGGCCGGCGAGGCGGCAGCCGGACGATCTTCACGTCGTTTCCGCGATCGCCGTGGCAGCGGGCGTAGGCTTCCGCTTCTTCGAGCGGCCGAGATCGCCAGCGCCGGCGCCTGAGGAGAGCCACCGCCGTGTGACTCTAGTGGGATACCGTCGCTTCCGCCATGGCTGATTTGCTCGCCGTCGACGTCGGTAACACCCAGACGGTGCTCGGCCTGTTCGACGGGGACGGGCTCACGCGGCACTGGCGGGTCGCCACGGAGGCGCAGCGGACCGGCGACGAGCTTCGCTTGCTGCTCGGCGGGCTCGTGGATCTCGCGTCGGTTCCAGGGATCTGCCTCTCGTCGACCGTGCCCGCACTCGTTCGCTCGTACGAGGAGCTGGCGGCCTCGGTCGGGTCGCCGCTGCTCGTCGTGGGGCCGGGAACGCGTACGGGGATCCCCCTGCGGCACGACGCACCGCGCGAGGTGGGGCCCGATCGGATCGCCAACGCCGTCGCCGGGCGGGAGCGCTACGGCGCGCCGTGCATCGTCGTCGATTTCGGCACCTCCACGAACTTCGACGTCGTGTCCGCTGCGGGGGAGTACGTCGGCGGCGTGCTCGCGCCGGGGATCGAGATCTCGATGGAGGCCCTGTTCGAGCGCGCGGCCAGGCTCGTCAAGGTCGACTTCGTCGAGCCGCCGAGCCCGATCGGCACGACGACGGCCACGGCTCTGCAGTCCGGACTCGTCTACGGCTTCGCGGGCCAGGTGGATGGCATCGTCGAGCGCATCCGCGGCGAGCTCGGCGAGCCGGATGCAATCGTGATCGCGACCGGCGGCCTCGCCGAGCTGATCGCCCCGCACGCGAAGACGATCGACCGCGTCGATCCCTTCCTTACGCTCGAGGGCCTGAAGCTGGTCTGGGAGCGCAACGCGGCGTCGGATTAGGTTTCGGCCGCGTCAGCGTTTCGCAAGCGTGTCCGACACCGGCGCGGCGGGCCGAAAACGCGCACGCTTGCAGCGTGTTTCGTCTCGCTGTGGAACGTTCGTCGCACTTCGGTAACGGTGTCCGACGTGAGGACGGGCCCGGCACGGCCCTGGCCGAAGGGGTCCGGTTGGGCGGGGGCTCAGCCGCCGCCGTAGATCGAGATCGGCAGGTCGAGCAGGACCTCTTCGGCGGCCGGCTGCTCCTCCTCCAGCCGGGACAGGACGAAGCGGGCGCCGGGGGCGGCTTCGAATAGGGCCGCCTCGACCTCCCCGACCGTGGCCAGCCGGACAAGCTCCTGCTTGAACGGGCGCGGAAAGCGGCCGCGGCCGAGGTACCAGCCGTAGAACTTCTTCAGGAAGCTCGTCGCGCGGCGCTCGCCGAGCTCGCGAACGGTCTCGCGCATGAAGAGGACGAGCTCGGCGACGATCTCCTCGCGGGAGGGCGGCTTGGCGCCATCCTCGATGATCTCGCGCAGCGACCAAGGGTTGCCCTGGGCGGCGCGGCCGACCATCACCGCGCTCGCAGCCGTCTCCGCGAGCACCGTCTCGGCGCGGGCGCGCGAGCTGATGTCGCCCGAGGCGACGACCGGGACGTCGACGAGCGAGACGAGCTCGGCGGTCAGCGAATGGTCGGCGGTACCGGTGTACATCTGGCGGGCGGAACGAGGGTGGAGCGTCAGCGACGCCGCGCCCGCCTCGACCAGCCGGGGCCCGGTCTGCAGGCACGAACGCGACCCGTTCTCCAGCCCGCGCCGCATCTTCACCGTCACGGGGACGTCGACCGTGGAGGCCACAGCGTCAACGATCCGGCACGCGCGCTCGGGGTCGTCGAGCAGCGTTGCTCCCGCGCCCGTCTTGGTCACCTTCTTCACCGGGCAGCCGAAGTTGATGTCGACGATGTCGGCACCCGCGCTCTCCACCATCCGCGCGGCCTCGCCCATCACCTCGGGATCCGATCCGAAGATCTGCACCGCGAGCGGCCGTTCGTCGGAGGCGATCCGCAGGTAGCCGAGCGTCCGCTCGTTGCCGTGCTGCAGGCCCGCGCACGAAACCATCTCCGAGCAGACGAGCCCCGCCCCGAACCGCCGTCCCTGCCGCCGGAACGCCTGGACGCTGACACCGGCCATCGGCGCCAGAACCAGCCGGCTCGGGATTTCGACATCGCCGATTCGCCAACTATCGCGCAGATTCACCTGCATAGAGCGCGGATTTTAGCCCCAAAAGGTGTTGACGGAACGCCGATCGCATAGCTACTATTCGCGCCCGCGACGGCGCCGTGAGCGCCGCGCGTTTTCTTTCGGAAGGGGCTAGTTTTGAAGGAAGTCATCCTTACGCCAGAGGGCTACAAGAAGCTCCAGGAGGAGATCGAGTACCTCTCGAACGATAAGCGACGCGAGGTCGCCGACCGGATCCGCATCGCGCGCGAGTTCGGCGACATCGCCGAGAACGCCGAATACGACGACGCGAAGAACGAGCAGGCGCTGCTCGAGCACCGGATTGCGACGCTCGAGGAGCGGCTCCGCGACGCGAAGGTGATCAACAAGAAGGACGTCGCCAAGGACGTCGTCTCGGTTGGGTCGAAGGTGAAGCTCCGGGACGTCGGCGCGAAGCAGACGGTCGAGTACCAGATCGTCGGCTCCGCGGAGGCGAACCCGGCACAGAACAAGCTGTCGAACGAGTCCCCGGTCGGCAAGGCGATCATCGGGCACAAGAAGGGCGAGACCGTCGAGGTCACGGCTCCGCGCGGCTCGATGAAGTACAAGATCCTCGAGATCAAAGCTGCATGAAGTCCGGCCGCGCTTCGCGCGGCCATGACGATTTCATGCAGCGGGCCTGAAAACGAGGTAGGGAACGGAGTCGGGCGAAGCCCGACTCCGCGCCGACCTTTACGCTCCCTCGCCATGCTGCCGAAGCGTTTCCCAGATCGTGATGAAGTCGCGGCGGTCCGCGTGCTGGCGGAGCGGCTGGAACCGGGGGAAGAGGCCCCGGAGAAACGACGTCTGGCGGGCCGCGTGATGGCGCGGAGGGAGATGGGCAAGCTCGTCTTCCTCGACCTGGTCGATCGCTCCGGCCGGATTCAGCTGCTCTGCGACACGGGCCGGACGGGGCCCATCGACGTCGACCTCGGCGACATCGTGGGCGTCGCCGGCTCACCCGCACGGGCCAAGCGCGGCGAGCCGTCGCTCGCCGTCGACCGGCTCGAGCTGCTCGCCAAGATCAGGCGGCCGCTGCCCGACAGGTTCCACGGCGTCACCGACGTCGAGACGCGCTACCGCCAGCGGTATCTCGACCTGATCATGAACGAGGACACGCGCGGCGTCTTCGAACTCCGGGCGCGCATCGTCACGTCGGTACGGGGCTACCTCGACCGCGAGGGCTTCCTCGAGGTGGAGACGCCGGTGCTCCAGCCGCGCTACGGCGGCGCCTTCGCGGAACCGTTCAAGACCCACTACAACGCCCTTGACGCCGACTACTACCTCCGCATCGCGACTGAGCTCTACCTGAAGCGACTGATCGTCGGCGGTCTCGAGAAGGTCTACGAGCTAGGCAAGGACTTCCGCAACGAGGGCTTCTCGTACAAGCACATCCCCGAGTTCACGATGGTCGAGTGGTACGAGGCCTACAGCGATTACCGGGATCAGATGGCCCGGATCGAGCAGCTGGTCGAAACCGTGGCCCGCGAGACGACCGGCGGCACGAAGGTCGCATTTCGTGGCCACGAGGCGGATTTCAAGGCGCCCTGGCGCCGGCTCAAGCTCCTCGACGCGCTCAAGGATCAGGGCCTCTGGACGCGGGACGCGGACGAGCTGCGCTCGCGGCTGGACGAGCGCGGCGTCGACACCTCGCAGGACAAGAGCTGGGCCCAGCTCGTCGACCACGCCCTCAGCCACTTCGTCGAGCCGAGCCTGATCGAGCCGACGATCCTGTACGACTACCCGGTCGAGCTCTCGCCGTTCGCACGCGCCACGGACGACGACGCGAGCATCGTCGAGCGCTTTGAGTACTTCGTGGGCGGAACCGAGCTCGGAAACGCGTTCACCGAGCTGAACGATCCGCACGAGCAGGCTGCCCGGTTCGAGCAGCAGGCCGCGGAGGTCGGCGGCGAGCCAGGCGACCCGGACTACGTCGAGGCACTCGCCCATGGGATGCCGCCCACCGGTGGCCTCGGTCTCGGCATCGACCGACTGGCGCTTGTCCTCGCCGGGTGCGACAACATCCGCGACGTGGTGCTCTTCCCGCCGTTGCGCGAGCGCGGCTGACGCGGCTTCGCCCTACGCCGTCTGCAGCGCCCGCCGGTGCTCGATTACGTCCGTGAGGATGCGCTCGAGGTTGCGCTCGGGCTTCCAGCCAATCGCGGCGCCGATCTTGTCGATCGACGGCTCGCGGTGGAGCATGTCCTCGATCCCGAGACCGTACACCTGGTCGTAGGGGACGAAGACGACCTCGGAGGGGGAGCCGGTCATCGTCTTCACCCTGTCGGCGAGCTCGAGGATCGTGACGCGCTCGGTCGCGCCGACGTTGAACACGTCTCCCGACAACTCTGTCTGATCCATCAGGCCGCGCAGCGCCCGGATCGTGTCGGCCACGTGGCAGAACGAACGTGTCTGGGTGCCGTCGCCGTGGATCTCGATCGGCTCGCCCGCGAGCGCACGGGCGACGAAGTTCGGAATCACCATTCCGTACTGGCCGCTCTGACGCGGACCGACCGTATTGAAAAGGCGGACGACGACGCTGTCGAGGTTTCGCTCCTGATACCAGGCGAAAGCGAGGTGCTCGTCCATGGCCTTCGAGTCGGCATAGAGCCAGCGCCTTTCGGTCGTCGGGCCGTAGACGCGCCGGTCGCCCTCGGCAAGCGGCCGCTCCTCGCGGTGGTCGCCGTAGATCTCGGAGCTCGAGGCGACGAGAACGCGCCGGCCGAACCGCGCGCAGTACTCGAGCACCGTCTCGGTTCCCTGGACGTTGGTGACCATCGTGTGCACCGGCTGCTCGACGATCAGACGGACGCCCACGGCCGCCGCGAGGTGGTAGACGACGTCGCACTTGTTGACGAGCTCGCTGACGATCGAATGCGACAGGATGGAATCGCGAACGAGATGGAACTCGTTGCGCTCGGCCAGGTGCTCGACGTTCCGCTCGTTGCCGGTCGAGAGGTCGTCGAGCGCGAAGATCTCCCAGTCGTCCGCGAGCAGGAGCTCCGCGAGGTGAGAGCCGATGAACCCCGCGCCGCCGGTAATCAGGGCCTTCGGCACGGGCTCAGCCTACTGATCGCGCCGGAGCACGAGCTGCGCTGCCGGGAGCCGCGCCGCCGGCGTCACAGGAGCTCCTCCAGCGACTCGGGCGGCCTCAACCGGAGCTTGTCCACGTTCGTACGCAGCCAGAGCTCGAGGGCGGCCGCGGTGAACAACTTCAGCTCCCGCTCGCTCCCATAGCCGTTCGACCCCGAGACAAGCGCACGTACCTCGGCGCGATCGTAGAGACCGCGGTCGAGTGTGCGATCGGAGAGGAGCAGGCGCTCTAGCGAGCGCTGCGGATCGTCAAGCAGCATCTGCACGACGGGAACCGGGAATCCGCGTTTAGGCTGGCGAAGGATCTCCGGCGGAACGATGTCCTCGACCGCCTTGCGCAGGATCGCCTTTGCCTGGCGCAGCCCGGCCCGCGCGCCGGTGGGGAGGTTCGAGACGCGTTCGATCACGCGGTGGTCGAGCAGCGGCATCCTGCCTTCGAGGGACGCGGCCATCAGAACCTTGTCCCCACGCGCGAGCATGTTGTCGGGGAGATAGGTGAGGAAGTCGCCGACCAGCATCTTCCGTGTCGGATCGAGCCCGTTGTAGGGCGTGAGCAGGTCGCGCAAGGGCGCGGTCAGACTCTGTGGCGTCGGCCGCAGGTCCGGCGCGAGCAGCCGCTCGAGCTCCGGCGCCGAGAACGACCGGAACCAGGACGCCCAGCGGAGCAGCGGATCGTCGATCGAGACCGTCTCCATGGCACGCGCGAGCTGCCGGTGGGAAGGTCGCCGTGCGGCGATCGAGCCCGCAACGCGGAACGCGAGCACGGCGGCTTTGCCGCCCCGCCGCAGGATTCGCTCGGCGCGGTACTTCGGGTACCCGCCGAAGACCTCGTCGCCCCCGTCGCCGCTCAGCACGACCTTGACGTGGCTGCCCGCGAGCTCGGCCAGGAGGAGGAGCGGAACCTCCGACGGCTCCGCGATCGGCTCGTCGCGGTACCACGCGAGGCGGGGAAGCGCCTGCGCGAAGCCGGCCGGATCGACCTCGAGCTCGTGGTGCCGCGTCCCGAGCCGCTCGGCCGTGATACGCGCCAGCGGCCGCTCGTCGTAGAGGGGGTCGGCGAACCCGATCGTGAAGGTGGCGAAGTCGCGGGCCCCTGCGCGATGCATGAGGGCCGCGACCGCGGTCGAGTCGACGCCACCGCTCAGGAGCACGCCCAGCGGGACGTCGCTCATCAGACGCCGCCGAACGGAGTCCTGCACGAGCTCGCGGAGCTCCTCGGGCTCGAGCGGTTCCGGCTTCGTCGGGTCGAGCCGCCAGTACGCCCTCTCCTCGGTTCGCTCGCGATCGTACGTCAGCAGGTGTCCGGGCCGGAGCTTCGTGACGCCGCGGAACAACGTCCGCGGCGCGTCGACGTAGCGCTGGAAGAGGTACTCCGCGACGCGTTCCTCGTCGAGCTCGGGCTCCCGCCCGGAGACCACGAGCACCGAGCGCGCATCGGATCCGAACACGAGACCGTCCGCGGTCTCGGCCACGTAGAGCGGCTTCTTGCCCACACGGTCCCGCGCCAGCAGGAGCCGCCACGCTCGCGTGTCCCAGATCGCGAACGCGAACATTCCCGACAGGCGGGGCAACAGCTCCTCGCCCCATTCCTCGTAGCCGTGGACGAGCACCTCCGTGTCGCAACGGCTGCGGAAGACGTGACCCGCCCGCTCGAGCTGCGGCCGCAGGTCCGCGTGGTTCCAGATCTCGCCGTTGAAGAAGACGAGGACCGAGCCGTCCTCGTTCGGCATCGGCTGGTCGCCGCGCTCCAGGTCGATGATCGACAGCCGCGTGTGCCCGAAGCCCGCGGCCTCGTCGAACCAGAAGCCGGGGCCGTCGGGACCGCGGTGCGCGAGCGCGGAGGTCGCGCGCTCGACGCGTTCCCGCGAGGGCACCGGGCCGCCGCGCGAGCTCACGATTCCCACCAGGCCGCACATCAGCCGAGCTCCGGTGGGCCGCCCCGCCAGCGCTCGACGAGGCGGATGGCAGGGAGCTCGAGGACGGTGGCGCCGTCGTGGCGGAGCTCGGGGAGGGGAGGCTCCGCGTCGAGCCCGATCACCGTCGCGAAAACGACCTCACGGCCGCGGCTCGACCACGTGGCGCGGGGGGCGTCCATACACCAGGTATAGCGTGGCGAGCAGGGCCCCTCCCCGCGCACGTGCTGGGCTTCGGGGCGCGCGGCGACCGCGAGTCGCGTGAGCGGACCGGCCGACCGGAGCTGCCAGACGAGGGTCGCCTCGAGCTCCTGCCGGCCATCGATCCGGTCGAGGACGATCACGAGGGCGGGTTTCACGAACGTGACGCTGCGGGTGTGGCGGGCAGGCCGGTAGCCGTCGTGCGAGGCGCGGACGTAGTCGATCTCGGGCCCGAGGCTGTGCGCCTCCAGCGCCACGGCAAAGCGCCTCCCCCAGAGGTGTGGCCCGCGCGCCTGTGCCTGACTCCGGCCGTCGACGACGACCGTGTTGTGGGCGCTCGTGCGACGGTACGGCTCGCGCTTCCCCGGCGGGGCGTACGCGCAGGTGCCGCTGTCGCGAAGCAGCGGTCCCTCGGCGGTGTCGACGAGGACGGAGAGCGCGTCGGCGTGACCGTGCGCGGCGAGGCTCCCGAACCCGAGCTCGCCGACGTCGACGACGACGCGCGCGCTCGGCTCGGAGCGGAGGACGGCGAGGCCGCTCGCGGGCAAGACGACCGAGTTCCGGGCCGTGCCCAACGGCGCGGGCGCCAGCGTCGGCCTCCCGTCGAGCAGGGCCCGCACCCGTCCCGCGATCGCATTCGCCTTGCGGGGCGCGAAGTACTCGACCCGCAGGAACCGATCCTCAGCGTCGTCGCCGAGCGGCGGCGGCTCGCCCTCGACGTCGGCGACCCTCTCGAGCCAGTCGAGCATCGCACCGAGGCGTTCCTCGAGCCGGCCCGGCGGCCTGCCGGTCCCGCGGGCGAGCACGCCGGCGACCCAGAGGATCTCGAGGACGTAGAGGAAGTACCCGCCGGCCTGCTCGCGGCTGCCTCCGTCGTCGTAGGTCTGCGCTGCGACCCTGTGCTCGAGCTCCTCCCAGAGGCGATCACGGTCGAGGTCGACCCCGACGGCAGCCGCGGCCAGGAGGCCAACGAGCTCCGCGAGGCGATGGTTGTTCGCCGAGGAGTGAAGCGATGGCCGCGCCGCCGTGAATGCCGCCTGCTCCGCGTACGAGGCCGAGAGGCCCTCGAGCTCCCGCGGGGCAAGGACTCCGCGGAAGAACGGCGTCGCCCAGGCCCAGCCCACGAGGCGATGGGCGGTCTCGTAGCCGGAGTCCCAGGTTCCCGGCGGACGCTGGGCGATCCAGCCGAGCATCTGCCCGGCGCACGTCCTCGCCCAGTCCTCTCGTCCCGCGAGGGCTGCTCCGGCGGCGAGCGGAAACAGGTGCTGTTGGCGGTTGAGCTCCCAGAGCGGCTTGCGATCGGCTGTCTCACCGAGCGGATCGCGTGCCCAGTTCATCCGGGCGGGGTCGACGTCCACGCGACGGCCCCAGAGCTCGAGCTCCCCGGCGGCGATCCGCTCCGCGTCCGCGACGAGGACCTCGCGCCGCGTCTCGGCGAGCGCACGCACATGCTCCGCCCAGCCGCCGTCCCAACTCGGCGGCGAAAGGCGCCGGCCGAGCGGCCTCAGCCTCAGAGCGAGGGTCGAGCGGCCTCTCCAGGCGATCTCCCGGGCCGACATCGCCCGCAGGCGGGCGAGATACCAGGTCGGGCCGCGCATCCGGCCTAGAGCTTCTCAGCTTCCGCGCCGTCGGCGTCCCTCGAACGAGCTAGACCCTTCCAGGGATCGGGCGTGTCCTTACGGGGGTCGATGCACCGTGCGTGGGAGCCCGCCGCCTGCTGGTTTTCGCTGCGCTCGTCGCGCTGTTCGTCCCTGCGCACGCGCAGGCGGGCCGCGAGAGCCGCGTCCTGAAGCCCGTCGGCGCATCGCGGGGGCCGCTCATGCTCGTCAGCGCCCGCTCCGGCCTACGCAGCCGACTGAGCTTCCGCCTCGACGGCGTCGCTCGCGCGCGCGTTACGCGCGCGCGACTCGATGTCTTCGTTCACCGCGCATCCGCCAGGCGCCTGCGTGTTCGTCTCCAAAAACGGGGCCGGTCGTTGCTGCTCGCACGTTCTCGGCCGCGCACGGGCCGGTGGCTCCACGTGGACGTCACGCGGGCCGTCCGCGCCAACCGGAAACTCATCCTCGCGCTGACGACGGCGAGCAGGCGCGCGATCGTGCTGTGCGGCCGGGCCTCGCGGACGTGCCGGCCGCAGCTCGTCGTCCAGATGCGGACGTCAGAACCGAGCCCGGTCAAGAAGCCGAAGCCGTCGCCACCGCCGTCTCCATCGCCGCCTTCGCCACCGCCCCCGCCGCCCCCTGCCCCAGGCACCGCGTTTAGGGGCGACTGGGAGACCGGAACCTGGGCGCCGTGGACGAACCTGCAGACCGTGATCGGCTCTCCCGTGGAGAACCAGTTCGGCGTCGTCACGTCCCCTGCGCGGCAGGGAACCTACGCGGCACGCTTCACGGTCAACCCCGGCGACGTGTACAACGGGACGAGCGGCGAGCGCAGCGAGGTGATCTGGTCAACCGCCAAGGAAGTCGAGGGGAGCGACTATTGGTACGCGTGGTCGACGATGTTCGCGACGAACTGGGTGTCGCCCGACTGGGGCATCTTCCTGCAGTGGCACTCGGACCTGCCGTTCGTCCCACCGCTCGCGTTCACGGTCTTCGGGGAACGGATCGTGCTGAGCACGAACACCGGCGTCATGGACGGCGTCGACCGGCGCCGGTACTACACGCTCCTCGACTCGCTCGACCGCGGCTCGTGGCACGACTTCGTCATGCATGTGCACTGGTCTGCGACGAACGGCTCGATGTCCGTCTGGCACCGCCTGGGCGGAACAGGGGGCTTCACGAAGGTGCTCGATGTGGCCATGCCGACGCTCCAGGTCCAGGACGGCCTCATCTCTTCGAACTACCAGAAGGAAGGCCTCTACCGGGCTCCCGCGGCCTTTTCGAACACGCTTTTCCAGGACGGGTACGTCCGCGCCTCGATCGTCGGCGACGTCGGCAGCGCATTCGGATACGACGGCGGGTTCGCGGCTTTTGCCGCCGACCCGCACTGACCTCCTCGGAGCGGCCGTGAGGCTGCTGGCGACCGTCACGCTGAACGCGAACCAGTTGCGCGCCCATCTCCTGCCGCTCGTCGAGCTGGACGAGGTGTCCGAGCTCGTGCTCGTGGCCGACGAACCGGCGCCGCCGATCCCGAAGGTCCGCAGCGTCGTGCCGTCGCCGAGGTTGACACGCCTGCTCGGCCGGGCGGGCAGCAAGCTCGTCACCTGCACCCGCCTCGCTCGTGAGCTCAGGCCCGAGTGGGTGCTGAGCTGGAACGTCATGCCCCACGGCGTCAACGGCTTCGTGGCCGGCAGAGCCGCCGGCGCGCGGACGGCGTACCACATGATCGGCGGCGAGGTGGAGTGGGCGGGTGGCGGCTGGCGCTCCGACAACGGCATCCTCGGCAGGCTGCCCAGGCCCCTCCCGCCTCTGGAGCACGCGCTGCTTGCCGTCGTGCGGCGGACGGATGCCGTCTGCACGATGGGGTCGCGCGGACGGTCGGCTCTGATCGCACACGGGGTGGACGGGGCCCGCGTCCACATCACGCCTCCCGCGGTGGACGTCGGGCGCTTCACGCCCGCGGCACCCGATGCGCCGCGGGCCTACGACCTCCTCACGGTCGGAGAGCTCATCCCGACAAAGCGCCTTTCCGATTTCCTCCAGATCGTCGCCTTGCTACGGGACCGGCAACCGGCCCTGCGGGCCGCCGTGGCGGGCGTGGGCCCGCTCCGGGCCGACCTCGTCGCGGAGGCCGATCGACGGGGCATCGGCGATGCGATCGACTTCCTGGGCCTCCGGGTGGACATCCAGGAGGTCTACAGGTCGGGGTGCGTTTTCGTGCTCACGAGCAGGTACGAGGGGCTGTCGGTGGCCATGACGGAGGCAATGGCAAGTGGGCTCCCACCGGTCGTCAGCGACGTCGGCGAGTTGCGCGACCTCGTCGAGGACGGGCGGAACGGATTCGTCGTCGGAGTCGGCGATGTGGCGGCCTTCGCCGAGCGGATCGGCGAGCTGCTCGACGACGATTCTCGGCGCGCCGAAGTCGCGGCGGCGGCGCGCGATGCGGCCGTCTCCCACGCCTCCGTGCCGAAGGTCGCAGAGATCTACCGCAGAATCCTGTTCGGATGAGGCTCAGCGTCTTCGGGCTTGGCTATGTCGGTTGCGTCTCTGCGGCCTGCTTCGCCCACGACGGCCACGACGTCGTGGGCGTCGACGTCAATGCCGAGAAGGTCGAAATGGTCAATGACGGCCGCACGCCCGTGCTCGAGGAGCGCGTCGACGAGTTGATCGCCGGTACCGTCGACGCGGGCACCTTGCGTGCGACCACGGATGCGGCGGAGGCGATCGCGGCCTCCGAGCTGGCGTTGGTCTGCGTAGGCACGCCGTCCGGGCCTCACGGCCGCCTCTCGACCGAAGCGCTCGAGCGGGCGTCTGCGGAGATCGGCACCGCTCTCCACGAGAAGGAGGGTCGCTTCACGGTCGTCTTCCGCAGCACGATGCTTCCCGGCACCTGCGACGACCTGCTGCGGCCGATCCTCGAGCGTGAGTCGGGCCGAACAGTGGGTGCCGACCTCGGTGTGGCGGTCAATCCGGAGTTCCTGCGCGAAGGAACCGGCGTCGCGGACTTCTACGCGCCGCCGAAGATCGTCGTGGGAGCCGCGGACGAGCATTCAGGAGCCGACGTGCTCTCCCTCTACGACGGCTTCGACTGTCCGACCTTCAACGTGCCGATCCGTGTCGCCGAGCTCGCGAAGTACGTCGACAACGCGTTTCACGGCCTCAAGGTCGGCTTCGCCAACGAGATCGGGACACTCGCGAAGGAGATTGGAGTCGACTCGCATCGCGTGATGGAGATCTTTCGCGCCGACACGAAGCTCAACATCAGCCCGGCGTATCTGTCGCCGGGCTTCTCGTTCGGCGGCTCGTGCCTGCCCAAGGACCTCCGCGCGCTCGCCGGTCATGCCCGCGGACTCGGTCTGTCGCTCCCGATTCTCGAGCACGTGCTGCCGTCGAACGAGGAGCACATGCGGCGGGCGCTCGAGCTCGTGGTCGACTCGGGGCGCCGCAAGGTCTGCATGTTCGGGCTCGCGTTCAAGCCCGGGACGGACGACCTGCGCGAGAGCCCCCTCGTCGAGCTCGCGGAGCGCCTGCTCGGCAAGGGGTACGAGCTCAAGGTCTTCGACCCGCACGTCCTCCTCTCGCGGCTCACCGGCGCCAACCGGACGTTCATCGAGACCCATCTGCCGCACATCGCCGACCTGCTCGTTCCCACGGCCGAGGAGGCGCTTCTCGACGCGGAGGTCTGCGTGGTCGGCTCCAAGGACGCCGCGGTGGTGGACGCGCTTGGTCGCGCCGGCGGCAAGCTCGTGATCGACCTCGTGCGGCTGCCCGACGCGGAGGAGCTCCGCAGCCGGGGCGAATACGTGGGCGTTGCCTGGTAAGCGTGTCCTGATCCTGGTCGAGAACCTCTCGGTCCCGTTGGACCGGCGGGTCTGGCAGGAGAGCTTGGCGTTGCGTGGGGCCGGCTACGAGGTCGTGGTGATCTGCCCCCGCGGTGACACGTATGACACCGAGCCCTACGCCGAGCTCGAAGGCATTCAGATCCATCGCTACGCTCTACGCCCGGCGGTCGGCGGCATCGACTACGCCCGCGAATACGGCACGGCGATCTGGCGCTCGCTACGTCTGGCGCGTCGCCTGGGCAACTTCGACGTCGTCCAGGCCTGCAACCCGCCCGATCTCTTCTTCCTGGTGGCCAAATCGCTGAAGCGCCGAGGGGCGCGCTTCGTGTTCGACCAGCACGACCTCGTCCCGGAGCTTTACCTCTCACGCTTCGGCCGCGGCAAAGACGCCGCCTACCGTGCCCTCGTGGCGCTCGAGCGCCGTACCTACCGGCTCGCAGACGTCGTCATCGCGACGAACGAGAGCTACAAACGGATTGCGGTGGAGCGGGGCGGGAAGCGCCCGGAGGAGGTTTTCGTGGTTCGCAGCGCCCCCTCGCTCGACCGCTTCCAGCAAACCGACCCGAATCCGACTCTGAAGCGCGACAAGCCGCACTTGCTCTGCTATCTCGGAGTGATGGGGCCTCAGGACGGGGTGGACTACGCGCTCCGCGCGCTCGCTTGTCTCCGCCAGCGGCGCGACGACTGGCACGCAGCGTTCATCGGCTCGGGTGACGAGTTCGAGCCCATGGTGGCGCTGGCGGCCGAGCTCGGCCTGGACGAGCTCGTGACCTTCACGGGCCGTCTTCCCGATGACGACGTTTGCCGCTACCTCTCGACCGCGGACGTGTGCCTGGCGCCGGATCCGCTCAACGCCCTGAACAACGTCTCGACGATGAACAAGATCGTCGAGTACATGGCGATGAGCCGGCCGATCGTCTCCTTCGACCTCAAGGAGGCCCGCGTCTCGGCCGCCGACGCGGCGCTCTACGCCCAGCCGAACGACGACGGGGCCTTCGCCGATGCGATCGCACGGCTCCTGGACGATCCCGCCGAGCGCGAGCGCCGCGGTCGAATCGGTCGAGAGCGCGTCGAGCATGCGCTCTCCTGGCAGCACTCGGCGCGGCAGCTGCTGGCGGCCTACGAAGCCGCGCTCAGCGGCTCGTGAGCACGCCCGCGACCTCGGGCGGCGGCGTGCGGCGCCAGAGGTACGGCGCCAGCAGCCCCCTGGCATATCCGCGCAGCAACCGCCGGGCCCGGGGCAGGCGCCGGGTCACCTCGGCGTTCACCGCCGCCCGCCGCCGCCCCGCGACAGCCCGCAGCCCGGCGTCCAGCTCGTATTCCGTGAGCACGACGTCGAAGCAGTCCCGGACGCCCTCGAGCAGGCGAAGCTCGTTCGAGCTTTTCGAGCCGGCCCGGTTCCGGTAGACCGCGAGGGGGCCCTCGGAGCGGACGAAGCGGCGACCGTGCGCCGCGAAGCGCAGCCAGAGCTCGTAGTCCTCGCATTCGTTGCAGCGCCGATCGAAGACACCGATCTCCTCCACCACCGAGCGCCGGAACGTCGCCGAGGCGAAGACGAAGTTCCCCTGGATGAGCAGCTCGAGCAGCTCGTGCGGGTCGTCCGGCGGTCGTTGCGGCGGATTCACGGCGGAGGCCGCATACCGCCGGGCGATACGTCCCGACGGGTCGTGGAGCACCCACGCGTCCGTGTAGGCGAGCGCCGCTCCGGGATCGGCGTCGAGCAGCCGGCCCATGGTTTCGAGGTAGCGCGGGAGCCAGAGGTCGTCGCTGTCCAGGATCGCGATGAGCGGAGCGCTCGTTCCCGCGATGCCGGCGTTACGGGCGGCTGCGGTGCCGCCGTTCTCTTGCCGGAGGACTTTCACTCGGGAATCGTCGAAACCCTGGGCGAGCTCGAGCGTCCCGTCCGTAGAGCCGTCGTCGACGATCGCGAGCTCGAAGTCGCTTCGCGTTTGCGCGAGCACCGACCGGACGGTCGCCGCGAGCGTGCGCTCGGCATTGTAGGCGGCGACGACGACGGCGAATGTCGGCCCGGTCATCCCGTCCGCTCCAGGGCGTAGGCGGTGACAACGATCCTGAGCGCGACGAAGCTCGCGGTCGACACGACGGCGATCCCGGTGACGCCCCACCGCGCGGCGACGAGCAGGTCGCCGACGAAATTGAGCGCCAGCGCGGCACCGAACAGCACGGCGAGCGTGGCGTTGCGGTCCTGCGCCATGAGGACGTTCGAGCCGGGCTCGGACAGGTAGGCGGCGACGGCGGAGACGAGAAAGATCTGGAGCGCGACGATCGAGCCCGGATAGCGGCCGCCGTCGATCAGCGGGACCACGTACGGGACGAGCGCGATCGAGACCGCGAGCACGGCGGCCCCCGGAAGCGCCGTGGTGCGAAGCCAGCCGAGGATCAGCGCCCGCTGGTTCACGCCGGAGTCGACGACGTCGGTCTGGGAGACGCGAACCCGGAGGACGGCGCCGATCGCCGGGATCGCCGCGAGGGCGACGGACAGGTAGCGGAGGGTGGCGCCGAGGGTCGCGATCCCGTGTGCGTCCAGGAAGATGCTCGCAACGATGACGTCGATGTACGCGAACCCTGCCGCGGCCAGCAGGTAAGCGGTCAACCAGCCCTCCTCGCGCGAGAGGAGCCAGCGCTCGCGGAGCGTCGCATCGGCGCTGGGATCACGGCGGCCGAACACCCAGCCCACGGCGATCGCCCCCGCGAGGAGCATTCCGCCGACGAACCAGAGCGCGAGCGGGGGCGGCTTCTCGGAGTCGACGACGACGACGAACACCGAGACGGCGAGGATCGCGGCCGCACGCAGGACGTTGATCCCGCCCGCGAGCCGGAAGCGCCTGCGCGACTGGTAGTGGGCGATGGCGAGCTCGATCGCCCCCCAGCCGATCCCGAAGCAGGTGCTGTAGACGACGAGTCCCCAGGCGGTGCCCGCGGCGGGGACGTCGACGAACACGGCCGCGAAGGGCAGGAACGCCAGTGCGATAGCGGCGACGAGCACGGAGCTGCTGACGAGCGCCGCGCCGAACGACACGGCCTCGCGGCTCTCCCCACGCGAGATGCGCTCCGCCTCACGCCGCAGATACCGCAGCCGAACGCCGCCGCCTGCGGCGGAGGCGAGGAACTGCGCGAAGATCAGGAAGAGCGTGACGAAGGCGTAGGCGGAGACGCCGAGGCCGCGGATGAGGACGACGATCGAGGCGGCGCTCAGCGCGCGCGCGACAATGTCGAGGACAAACGTCTCGGCGAAGCCGCGTCGGAACACGCGGTCGAGCTGAGGCCGCGGGCTCGAGGCCGCGCGCTCCGCGTCGAGCGCGGTCACTGCTCCGATCGGGTGCGTAACCGGCTCACGGCCCCGAAACCGAGGCACAGCGTCAACCCCACGACGATCGGGCCGGAGTACTCGAGCGATCCGTTGAGTGCCCCGAACGTGCCCAGGGTTAGAAGCGGCAGCCGTTCGGCCGCCGTGAACACGATCGACATCCAGATCAGGATCAGGCCGAGCAGTCCGATCACGCCGAGCTCCACGCCGACCTGGACGACGTCGCTGTGGCCGACGAGCGCCTGGCCGAGCCGCTTGATCTCGAACTTCGGAATGCTTCGCAGACCCGTGCCGAAGAACCATCCTTCAGGCCCCGAAGCCCGCCAGTCCGCGACCGCCGTCGACCAGATCTGGCCGCGGTTGCTGCCGACGGTCTCGAACCGGTTGAACTCGCCGAGCGACTGCGACGTCTGGTAGCGGGACTCCGGCACCTTCTGGACGCCCGTCCAGAACACTGCACCGACCGCCATGATGAGCAGCACCAGTGCCGTCTTGCGCGAGCGCGACCAGATCACGCTGGCGAGCACGAGAATGAACAGCCCGGCAAGTGCCGAGCGAACCCCGGTCGCGATCGTCACGACCGCGGCGGTGGCGAAGATCGCGACGCGCCACTGGAGGCTGAAGGGGGCGCGGATGCTCCCGGCGGCCACGCAGCTCGCGAGCAACGCCAGGTGGTGCGGGTTCGCGTAGACGAGCAGCTCGCCGCTGCCGTAGTACGTGCCGATCGAGCCGACGCCCACCAGCCCGAGCATGAGGTGCACGAGCAGCGCGGCGGCTGCGCTCACCAGGGTCCCGATCACCACCGTCCGCATGGCCGGCGTGGGCCGGGCCCGCGCGAGCACGATCGCCATCGCCGGGAACAGCACGTACTTGCCGACCTCGATGAGCTGCTGGCCGGAACCCTCGCCGGCGAGCGACAGCGCGATCGGCACGAAAAACAGGATCAGACCCAACTGGAGCGCCACCGGGTACGTCGCCTGCTCACCGGTCGAGGTGAGCACGAGCAGGGCCCCGACCGCCGCCGCCGCAACCAGCGTGGCGGTGAGGCGGGGCACGAGCGCGTCGAAGACGGTCAGCCACGGGAGCGCGCCAACCGTGATCAGCGCGACGCCGACGACGCCGGTGCGGACGACCACGCACGCAGCAACGGCCAGCAGAACGAGCCCGAAGGCGACCATTGGCCGGTAGACCGCGAGCGCCCCGACGCCGAGCGTGAGGCCGCCGAGGACGAGCGCGGTCGGCGCGTCCGCGACGTGAGGCGTCGTCAGTCGGCCCGCTGCCGACCCAGGCATCGCCATTCCTAGTCGCTGCGCGTCCGGAACAAGATCGGGATCGTCCGGAGTATCAGCTGCAGGTCCCGGAACAGCGACCAGTTCGTCACGTAGAGGTAGTCCAGCTTCACCATCTCCGCAAAGGGGATGTCGTTACGGCCGAGGACCTGCCAGGGTCCCGTCATCCCGGGCTTCAGGTCGAGCCGCTGACGGCCCCACAGCTCCACGTGCCGGTCCTCTTCGAGGATCAAAGGCCGCGGGCCGACAAGGCTCATCTCGCCCGTGAAGACGTTGATCAGCTGTGGCAGCTCGTCGAGGGAGTAGCGCCGGAGAAAGCGGCCGAGTCTGGTCACGCGCGGGTCGTTCTCGATCTTGAACATGCGTGTGTCGCCGCCGGCGTGGGCGTATTTGTTCAAATGTGCGAACTCGCTCTTTCGCTCGTCCGCGTCGGCGCTCATCGTCCGGAACTTGTAGATCCGGAAGGTGTCTCCACGGCCCATGCGGACCTGCCGAAAGAACACTGGGCCATGAGAATCGCGCTTGATGAGGAGCGCCAGCACCGCGAAGAGTGGCGAGAGCACGAGGAGCGCGAGGCTCGCGATGACCACGTCCATCAGACGTTTCATCACGCGCGACGACCCCGAGAGCTGGAGCGGCGGGAGGCCGATCAACGGCAGGCCCTCGACGGTGTGGATCGCCACACTCGGCCCGACCAGCTCGAAGAGACGCGGGACGATGTCGATCTGGATCTCGAGGTCCTTGAGGGAGCGGATCAGCTCGAGGCTGCTCTCGTGCGAGTCGTTCGAGAACGCGACGATCACGCGCTCGATGTCGAACAGCCGCACGATCCCCGGGAGCCGGTCGGGCGAGCCGAGCAGGGTCAGCCCCTCGAGGTCGTCACGGCGTTCCTTGGGCTGCGCGTCGACGAAGCCGACGAGGTTGATCCCGTACTCGGGGTGATTCAAGAGCTTCTTCGCCACGAGCTGGCCCACCTCGCCGGCGCCGACGATGACCGCATTCTGGACGTACGTCACCTGCCGTCGCGCGATCGTCCGCGCCGCCCCACGCGCCATCGTCACGAAGACGATCGCGAGCACCCAGAAGAGCGCGATCTTGGGCAGCGCGGGGTGGGCGAGCCCGGTCAAGTAGGCGCCCGCGTAGAACAACCACGTCCCCACTGTGACCATGTGGAAGACGCCGACGAGGTCGTCGACCGTCGTGTGGTCGGTCCGTTCCTCGTCGTGGTCGTAGAGGCCGTACAGCTTCACGACAACAAGCCAGCCCGGCAGGGTCGCTGCGAAGAGCAGCACCTCCGTCCAGAGGTTGAAGTGATTGAGGCCCGTCCCGTGCCTGAAGATCCCCTCCGCCAGGGCGAAGGCCAGGGCGAGCCCGACAATGTCGGCGATCAGGAGCATGCGGCGGACCAGCCACCCGCGCCGTCTGATCACCGCCGTCTTGCGGCGCTGCTCCAGAATCTCGAGGGTACGCTCGTTGACCGTTGCGGAGAGCTCGTCGTAGAGCTCCACGCCCTGGGCGAGCGCGATGCGTTCCGTCGCGTTCACGCCGGCTGCCTCTTCCCGTAGATCCCCGCGACGAGGACGTTCCTGATCGCCTCGGGCGACGCGTCCTCCTGTTCGAGCACCTCCCAGTCACCGCGTCGCAGGACGCGAAGCTTCTGCTCGCGGAGCAGCACGTGCACGAGCGGGGTGTGGGTGTCTCGCGCGAACGGCTCGGCCGCCGCCGCCTGCGGGCGCGTGTCGACGACGACCGCGTCCGGGCGGAGCGACCGAAGGAGACCGTCGGTGTCCTCGAGGTCGCCCGGGAACGAGCGAATGTCGCCGATGCCCTCGAAGGACGACGCCAGGGCCTCGCAGAGCAGCGGGACCTTGCAGACCACGGCCACGAGGGCCGCCCCGCCCGTCCCGAGCGAGACGCTCATGCCATTTGCCCCGCGGCGACGGCGCCCTCCGAGCCGAAGGCGGCCCAGTGGAACGCTGCGGCGGCGCGGCGCGACGGCAGCTCGAGCTTCTGGAGGATGTTCTGCATGTGCCGCTTGACGGTGAACTCGGAGATGAAGAGCGCCGCGGCGATCTCCTTGTTGCGCGCCCCCCGCGCGACAAGATCAAGCACCTCACGCTCGCGGGCCGAGAGCACGGCGGCGCGCTCACGGGCGTTTGCTTGCTTCTCGAGGGCGTGGAGCGCCGCGATCATCATGCTCGCCAGGTCGCGCGAGAGCGGCGCCTCGCCCTCGACCGCGCCACGCAGCGAGCGGATCAGGCCCTGCGGGGCGATTTCCTTGTGGAGGTAGCCGTCCGCCCCCGCGCGAACCGCGGCGAGCACGGTCTCGCGCTCCGGCTCGAAGCTCCAGACGATCATGTGGGTGGAGCACTCCTTCGCGAGATTCCGCACCGCGGCGATGCCGCCGTCCGGAGGAAGGTCGAGGTCGACGAGGGCGACGTCTGGCTCACCCTCGGCAATGACGCGCTGGACCTCGTCGAGATCGGCTGCGTCGACCACCTCGAAGTCGGCTTCGCGCGAAAGGAGGTTCCGGACGCCGGCCCTGAAGATCGGGACCGAGTCGGCGATGAGAATCCGCGTCCGCCTCATTCCACGCGCTCCTTCGGCCGCCGCGCGGAGGCGCGGTAGCCGTAGGAGCTCTCGTAGCCGTAGTAACCCGCACCGGCGGCCGCGCCGGTGACCACGTAGCCGAGCTTGAGAGCGGGGCTCGCCTCGAGCACGCGGTGGAGCTCGCGGAGCATCGGGCGTCGCACGAGGTTCGCACGGGCGACGACGAGCAGCGCGTCGACCGAGCCGGTGAGTGCCATGGCGTCGCCGACGACTAGCAGCGGCGTCGAGTCGATGATGACGACGTCCGAACGCTGCCGCAGCTCGGTCAGGATCTCGGCGACCGCCTTCGTGCCGACGAACTCGTCGACATTCGGCGGGATCGGGCCCGAGCCCAGAACCTCGAGCAGGCCCTCGACGCGGCCGTTCCGGTGCCCATTGCCGTTCACCTCGCCGAGTGGGTCGTTGAGGGGATCGGTCAGCTTCCCGGGCCGCATCAGCGGGATCGGCGTCAGCGCATCCTCGAGCTCTGCGTGGCCGAGCGCAACCTGCGTCAGGCCCGGCCGCCCGGCGAGATCGAAGAAGTTGTGCAGGAAGGGCCGGCGAAGGTCGAGGTCGACGAGCGTGACGCGCTGCCCGACGCGTGCTAGGGCGGCCGCGAGGTTCGCGGCAGTCGTCGACTTGCCCTCCGCCTCGACCGCGCTCGTGACCATGATCGTCTTGGCGTCGTGGTCGAGCCGGACGAAGTCGAGGTTCGTCCGGAGCATCCGGAAGGCCTCCGCCTCCGGCGAGGTCGGGTCGGCCAGCATCACCAGCCGGTTCTCGCGCCGCAAGCGGCGCGGCGGCTCCGGCACCCGCGCCAGCAGCGGCAACCCGAGCCGGTCGCCGATCTCCTCCGCGGAACGGACGCGCGTGTCGAGGGCATCGCGCAGGAACGCGAGCGCGAGTCCGAGCACGAGGCCCAGGGCGAGCCCGATGATTCCATTGCGTAGCGGCTGGGGCTCCACCTGGCGGGCGAAGTCGGCGGTGCGAACGACCGAAGCGTTCGAGCTCTGAAGCGCCTTCATCTGCTCGAGCTGGTCGAGCCGGTCGGCCAGATTGGTGAACAGCCGCGAACTCTCCTGGCCGTTCTTCCGGAGTTGTGACAGCCGGTCGCGAACTCCGCTCTCGGCCTTCTTGATCGACGCCGTGTCGAGTTGTTGCTTGTAGTCGACGTAGCCGTTCGCGTATGCGTTCACCAGCCGCACGGCGGTGGCCGGATCGCGATCCCGAGCCGAGAAAAAGAGGAGGTTCGACGTCGGGTCAGCCGTGACCTTGGACGCGGCCAGCAGACGGTAGCCGCTCCGATCGCGGATCCCCGCCTTAGCCAACGCCCGGTCCGCGACCTCCGGAGTGCGGGCGATGTTGGCCTGCGTCTGGGAGATGCGCGTTGCGTCCTGGTTGACGTCCGGGGCGCCGAATCCGGTCAGCGCGCGACCCAGGTCCTGCATCGTCAGGAGCACCTGCGCCTTCGCCTGATAGACCTTGTGCTGTCGCACCGACAGCACGAGGGCCGCCAGTGGGATGAGGATCACCGCCTGCAGGATGATCCACTTGCGCCGGCGCACCACCGCCAAGTAGTCGCGCAGGGTCGAGGAGTGCCGCAAATCCCCGTCTGTTGTCAAGTCCCCTCCTCGATTCACCCGCGATCGCCGCGGTGGCCGCTAGTACAAATCCCCTTGAGAACCATAGATAGCCGTGATCGGCGTCGTGTCAAGGGTTGGTAAGCAAGGAAGCCGCAATGAGGTAGGACTTTCCGCCACTCGAAGATGTGTAAACAGGGGCCGCGGGTTGACCATCATGATTGGTTCGTCCGAAAATCCAAGCTTCGAGTGTGGTCCTGGAGCCGCACGGTCCTGGCTATGACGAATGAACCGTCAAAAAGGTTGAGGCGGCCGGCCTGGGTGGATCGGCGTGGCCGGACTGCTCTTGGCCGCTCCACGCCCTCTCGGGGGCGTTGCTCGACTCGGTGACGGAAGCCCTCGGTAACGGTTTTGAAAAGCCTCGCCGAGAGGCTCGGAAAGCCTGGCGGTGCCCCCCGAGGGGTTCGCTAGAGTGGAGCGGCGCTAAGGCTTAGCGCCCACGGAGCCGAGAGAGGGAAGAGGTTGTTCGAACGATTCACCGAGAGAGCCCGCCAGGTCGTCGTCCTCGCCCAGGACGAGGCGCGTGCGCTCAAGCACAACTACATCGGCACGGAGCACATCCTCCTCGGCCTGTTGCGCGAGGAGGAAGGGCTTGCGGCCCGTGTCCTCGAGTCCCTCGACATCACGGTCGAGGAGGTTCGCGCGCAGGTCGCCCGCATCGTGGGGCAGGGCGACGAGGTGACGACGGGACAGATCCCGTTCACCCCACGCGCGAAGAAAGTGCTCGAGCTTGCGCTCCGCGAGGCGCTGTCGCTCGGCCACAACTACATCGGCACCGAGCACATCCTGCTCGGCCTCGTGCGCGAGAACGAAGGCGTGGCAGCCCGGATCCTGCTCGACTTCGACGCGGACGCCGAGAAGATTCGCAACGAGATCATCCGGATGCTCTCAGGCCCCGGCAGGCGCCAGCAGGGCGGCCCCGGCGGCGCTCCAGGTGAGAAAACCAAGAGCTCGAAGCTGCTCGACCAGTTCGGCCGGAACCTGACGAAGCTTGCCGCCGAGGCGAAGCTCGACCCGGTGGTGGGCCGGCAGACCGAGATCGAGCGCGTCATGCAGATCCTGTCGCGCCGCACGAAGAACAACCCCGTGCTGATCGGCGAGCCGGGCGTCGGAAAGACGGCCGTCGTCGAGGGTCTCGCCGCGCGGATCTCGTCGAACAACGTTCCCGAGCTCCTGAAGGGCAAGCAGATCTACACGCTCGACCTCGCTGCGCTCGTCGCCGGCTCGAAGTACCGCGGTGAGTTCGAGGAGCGCCTGAAGAAGGTGATGAAGGAGATCACCCAGCGCGGCGACATCATCCTGTTCATCGACGAGCTCCACAACCTCGTCGGCGCCGGCGCGGCCGAAGGCGCGATCGACGCCGCCTCGATCCTGAAGCCGGCGTTGGCGCGTGGTGAGCTCCAGACGATCGGAGCGACGACGCTCGACGAGTACCGCAAGTACCTCGAGCGGGACGCGGCGCTCGAGCGCCGGTTCCAGCAGATCCGCGTCGACGAGCCGACCGTGGACGACACGGTTCAGATCCTGCGCGGGTTGCGCGACCGCTACGAGGCGCACCACCGCTGCAAGATCACCGACGAGGCCCTCCGCGCTGCCGCAACGCTCTCCGATCGGTACATCCAGGATCGGCACCTGCCGGACAAGGCGATCGACCTGATCGACGAGGCCGCGTCCCGCATGCGCATCAAGACGATGAGCGCGCCGCCGCGCTACCGCGAGCTCGAGGACGAGATCGAGAAGGTCCGCAAGGACAAGGAAGAGGCGATCGAGTCGCAGGAGTTCGAGAAGGCGGCCTCCCTCCGCGACAAGGAGCGCAAGCTCTCGCAGAAGAAGCGCGACCTCGAGGAGGAATGGCGCAACTCGGAAGGAGCCGAGGAGCAGCCGGAGATCGGCGAGGAGGAGATCGCCGACATCGTCTCGATGTGGACGGGCATCCCCGTCTTCAAGCTCACCGAGGCCGAGTCGCAGAAGTTGATCCGGATGGAGGAAGAGCTGCACAAGCGCGTGATCGGCCAGGAGGAGGCGATCGTCGCCGTCTCGAAGTCGATCCGCCGCGCCCGCGCGGGCATCAAGGATCCGAAGCGCCCGACCGGCTCGTTCATCTTCCTCGGGCCCTCCGGCGTCGGCAAGACCGAGCTGGCGCGCACGCTCGCCGAGTTCCTGTTCGGTGACGAGGACGCGATGGTTCAGGTCGACATGTCGGAGTACATGGAGAAGCACTCCGTGTCGCGGCTCGTCGGCTCACCGCCCGGCTACATCGGTTACGACGAGGGCGGGCAGCTCACCGAGGCCGTTCGCCGCAAGCCTTACTCGGTGGTGCTCCTCGACGAGATCGAGAAGGCCCACCCCGACGTCTTCAACATCCTCCTTCAGATCCTGGAGGACGGCCGGCTCACGGACGCCCAGGGGCGGAAGGTCGACTTCCGCAACACGATCGTGATCATGACCTCGAACATCGGCGCCGGCACGATCTCGAAGAACCAGACCCTCGGGTTCTCGATCGGCGACGAGACCGGCCTGTCGTACGAGGACATGAAGGATCGGATCATGGGCGAGCTTAAGAAGGTTTTCCGGCCGGAGCTGCTCAACCGCATCGACGAGGTGATCGTCTTCCACAAGCTGACGAAGGACGAGATCACGACGATCGTCGACCTGGTGCTCCGCCGGCTGCGCGAGCAGATGGGCGAGCACGAGGTGGCGATCGAGCTCACCAACGACGCGAAGGAGCTGCTCGTCGAGAAGGGCTACGACCCCGCGATGGGCGCCCGGCCGTTGCGCCGCGCGATCCAGCGGTTCATCGAGGACCCGCTAGCCGACTTCGTCCTCGGCCGGAACCTGGAGCCCGGCTCGACGATTCTCGTCGAGCGCAAGAACGACGACGAGGTCGACATCTCGATCATCCCCGGCGAGATCACGCCGGAGAAGGTCACTGTCCCGCCGGATGAGCCGCAGAGCTCCGCCGACGAGGACGGCGGCTCGGACGACGACTAGCAGCCAACGCGAAACGGCGGCCCCTGCCGCCGCTTCGCTCCCTGGGGAGGGCCTCGTGACTGACCGGCTCAGTCGTGCACGTAGAGCCAGTCGTTGATCCAGAACGAGCCGTGCCGGTAGTCGCTCGTCTTCGCGTGCCAGCCGTCGTGCATCAGGCGTAGGTCGCTCGGGTTGCCGGCGCGGGAGATCTTGATGCAGCCGTTCGACATGTAGTCGTAGTCGGCTTCCCAGCAATAGGGGTCGTCGCCGGCGGAGGGACAGTACTGACCCTGGTCGGCAGTCTCCTCGGAGTGGACGAAGAGCTCGGTGCGCCACGTTCCGTTCCAGCACGGTTTGTTCTGGAGGTAGAAGACGCGGCCCTTGATCGTGCCGTTGTAGCTGTCCCAGTGGCCGTTCAGGTCGTACCACCCGACCGGCAGCCAGCCGTGGCCGATCCAGCACGCGTTTGTCGACGAGCCCGAGCCGGCGCGCCAGGCCGCGGTGCTGAAGTGGCCCGGAATCTGCTGCCAGACCATCGTCAGCGTCGAAGCCGTGTTCGAGCGCCGCGCGAAGTCGAAGTACGTGTAGTAGGCGCAGGCGCGGGCCGGATGCGCGAGGACGATCGCCGCGGAGACGAGTGCGATGAGCCGGCGGATCGTCATCGGGAACGCTCCTTTCCGGGGCGGCTCGGATTGCGGACGAGTCGTGGCCATTCCTTCGCGGGAGCGGGCGCGCCACGCGCGCACGTCCGTGCCACCCGATCGCAGTCGAGGAAGAACGCGGCAGCCTGACCGTCGGCTGCCGGCGCTTCGGCGGTCGCGACGATCTCGTCGGCTTCCGCGTCGACGAACTCCGGCTCCTGGACGCCCGCCGGGAACTCCGTTTGGCTCAGGCTGAGCGCCTGCTCCAGCTCGATCGACTCCGGGCCGATCCGGAAGACCGCCAGCCCGGAGCTCGCAGGGGCGACGACACGGTCTCGCGTCCACGAGCCCGAATAGCCGATCCAGCGAAGGGGAGGCGAGGCCGTCTTCACGTCCAGCCACGCCTGCTCACGCCCCGTGGCGACGTCGAGCACCCGCACGCTCGTTGCGTCCGGACTGAGGACGACCACGCGCGCTCCGTCCGGGCTGAGAGCAACTGCGCTGCCGTCGGCGAAGGGCCGCACCCGGCCGGGCCCGTCGGCCACGAAGAGCTCGAGGCTCTCGCCGGCGCCGATGCTGTAGAAGAGGAGCCGCGAGCCTGCCCACCCGTACACGACGTAGCGACCCGGCTCGGGCGTCCACTCGACCGCGGGGCCGTGTGTGTCGCGACGGACGAGAACCCGGCCGTCGTAGATGTTGCCGGCGCGGAAGCTCGGCTCAACACCCTGGACGTACGCGAGCGCGCCGTCGTCGCGCCACGCCGCGGAGTAGGCGCCGCGGGCGACGAGGAAGTCGTGTCCCTGGTCGTCGGCCACGCGCAGTGAGGGCACCGCCAGCGCCTCGCCGGGCCGAATCCGCTGCGTCGAGAACGAGAGCGCCGGATCGACGCTACGCAGCTCCCGCCAGGCGCTGTACGCGATGCTCCTGCCGTCGGGTGAGCTCACCGCTACCGGCGAAAGCGG